>NZ_MAWZ01000015.1:0-106381 GCF_001854685.1 Rhizobium sp. RSm-3 | reverse complement strand
TTTGGCTCGAACCATAGAGACAATCAAACCAAACGAATGCGCAAACTACATCCGAAACGCAGGATATGGGTCAACCTAAATGCAAAACGGTCTAGATAGCGCAGCTCGGGTTCGATCGCCTGGGCCGCTTCAAGTTCTGATAGGCAACTCCTCGGGTTCCGCTTCATCGAGGTACTGCCGGCGACCGGGTATCACAAAACGGTTTCGAACAGCGGGATCAGGGCCGCGCCGATTGCGCCCGGGGCATCGATGATCTGTGCCACGGCAAGGCTGGGAACGTCGCGCAAGACGCCGTGCCGAGGCAGATTGTTGAATTCGGTCCGTTCGATCAGCATTCTCGCCAGCGAAGGCGGAAGCTCGCCGCCAAGGACGATGAGGGCCGGGTCGAAGATCGCGCAGATCGCATTGATGGCGCGATTATGGGCCGGCATGACGCGGTCGACCCATTCGCGAACGCCCTCCCAATCCACCAGCTTTTCGTTCTTCAGATCCTTGAGAGTTAGGTCCGAGCGCCCCTTGCTGCGAAGATATTCGAGCAATTGGCCGAGTGCGGGGCGATCGTCATAGTCCTGACGCGCGAAGAGAACGGAGAATTCGCCGGCGTTGCCGAAGCTGCCGCGAAACGGCATGCCTCCGGACACCAGGCCGCCGCCGTAGCCATGAAGATGGGCGATATAAGCGAAATCCGCGACATCACGGCCAACGCCGAAAATTGCTTCCGCCAAAGCTGCGGTCCGGGCGACATTGTCTGCCCAGACCGGCAGGCCAAGCAGTTCCCCAAGCAAAGGCGCCAAGTCTATCAGCGACCAATGAGCGAGCGGCAGAGGACAGTTGAAGGCCGTCTCCAGCATGCGGTGGCCGGCGACCGCGAGGCCGACGCCGAGCACGTCGCGCCGTGTGGCGCCCCGGCGGGCAAGAATGTCTTCGACCGCCGCTTCAATCCGTTCCAGCTCCGCCGGCAGCGAAGCGCCTGCCTGCGGGATTTCCATATTTTCCAGAGGCTCGCCGAAACCCATGAGGCAAAGGCCGATCGAGCCGACATTCACGGAGATGCCAAGCGTCAGACACCAATCCTTTCGCAGCGTCAGCTCCGGACTGGGTGGGCCCGCCCGCCGGCCTTCCGAATGCGAAAACACGATCATTCCGCGCTCATGAAGCCGGGCGACGATCCTGTGCAGGGATTGCTGGGTGAGATCGAGCGGCTCGGTCAGGTCGGAGCGCTCGATCCCCGGAGACTTCCAGATCAACCGCAAGAGGTCCCGTTCGTTGCGGGAGGCAACCCGCGCCGGTTGTACGTCTCGCAGAAAATGGGCCGCGACATGGTTTAGAGGAACGTACTTCATTTTCGGATCGTTTTGAATTACACTGTAGGTGTGAAGCTAAAGAGGAGGGGACGCTTTATTTCCATCAGTGGCAAGGAAATTCATCCATGGTGTTGGCGGTCCTGCTTACCTCATCGAGATTGGTCAGGCCAGTCGCGATGACGTCTCGTGTGGCTAGAGAAAAGAATCGAGTTGCATGATTTCATTGAGACCCGAGAATACAGCCCGCGTTCTTGAGCCTGAGGGTTATGGGTTTGTGCCGACACATGAAGGCACCAACTTCGAATCGATGGTTCAAGCCTTTTCGACAGGATACGGGGTTTTCGGCGCGCAGCCGCTGAGCAACGACCGGACTTTCGCCTGGGCGGCGGACTTGAGGAGGACCGAGGCATTCACGGTGATTCATTCGGTATACCAGAGTTCCTGGACACTCCGAACGCTCGATGAAACGCCGCAACATCTTGCGTTTTACCTGCCGCAGACGGGATCCCATCGATTGTCGATCGGAAAAAGGGTGGTTGAAAGCGGCGCCGGTCATCTTCTAATGGCCAACAACCATGAGGCCGGTGATCGTTTCATCCAAGGCCCGCATAGGTCGGACGTTCTCTTTCTGGACTGGCAGGTCGTCAGGCGAATGCTCGTTTCGCTTGTGGAAACGCCGCTCTCCGAATCGCTTGACCTTGAGCCCATCCTGGATCTCGCGACGCAGTCGGGCCAGCTTATCGGCAACCTGGTGCAGACGATCGTACAGGGCATGCGCAACGGCGGTCCGCTTCTGTCTTCTCCTCTCGCCACGGCAACGATGAGCGAAACGCTCGCGCATCTCGTCATCCGATTTGGCCACCACCGTCTGTCAGGCCATCTGGAAAAAAAGAAAGTGTCGCTGGTTGCGCCTTGGCATGTCCGGCGTGCCATCGACTATATGCATGCCAATATCGCAGAACCTCTCACCATGACGATGGTTGCGGACGATGTCGGCGTTTCCCTTCGTGCGCTGCAGACGGGCTTCAAGGCCTTCAGGGGAACCTCGCCGGCTGGTTACCTGCGCACGATCCGGCTGCAAGCGGCCCGTGAGCAACTGCGGGATCCAACGAACCAGCGATCCGTCCGCGAAATCTGCATGATATGGGGGTTCGCCCATGCCGGCAGGTTCTCCATCATCTACCGCAGCACCTTCGGCGAAAGTCCGCGGGATACGCGCCTGCGGGCGGAGCGCTTGCGTTGATTTGGGGCTATGGAGCCCTCAAGATTCTGTCGTCTTCCTACAGGTTTTTAGCGCGGCGGCGCAATGCTGCCGCGCAGGACGAGGTGGCATCCGAGTTCCAGGCGATGGGCCGGCCGCTGCGGGTCGTTGGCGACCAGCCTCTGTTCGATGAGCGCAAGCGCGGCAGCGCCGAGCTTGTCAGTGGGAACGCTGACCGTTGACAGCGGCGGACGGCTGAATTCGCCGGGGACGATATCGTCGAAGCCCAGCACGGAGATCGCTTCAGGCACGCCTATGTCGCGATCGGCCAATGCCTTCAAGCAGCCGAGCGCCAGATTGTCGGCGGCGCAGAAGACGGCGGTGGCACCTTTCATCGTGGGATCGCGGTCAAGCAGTGCGTTGATGGCAGCTTCGCCGTGACGAGGCTCATATCCTTCGGCCTCGACGATCATGTCTTCGGGCACCGGAAGCTGCGCTGCGAAATAGGCATCGGAAAAACCGTCATATCGGCGCTGGATCGTCGTGCGGCCCTTCCAGGTCAGGTGCAGGATGCGGCGATGTCCGAGCGCCAGCAGGTGCTCGATGCCGAGCCGCGCCCCGAAGCGGTTTTCCGGTGTCACCGTATCGACCAGCATGGCAGGATCCTCGCCGTTGACGATGACAACAGGCATATCAGGGGAGGAGAGGCTGCGGATGAGCTCCGGCTGATCGTCGTTCAGCACCACGATGCCGTCGGCGCGCTCGGAGAGCGCGATCTGCCTGACCTGGGCGCCGTCGATGCGCCGGCCGGTGCTGACGAAAGGCACGATCCGGATGCCGCGACGCTCGCACTCCTTCCTGAGACCGTTGAGGATCGTCCAGCTCACCAGGTTGAGGTCGCTCTCCGGCGCGGCATCGCCCGGAATGGCAAGAAGCAGGACGCGCAGCGCCGCGATCGTCGCCTTCTTCCTGCGGCGGTCGAGATAACCTAAGCGTTTGGCCGAATCCAGAACCCTTTCGCGCACTTCGACCGTCAGCGGCGCGGTTCCGTTCAGCGCATGCGAGGCCGTACTAAGCGATACATCAGCGTCGCGCGCGACATCCTTGAGATTGACTTTGCGTTCCACTTTATTCCGTCGCGAATTGAGGTTTCGCCTTCGAAGACACAAGCTAACGCGATGTTTTCACATAAAGACTTCAGAAAAGCTACGTGCGCCTTCGCCTATTTTTCGGCTTTCGGCGAAAACCGGCCGCAGCGCTGCGGCAAACGAAGCGATGATCGCTGCGCTAGGAGCCCTTAGCGATCACTGAGGTTTGGTGAGCAGGCCGTTGAACAGCAGGTCGAAATAGGTCCGCAGGAAGGCCTCCTTGTTGGGAGTGGGCACGCGGCGGTCGTCGAATATCAGCCGCAGAACCGTCGTCGTCAGGATGGGCGCGACCACGATGTCGGAGAATTCCACGGGAACTGGGCGAAACTCCCCCGATGCCACGCCCTCCAGGATCAGGGCGTCGATCTTGGCGATGATCGGGGCAATGAACTGATCGTGGTGGCGATCGATCAGGTCGGGGAAACGCTGTCCCTCCGAGATGACCAGCCGCGTCAATTCGCGCGTCGCGCGGTCCTCGGGGATCCGGTCGTAAAAGAGGCCGAGAATGGAGGCCAGTTTCTCGGCGGAGCCGCCGCTGAGCCGATCGGCGATCGCGACCAATTCCTGAAAGGGCACGGAGAAATGGTTGATCATGGCTTCGAATAGCTTTTCCTTCGTCTCGAAGTAGACGTAGACCGTGCCCTTGGTGACGCCGACTCTGTCAGCGATGTCTTCGACGCGTGTGCCGGCAAAGCCGCATTTGACGAATTCCTCAAAGGCGGCATCCAGGATCTGGATCGGCCGCAGCGCCTTCTGTTCCGCCCTTGTGAGCTTCTTTTGAGCTGCCATTTCCTAGCTCCTCCTGTTGGCTGCGCGCACCTCATTCCCGCGACGCAAAGTTTCATTGACTAATCCGTCAGTCAATTATATAGCAGCTGCCGTTGAGAGCAAGAGGTCAACTATGAGAACCATTCTGGTCGCCACAACGATCGTATGCGCCATCGGTCTCGGATCATGCAGCGATTCGAGCGGGCCGACAGAGCCTATCCCGCGGCAGGTCGGCGTCGTCGTGGCCAAGTCTGAGCCGCTGGCCGAGGGCGGCGTGCTGACCGGAGAAGTCCGGGCCCGTATCCAGACCGATCTGTCCTTCCGCGTCAGCGGCAAGATCGTCGAGCGGCTGGTGGAGGTCGGGCAGAGCGTGAAGGCGGGCGAGGTGCTGGCGCGCATCGATCCGGAAGAGCAGAAGGCCGACCTGGATGTGGCCGCCGCCAATCTTCAGTCCGCTGAGGCGCAGCAGACCCAGGCGCAGCTTGCATACGACCGCCAACAGAGCCTGTTTCGAACGCAGGTGACGACGCGTGCCGCGCTCGATCAGGCGCAAGAAGCGCTTCTGACCGCGCAGGCATCGACGAAGTCGGCGCAGGCACTGTTGGAAACCGCTCAGGACACTCTGTCCTACACTGATTTGAAGGCGGATGCCGACGGTGTGATCACCGCCCGCAATGCCGAAGTAGGACAGGTGGCGCAGGCAGCCCAGGTCGTCTTCACCCTTGCTCATGACGGCGACCGTGACGCCGTGTTCGAAGTGGTCGAAAGCGCATTCCTGCGTCCGGTGGACGGCGATGGAACCGTGACTCTTCTGTCGGACCCTTCGCAGAAGATCGCGGCTAGGGTTCGCGAGATTTCTCCGACGATCGATTCTTCCACCGGCACGATCAGGGTCAAGGTCGCGATAACGAGCAATGCTCCCATTCCGCTCGGCGCCCCCGTCGTCGGGCGATTCACTTACGTCCCGCAGGAGGTCATCCAATTGCCCTGGTCGGCCATGACCTCCAAAGACGGCAAACCGGCTGTCTGGATCGTCGATCCCGCATCGTCGGCCGCTTCGGTCAGGGCGGTTGAGATCGCCGGTTACGAGACCGGCAGCTTCATCGTCAAATCGGGTGTGACGGCAGGAGAGGTCGTGGTGACCGACGGAACCAAGTTTCTCAGGCCCGGTGAAATCGTGTCTTATCTTAAGGAAGCTTCCAAGTGAGTATTCGTCTCAAGATAGCCGCACTGATGGTGGGCACCGCCCTGGTCTCGTCCTGCTCGCCGAAGGCAGAAGAGAGCGGGGAGGAAGCGGCCCGCCCGGTGCTGTCGATGACGGTCAAGCAGACGCCGGCTTCGAGCCTCAGCCTGACCGGCACCATCGAGCCGACGATCGAGACCGATCTCGGCTTCCGGATTCTCGGGCGAATGATCGCCCGCAACGTCAACGTCGGCGATATCGTCAGGAAGGGTGACGTGGTTGCGGCCATCGATCCCGTGGCGCTGGAGCTTGCCGTGCGCAACGCGCAGTCCGACGTAGAAAACAGCGACGCCCAGCTCAGAAACGCGGTGACCACCGAGCAGCGCCAGCGCGCGTTGCTGGAGTCGCGCTCCGGCACCGAGGCCGCGCTCGAAGAGGCCGAGCAGGGGAGACGGACCGCCGCCGCTGCCGTCGCCAAGGCGCAGGCCAATCTCGACAAGGCCAAGGAGCAGCTCGGCTATGCCCAGCTTCAGGCGGAGTTCGACGGGGTGGTGACGGCGACCTCGGCCGAGGTCGGGCAGGTCGTCTCTGCCGGCCAGACCGTCGTCACGATCGCGCGGCCGGACAAGCGTGACGCCGTGGTCGACGTGCCGCAGGGCGCCGCCCAGAAACTGAAGGTCGGCGCGCCTTTCGAGGTGACGCTGCAGCTCGATCCCTCAATTCGCACATCGGGGGTGGTGCGGGAGATCGCGCCGGAGGCGGAGACGGCCACGCGCACGAGCAGGACCAAGATTGCGCTGAGCGACCCGCCTGAAGCCTTCAGGCTCGGCGCTGTGATATCGGCCTCGGCCACCATCGCTGCCGATCCAGAGATCGTGCTGCCGTCTTCCGCAGTCCTTGCCGGTACCGACGGTCCGAGCGTCTGGATCGTCGATGTGCCCGGCAAGAAGGTCTCGCTCCGCCGCGTGAAGATCGACGGCGACGTCGCCGACGGCGATACCGTCCGCGTCATCGAAGGGCTCGCCCCCGGAGAACGGGTGGCCGTGGCCGGCGTGCATAAACTTGAAGATGGCCAGGCCATCAGGATCGACCAGGAGATCAGCCAGTGAAGTCCTTCAATCTTTCCGACTGGGCGCTCGAACACCGTTCGCTCGTCTGGTACTTCATGATCGTCTTCATTCTCGCCGGCGCCTTCTCCTATTTGAACCTCGGCCGCGAGGAAGACCCGAACTTCACGATCAAGACGATGGTGATCACCGCCCAGTGGCCCGGCGCTTCCGCTGAGGAAGTCACACGGCAGGTGACCGACCGGATCGAGAAGAAGCTCCAGGAACTGGAATCGCTCGACTACACCAAGAGCGAGACCGTTGCCGGCCAGACGACCGTCTTCGTCGAACTGCTGCCGACGACCAAGGCTCGGGATGTTGCGCCGACCTGGCTGCGCATCCGCAACATGATCGCCGATATCAAGTCTGATTTTCCGACCGGCGTGGTCGGCCCCTTCTTCAATGATCGCTTCGGCGACGTATTCGGAAACATCTATGCCTTCACCAGCGACGGATTKAGCCAGCGCCAGCTCCGCGATCTCGTGGAAAATGCCCGCTCCGAAGTTCTGACCGTGCCCGATGTCGGCAAGGTCGATGTGATCGGCGCGCAGGACGAGGCGATCTATCTCGAATTCTCCACCCGCCAGATCGCAGCCCTCGGCATCGACCAGCAGTCGGTCATCCAGACCCTGCAGGCGCAGAATGCCGTCACGCAGTCCGGCTTCGTCGATGCCGGGCCGGAGCGTATCGCCTTGCGGGTGAGCGGACAGTTCTCCTCCGAGGAAAGCCTGCGGTCGATCAACCTCCGCATCAACGACCGATTCTTCCCGCTGACCGACGTCGCCACGATCAAGCGCGGCTATGTCGACCCGCCGTCGGCGCTGTTTCGCTTCAACGGCGAGCCGGCGATCGGGCTTGCGATCGGCATGAAGCAGGGCGCCAATCTGCTGCAGTTCGGCGAGGGGCTCGACGCGCAGATGAAACGCGTCGTCGCCGATCTTCCGATCGGCGTGGATGTCCACCGCGTTTCCGACCAGCCGCAGGTCGTCGATGAAGCGGTTTCGGGCTTCACCCGCGCGCTCTTCGAAGCGATCGTCATCGTGCTCGTCATCAGCTTCATCAGTCTTGGCCTTCGCGCCGGCATGGTGGTGGCGATCTCCATACCGCTCGTGCTGGCGATCACCTTCGTGGTGATGGAATATTCCGGCATCTCGCTGCAGCGCATCTCGCTTGGCGCGCTCATCATCGCGCTCGGGCTGCTCGTCGACGACGCCATGATCGCCGTCGAAATGATGGTGGCCCGCCTGGAGGCGGGCGACGATCTGAGGAAAGCTGCCACCTACGTCTATACCTCGACCGCCTTTCCAATGCTGACGGGAACGCTTGTCACCGTCGCGGGCTTCATTCCCGTCGGTCTCAACAACAGCGCCGCTGGCGAATTCACCTTCACGCTTTTCGTGGTCATCGCGGTTTCGCTGGTCGTTTCCTGGGTCGTGGCGGTGCTGTTCACGCCGCTCCTCGGCGTCACCATCCTGCCGAAGACCATGAAGTCGCATCACGAAAAGAAGGGTCGTTTTGCCGCCGTCTTCTCCTGGCTTCTGGGGCTGGCGATGCGCTGGCGCTGGATCACCATCATTCTGACGGTCGGCGTCTTCGGCCTCTCGATCGGCGGCATGGGGCTGGTGCAGCAGCAGTTCTTCCCCAATTCCGACAGGCCTGAGCTGATCATCGACTGGAACCTGCCGCACAACAGTTCGATTGCCGAGACCAACAGACAGATGGCCAGGTTCGAAAAGGAGATGCTGGCCGGCAACAAGGATATAGACCACTGGACGACCTATGTCGGCCAGGGCGCCCCGCGCTTTATCCTCTCCTTCGACGTGCAGACGCCCGACGTGTCGTTCGGACAGACGGTGATCGTCACCAAGGGCCTCGACGTGCGCGACAAGGTGCGGGCGGACCTGCAGGACTATCTGACGAAAACCTTCCCCGGCACCGACGCTTTCGTGAAGCTTCTCGATATAGGCCCGCCCGTGGGCAAGCCGGTCCAGTACCGCATCAGCGGCCCCGATATCCAGAAGGTCCGGGATGTCTCCCAGCAATTTGCCGGCGTCGTCGGCACGCATCCGCTGCTGTCGAACATGGTGCTGGACTGGAACGAGCCCTCACGTGTGGTCAAGGTCGATGTGCTGCAGGACAAGGCGCGCCAGCTCGGCGTCTCCTCGGAGGATATCGCCACCGCTCTCAACGGCATCGTCGAAGGCTCCACCGCCACGCAGATCCGCGACGACATCTACCTGGTCAACGTCATAGGGCGGGCGAGGGCTTCGGAGCGCGACTCCATCCAGACGCTTGAGAATTTGCAGCTCTCGACCTCGAACGGCAAGGTCGTGCCGCTCTCGGCGGTGGCGAACTTTCGCTACGAGCTCGAGCAGCCAACGATCTGGCGTCGTGACCGGCAGCCGACCATCACCCTCAAGGCGGCCGTCATCGGTTCGACGCAGCCGGCCACGATCGTCGACCAGCTCAAGCCGAAGGTCGAGGAATTCCAGAAGAACCTGCCTGTGGGATACAAGGTGGAAGTGGGCGGCGCGGTCGAATCGAGCGCCGAGGCCCAGGGGCCGATCGCGGCGGTGGCTCCGCTGATGCTGTTCATCATGGCGACGATCCTGATGATCCAGCTGCAGAGCTTCAGCCGCCTCTTCTTGGTCTTTGCGGTGGCGCCGACGGCGCTGATCGGCGTGGTCGCGGCGCTCCTGCTCAGCAACGCGCCCATGGGCTTCGTGGCGATCCTCGGCGTCTTGGCGCTGATCGGCATCCTGATCCGCAACTCGGTCATCCTGGTCGTACAGATCGAGCATCTGCGCGCCGAAGGTGTCGCGGCCTGGCAGGCGGTCATCGAGGCCACCGAGCACCGCATGCGGCCGATCATGCTGACAGCCGCGGCTGCCACCCTCGCGCTGATCCCGATCTCGCGCGAGATCTTCTGGGGGCCGATGGCCTATGCCATGATGGGCGGCATCGTTGTGGGAACCGCGCTCACCCTGTTGTTCCTGCCGGCGCTCTACGTCGCCTGGTTCAGGATCCCGAGGGATGAAGGCGTTAAAGCCGACGTCCCGGTGGAAGCCTGAGGACGAACTCCGTCAGCCATCAGCCATTGCAGCGGCCACCGATGTGGCCGCGGCACACCTTGACTTGCGAGGGGATCGCTCGATGCAGCAACGACGTTTGAACGGGCTTGCGAAAATCGCTTCGGCCATGCTGATCGCGGTCAGTATGACGACACTGACGGGCTGCGTCTCGAGACCGTCGCCCGATGTCTTGAAGCCGGTCCATCTGCAGGCTCGTGCCGATGAGACCGTTTCGAACCGGGTGAGCGTGCTGGCCGCGACGAACAGGGCCCCCGATACCGTGCGCGGCGGCTTCGGGAGCGCATGGGCCGACAACCTCACCTATGAGCAATATGCTTTTTCGGTGCCTTCGGACAGGAAGGGTATCACGATCGCATACCCCACCTCGATGCCGGATCCCGAACGGCAATTTGCCGTCATCGGGCGCAAGCAGTTTGCAAAGGACGCCTTCGTTGAGCAGGCGCTTCGGTCGGTTCAGCCGGACGGCACCGTCGGCATCTTCGTGCATGGCTATAACTACAGTTATCAGGAGGCGCTCTATCGCACGGCACAGATCGCCGCGGATGCGAATATACGGGGTGCTCCGATCCTGTTTTCCTGGCCTTCGGCTGCAGCTGTTGCCGGATATGTCGCCGACCGCGATGCGGCGCTCGCCTCGCGCAGCGCACTCGATTCCCTCGTCACATCGCTTTCTGCCTCCGGCAAGGTGAAACGCATCATCCTGTTCGGGCACAGCATGGGCGGGTTCCTGGTCATGGAAACGGTGCGGGAGCTCAGGCTGCAGCACCGCGACGATGTCGTCGGCAAACTGGCGGTGGTGCTCGCCGCCCCCGATATCGACGTCGATGTCTTCCGGTCTCAGCTGAAGGATATCGGCCGAATGCCGATGCCCATTTCTCTTCTGGTCTCGAAGGACGATCGGGCGCTCGTAGCCTCGAGCTTCATCGCCGGGGAGCGGCCGCGCGTCGGGCGTCTCGATATTAACGATCCCGTCATCGAGGAGGCCGCCGTGAAAGAAAGGCTCCGGGTCATCGATATCACGTCGATCCAGGCGTCCGATGGGCTCGGGCATGACCGTTACGCATCCCTCGCCAAGTTCGGTGCGCAGCTTGCCTCCTTCGAAAACGGCAAGCGTTCATCCGCCGGCGACGTCGGCGCCTATGTCTTCGACGCGGCCGGCGCCGCCGTCGCAAGCCCGTTTCGCCTGGCCGGACGTATCGTCGGCGCGCAGTGAACAGGCCGGGCGCGCTCAGGTGGATCTGTACAGCGCGGCCGCCGACATTGTGTACAATGTGACTATTAAATTGTCAGATGCTCAAATGAGGAGCAGACTTCCGTCCGTGGTCGAGTCGGCCTCAGGGGATATGGGAGGGCATTCATGAGCATACGAAATCCGTCTCCCTCGTTATACAACGAGGATCTTGCACCCGCCGAGGAGCGCAAATGGGGTGCGTTCAGTATCTTTAACGTCTGGACATCTGACGTTCACAGCCTGTGGGGTTATTATCTGGCGGCGAGCCTGTTCCTGCTGTGCGGCAGCTTCGTGAATTTCGTCATCGCCATCGGCATCGGCTCGCTGGTCATCTTTCTTCTGATGAGCCTGGTCGGCAATGCGGGTGTGCGCACCGGCGTACCCTTTCCGGTTCTGGCGCGCGCCTCCTTCGGCACATTCGGCGCCAACGTTCCGGCCCTGGTCCGGGCGGTGGTCGCCTGCTTCTGGTACGGCGCGCAGACTGCCGCCGCATCCGGTGCGATCGTCGCTCTTCTGATCAGGAACGAGAGCCTGCTCGCCTTCCACCAGAACAGCCATATGCTCGGCCACTCGACCCTGGAACTCATCTGCTACGTCATCGTCTGGGCGCTGCAACTGCTGATCATCCAGCGGGGAATGGAAACGGTTCGCAAGTTCCAGGATTGGGCCGGTCCCGCCGTCTGGATCATGATGCTGATCCTGGCCGTCTATCTGGTCGTCAAATCGGGGACCTTCTCCTTCGGTTCGGAAATCCCGCGCGACGTGCTGATCGAGAAGACCAAGGATGCCGGCGTGCCGGGCGAGCCCGGCTCGATCGCGGCGCTTGCCGCGGTGGCCGCCACCTGGATTACCTATTTCGCAGCGCTTTACCTGAACTTCTGCGATTTCTCGCGTTACGCAACGAGCGAAAAGGCGCTGCGCAAGGGGAACCTCTGGGGTCTGCCGATCAATCTTCTGGCGTTCTGCCTTGTCGCAGGTGTCACGACGACCGCCGCCTTCACCGTATATGGCGAGGTCCTGCTGCATCCGGAAATGATATCGGCGAAATTCGACAGCTGGTTCCTGGCGCTGCTTGCGGCACTGACCTTCGCGATCGCAACGCTCGGCATCAACGTCGTGGCGAACTTCGTCTCGCCGGCCTTCGATTTCGCCAATGTCTTCCCGCGCCAGATCAACTTCAAACGCGGCGGATACATCGCCGCATTGATCGCGCTGGTGCTTTATCCGTTTGCTCCCTGGGAGACGGGTGCGGCGCATTTCGTCAACTTCATCGGCTCGACCATGGGGCCGATCTTCGGCATCATGATGGTGGATTACTATCTCATCCGGAAAAGTCAGCTGAACGTCGAGGCGCTCTATCATGAGAATGGCGAGTTCCGCTTCCAGAGCGGATGGCACGGCAATGCCTTTATCGCATTCGTGGTCGGTGCGCTGTTCTCCTCGATCCTGCCGACCTTCACCTCGATCCTGCCGGATTGGTGGGGCACCTATGGCTGGTTCTTCGGCGTCGGTATCGGCGGGGCGATCTACTTCGTGCTGAGAATGGGCGCGCGGCGCAATCCGGCCTACGCGGCATGACAAAATGAGAGGCGCCCGGCGATGCCGGGCGCCTTCATATCTCGTCCGTCCAAGCGGTCAGGGCAGGGGCCGCCCCTTCGCATCCGTCTTAACGGCCTGCGGCCACTGCATGGATGGGCGCGCGGGTCGGCTGCGCCATCGTTCTCACCGTCGAGCGAAGGGCCGACGACTGGTTGAACGCCGTATCGTCGAGCTTGAACTGGGCGATAAGCTCGCGAAGTGTCTGGGCTTGCTGCGCGAGTGAATCGGATGCCGCCGTCGACTGTTGCACCATGGTCGCGTTCTGCTGCGTGGTCTGGTCCATCCGGTTGACCGCAACATTGACTTCGCTGAGGCCGATGGACTGCTCTTTCGCAGAGGTGGCGATCGAATCCATATGGTGATTGATCTGGGTGATGAAGCCGCCGATGGTCTTCAGGGCCTGGCCGGTATCGCGCACCAGCTTGACGCCGCTTTCAACTTCCTTCGAAGAGTTCTGGATCAGGCCCTTGATTTCCTTGGCTGCACTTGCCGAGCGCTGGGCGAGTTCGCGCACTTCCTGGGCGACGACGGCGAAGCCCTTGCCGGCCTCGCCGGCGCGCGCCGCTTCCACACCGGCATTGAGAGCGAGAAGATTGGTCTGGAAGGCGATTTCGTCGATGACGCTGATAATGTTGGAGATCTGCTGCGACGAAGTTTCGATGCGCTCCATCGCCTCTTCGGCATGGGAGACGACTTCCGCGGAGATGCCGGCGCTGCGGTTTGCCTCGGTGGCCACAGTGCGAGTTTCCTCTGTCCGCTTGCTGGAGTTAGAAACGTTTGCGGTGATCTCTTCCAGTGCTGCCGCCGTCTCTTCGAGCGAGGCCGCCTGCTGCTCCGTGCGCTTCGACAGATCGCTCGCACCGGAAGAGATCTCCCGCGTGCCTTCATCGATCGTGCCGATGCTTTCGGAAATCGCCCGGAGCGTCGCGCCAAGCTGGGTGACGGACTGGTTGAAGTCGTGGCGCAGCGCCTCGAAATCGGGTGCGAAGGTCTCGTTGATCTGAAAGGCGAGGTCGCCTGCGGCCAGCCGCTTCAGGCCGGCGGCGAGGCCCGAGGTGGCGACGCGCAGCCGCTCCGAGGCGTCTGCCTCCGCCTGCTTCTGGGCTGCGACGCGATCGGCCTCCGCCCTGTTGCGGTTTTCTTCGGCGTCCAGTGCCATCCGCTTATTCGTGATCGCGGCTTGGCGGAAGATCTCGACGGCTCCCGCCATCGATCCGACTTCGTCTGCGCGGTCGGCAAACGGAATCTCCGCATCTGTGTCGCCGTCGGCAAGCCGCCGCATCGAAGCGGTGATGCCGGTAATCGGATTGGCGATACCCGTTAGCACGAAGGCGATGGCGCCGACAACGAGCAAACCGGCAACAATGATGGCGGCAAGCAGATAGAATTCTATGGAATCGAAGGTTTCCTTGCTGAGGGCGGCAGCCTTGTTGCTGCCGCTGACGTCCAATTCGACCAGGGTGGTCGTGGCTTCCTTGAGCTTATCTGAGTAGGTGCGCATCTCGCCGCCCAGATATTGCCCGGCCTCTTCGGTCTTGTTGGCGCGGGAAAGGGCGAGCAGCTGCGAGCTGCTGGCGATGTAACCTCCAACGCTCTCCTTGATTGTCTTGATCAGTTCGCGCTCGTGGTCGGACGAGGCCAGCGAAAGATAGGTATCCACTGATTTGCCGACCGTATCCTCGGCGATTTTGATGGCCTCTTCGCGTGTTTTCTTTTCCGCCTCGGTCTGAGCGATGATGTGATCGCGGTAAGCGAGACGCAAATTCGTCATGGCCAGATTGATCGATTGCGAAGCCTGGACGCTCGGCAGCCAATGGGTCGCGATTTCTTCGGTGGAGCCGTTCGTGTTTCGAAGGCCGTCGACCGCAAGATAGGCGACGAGACCGAAGAGAAGAGCTATACCGCTGAAAATCAACAGCAAACTCGATTTAATGTTTGGACGACGCATTGAAAGTCCTCGATCGAACGGTCCGGCTTCATGCCGCTTGGCTAGGGACTTTTGTACAGAAAAAAATTTAACGATTTGCTCAATTTGTAAAATGCCGCTTAACAGCCTGACGTCGCTTTTGCGCAGAACATATCCCCATCGCGCCGGAAATATTTATCGATGCGTCAGAGAGTTGAGAGGAGCCAGACATGATGAAGTCGGTTGACGCCTCTCCCCGGGCGGAGCAGGCCCACTCAGCCTCGCATAGAGGCGGATGCATGTTTTACAAAATAGCATTATGATTGACGCGGCGCCTAGCCGGCGTTGCTTGCGGAGGCGTGATCTGCGCGGGAGCAGGAGGAGGGCAGGATTGGAACGGCTGAAGGATCTGGACAGTGTTTCCCCGCAGGCCGGCAGTGGCTCTGCCTCGCCGCCGTATGAGCGGCGCGGCGTTGTGGCTGCGGCCGTGTATCAGCATGGGCAGCGCATTCGCGACATCAGGATAGAAGAGGCGGGCGAATGGCGCAGTCGGGAGAATGCCATCGTCTGGATCGGTCTGCACGAGCCGGATGAAGTGCTGCTGCATCAGGTCCAGGCCGAATTCAATCTCCACGCCTTGGCGATCGAGGACGCGGCGCAGCCCCACCAGCGCCCGAAGCTGGAGATTTATGGGGACGCAATGTTCATCGTCGCCCGGACCGCCCATATGAAGGATGACGAAATCATCTTCGGCGAAACGCATTTGTTCGTCGGCCGCGGTTACGTCGTCTCGGTTCGCCACGGGGATTCGTCTTCTTATCTGGCGGTGCGGCAGCGATGCGAGGCAACGCCGGCGGCGTTGGCCCACGGCGAGAATTACATTCTCTATTCCATCCTCGATTTCATCGTGGACAACTACATGCCGGTCATCGAGGTCGTGCAGGAGGAGGTGGAGAAGCTCGAAGATCTGGTGCTGCGCGAACAGCTGGGGAAGTCCGATATCGAGCGGCTTTACCTCTTACGCCGCAAGCTTCTGCGGCTGCGCAACGCCGTGGTGCCGCTCGTCGACGTCTGCCGGCGATATGAGCACATCGATCTGCCCGGCATGGATCCGACGCTGCAGTCGCTGTTTCGCGATGTGACCGATCACGTTCGCCGGGTTCAGGAAGATATCGATGCGCTGCGCGAGGTGCTGGCTTTCGCCTTCGAGGCCAGCGTGATGATCGGCCAGACCGAGCAGACGGCGATTGCCCGCAAGCTCGCCGCCTGGGCGGCGATCCTCGCCGTCCCAACGGCGATCGCCGGCATTTACGGGATGAATTTCAGCGACATGCCGGAACTGAAAACCCAGTATGGCTATTTTGTCGTGCTCGGCGTTATCGCCGTCTTGTGCCTCGGCCTGTTCGGCTTCTTCCGTCGTAGGAAGTGGCTTTAGCAGCGCAGCGCTGTCAGCAGTCGGTCTCGATGCTGATCGATATAGTCGATATCGCCGCGATACAGCCGGGCGTCTCCTGCAGCCACGTCCTCCGCGAAGGTCTGGTCTCCAGCCGAGGCGCTTGCCAGCATGAAATTGACGAGCGCCTGAAGCCGCCTGCGGATCATCTCTGGAAGCTGGCTCCGCTCTTCTGCCGTCGTGCCGTAGGCCGTGCAGAAGATTGCCGCTCGCCGCAGCTGTTCGTCGAGGCTTGACGTCACGCCGGGATGGGAGGGATCGGACAAGGGTGCCCAGCGGTAAACCGCATAGGCCAGATCCCAGAGGCGTGGTGCGGGATGGGCTGTGTCGAAATCGATGATCCCGACAGCTTCGTGCTCTGCCGTGGCGACATTATAAGGCGCGTAATCTCCGTGGCAGATGATCTCGCGCGGTTCCTGCGGCGGCAGCATCCAGGTTTGGGCCTCGCGATCCGTTGCCAGAAACCCTTCAGATGCCGAATGAAAGTCGCGCAGAAGCCTGGCCGCGGACAGCAGCATCGTCTCCGATCCGACAAATGGATCCGCCAAGTCTTCGCAGACGCGCCCGGCGACGTAGCTGACGATCTCCTGGTTTTCTCCCGTGACGCCGATCGGCTCCGGCGCCGCCAGAAAGCCTCGGCTCCTGAGATGCCACAAAAACCGATGCACCGTCGGTGTCCATGCGCCGGATGGTCTGATGACGGTATTGCCGTCGCGCCAGATCTGCCCGGTTCGCCCGCCTGCCAAAGGTTTCACGTCATCGCCTCCCACCTGCCGCCCCTTTATGCGGATTACCGTTTTTCGATATGAGCCTGAACGGTGGCGCCAAGGTTGGTCTCATGGCAGTTTCGGTAGAACGTTGCCGCATCTGCAGGCATCCCATCGGGAATGGCAATGAAGTCTTCAAGCCGAAAACCGTTTGAACGGCCAAGCTGCTCATCGGCCAGCTGGCTTTCGCTCAACCCGTCGACACGATCGGCCAGGGCTTCGAAATAGGCGAGGTTCGCCTTCACCGTCGAAGGCGAAGATGTCTGGCCATGCGCGGGGATGACCAGCCTCGCATCGAGGTCACGAATCCGCTCCAGCGAAGAACGGATCAGGCCAAGGTCTTCGGCACTTTTGCTCCAGACTTCGGGGATAGGGTATTCCACCGCGTCGACGGCCAGGCAGATGCGCAGTTCGGGAATCCAGATGGCGATATGGTCGGGCGTGTGCCCGGGCGTATGGATGAGTTCGAGCGTGAGATCGCCGCCGTTGAGGACCATCGAGCCGGAGAAGGTGATATCGGGAGCCACGAGATCGACGTTGCGAAACCGTGATTCCTCGCTCGCCTTGTCTCTCAGGGTCTTTAGCGTAGACGGATCACGCAAGCGGTCGAGTGCTGCGGCATGCGCGATAATCGGAGCGCGCCCCGCAATGGCGGCATTTCCCCAGAAGTGATCCCAATCCATGTGGGAATTGATGACGATCAGCGGGCGATCTGCAGCCTTTTCTTCAAGCAGATCCAGCGCCATCCGGCATAGCTCGGGCGTGCCGAGCGTATCGATCAGGACGTTGAATCTCTCTGTCCGGACAAACACGGCATCGACTTCGTCCCCCGCCCGAACGATCACGATTCGATCGTCAAGTTCGGGATAGGAGCACAATTCCACCGATGGCTTCACGTCTGGTTGCCTCTATTGCAGTCGGAGTGCTTTCATTCAGTACATGAAATCATGCTCAGGTGCCTGCTCTTTAAGGATGGTGCGGCTTCCGCTCAACAGGGACATGCACATCCCATCCTTTCATCACATCATTCGGCACGGCGGTTGCGCATATCACCATCACGCTAGGTTTCGAGCGGCCGAGGCTCTTCGGCGTCCATTGTGACCGGAGCGGGACTTCGCATCGGGGGACCAGCACCTTCGCGTTCGGCTCCAGCACCTCCCATTGCTGTTGCCCTTTGGCGTTCTCCCGCTCGACGAAGTGCCTGGCCTCCTCACGGATTTCGAACAGGCCGTGTTTGTACTCTGTGGAACGATCGGTCTCGATGCTCCAGGAGGTGAGGCACAGGACGCAGGCCGAAAGGGTTGCGGCGAAGAGTATCGATCGAAGCATGGATGCGCTCTCAACAGCCAACTGACTCCCCCTCCGTAGACAATGGAAGACTACCCGGATGTGGCTGAAATTCTCAAGGTCTCTTCATCTCACGAGAAGGCTTTGATGCTCGAACGGAGCGCGCACCGTCGATCCGGCGCCGACGCGGCCGATGATTTCATACACGCGCGAATTGGCCATGCCGGTGGAACAACAACCGCCAAAGGTAGTTTGCCTTAAAAGCAACTCGAGGCGGCGGCCGATGTCATTTTCTGCAAACGGGGGTGTGTTGAGCACCCCACCCCGGATCTATTATGTCAATCCTCTCCTTCTCCGGGGCGTCGATGCATGGCGCGAGGTTTTCGACCATGCGGCGGATACCGGTTTCGATCATGTGCTGACGGCGCCCCTCTTCGACCGGGGCGGTGAATGCAGCGTGTTTGCCTCCCGGGATTTCGATCGTCTCGATCCTGAATTGTCGCTCGGAAGCGGGATGGAGGATGGGATGGCGCGCCTGGCGGAGGCTGGCGGCAAGAGCGGCGTCGCCTTGATGATGGACCTGATGCTCGACGGCAAGGCGGGTCACCAGGCAGGCTTTCGTCCTGTCGATCCAAGGCGCGCGCCATTGGACCCGGCGGAGCCGATGACGGCGATGGGGGCAGAACGGCAATCGCAGCTGTTGGCGGAATGGACCGAAAGGCTGCAGCGGCTGAGCGGTCTCGGTCTCTCCGGCTACCGGGTGCTCGGGATCGATCGCGCCGCGCCGACGCTTTTCAAATCGCTGATTGCGGCGGTGCGCGAAAAGACCGAGGCGCAATTCCTCGCCTGGACGCCCGGCACCGATTTTGCGGTGAGGGGCGGCATCAAGGGGTCAGGTTTCGACGGCTGCTTTTCGTCGATGGCCTGGTGGGATTTTGACGAGAGATGGTTCATCGACGAGCATCGCGTGCAGCAGCCGCTCGGCTGGCAGGTCGCGTTTCCGGAGCCGCCATTCGCCCGGCGTATCGCGCACGGAACCGAGAGCCGCGAGATCCTCGAACGGCGCGCCGTGAGAGCCTTGCGCCTTGCCGCTTCGCTCGGTGGGGGACTGATGGTTCCCATGGGGTTCGAATATGGCGCGGCCACGCCGCTCGATCCGACGCATGGGAACAGGTCGGGTCTTCGGGGACTGCGCCACGACTTGTCTTTCGATCTTTCCTCTGAAATCCGCCTTGCGAATAGCGAAATCGGTAGGGTCGAGCATGCGCCTGCCTCTTCGCTGCGCCTGATCCGCAATGCCAATGGACCGGTCTCGGCACTTCTGCAATCCGAGGTGCAGGATCTGCGTAGCGCTGACAACGTGCGCTTTATCCTGCTGAACAGGGACCTTCGGAAAAGCGCGCCGGCGCCGGTGACCGCACTTCGTGAAGCGGCCTCCGGTTTTCTGCCAGTCGCAGCCGATGGCGCGGCCCTGCGTTTGCGGGCAGGCGAGGCGCTGGTCATCGAAGGCAAGGCGCCGGCGCCGATCACCTCCAGACCCGCCCTGGAGATCGCGCAGGCGACGGCATCGCCGCGGCTCGCCATCGAAAACATCATGCCGCGCGTTGATGACGGGCGCTTCCCGGTCAAGCGGGTGCTCGGTGACATCGTCACCGTCGAGGCCGACATATTCGCCGACGGCCACGACCCGATCGCAGCCGTCCTGCTCTGGCGTCCGCTCGATGCCATGGCGGACTGGAACGAGACGGAGATGCATCTGATCGAAAACGACCGCTGGCGTGCCGAGTTCCTGCTGGAGCGCACCGGACGTTACGAGTTCGCGGTCGAGGCGTGGAAAAACCCGTTTGCGATCTTCCGCTACGAGCTGACCAAGAAGAACGACGCCCGGCTGGACCTGAAGCTCGAGCTGCAGGAAGGGCTGAACCTCGCCCGTGCGGCAAAGGCTGCCGCGCCTGCGGCGCTGGGCGCCGACTTGCAAGCTCTGGTCGACCGCCTCGAACACGCGTCGGATGCCGCGCGCACGGCGATCCTGCTCGATCCCAGGACATCGGAGCTGATGAACAAGGCCGACAGGCGGCCGTTCCGGCTTCGCTCCACGGCAAGCACCGTCGATGCCGAACGCAAGGCCGCGGCCTTTGCCAGCTGGTACCAGATTTTCCCGCGCTCGCAGAGCGGCGATCCGGACCGGCACGGCACGTTCGACGACGTGATCGCAAGATTGCCCGCCATCCGCGACATGGGCTTCGACGTGCTCTATTTCCCGCCGATTCATCCGATCGGTTCGACCAACCGGAAAGGCCGCAACAACAGCCTGAAAGCTGGGCCTGATGATCCGGGAAGCCCCTATGCGATCGGCTCCGAGGAGGGCGGTCACGATGCCATCCATCCCGAGCTCGGCGAATTCGAGGATTTCCGGCGTCTGGTCGAGGCGGCAGGCCGGCATGGCTTGGAGATCGCCCTCGATCTCGCCATCCAGGCGTCGCCGGATCACCCTTGGTTGACGGAGCATCCCGGCTGGTTCGACTGGCGTCCCGACGGCACGATCAAATATGCGGAAAACCCGCCGAAGAAATACGAGGACATCGTCAATGTCGATTTCTACACCAAGGACGCGCTGCCCTCGTTATGGGTGGAACTGAGGGATGTCGTTCAGCTTTGGGTCGACCAGGGCGTCAAGCTGTTTCGCGTCGACAATCCGCACACCAAGCCCTTTCCGTTCTGGGAATGGCTGATCGGCGATATCAGGGCGCGTCATCCCGATGTGGTCTTCCTGTCGGAAGCCTTCACCAGGCCGAAGGTGATGTACCGGCTGGCGAAGATCGGCTTCTCCCAGTCCTATACCTATTTCACCTGGCGCAACGCCAAATGGGAGCTCGAGCAATATATGCGGGAGCTGACGGAGACGGAGGCGAAGGAGTTCTTCCGCCCGCATTTCTTCGTCAACACCCATGATATCAATCCGGATTTCCTGCAGAACGCGCCGCGTCCGGCCTTCCTGATCCGCGCAGCCCTTGCCGCCACCCTCTCGGGCCTGTGGGGCGTCTATAATGGTTTCGAACTCTGCGAGGGGCGACCCGATGCCAAGCGCAAGGAATATGCCGACAGCGAGAAATACGAGATCCGTGCCTGGGACTACGATCGGCCGGGCAACATCATTGCCGAAATCAGGATGCTCAACCGCATCCGGACCGAAAATACCGCACTGCATTCACATCTCGGGCTGACGCTGCTGAATGCACGAAATGACAATATCCTGTTCTTCGAGAAGGCAAGCAAGGCGCGTGACAACGTCCTGCTGATCGCCATCAGTCTCGACCCCCACAACTTCCAGCAAAGCGATGTCGAGCTGCCGCTCTGGCAGTGGTCGCTCGGGGATGGCGGCACGCTGGATGCCGAAGATCTGATCGGCGGACATCGTTTCAAGTGGACCGGCAAATGGCAGAGCATCGGGCTCAATCCGCACGTCCTGCCCTATGCGATCTGGCGTATTCGCTCAAGGGAGGCATGAATGGACACGATGAATGCCGATGGCTCGCACCAGCCGCTGCTGTGGTACAAGGATGCGATCATCTATCAGTTGCACATCAAGTCGTTCTACGACGCCAATGGCGACGGCGTCGGCGACTTTGCGGGTCTGCATGCCAAGCTCGATCATATCGCGGCGCTTGGCGTCAATGCCATCTGGCTGCTGCCTTTCTTTCCCTCGCCGCGCCGCGACGACGGCTATGACATCGCCGACTATGGCAATGTCAGCCCGGATTACGGGACGGTGGAAGATTTCCGCGCCTTCGTTGACGCCGCCCACCAGCGCAATATCCGCGTCATCATCGAGCTCGTCATCAACCACACCTCCGATCAGCATCCCTGGTTCCAGCGCGCCCGTCAGGCGCCTGCGGGATCGCCGGAGCGCGATTTCTATGTCTGGTCGGATACCGATCAGAAATTCCCGGAAACGCGCATCATTTTCCTCGATACGGAAAAATCCAACTGGACATGGGACGCCGCCGCCGGCGCTTACTACTGGCACCGCTTCTATTCCCATCAGCCCGACCTGAATTTCGACAGCCCGCTGGTCATGGAGGAACTGCTGAAGGTGATGCGCTTCTGGCTGGAAACCGGCATCGACGGCTTCCGCCTCGACGCAATCCCCTACCTCGTCGAGCGCGAGGGCACGATCAACGAAAACCTGCCGGAAACCCATGCGATCCTTAAACGCATCCGCGCTGCTCTCGATGCCACCCATCCCGGGGTGATGCTGCTGGCCGAGGCCAATCAATGGCCAGAGGATACACGCGAATATTTCGGCGAGGGCGACGAATGCCACATGGCCTTCCACTTCCCGCTGATGCCGCGCATGTATATGGCGATCGCCAAGGAGGACCGGTTTCCGATCACCGATATCCTCCGGCAGACGCCGGAGATTCCCGAGAATTGCCAGTGGGCGATCTTCCTGCGCAATCACGACGAGCTGACGCTCGAAATGGTGACCGATGCCGAGCGGGACTATCTCTGGGAAACCTATGCATCCGACAAGCGCGCCCGCATCAATCTCGGCATCCGGCGGCGGCTGGCGCCGCTGATGGAGCGCGACCGCCGGCGCATCGAGCTGATGAATGCGCTGCTTCTGTCGATGCCGGGAACGCCGGTCATCTATTACGGCGACGAGATCGGCATGGGCGACAATATCTATCTCGGCGACCGGGATGGGGTGCGGACGCCGATGCAATGGTCTCCAGACCGTAACGGCGGCTTCTCCAGAGTAGACCCCGCACGTCTCGTCTTGCCGCCGGTCGCCGACCCGCTCTACGGTTTCGAGGCCGTCAATGTCGAGGCGCAGAGCACGGACGCGCACTCGCTGCTCAACTGGACGCGCAAGATGCTAGCGCTGCGTGGGCGGCATCCGGCCTTCGGCCGCGGTTCGTTGCGGTTCCTCGCACCGGAGAACCGTAAGATCCTCGCTTATCTCAGGGAGCATGAAGGCGAGACCCTGATGTGCGTCGCAAATCTCTCGCGGCTGCCCCAGGCCGTCGAACTCGACCTCTCAGCCTTCGAGGGCCGCGTGCCGATCGAATTGACCGGCATGTCGCCCTTTCCGCCGATCGGGCAGCTGACCTATCTGCTGACGCTGCCGCCTTACGGCTTCTTCTGGTTCCAATTGGAGGCCGATGCCGACCCGCCGGCATGGCGCACCGCGCCGCCCGAACAGCTTCCCGATCTGGTGACGATGGTTGTCCGCCGCGGCCTGCTCGATCTTGTCGAAGAACCCAAGCTTGCACGCGTCCTCAGCACTGAAATTCTGCCTGCCTATCTCGGCAAGCGGCGGTGGTTCGGGGCGAAAGACCAGCCGCTGCAGGCGGCGCGTCTGATCTCCGCAACGCCGATCCCGTTTGCCGACGGGATCGTTCTCGGCGAACTGGAGGCCGTGCTGCCGAACCATAGCGAATCCTACCAGCTGCCGCTGGCGGTCGCCTGGGACGATGCGCAGCCATCGGTGCTGACCCAGCAGCTCGCGCTCGGGCGGGTCCGTCAGGGCCGGCGCGTCGGCTTCCTGACGGACGGGTTTGCCGTGGAGGCGATGGCGCGCGGCATCCTGCGCGGACTTGGCGATCGCTCGCGCATCACCGGCCGTACCGGCACGCTTGAATTTCTCGGCACGGAACGGCTCGATCGTCTGGCGGTCACCGATGACCTGCCGGTCCATTGGCTCTCGGCCGAGCAATCCAACAGTTCGCTGATCGTCGGCGACCTCGCGATGATCAAGCTGATCAGGCACATCTTTCCCGGTATTCATCCGGAGGTCGAGATGACGCGCTATCTCACCCGCGCCGGCTACGACCACACGGCGCCCTTGCTCGGTGAGGTCGCGCATACGGACTCCAGTGGACGCCGCTCGACATTGATCATCGTCCAAGGCGCCATCCGCAACCAGGGCGACGCCTGGAACTGGATGCTGAACAATTTGCGCCGCGGGGCAGACGAACTCGTGCTGAACGACCCGGCCGTCCAGCCGGGCGACGACGTCTTCCAGCCGCTGATCAGTTTCGTCGCGATGGTCGGCCTGCGGCTCGGAGAACTGCATGTCGTGCTCGCCGCGGAGACCGCGGACGAAGCTTTCAGCCCGGTGGTCGCCGGCGACCGCGAGGTGGAGGCGATGAAGAAGGCGGTTGCCGGTGAGGTCGACTACGCGATGTCGAAACTATCAGAACGTGAGGAGAATGCCGATCCGGCGATCGACCTGCTCGCAGCCCCTCTGCTCAAGCGCCGCTCCGAACTCGTCGAGCTCGCCGCGACGCTGGCCGAGGCCACCCGCCATACGCTGATGACGCGCACGCATGGCGATTTCCATCTTGGCCAGATCCTCGTCAGCGAGGGCGATGCCGTCATCATCGACTTCGAGGGCGAGCCTGCAAAAAACCTGGGCGAGCGCCGCGCCAAGACCAATCCGCTGCGCGATGTCGCCGGGCTTTTGAGATCATTGAGTTATCTCGTCGCCACCGCCAAGCTCGACAACGACGCCGTCATCGAACACGAGAACGAAGTCCGTCGCGAGGCCATCGCCCGCTTCGGGCGCCAGGCGGAAGAGGCGTTCCTCGACGCCTATTCGCAGGCGGTTTCCGCATCGACGGCGCTTGACATGCCAGCCAATCAACGACGGAGGGTCCTTAATGCCTTTCTTCTCGAGAAGGCCGCCTATGAAATCGCCTATGAAGCCCGCAACAGGCCGAAATGGCTTCCGATTCCGCTCTCCGGCCTTACCGAAATCGTATCGCGCCTGGCGGGGGTCAAGGCATGAATGTTGAGCGCTCGGAACTTCTCGCCGGCATCGGACAGGATGCACTCTGGGCTCTGATCGAGGGACGCCACGGCGATCCCTTCTCGATCCTCGGTCCCCACGAAAGCGGTGGGATGACGATCGTGCGCGTCTATCTGCCTGGCGCCGAAGCCGTCGATTTGATCGAGGCGGCGAGCGGTCGGGTGGTGGCGCCTTTTAGCATTGCGCATCCATCCGGCCTGTTTGCGGCAGCAACCGGTTCGAGGACCGGATACCGGTTGCGGATCACATGGCCGGATGCGGTGCAGATCACCGAGGATCCCTATAGTTTCGGTCTGCTGCTCGGCGAACTCGACCTCCATTTGATATCGGAGGGCACGCATTACAGTCTGAGCCGCACGCTTGGCGCGGTGGCGATGCCGATCGACGGCATATCAGGTGTCCGTTTCGCCGTATGGGCGCCGAATGCACGCCGCGTCTCGGTCGTCGGCGACTTCAATGCCTGGGACGGGCGGCGAAATCCGATGAGGCTGAGGCAGTCGGCGGGCGTCTGGGAACTGTTCATTCCGACGCTTGCCCCCGGCGAAAGATACAAGTTCGAAATCGTCGATGCCGAGGGAACCTGCCTGCCGCAAAAGGCCGATCCGGTGGCAAGGGCAAGCGAAGCTGCCCCATCCACCGCCTCGATCGTCGCATCGTCGACGCCGTTTCGATGGACGGATGACGGCTGGATGAAGGACCGCTCCCGCCAGGAAAGGCTGGAAGGCGCGATGTCAGTCTATGAGGTGCATGCCGGCTCCTGGCTGCGCGAGGGGCGGGACGGCAACAGATATCTCGACTGGGTCGAGCTCAGCCAGCGGCTCGTTCCCTATGCCAGCGACATGGGATTCACCCATATCGAACTGCTGCCGATCATGGAGCATCCGTTCGGCGGCTCCTGGGGCTATCAGCCGCTCGGCTTGTTTGCCCCGACCGGCCGCTACGGCACGCCGGAGGATTTCGCCTATTTCGTCGACCGTTGCCATGGCGCGGGACTCGGCATCATCCTCGACTGGGTGCCGGCCCATTTTCCGACTGACGTCTGGGGTCTCGCCCGCTTTGATGGTAGCGCGCTCTACGAACACGAGGACCCGCGCGAGGGCTTTCACCGGGACTGGAACACGCTGATCTACAATCTCGGCCGCAACGAGGTCAAAGGCTTCCTGATCGCCAGCGCGCTCGAATGGCTCGAACGCTACCATGTCGACGGCTTGCGCGTCGATGCCGTGGCCTCGATGCTTTACCGCGACTATAGCCGTAATGAAGGCGAGTGGATTCCCAACCAATATGGCGGCCGCGAAAATCTGGAAGCGGTGGAATTCTTCAAGCACCTGAACAGCATCATCCACGAGCGCTGCCCACACGCGATGACGATCGCCGAGGAATCGACGGCCTGGCCCGGCGTTACCAAGCCCCCCGAGCAGGGCGGCCTCGGTTTCGACATCAAATGGAACATGGGCTGGATGCATGACAGCCTGAGCTACATCGAGAAGGATCCGGTCTACCGCAGCTATCACCACGGCACGATGACCTTCGGCATGATCTACGCCTATTCCGAGTGTTTCATGCTGCCGATTTCCCACGACGAGGTCGTCTATGGCAAAGGTTCGCTGCTGACGAAAATGCCGGGTGACGAATGGCAGAAATTCGCCAATCTGCGCAGCTATCTCGCCTTCATGTGGGGCCATCCCGGCAAGAAGCTGCTGTTCATGGGAAGCGAAGTGGCGCAGCCGGGCGAATGGAACCACGACGCTTCGGTGAGCTGGGATGTGCTGGACCGGCCAGAACATGTCGGCATTCAGCGCCTGGTGAAGGATCTGAACGCGTTTTACAGCGACGAGCCGGCATTGCAGTTTGGCGATTTTCATCCTGAAGGCTTCGAATGGGCGGCTGCCGATGACGCCGTCAATTCCGTTCTCGGCATGCTCCGTTATGCCAAGGACCGCTCTTCAACCGTTCTCGTCATATCGAACTTCACGCCGGTGCCGCGTTATGGCTACAGGATCGGCGTGCCTGATGATGGCGTGTGGATCGAGCGGATCACGACGGATGCACGCGAATATGGCGGCTCCGGCCTGGTCAATGGCGCGCTGTCCAGTGAACCCATATCTGCCCATGGCCGACCATTCTCCCTGTCGCTGACGGTGCCGCCGCTGACGACGGTCTTTCTCAAGGGACCGTCGCCCTGACAGGCTTCATTCGGCGTGCGGAGCCGGATGAATGAAAGGCCAGGGGCTTGCCTCGGATCCCTTTTCGATCGGAACCTCGATGAGCACGGGCTCGTCGAGCGAGAGCGCTTTCTCGATCGTCTCTTTGAGTTCGCGGGGGCTCGTCACTCTGAATGACCGGACACCGAAGCTTTCCCCGAGGGCGACAAAATCCGGATTTGTCAGGTCCGAGCCAAGGTAGCGGCCTTGATATGCCTGCTTCTGGTCGCGCAGCACGTTGCCATAGGCCGAATTGTTGAAGACGATGGCGACGACATTGATCTTGTGCTGGACGGCGGTGGCAAGTTCCTGAACGCCGAACATGAAGCCGCCATCGCCAGAGACAGAGATCACAGCTTTGTCGGGATTGGCGACCTTCACGCCCAAGGCCGTATTGAAGCCAAAACCCAGATTGTCCTGATAACCGCATGTCACGTATTGGCGGGGGCCATATACGGGGAAGGCAAAGCGGGCCGTGAAGCCCATCTGACTGACTTCTTCGACGAAGAAGCCGTCTCTCGGCAGAGCCTCACGAATGGCATCGAGATAGGCAAGCTGCGGCTGGACTTCAGAGAAACGAGATCTGGCGTCTTTGTTGAGGTCGGCGAATTCGCGGGTGCGATCCTGGCGGCTGGCGCCTGCCAGTGCAGCGATCAGAGCCTGCGTTCCGGCCTTGGCATCGGCGACGATGCCGACATCAGGCTTAAGGCGGACCATCTCGGTCGGATCGATATCGATACGGATGACCTTGAGACCCTTGGGAAGCCACTTCCAACGCATGAACTGCAATTCGAGCCGGCTGCCGATGCCGATCAGGACATCGGTGTTCTTCCAGTATTCATAGGCGGCGACAAAATTCAGATAGTTCGGGTGATCGTCGGCGACGACGCCCTTGCCGGAGCGATGGGAGGTGACGGGCGACTGCAGCACTTCCGCAAGCGCGGCGATCTCGGCGCCGGCATCCGCCGCACCGCCGCCGATCATGATCATCGGATTCCTGGCGCCAGATATCAGCGCCGCTGCGGCAGCGATCTGATCGGAGTTGACAGCCGGGTGAGGCGCTCTCATGCCCACAGGGAGGTCGATTTCCGGGCCGGATTGGCCAAACACGTCCCAGGGCGCTTCAACCGCTCCCGGACCCTGGCGGCCGGAAAGCATTTTGCCGATGACCTCGGCCATGACGGGACCAGCCTCGGACGGATGATTGATGCGCTCCGCCGTCTTGGTAAGCCCACGCATCGTCGCCAGTTGATCGGGCAGTTCGTGCAACTGGCCTCTGCCCTGGCCGATCAAATGGGACATGATGTTGCCGGTGATGCAAAGCACCGGCGCGTTGGCGCCGTAAGCGGTGCAAAGCGCCGCGCCGGAATTGAGAACGCCGGGGCCGGGGACAACGGTATAGGCGCCGATCCGGCCGGTGGACTTGGCATAGCCATAGGCCATATATCCGGCGCCCTGTTCGTGCCTTGTGTGAATGAACCGAACCTCCTCACGGGCGCCGTAGAGGGCATCGTTGAAATCATACATGTGGGCGCCAGGGATGCCGAACACCGTGTCGATCCCATGGCCGACGAGGGAACGGGTCATCGCCCCGCCGGTCGTTTCTTTCCTGCTCATTTGGAGGCTCCAATGGCCTGAGGGTTGGGTTATTACGCGGCTATTGGTTCAAACAACCTTCAGCGCGAAGTGCGGCGACGATGGCGCCGGCATCGGCCGGCTGCATGCCCGCAAGGTTCATACGGCCGGAGTCAGCCATGTAGATGCCGTGCTTGGCTCTGAGGGCTGCTGCCGTTTCCTTGGACATGGAGAGATTGGAGAACAGGCCGCGTTGCCGGCTGATGAAGGCGAGATCCGGCGCTGCGGCGGCGAGCGCCGCACGATTGCCGTTGACACGCTCGCACATCTCTTCGAGCTCGGCGCGCCACATGGCCGACATCTCCTCACTCTCAAGAATGTTCCTGACGATCGCGGCGCCATGATCGGGTGGCATCGACCAGTTCACGCGGGCAAGGGCGGCCATATTGCTCTCGGCCTTACCGATGTCGTCGACATTGCGGGTCATTGCATAGAGCGCGCCGACACGCTCGCGATAGAGACCGAAATTCTTGTCGCAGGAATAGGCGATCAACGCCTCGTCGACCGCATCGAGGATCATGCGTGTCGGTGCCGCGTCCTGCTCTAGGCCGTCGCCAAGCCCCTGATAGGCAAGATCGATAAACGGCACCAGTCTATGTGCAACGAGCAGCTCGGTTATTTCTAGCCACTGCTCCATGGTGAAATCGATGCCGGTCGGATTGTGGCAGCACCCGTGAAGGAGGACGACATCGCCTTCCGCAGCGGAAGACAAGGCGGCGATGACGCTTTCGAATTTGACCTGCTGTGACGTCAGGTCGACGAAGGCGTAGTCCTTTACGGCCAGGCGTGCCGAGGCAAAGATCGGCGCATGGTTCGGCCAGCTCGGCGTGCCCAATAGAATCTTTGCCGATGGATTCGCCGTCTGGATGAGCTCGGCGCCGAGACGCAGCGCGCCGCTGCCGCCCGGTGTCTGAATGCCGACAAGGCGGTGACCGAACGTCGGCGATTTGCCGAAAATGATGGGCTGCAGCAGCCGCACGAATTGCAGATCGCCTTCCGGGCCGAGATATTTCTTGCTGTCCTGGGTTTCGAGAAGAAACTGCTCCGCTGCTTTTACGGCTCGCATCACCGGGGTGCTGCCCATGGCGTCGCGATAGACGCCGACGCCGAGGTCGATCTTTCCAGTGCGCTCGTCGGCCTGAAAGGCCTTGATGAGGGCAAGCAGGCTGTCGGCCGGCCGGCTGTTCAGTTTCTCAAACACAAGTCCACCTCCGTTTCCAGGTTCTATCCGGAGACTAACTGAACTCTTGTGGCGAATTTCTGCGATTATCTGCCTGTGGCCGCACATCGATGCAGACATTCTGCGTCATTCGGCTATTCTGCGCAGAAATTCTCCTTGTCTCATTGGATGGCCCATGCTTGACCAGTTCGATATCAAATTACTCGCCGCCCTCCAGCAAAACAGTGAAGTGACGCAGGGCGAGTTGTCGCAGAAGGTCAATCTTTCCGCGACCCAATGCGCACGCCGTTTGGAAAGGCTGCGCAACGAGGAGTACATCCAGAGCGTCGTCGCCATCCTCAATCCGGTAAAACTGGGTTTTGCCGTCGTCGCTCATACGCTTGTCAGCCTGCGCGCGCATACGGAAGGTGGAAACGAGCGGCTTCATCGGTTCATCGAGACCGCGCCGGAGATTCTTGAGTGTTATTCGCAGACGGGCGACGCCGATTTTCTGATGAAGGTCATGACGCGTGACCTCGACCATCTCAGTCAGTTTCTCGAAAGAATGATCCGGGTCACCGACAATCTCGCCTCGGTCAAGTCGAGCATCGTCCTGAAGACGCTGAAAAAGACGACTGCTTTGCCGCTGCAGATCGTGACGTGAGAGCGGCAGAGCATGATGCCGAAAAGTGTGAGCGGTTTTCGGGCGACATCATGCTCTAACTTCTTAATTTAGAACAGGATGATTTTAGGCCGATCCGGCCTAAAATCATCCTGTTCTAGCCGCTCTCACTTGAGATAGTGGATGTGCGGGCGCGAATGATAGGGCGAGGCTTCGACGCGCGCCTCGATCGAGAAGACCTCGCGCAGGAGCTTTTCGCTCAACACGTCCTCAGGCGCGCCGGAAGCGACGATCCTGCCCTGCTGCATGATAACAAGCGCATCGCAGAACATGGCGGCGTGGTTGAGATCGTGCAGGGCGACGATGCTGGTGATGGGCAGGCCGGAGACGAGCTGCATCAGGCCGATCTGGTGCTGGATGTCGAGATGGTTTGTGGGTTCGTCGAGGATCAGCTCCTGCGGCGACTGGGCGAGCGCCCTGGCAATATGGGTGCGCTGCTTTTCGCCGCCCGACAGGCTCTGCCAGCGATCGTCACGCTTCTCCGCCATGCCGGAGCGGGCGAGCGCTGCTTCGACCGCCTCTTCGTCGGCCTTGGTCCAGCCTGAGAACATGGAACGGTGCGGGAAGCGGCCGAGCTTGACGACGTCGATGACCTTCAGATTGGCATTGGTCGTGGCGTGCTGCTCGACGAAAGCGATGCGCCGGGCGATCGAGCGGCGGCTGATCTTGCCGATATCGTTGCGATCGAGGATGACGCGCCCGGAATGCGGCCGCTTCAGGCCGGCGAGAAGCCGCAGCAGCGAGGTCTTGCCGGAGCCGTTCGGCCCGAGCAGGCCGAGCATCCGGCCGGGCTGCGCCTCCAGGGAAACGCCGTCCAGAATGGTCTTCCTGCCAATTTTCCAGGTGAGGTTGTCGGCCTTGATGCTCATGACGCACGCTGGAACCGGTAGAGGATGATCGAGAAGAAGGGAACTCCGACCAGTGCCGTGACGACGCCGATCGGCAGGATCTGGCCGGGAATGAGGGCGCGCGCGGCGATGTCGGCGAGCACCATGAAGATCGCGCCTGCGATGGCGCAGGCCGGCAGCAGCCGAATATGCAGCGGCCCGACGACGAAGCGGGCGACATGCGGCACGACGAGGCCGACGAAGCCGATCGACCCGACCATGCTGACGATCGTCGCAGTCATCATGGCGGTGAGCGCGAAGAGCACCATGCGGGCGCGGGCGACATTGACGCCGAGCGAGGATGCCGCCTCGTCGCCGAAAGCGAAGGCGTCGAGCACGCGGGCATAGAGAAGACAGGCGGCAAGGCCAAAGCCGACGACGACCGAGACCAGCGCGAATTCCGGCCAGCGCACGCCGCTGAAGCTGCCGAGCAGCCAGAACATGACGTCGCGGGCCTGCTGCGCATTGGCCGAGGTGGTGACGATATAGGAGGTGGAAGCATTGAAGAGCTGCGAAGCGGCGACACCGGCAAGAATGGTGCGGTCCGCGCCGCCGCGCGTGCCGTTCGAGAGCAGCGCCACGAAGAAGAAGGCGGCGAAGGCGCCGGCAAAGGCGCCTGCCGACAGCGACACCGCGCCCGCGCCGAGCCCGAGGATGACGATCGCCACGGCGCCGGTGGAGGCCCCGGCGGAGATGCCGAGCACATAGGGTTCGGCAAGCGGGTTGCGCAGCAGCGATTGCATGATGGCGCCCGACAGTGCCAGCCCCGCGCCGCAGAAGGCGGCGACCAGCGCGCGGCTCAGGCGATAATCCCAGATCACCGTCTCATGGATGCGGTTCAGCTCGACCGCGGTCCAGCCGAGCCGGTTGGTGACGGCCGAAAACGTGGTCGCAAGCGGAATCGGCAAGTCGCCGATCCCGACGCTGATGCCGACGGCGACAGCGATGAGGCAGAGGGAGGCGAGCAGCAGTCCGGTGACCGCTCCCAGCTGCCGGAAGAGACGGCCTGCGTCCGTCACTTCAACAGACCGAGAGCCTTTAGCTGCTCGGCCACCTGCTCGGCGCCGTAGATCGTGCGGATCGTCGGGTTCATGGCCTGACCGTCCATGACGACGAGCGCCTTGTTCTTAACAGCAGGGGTCTGGCTGACGGCTGGATCGGTATTCAGGAAGTTGATCTTGGCCTCGGGCTTATCGAGTTCCCAGCGGTTGCGGTCGAGGCTGGCGACGACGATAACGTCGGGATTGGCGGCGATGATGCCTTCCCAGCCGATGGTCGGCCATTCCGCTTCGGCTGATATCGCATTGTGGCCGCCGAGCAGGTCGGCGATGAAGCCGGAGGCGCTGTTCTTGCCGCCGACATAGGCGTCGGCCGACGGGCTGGGGCTCGAAAACCAGAAAACATAGGAGAGGTTCTTGCCGTCCTTGGAAACGCTCCCGCGAAGCTTGGCTTCACGCGCCGTGAAGTCGGCAATCAGCGCCTGGCCGCGATCGGCGACGTCGAAAATCTGCGAAAGTTCGTCGATCTCCTTGTAGAGGAGATCCATGTTCCACAGCTCGGCGCGGCTGCCGTATTGGTCTTTGACGTCCTTGGTGCTGAGGCAGGTGCTGGGCGAGAGATAGGTTGAAACACCTACCTTGTCGAAATCCTCGCGCTTGGCAACCTTGCTGTTCGGCCCGACGAGGCTCGGCAGCGCCGCCGCCACGAAGTCGGGATTTTCGGCGAGGATCGATTCGAAGGTCGGCATCTCGACGGTGAGAAGCTTGACCTTGGCATTGGCTTCGGCGAGCTGCGGCAGAACCTTGCTCGGCCAGAAGGCGGTGCCGACCATCTTGTCCTGAAGGCCGAGCAGCAGCAGGATTTCCGCGCTGTTCTGGCCGAGGCCGATCGCCCGCTCGGGCGCCTTCTTGAATGTCACCTCAGCGCCGCAGTTTTCGAGCCTCAGCGGGTAGGCCGTCGAACCGGCCAGCGTCGGATTTGCGGCAAGGCCGATCAGGGCGGAGAGGCCGCAGGCGGCCAGAATTGATTTGAGGCTGGTCACGAAGAAATCCCCGGTGCGTGAGTGTCTGCGGCCGGGGTATAGCCTCAGGAGCAGTCTGAAAACAAGACTGAATAAATCAACTTATCGCAAAATTCGACAGGTGATCGTTGAGCGACAGTCGCTCCTCAGCTTGCCTCTCCGGTTTCGATGCGGGCGGTTTTGCGCGTGGCATGCAGGAAGGCTGCAATGAAGGCGATCGCGAACAGGAGAACGATGGTCGGGGCCGGTGCGCTGTCGATAAAGAAGGAGAGATAAACGCCGGCAAAGGCAGTGATCACCGCGATTGCGACCGACAGAGCGAGCATCGTACTGAAGCGGCGCGTCAGCAGATAGGCAATGGAGCCCGGTGCGATCAACAGCGAGATGGCGAGAATGATGCCGACCGACCGAAGTGCTGCGACGATCGTCAATGAAAGCAGGCAGAGCAGGCCGTAGTGAAGCAGCTTCACCCTCAGCCCGACCGCTCTTGCCTGAGCCGGATCGAAGGCATGCAGCAGCATGTCACGCCACTTGACGGCGATGATGGTGGCCGTCAGCGCCGCAACGGCTCCGGTCTCCACGATGTCGGGAAAGCCGATGCCGAGCATGTCGCCGAAGAGGATGTGATCGAGATGCACCTCGGACTGGATCTTCACATAGAGAACCAGGCCGAAGCCGAACATGCCCGAAAATACGATGCCCATCACCGTGTCCTGCTTGATGCGGCTGTTATCCTTGAGGAAGCCGGTGGCAAGCGCGCAGACCATCCCGGCCGCAAAGGCGCCGACCGCCAACGGAAAGCCGGCGATATAGGCGATGACCACGCCCGGGAAGACGGCATGGCTCATGGCGTCTCCCATCAGCGCCCAGCCTTTGAGCACAAGGAAGCAGGAGAGCAGCGCTGTGGGGATGGCGATCAGCACCGAGATGATCAGGGCGTTGATCATGAAATCGAACTGGAACGGCGCCAGCAGGGTGGTAAGACCGTTCATGAGGATGTCTCCAGCGCTTGAGCGGCCCTGCGCCGGCTCGCCAGCATTCCGTGCTTGGGCGCCAGGATGAAGGCGGCAAGGAAGATCAGCGTCTGGAGGACGATGATGATGCCGCCGGTCGCGCCGTCGAGGAAATAGCTCACATAGGCGCCGATGAAGCTGGTCGCCGCCCCGATCGCGACGGCGATGACGAGCAGCCGCGGGAAACGATCCGTCAGCAGGTAAGCCGTCGCCCCCGGCGTCACCACCATGCAGATGACCAGAAAGGCGCCGACGGTCTGCAGCGCCGCGACCGTCGAGGCCGACAGCAGCGTGAAAAACATGATCTTGAGCCGCGTCGGATTGAGCCCGATCGAACGGGCGTGGGTCTCGTCGAAGAAGACGACCATCAGGTCCTTCCACTTCACCAGCAGGATGGCGAGCGAAACGAAGCCGATGATGGCGAGCTGAAGCGTGTCTTCGGGGGTGATTGCGAGGATGTTGCCGAGCACGATCGTCTGAATGTTCACCGCGGTTGGTCGGAGCGATACCATGAACAGGCCGAGCCCGAAGAAGGAGGAAAAGATCAGGCCGATGATGGCGTCTTCCTTCAGCTTGGTGCGCTGGTTGAGGAAGAGCATCGCCGCGGCGGCAAGGCCGCCGGAGAAGAATGCGCCGATCGAGAAGGGAAGTCCGATCATGTAGGCGCCGGCGACACCCGGCACGATGGAATGCGAGAGGGCGTCGCCGATCAGCGACCAGCCCTTGAGCATCAGATAACAGGAGAGGAAGGCGCAGACACCGCCGACAAGAGCCGATACCCACATGGCGTTCAGCATGTAGTCATAGGTGAAAGGTTCGAGAAAGACGGCCATCAGGCTTGCTCTCCGCTTCCGTTCGCCGAGACAGGCGCGAGCAGCTTGCCCTCCCGCAGGACCAGCGGCCTCTCGTCGTCGGTGAGGATCCCGACGGGATATGGCTTGCTGCCGGAGCCATTCAACACGAGATGACGAAGCACGCCGCCGAAGGTTCTCTCGAGGTTTTCCTGGGTAAAGGTCTCGTCCGTCTGTCCGTAGGCCAGCACCGTGCCTTTGATCAGCACCGTGCGGTCGCAGAATTCCGGCACGCTGCCGAGATTGTGCGTCGACACCAGCATCACCCGGCCTTCGTCGCGCAGAGAGCGGAGCAGCTTGACGATGGCCTCTTCGGTCTTGACGTCGACGCCGGTGAAGGGTTCGTCGAGCAGGATGACGCGGCCGTCCTGCGCCAGCGCGCGAGCAAGGAAGACGCGCTTTTTCTGGCCGCCGGAAAGTTCGCCGATCTGGCGCTTGCGGAATTCGCTCATGTTGACGCGGGCGAGCGCCTTGGACACGGCTTCGTGGTCGACCGCTTTCGGAACGCGCATCATCCCCATATGGCCGTAGCGCCCCATCATGACGACGTCCTCGACCAGCACCGGAAAATTCCAGTCGACCTCTTCCGATTGCGGCACGTAGGCGACAAGATTTTTCCGCAGCGCTTGTTCGACCGGCATGCCGAGCACGGAAATCTCACCCCTGGCGAGGCGCACGAAGCCCATGATCGCCTTGAACAGGGTCGATTTTCCGGAGCCGTTGACGCCGACGAGCGCGGTAATGGTACCGGTGGGTGTCTGGAAGCTGGCGCCGCGCAGCGCCGTGTGGCCGTTGCGATAGGTAACCGTGGCATCCTTTACAGAGATGCCGGCCCCCGCATCCGAAGATGCGGGGGAAACCGGGGAAGCGATACCGTTCATTGCGACAGGCCTTCGGCAAGCCCCTTGACGACGGTGTCGGAGGTGACGCGCAGCAGGTCGATATAGGTCGGCGTGGGGCCGTCGGCTTCGCTCAGGGAGTCGACATAGAGCACGCCGCCATACCGGGCGCCGGTTTCACGGGCGACCTGGCGGGCCGGCTTGTCCGACACCGTGCTCTCGCTGAACACGGCAGGGATCTTGTTGGCCCTGACGGCATCGACAACTTTGCGGACCTGTTGCGGCGTGCCCTGCTGATCGGCATTGATCGGCCACAGATAAAGTTCCTTCAGGCCGAAGTCGCGGGCGAGATAAGAAAAGGCCCCTTCGCTCGATACCAGCCAGCGCTTGTCCTCGGGAATGGTATTCAGCTTCTCGCGGATCGGCGCGATGGTCGCCTCGATCTCCTTCTTGTAGGCCTCGGCGTTGGCCTTGTAGATCTCGGCATTCTCAGGATCGTATTTGACGAAGGCATCGCGGATGTTGTCGACATAAATGATCGCGTTCTTCGGCGACATCCAGGCATGCGGATTGGGTTTGCCGCTATAGGGGCCTTCGCTGATGCCCATCGGCTCGACGCCTGTGGAGACCACGACGTCGGGAACATCTTTCAGGTTTCGGTAGAATTTCTGGAACCACAGCTCGAGATTGAGGCCGTTCGACAGGAGGATCTGGGCGCCCTGCGCCCGCTGAATATCACCGGGCGTCGGCTGATATTCGTGGATCTCGGCCCCGGGCTTGGTGATCGATTCCACGATCGCCGCATCGCCGGCAACGTTCTTTGCCATGTCGGCAATGACGGTGAAGGTGGTCACCGCTTTGAACTTCTCCTGCGCGGCGGCACCGCCGGCCATCAGGCCGAGTGCGGCGACGGCCACCAGTCCGCTTACGATTCTGCGTCTCATGTAACTCGGCATGAATATTCCCTTCATTGCTTCATCAAACCATTCGGCGCGCACAGCGACGGCCGGCAACAAGTTCACCGATGAAAATGCGACGCATTTGCAATTAATGCCGATGAGCCTCGTTGCTATCTATTCTGCAATTGCGAATGAATTGCAATAAGGATTTTGAAAACGAGCAAACCGAAAATTGTCCGGACGCGCTGATGTCGAACGGCACGGCGCCTTGCCCGGGTCATATGCCTGGCGATGAAGCAAAGGAGAGGAAGGGCGTACCGATACACCGTGGCGGGCCCGAAACGGCCCGGCCCGACCTCGGCAACCTCAAGGGAAAATCCCTGGAATAGGGTCAGCTCAGCTTTCCCACGAGCTTGGCATAGTCCGAAAAAGTTAGCTGCTCGCCTTTCCCGGTGGCCTGCTCGGCAAGCTGCAAGACACGGATGGGAAACAGGATCGCGGCACGGTTGGCGTCCGACAACTCATGGTCGTCGTCGTCCTCGACGGACTTCATCGCTTTCGACAACGCGGCATTGAGCTCCTGGCGGGTGAGCAGATCCTTCTCGACGATTGCGTCGCAAATCGACGCCATCGCCATGATCAGGCCCTTGAGCTGCAGATTGGCCGTATTCATGAGAACTCCAATGAAAGAGGCAAGCTCTAATCCGGTTCGACCGACCGGATCGTGTCGACCGAGACCATACCTTCGACAATGCCACGCATGATATCGTGCCTGTTCCGGTCGATCTCGATGACAGTATAGAGCTTGTCGTCGCGGAAGGCACTGGCATTGGCCGTCGTCACATCCTCTGCGGGAGCCGCATCCACTTCCATGAAGTCGAGTTCGCGCGCCGCGGCGACGATCCTGGCGTCGCCAGGCGTTCTGGCGGCCACGACGACGATGCCGTGACCGGGGGCATTGTCCCATCTCGTATCGTCAGGAGCCGCGATCGGTTCCAGCTGGTAGATGTTGAGCATCTCGCCGCCCGTTTCGGGCGAGGCTTGCGCCGCCGCATCCTGCATTTGTGCTTGGCTGTCGACCGATTTTCCGAATGTGTTCGGGCTGGTCGCGTTGTTGATCTCTTCCTTGCCTGTCCTTGAGACGTTCGACATGTCGCTCTCCATTGTCAGGACGGAAACGACGGCCGGTGCGTAACTGTTCCCGCCTGCCCGAAAAACCGCAAATCTCGCCAAAACGGTTTTCGGCGGGCGCTTTGGATTCATGCAGCTGTTAAGTTCATTTTGAATGACAAATGATGATAGGCTGTATGCGGAATGGCCCATACCATTTTCTGCGTTGAGCACTAAATTACCAACCGTCGAAGAGGGGGATTTTCGTGAGCAACAAAACCAGTGAACTCGCGCGCGACAGCGTCGCAGCAGACAGCCTCAATGGCCACGACCACAAAATGATGGCCTTCGACGATGCCAGCGCGCTCCTTGAGGTCCTCGTCGCGGTCCGGCGCGGCGACTTTTCGGTGCGGATGCGGTCCGACCTCACAGGCGTCACCGGCAAGATCGCCGATGCCCTCAACGACATCATCGCCGGCAATCAGCGCATGGCGCAGCAGCTCGAACATGTCGGCCAGGTCGTCGGCCGGGACGGGCGCACGAGCACGCGGGTGCGCTTCGGCCTGTCCGATGGCTCTTGGTCGGAGATGGAAGGATCGATCAACGGCCTGATCGACGATCTCCTGTGGCCGACGACGGCGGTCACCCGCACGATCACTGCCGTCGCCAAGGGGGACCTGCTGCAGACCGTGCCGCTCGACGTTGATGGGCGGCCGCTGAAGGGCGAATTCCTCCGTTCGGCCGATATCGTCAACACGATGATCAAGCAGTTGAGCGTCTTCACCTCCGAGGTGACGCGCGTCGCCCGCGAAGTCGGCACCGACGGAAAACTCGGCGGGCAGGCGCAGGTGCCCGAAGTGACCGGCGTCTGGAAGGACTTGACCGAGAGCGTCAACTCGATGGCGTCGAACCTGACGGCGCAGGTGCGCAACATCGCCGAAGTGACGATCGCCGTTGCCAATGGCGATCTTTCCAAGAAGATCACCGTCGACGTGCGCGGCGAAATCCTTCAGCTCAAGGAAGCCATCAACACGATGGTCGACCAGCTCAGATCCTTCGCTTCGGAAGTGACGCGCGTGGCCCGCGAGGTCGGCACCGAGGGCAAGCTCGGCGGCCAAGCCCTGGTGCCGGGTGTCGCCGGCACCTGGAAGGATCTGACCGACAGCGTCAATGCCATGTGCGGCAATCTGACGGCCCAGGTGCGCAACATCGCCCAGGTGACGACGGCCGTCGCCCGCGGCGACCTGTCGCGCAAGATCACCGTCGACGTCTCGGGCGAAATCCTGGAACTGAAGGAAACCATCAACACCATGGTCGACCAGCTCAACGGCTTTGCCGGCGAGGTGACGCGCGTGGCGCGTGAAGTCGGCACCGAAGGCCGGCTCGGCGGCCAGGCGCAGGTGCCGGGGGTTGCCGGTACCTGGAAGGACTTGACCGACAACGTCAATTCCATGGCCTCGAACCTCACCGCGCAGGTGCGCAACATCGCCGAGGTCTCGACCGCGATCGCCAATGGCGACTTGTCGAAGAAGATCACCGTGACGGTGTCGGGGGAAATCCTCGAGCTGAAGGAGACCATCAACACGATGGTCGATCAGTTGAACGCCTTTGCCTCGGAAGTGACGCGCGTCGCCCGCGAAGTCGGCACCGAGGGCCGGCTCGGCGGTCAGGCCAATGTGCGCGGTGTCGCCGGCACGTGGAAGGATCTGACCGAGAACGTCAATTCGATGGGCGGCAACCTGACGGCACAGGTGCGCAACATCGCCGAAGTCTCGACCGCGATCGCCAATGGCGACCTGTCGAAGAAGATCACCGTCGACGTGAAGGGCGAAATCCTCGAGCTGAAGGAAACCATCAACACGATGGTCGACCAGTTGAACGCCTTTGCTTCGGAAGTGACACGCGTTGCCCGCGAAGTCGGCACCGAGGGCCGGCTCGGCGGCCAGGCCAATGTGCGCGGCGTCGCCGGCACCTGGAAGGACCTGACCGACAGCGTCAATTCCATGGCTTCCAACCTGACGGGCCAGGTGCGCAACATCGCCGAAGTCGCGACCGCCGTCGCCCAAGGAGACCTGTCGAAGAAGATCACCGTCACCGTGTCGGGGGAAATCCTCGAGCTGAAGGAAACCATCAACACGATGGTCGATCAGCTGAACGGCTTTGCCGGCGAGGTGACGCGCGTGGCGCGCGAGGTCGGCACGGAAGGCCGGCTCGGCGGCCAGGCCAACGTGCTCGGCGTCGCCGGCACCTGGAAGGACCTGACCGACAGCGTCAATTCCATGGCGGGCAATCTGACAGCGCAGGTGCGCAACATCGCCGAAGTCTCGACCGCGATCGCCAATGGCGACCTGTCGAAGAAGATCACGGTGTCTGTGTCGGGCGAAATCCTTGAGCTCAAGGAAACGCTGAACACCATGGTCGATCAGCTGAACCGCTTCGCCTCGGAAGTGACGCGCGTCGCCCGCGAAGTCGGCACCGAAGGCAAGCTCGGCGGCCAGGCGCAGGTGCCGGGTGTGGCCGGCACCTGGAAGGATCTGACCGAGAACGTCAATTCCATGGCCTCCAACCTGACCGGTCAAGTGCGCAACATCGCCGAAGTCACGACCGCGGTGGCGCGCGGCGACCTGTCGCGCAAGATCACCGTCGACGTGAAGGGCGAAATCCTCGAACTGAAGAACACCATCAACACGATGGTGGACCAGCTCAACGCCTTTGCCGGCGAAGTGACGCGCGTTGCCCGCGAAGTCGGCACCGAAGGCAAGCTCGGCGGCCAGGCACAGGTCTCCGGTGTCGCCGGCACCTGGAAGGACCTGACCGACAGCGTCAACTCGATGGCCGGTAACCTGACGGCGCAGGTGCGCAATATCGCCGAGGTGGCGACCGCGATCGCCAATGGCGACCTGTCGCGCAAGATCACCGTCGACGTGCGCGGAGAAATCCTGCTGCTCAAGGATACCTTGAATACCATGGTCGATCAGCTTCGCTCCTTTGCCGGCGAAGTGACGCGCGTTGCACGCGAAGTCGGCACCGACGGCAGGCTCGGCGGCCAGGCCGTCGTTCCCGGCGTCGCCGGCACCTGGAAGGACCTGACCGACAACGTCAATCTGCTTGCCGCCAATCTGACGACCCAGGTGCGCAACATCGCCGAAGTCACGACCGCCGTGGCGCGCGGCGACCTGTCGCGGAAGATCACCGTCGACGTGAAGGGCGAAATCCTCGAGCTGAAAAACACCATCAACACCATGGTGGACCAGCTCAACGCCTTTGCCGGCGAAGTGACGCGCGTCGCCCGTGAAGTCGGCACCGAAGGCAAGCTCGGCGGCCAGGCGCAGGTGCCTGGAGTGGCCGGCACCTGGAAGGACCTGACCGATACCGTCAACGTCATGGCCGCCAACCTGACCGAGCAGGTCCGCGGCATCGTCAAGGTGGTGACCGCGGTGGCGAACGGCGACCTCAAGCAGAACCTCACCGTCGCCTCCAAGGGCGAGGTGGCGGCGCTCGCCGAGACCATCAACAACATGACGAACACGCTTGCGACCTTCGCCGATCAGGTGACGACGGTGGCGCGTGAAGTCGGCGTCGAAGGCCGCCTCGGCGGCCAGGCGAATGTGCCGGGCACGGCGGGCACCTGGAAGGATCTCACCGGCAACGTCAACCTGCTTGCCGCGAACCTGACGACGCAGGTGCGCGCCATTGCCGAGGTGGCGACCGCCGTCACCAAGGGCGATCTGACGCGCTCGATCAAGGTCGATGCGCGCGGCGAAGTCGCCGAACTCAAAGATAATATCAACACGATGATCGACAATTTGCGCCTAACCACCGAGCGCAACACCGAGCAGGACTGGCTGAAAACCAATTTGGCCCGCTTCACCAACATGCTACAGGGCCAGCGCGACCTGACGCTGGTCGGCAAGATGATGCTGTCGGAGCTGGCGCCGCTCGTCGGCGCGCATCAGGGGGTGATCTACCAGGTCGATGCCGATGAGGAGCAGCCGTTCCTGTCGCTGTTGTCGGTCTATGCGCAAGGGGTCGAGGCGGCGCATCCGCTGCGGCTCGATTTCGGCCAGGGACTTGTCGGCCAATGCGCCAGCGACGCCCGCCGGATCCTCGTCACCGACCTTCCCGACAATGTCGTTCCGATCAGCTCCGGCGTGTTCACCACCCTGCCGCGAAGCGCGATCGTGCTGCCGGTGCACTTCGAGGGGCAGGTGAAGGCGGTGATCGAGCTTGCCTCCGCCGGCGAGTTCACCGAGCTGCAGCTATCCTTCCTCGACCAGCTGACGACGTCGATCGGCATCGTGCTGAACTCGATCGAAGCGACGATGCAGACCGAAGGCCTGCTCAAGCAGTCGCAGAAACTCGCCGCCGAGCTGCAGACGCAGCAGCGCGAACTGCAGCAGACCAACGAGCAGCTCGGGCAGAAGGCGCAGCAGCTCGAAGAACGCAACGTCGAAGTCGAGGCGAAGAACCAGGAGATCGAGCAGGCCCGGCGCGCACTGGAGGAAAAGGCGACCGAGCTGGCCCTGACATCGAAGTACAAGTCCGAATTCCTCGCCAACATGTCGCACGAGCTGCGCACGCCTTTGAATTCGATCCTCATCCTCGGCCAGCAGCTCGGCGAAAACCCCGACGGCAACCTGTCGGGCAAACAGGTCGAGTTTGCCAAGACGATCCACGGCGCCGGCACCGACCTCCTGAACCTCATCAGCGATATTCTCGACCTGTCGAAGATCGAATCCGGAACGGTCTCGGTCGATGCCGAGGAGATTTTTGTCAGCAACCTGCTCGAGATGATGGCCCGGCCATTCCGGCACGAGGCCGAAAACCGCAGCCTGTCGTTTACGGTCGAGGTCGACGCTGATGTCACCAAGAGCATCATCACCGATTCGAAGCGGCTGCAGCAGATCCTCAAGAACCTGCTGTCGAACGCCTTCAAATTCACCGCGGAGGGCGGCGTGACGCTTCGCGTCGCGTTGGCAGCGAACGGCTGGTCGCCGGATCATCCGTCGCTCCGGCACGCGCCCTCGGTCATCGCCTTCGAAGTCGTCGATACCGGCATCGGCATTCCGCCGGAAAAGCAGCGCATTATTTTCGAAGCGTTCCAGCAGGCCGATGCCTCGACGAGCCGCAAATATGGCGGCACCGGCCTCGGCCTGGCGATCAGCCGCGAACTGGCGAACCTCTTGGGCGGCGAGATTCAGCTGCGCAGCACGCCCGGTGTCGGCAGCACCTTCGTCCTCTATCTGCCGCTCACCTATGTCGGTGCCGGCGCGGTCGCGCCGAAGCCCGCTCCATCGGCCAATGTCGTGGAATTTGCCGAGGCGGCCGCAAGCCGTCGCGCTGAAAAGCCTGCCGAACATGTCGAAGACGATCGCCATCGGATCGTGGCCGGCGACTCGGTGCTGCTCGTCGTCGAGGATGATCCGCATTACGCCCGCGTCCTGGTCGATCTCGCCCGCGACAACGGATTCAAGGTTCTGGTGGCGATGCGCGGCAGCGATGCGCTGGTACTTGCCCAGGACTACAGGCCGGCGGCGATCTCGCTCGACATCTTCCTGCCCGACATGCTCGGCTGGACGGTGCTCAGCCAGCTCAAGCAGAATTCGCAGACGCGGCATATCCCGGTGCAGATCATCAGCCTCGACGAGGATCGCCAACACGGGCTGACCCGTGGCGCCTTCGCTTTCATGAGCAAGCCGACGACGCCCGAGGGCCTCGGCAAGGCGCTGTCGCGCTTGAAAGCCTACGCGCAACCGCGCCGCAAACATCTGCTGCTGGTGGAAGACAACGAGGCCGAGCGGCTGAGCGTCACTGCGCTTCTCGGACATGACGACATCGACATCACCAGCGTCGCCTCCGGATCGGAAGCACTCGCCGCCCTCAGGCAGGATCCTCCGGACTGCGTGGTGCTCGATCTCTCGCTGCCTGATATGTCCGGTTTCGAGGTGCTGGAGCAGATCCGCGACGACGCCGAGATCGGCGAGGTGCCGGTGGTGGTGTTCACCGGGCGGGAGCTTTCTCCCGAAGAAGACGCGACGCTGCACAGCATGGCCCGAAGCGTCGTGGTGAAGGGCGTCGAGTCTCCGGAACGTCTTCTCGATGAGACCGCTCTGTTCCTGCACCGGGTCGTCGCCGACCTGCCGCCGGCAAAACAGGCAACGCTGCAGGAACTGCACAGCTCGGATGAGGATCTCGTCGGCGAGACCGTGCTGCTCGTCGACGACGACGCCCGCAACATATTCGCGCTGAGCAGCGTCCTCGAACGCCGGGGCATGCGGGTACTGACCGCGACGACCGGCAGCGAGGCCATCGACGTCATCAACAACGAGCCTTCGGTGGCGATCGTGCTGATGGATATCATGATGCCTGGAATGGACGGTTACGAGACGATGCAGGTCATCCGTTCGGAGCCGCGGTTCCGGCGGCTGCCGATCCTGGCGCTGACGGCCAAGGCGATGAAGGGCGACCGCGAGAAATGCCTGGAAGCGGGGGCCTCAGACTATCTGGCGAAGCCGGTCAATACCGAGCAGCTTCTGTCGGCCCTTCGCATGTGGCTGCATCGCTGAGGACCCGGCCATGAACCCCGTCAACATCCTCCTCGTCGACGACCAGCCCGCCAAGCTCTTGAGTTATGAGGTCATTCTCGAAGAACTCGAGGAAAACCTCATCAAGGCGCAATCCGCCCGCGAAGCCTTCGAGCATCTGCTGCGCACCGAAATTGCCGTGATCCTCGTCGATGTCTGCATGCCCGAACAGGATGGCTTCGAGCTGGTCAGCATGATCCGTCAGCACCCACGCTATCAGAACACGCCGATCATTTTCGTTTCCGCGGTGATGCTGGCCGAACCCGACCGGCTGCGTGGCTATGCTGTCGGCGCCGTCGACTACGTCTCCGTGCCGATCGTGCCCGAAGTGCTGAGGGCCAAGGTCAGGGTCTTTGCCGATCTCTACAGGAAGACGCGGGAACTCGAACGACTGAACGCCGAACTGGAGGCCAGGGTTCGCCAGCGCACCGCCGAGCTCGAGGCGTCGGCCGCCCAGCTGCGGGAGCTCAACGAGGAGCTGGAGCACCGGATCGATCAAAGAACGCGCGAGCGCGAGGAGGCGCTGGCGCAATTGTTTGAGGCGCAGAAGCTCGACACGATCGGCCACCTGACGGGCGGGGTGGCGCATGACTTCAACAACCTTCTGATGGCGGTGCTCGGCAGCCTCGGCCTTCTGAAGAAGCGGCTTCCGGCGGATGAACGCAGCGAACGTCTGCTGACGAATGCGATCCAGGCGGCCGAGCGCGGCACGGCGCTGACCCAGCGCCTGCTTGCCTTCGCCCGCCGCCAGGAGCTGAAGCCCCAGGCGGTCGATTTCCTCAGGCTGTTCGAAAACGTCGAGGATCTTCTCGCCAAGGCGGTGGGGCCGCGCATCGAAATCCGCAAGCGCATTCCGGCCGATCTGGCGCCGCTTCTGGTGGACAGTAACCAGCTGGAGCTGGCGCTGCTCAACCTGTTCGTCAATGCCCGCGACGCGCTCGAAAGCGGCGGGGCCGTGACGGTTGCCGCGGCAGCGGCCGAAGACGCTCGGCCGGCCGGTCTCGCAGGCGGGAATTACATCAGGATATCGGTGTCGGACGATGGTGAAGGCATGGATGAGGCAACGGTCGCTCGCGCCGCCGAACCGTTTTTCACCACCAAAGGGGTCGGCAAGGGCACCGGCCTCGGCCTGTCGATGGTTCATGGCCTGGCGGCGCAATCCGGCGGCTCGATCCAGATATTGAGCGCGAGGGACAAGGGCACGACCGTATCCCTGTGGCTGCCCGTCGCCGAGACCTTCGTCAAGACGCAGCCGGCGGTCGAGCCTCCCGCAACGGAAGCCTTGAACCCGGTGTCACGGCCGCTCGCCATTCTCGTCGTCGATGACGATGCGCTTGTCCGGACGGGAACCGTGGCGATGCTGGAGGATCTCGGCCACCTGCCGCGGGAAGCGTCTTCCGCCTCGCAGGCCCTGGAATTCCTTGCCGACGGACGGGATTGCGATCTTGTCATTACCGATCACGCGATGCCCGGCATGACGGGTGCAGAGCTTGCACGCCACCTTCGTTCCGCCTTCCCGGGCCTGCCCATTATTCTTGCCTCGGGCTACGCCGAGTTTTCCGAAGACCACGGTCTCGGCCGGATGCTCAGGATGACCAAACCCTTCACCCAGGAGCAGCTTCAGGCGGCTATGGACAAGGCACTCTCAGGCAAAGTCGCGGCGGCGTAACGGCCGGGAAGCAGCGGAGAGCGCGGTCGAAATCTTGGATGAGGTTGAACCCGAACGGGTGGAATTGGAGCATTTCCACTTTCTATTTGCCTACCTCCCTTCATTCCTCCCGATCGATTTCGTCCATGCGTGCTTCAAGCCGCTTCCAGACCTCATCGAGAGGCTTGGCCTTGGTGGGGTCGGCCTCATGGGCGTCATAAGTGGCCACAATTTCCGTTCGCAACCAATGCTCGACGTGCTTTGCCTCTTCTGCGGGAGAGGCGGTGTTCATTTGCCAGATTGTGTGCATCGTTGCGTTCCTATCTCTCCACGTCATTGTTGGTACGCTACAGGAGAAAATCCCGCTTATCTTGATCATCGACAGCTGCGGCTGTCGCGGGTTTTATTCGTAATGTCTTCAAAAAATGATGGCATCGCCCGAACGAAAGGTATTGGTGTGCCCTCAGCTATAATATTGCTCCTCGCGACGAAGGCCTTGTTCGCAGGCTGGAGCTGGAAAGACTCAGGCGAGAGCACGCTGAGGGTAAAGCCAGCGGTGAACCCGAAGAAATTGACCCCACGCGCTTCCTGCAAGAGCTGCAAGCAGAACGTGCGGCGCGTCGTTGAAATAAAGCGATCTCTGTCGGCTTCGCCTCAGATACGAGATATCTGGCGCACAATATCGCCGTTCACAACGAAGTGGTTCGAGCTGGTTGCCACGCATTCTTTAATCCGGTGACGGCGGCCGCTTTCGCGTGTTCCGCGTGCGGATGAAACTTTTTGCTCCTGCAAAAGTTACCTCAATCGATCTTCACTTCACCGAAGGCTTTCCCTTGACCAACATGACGTTCGGCCCCGCAGTCATTGAAGAGGGTATTCTATTTCGGCTCTGGGCTCCCCTGCATGAAAGCGTGTCGTTGAAAATCGAAGGCGCCGATCTGCTGCCGATGCAGGCGGCGGACGGTGGCTGGCATCGGTGCAGAGTTTCGAATGCCGATGCCGGTACGCGCTATTGCTTCGTTCTTCCCGACGGCCTCGAAATTCCAGATCCCGCCTCGCGGTTCCAGCCGCAGGATGTGCATGGTCCAAGCGAAGTGGTCGACCTCACCTCCTATCGCTGGACGACGCGCGACTGGACCGGCCGGCCCTGGGAAGAAATGGTCATCTACGAGATGCATATCGGCTGCTTCACGCCGGAGGGGACTTTCACCTCTGCGATCGAGCGGCTCGATCATCTCAGGGAGCTGGGTGTTACGGCTTTGCAGATCATGCCGGTCAGCGAATTCCCCGGCCGTTACAGCTGGGGTTATGACGGCGTGCTGCCCTATGCCCCCGACAGCAGCTACGGTCGGCCGGAGGATTTCATGGCGCTGGTGGACGCGGCGCATCAGCGCGGCATCTCGGTGTTCCTCGATGTGGTTTACAACCACTTCGGGCCTGACGGGAATTATATCCCTTCCTATGCGCCGCTTTTCACCGACAATCACAAGACGCCCTGGGGCCACGGCATCAACTATGACGGCGACGGGTCGGGGATGATCCGTGAATTTGTCATCGAGAACGCCATCTACTGGATCACCGAATTCAGGCTCGACGGCTTCCGCTTCGATGCCGTTCACGCGATCAAGGACGATAGCGACGAGCACCTGCTTCACGAACTTGCCCGCCGCGTCAAGGCTGCGGCCGGCGATCGGCATGTTCATCTGATCGTCGAAAACGAGGAGAATGACAGCGATCTGCTGAAGCGTGACGAAAAAGGCGCAGCGAAGCTGTTCACCGCCCAGTGGAACGACGACGTCCACCACCTGCTGCATATCACCGCCACCGGCGAAACCTTCGGCTATTATGCCGATTATGCCGGCGACGCCGGCAAGCTCGGCCGGGCGCTGGCCGAAGGCTTCGTGTTCCAGGGGGAACATATGCCTTATCGCGGCGGGAATAGGGGCAGGCCGAGCGGTCACCTGCCGCCAACGGCTTTCATCTCCTTCATCCAGAACCATGATCAGATCGGCAACCGGGCGCTGGGCGACCGGGTCATGGCGTCGAGCCCTACCGATGCCGTCAAAGCCGTCACATCAATCTATCTGCTGGCGCCCGAGATTCCGATGCTGTTCATGGGGGAGGAGTGGGGCGCTGCAGAGCCTTTCCCGTTTTTCTGCGATTTCGACGAGGAGCTGAACGAGAAGGTTAGAAAGGGCCGTCGCGAGGAGCTTTCGCGTCTGCCGGGCTTCGACTCCGAAGACCTTCTCGACCCGACGGCGCCATCGACCTTTGCTGCGGCCAAACTGGATTGGTCGAAACGCGCTTCCTCCGAGATCCTCGATTTCTACAGAACGTTGCTCGATGTCCGGCACCGGAAGATCGTTCCTTTGCTGAAAGGTGTGACGGCGGGAAGCGCCGTCTACGGTTCGACGGGCAATGCGATCGTGGTCGATTGGACCCTGGCGGAAGGCCGGCATCTTCATCTGCGCGCCAACCTTGGCGACGAGGCGGCGGCGCTCGACTCGCCACCGGACGATGCTGAGGCGATATTCCATCTCGGCGGACGCGACGGCGGCGGTCTGGCGCCCTGGGCAGTGATCTGGAGCCTGAGCGAGGCGTGAGGACGCTGGGAGGAAGGGGTCCAATGATGAAATCCGCAGAGCTCGACAAACTCGCCCGCCGCCACGGCATCAGCCCGACCAGGCCCAGCCCCGAGAACCGGGAAGTGGTGATCTCAGCCGCGACCAAGCGCAAAATACTCTCGGCACTGAATATCGAATTGACGGTAGATCAAGAGACCGGCGCGCCGCAGCGGAAAGCAAAGCCGGACGGCAGGAAGATCCCGGTATCGTTTCTGCCGGATTTCCTATCCGCTACACGGGTCTGGGGCGTGAGCCTGCAGCTTTACGAGCTCCGGTCGGCACGCAACTGGGGCATAGGGGACTTCCAGGATCTGGCCGATATGGCCGATCTGGCGGGGTCGCTGGGAGCCGATTTCATCGGCCTCAATCCGCTTCACGCGCCGTTCCTCGCCGATCCCGACCGCTGCAGCCCCTATGAACCCTCAAGCCGCCAGCATCTCAACCCGCTCTATATCGCCGTCGATCAGGTGCCGGGATTTGCCGGCAGTCCCGAACTCGAACGGCAATTGGAGGGCCTTCGCCAATCCGATCTCATCGACTACGTCGGCGTCGCGCGCACCAAGCTTGGCGCCCTTCATGACCTCTGGTCGGCACGGCGACAGCGCCGCGTTGATGACGAGGCCGATTTCGACGCATTCGTGGCGCAAGGCGACGACAGTCTGCGGCTGCATGCGCTGTTCGAATGCCTTTCCTCTTCCATGGTCGAGCGCGGGGCAGGTGCCGGCTGGCGGCGATGGCCAACCGAGTTCCAGCGCTTCGACAGTGCCGCCGTCGGCGATTTCGAACGTGAGCACGCGGATGATGTTCGCTTCCACATGTGGCTGCAATGGCTTGCCCACCGCCAGCTGATGCAGGCGGCGGAGCGGGCGCGCAAGGCCGGCCTCAGGATCGGGCTCTATCTCGATCTTGCGGTCGGCGAAGCGGTCGATGGCTCGGCGACGTGGAGCGAGCCTGATATCTATGTCTCCAAGGCGACAATCGGCAGTCCTCCCGATCCATTCGCCGTTGACGGGCAGGACTGGCACCTTGCCGGATATCTGCCATCCGAAATTGCCGGAGGGGAGATGTCGCCTTACCGGCGCATGGTGAGCACCGCCATGCGCTACGCCGGCGCTATCCGCATCGACCATGCCCCGGCGATCCGCCGACTTTTCCTGGTGCCGCTAGGCGCCAGGCCGGACAGCGGCGCCTATGTCCGCTATCCCGAGGACCGGCTGCTGCAGATCCTCGCCGAGGTTTCCGCCGAACATCGATGCCTCGTCATCGGGGAGTCTCTCGGCATGATTCCGGAAGGATTGCAGGAGGATCTGGAGGCCGCCGGCATCCTCTCCTATCGGATCCTTTCCTACGAACAGGACAAGCAGGGTTTCAAGCCTGCCGAAGCCTATCCCGCCCTCGCGCTCGCCTGCATTTCGACGCATGACCACCAGACCCTTGCCGACTGGTGGCGCGGCGGCGACATTCGGGATCGCTGTGAACACGGTATCGTACCGCCCGATCTGACCGAAGAACATCTCAAACACCGCAGGCACGAGCGGAGATTCCTCAAAACGGTCTTCAACGCTGCCGGCATCGACGTGCCGGCCCGGCTCGCGCCGCGGGCAGGCCAGGAGGCGTTGAAAGATCTGACCGTCAGCGCCTACCGTTTCATTGCACGGACGCCATCGCTTCTGACATCGGTGCGGCTTGCCGATCTCACCGACGAGAAAAGACCGACCAACATACCGGGTACCAGCGACAGCTATCCGAACTGGAAGCCGAAGCTATCGGTTTTGCTGGAGGATCTGCCGTCGGTCTCGCTGCTTAAGCGCGTGACGGCGGCAATGCGGGAGGAAAGGCCGCGGGAGTGATCGAGAGGGAGGGGAGCCGTCGGTTGTCGCCGCGCCGATGGAAATCGATCGGAGAAGGAACGAATACGCAGCCGGCGAATTTTCTACAAATAAGGACAGGGAATGTCGAGATGAGGGCCTATCCGCTGTCGCCGCTTTAAAGGCGGCACGACCCATATGATGGAAACAAGATCATGACGACCGCATTCATCCTTATCGCATTGGCTCTGATCATCATCTACGCCGGACCGACATTGCTGTTCTTCTGCGTCGGCTATGCCGATTATGTGCTGGAACGGCGAAGACATATGATCGCGCTGAAGCACGCCGTGAGGCGTCGCAGCGACGAGCTGTAGAGCCATTCGCAGAAATCGCCGACCCTTGGCTTTCCCGGAATGGAACCGGAGGCAGGTCGGAACCCGCCTCCGGCTGCTGGAGCGGCGAGCTTAGTCGTTCGCCGTGACCTTGACGCCGAGGACCGAAGGAATGGTGTTCGGCGCACCCATGGCCGCGCCGATGATCATCGGAAATGGAACGGGCTTTTCCGGCGCGGCACTGATCGTCAGGTTTTTCGGCCCGTCGAGATAGGCGTTGACGGCGGCGGATACCTGGTTCTGCAGCTCCGGCAGGTTGAGCTGCGCCATCATCATCGGCACAAGACCTTTCAGCGATTGCGTCAGCTCATCGCCGGTGACGCCCTGCTGCGCGCCGGCATAGTCGAGCGCCTTCTTGGTGATCGAGGCATCGTCGAAGCGGATCGAGGCGCTGTTGAACGTCAGCTGCTGCATCAGCCCCAGCATCGCCAGGCCGACGGCCTGGTTGGCCTCTTCCTTGTTCGGATTGGCCTCGGCGGTCTTCACCGCCTCCTGCAGCGACTTGACGAAGGCGAGCGTGTAGCCGGAGAAGTCGACGGCGATATTCAGCCGGCCGATATTCTTGAAGTCGAACGCGTATTCGTCGACGGCAATCTTGCCGCTTTCGACTTCCCAGCTGCCCTTCATCGTCACCGTGCCGTCGAGCGTGGCCAGGCCGAGTTTCTCGATGGCTTCCTTCGCGCTCGCATCCTCGACCTGCGACAGGTCGGCTTTCAGGCCGGCGACATTGGCGTCGTAGGTAAAGCCGCCATCCTGGCGTTCGAGATTGGACTCGATGCCCCCGATGGCAAACACGTCCTTGCCCTTGATATTGACCGCGATCGGCCCGGTGCTGACGGTTTCATAGAGGAGGATGTCGTTCAGCGTGTCGCCCGTGGCATTGGCGGGAATCGTCAGGCCGGCGATCTCGATGTCCTTGGCGGAAAATCGTCCTTCCTCGTGGCTCATGTCGATATCCGGGAAAGAGACTGTTTTGGCGTGGTAGCCGCCGCCTTCGGTTTCCTCGACACCCTCGAAGGTAAGCTCGCCGATCTTCAAGGTATCGCCGGGCAGGCTTGTAGAGCCCACCTGGACGCCCGTCGCCGTTACCGTATCGCCATCGACCTCAGCCTTTTCGAAGGTGATGACCGTGCCGCCGGCACTGGTGGCGGCATTGAGCTTTTTCATCATGTCGGCGCCGTCAAGCGCGAAGGAGGGGCCAGCGAGCGCCAGGAAGGCGGTGCTTGCCATCATCAGGCGGAGATTGCGCATAGGCTTCATGGAAATATCCTTGTGGAGTAAGTGGATGGGGTTGCGAAATTCCGGACCTGTCCCTCCGGCTCTCTTGCCTGAGAGCGGGCTGGGATGTCGCGGTTTCATCTGGTCGGCTAATTCGGGGGTGAGGAGGTCAGGCTCTGCCGGAACCGTTGCACCGAGGAGATATAGCTGACCTGCCGTCGCGGATGGACGGCGGCATTTTCTCTAGCACAGGTAGTTTTGCGGCTCATTATCAGACGTAGAGTGTATTCCCTCGATTCTTGCAACCCTCAAATTCCGCTGGCCGGTGGGAAATCATTCGCCCCAAATTTCATGTGTTTTTCAATGGCCTATGAGGTGTCCGGCCTTTATTCGCTTCTGAACTAATATATTTGTATTTTAGTGTGGACGGCGGCTGACCGATTGGGCTAAGTCCGTGGCGGCAGAGTCTGGTCAGCGCGCTCGCCGTATCGAACGATCGATATGGGCTGGCCTGCATTCGTCCAATCAGGAGAAGCGTGATGCAGCCCGGTCGCAAACGCCTCGCCGTCTGCATGATGGTGGCCGCCGCCTTTTTGAACAGTCTCGACGCGATCATCGTGCGCATGCTGGCCGGCGACGTGCACCCCTTGATGATCGGCTTTTTCCGGTCGTTTTTCGGACTTCTTGCCGTCTCGCCGTGGATCGTGGCGCGGGTTGGTCTGAAAGCCTCTCCCTACCGGGTTCTGCATGTCGTGCGTGCGGGTCTGAAACTTGCCTCACTGGTTGCGTTGTTCATCGCCTTTGCGCACGCTCCGCTGGCCGATGCCACGGCGATCAATTTCACCATGCCGATGTTTCTCGTTCTCGGTGCGTGGCTTGTGCTCAAGGAACGTGTCGGCATCTCCAGCGTCGCCGGCATCGCCGCGGGTTTTGTCGGCGTCATGATCATCATTCGCCCAGGCGCGACCGGTTTCGATCAATGGCTGCTTTTTGCACTGGCAGGAGCGGTCTTGACGGCGGCCAGCCAGTTGATGCTGCGGCGGATGGCATTGAGGGACAGCGCGGACCGGCTGGTTGCATGGAATCTGATCACGACGGTGCCGCTTGGCCTGATCGTCATGCTGCCGGTCTGGTCGATGCCGAGCTGGAGCCAACTCGGGCTGCTCGCCATGCAGGGGGCACTCGGCGCCTTCAACATGACGCTGATCACGCGCGCCTTCGGCATGGCGGCCGCAAGCGTCCTGGCGCCGCTCGACTTTCTCCGGCTGCCGGTCGTGGCGCTGATGGCCTTCCTGTTTTTCTCGGAAATTCCGGCTGCCCAGACCTGGATCGGTGCAGCGGTCATCATTGGCGCGACCATCATCGGCACCGGTGGCATGGCGTGGCGACGGAGGCCGCCGGTTGACAAGGCCTGATCATTCTAAGAAAAGGGGTTCACAAAAATTCTAGATTCACTAATATTTCAGTTGACGCCTGTCGCCGGAGGGGCATGACGGGCGGGCTTCGGCACGAGCGAAGATCAGGCTGACGATCCGAATAAATTTCACTCGGGAGGAGTGGCATGAAAAGTTTCATCGGCAAACGCGCGATCGCCAGCGGCGTATCGCTCGTGGCGCTTATCGTAATCGTGTTCTTCCTGTCCCGGCTGACAGGCGACCCGACCGACCTCTATCTGCCGATCGATGCGACCACGGAAATGCGCCAGCAATTCCGTGAGATGAACGGGTTCAATGACCCGCTGATCATCCAGTTCGGCCGTTATGTTGCCGATCTCGCTCAGGGCAACTTCGGTCAATCCCTGCGGCAGGCCCGCCCTGCCATGGATGTCGTGCTGGAGGCCTTCGTCTGGACCTTCTGGCTGGCTGTCATCACCATGACGCTCGTCACGGTGGCTGCGATCGTCATCGGTTCGCTGGCGGCGTTTCGCGTCGGCGGCGTCTTCGATCGTCTCGCCACCTTCTTCTCGCTGATCGGCGCTGCGGCCCCGGATTTCTGGCTTGCGATCGTGGCCATCGTCATTTTCGCCGTCAAACTGCATGTCCTGCCGACATCGGGAACGGGAACCTTCTGGCATTGGGTCCTGCCGGTCAGCGTGCTGTTCATCCGGCCCTTCGGCCTGATCCTGCAGGTTGTGCGCGGTTCGATGATCAGCGTCCTATCTTCCGCCTACGTCAAGACGGCCCGCGCCAAGGGTGTCCGTTCGAACTCGATCATCTTCGTTCACGGGCTGCGCAATGCAATGCTGCCGGTGATCACCGTCATCGGCGACCAGGCGGCAGCCATCTTGAACGGTGCCGTCGTCGTCGAAACGGTGTTCGGTTTTCCGGGAATCGGCAAGCTGATGATCGATTCCATCCTGCTTCGCGATTTCGCCGTCGTGCTGGCCGTCATCATGGTCTCGGCATTGGCGATTTTCATCATGAACCTGTTGATCGACATCGCTTATGCGCTGCTCGATCCGCGTATCCGGTATTGAGCGATGGCGATGACCGACACACAAATCCTCATCGAGAAAAAGCCGAGCGGCCCGATCGGGCGCTGGTTGACCATGCTGTGGGCGGACAAGCTGGCCTTCTTCGCCGCTCTGTTCCTCCTGATCGTTCTTCTCTGTGCGCTGTTTGGCCCGTTTCTGCTGGAGGGCATCGCCACCAAGCAGAACCTGCGGGGCCGAAACGCGCCGCCCTTCGATCTCACCCGCGGATGGCTTTACGTCCTTGGCGCCGATGCGCTGGGCAGGCCGCTTCTGGCCCGCGTCGTCGTGGCGGCGCAAAACACCATCCTGGTTGCGGCGGCGGCGGTGCTTGCCTCCTCCGTCGTCGGCACGGCGCTCGGACTGGTGGCGGGTTACAGCCGCTCGTCCGCGGCTCAATGGATCATGCGCCTCGGCGACGTCATCATGTCCTTTCCGTCGCTGCTTCTGGCGGTGATCGTGCTCTATATGCTCGAACCCTCGGTCACCAATATCGTCCTCGTCCTGGCAATCACCCGTATTCCGATCTATCTGCGCACCGCCCGCGCCGAAGTACTCGAGGTGCGCGAGCGGATGTTCGTGCAGGCGGCGAAGGTGATGGGGGCATCGAACCGGCGCATTGTCTTTAATCACATCCTGCCGGTGATCTTTCCGACGCTGGTGACCATCGCGACGCTTGATTTCGCCTTCGTCATGCTGGCGGAATCCTCGCTGTCGTTCCTGGGGATCGGCATTCAGGCGCCTGAGATCACCTGGGGTCTCATGGTTGCTCAAGGGCGGCCCTATCTCACCAATGCCTGGTGGCTGTCCTTCTGGCCCGGCCTTGCCATCATCCTGACGACGCTGTCGCTGAACCTCCTGTCGAATTGGCTGCGCATCGCGCTCGATCCGACGCAACGCTGGCGCCTTGAAATGAGAGGCAGGGAAATGAGGGGCGGGAAAAATGGCTGAACATCTTCTGGAAGTGCGTAACCTCTCGGTCGAGTTCCACACGCTCAGCGGCACCGTCAAGGCAGTGCAGGACGTGAGCTGGCATCTCGACCGCGGCGAGACGCTGGCAATTCTCGGAGAAAGCGGTTCGGGTAAATCGGTCTCCGCCTCGGCGGTCATGAATCTGATCGATATGCCGCCCGGCAGGATCACCAGCGGCACCATTCTCCTGAATGGGTGCGATATGCTGACAATGACGCCCGAGCAGCGGCGTTCGATCAACGGCGCCAGGATCGCCATGATCTTTCAGGACCCGCTGGCCCATCTCAACCCGGTCTATCCGGTCGGCTGGCAAATCACCGAAATGATGACCACGCACGGTGAACCCGCTGAGCGCGCCGGCGCAAGGGCGCTCGAATTGATCGGACGCGTCGGCATCACCGATCCGCAGGCGGCGATGCGAAAATATCCGTTCCAGTTCTCCGGCGGACAGCGGCAACGCCTGATGATCGCCATGGCGATCGCCTGCAAGCCCGACATCCTGATTGCCGATGAACCCACCACCGCGCTGGACGTTACGGTGCAGGCTCAGGTGCTCGAACTTCTGCAGGAGTTGCAGCAGGAAACCGGAATGGGTCTGTTGCTGATCACGCATGATCTCGGCGTCGTTGCCGAGATCGCCGACCGGGTCGTGGTGATGAATTCCGGCTGCGTCGTCGAAACCGGCAATGCCGCCGAAGTCTATCGCAATCCGCAGAACGCCTATACGAAGAAGCTGATTGCCGCCGCACCGGGGAAGGGCGCGATGGCGCAGGAGCGTGACCGGCAGGGCGAGCCGCTGCTGCGCGCCATCGGCTTGAAGAAGAGTTTTGGTGCTTTCCAGGCCCTGAAAGGCGTCGACCTCCTCATCATGCCCGGCGAAACCGTCGCGGTCGTCGGCGAGAGCGGTTCCGGCAAGTCGACCCTTGCCCGGGCGATCGTTCGCCTCGACGATCCGCAGGAGGGCCAGGTCCTTTATCGCGGCAATGATCTGCTTGCGATGACCCCGAGAGAAATATTCGGGCTGCGTCGTGATTTGCAGATGGTCTTTCAGGACCCGACACAGTCGCTCAACCCGCGGATGACCGTGTTCAGGCTGATTTCCGAGGCCTGGGTCATTCACCCCGAGATCCTGCCGAAAGCAAGGTGGAAGGAGAGGGTGGCTGAATTGCTGATCAAGGTCGGCCTTAAGCCGGATGTGGCGGACCGCTATCCGCATCAATTCTCCGGCGGCCAGCGCCAGCGCATCGCCATTGCCCGCGCGCTGGCGATGGAGCCGAAACTGATCATCTGCGACGAGGCGGTTTCGGCGCTCGACGTGTCGATCCAGGCGCAGGTGATTGCCCTCCTCGAAGGCCTGCGTCGCGAATTCGGCCTGTCCTATCTTTTCATTGCGCACGACCTGCCGGTGGTTCGCGATTTCGCCGACCGCGTCATCGTCATGAAGGCCGGCGAAATTGTCGAGGAGGGGCCCGTGGCCCGGATCTTCAATGCGCCCGCCCACCCCTACACCCAGGCGCTGCTTGCCGCCGGCCTCGATCCCGATCCCGAAATCCAGGCCGCCCGGCGCGCCGCACGCCTCACACAGGAAGGACTCGTTCCCGCATGAAGCCCGATGTCATCGTCGCCTACCCGCTCCGGCCCCGTCAGATGGCAGGGCTGGAGGAGATCTATACGCTGCACCGGCTGGACCTTGCAGAAGGCCGGGAACGCGATGCTCTTCTGGCCAAAGCCGGCCCGATCTGCACGGCTCTGGTCTGCAACGGCCATGTGACGATCGACGAGGCGCTGCTTGCGAAGTTGCCGGCGCTGAAGCTTGCCGCCTGTTCCTCGGCCGGCTACGACCAGATGGATGTCGAGGCGATGACGCGGCGCGGCATCAAGCTCACCAACACATCCGAGGTCCTGTGCGACGACGTTGCCGACACGGCGCTGCTTCTGATGCTGGCGGCCCGCCGGCGCCTGCCGGAAGGCGACCGCTATGTGCGCTCCGGCGAATGGGGGCGCAACGGCATGATGCCGCTGACAACGTCGACGTCGGGCAAGAAGGCCGGGATTGTCGGCCTCGGCCGCATCGGTATGGCGATTGCCAGGCGATGCGAGGCTGTCGGGCTGACGGTCGGCTATTCCGGACGGACGAAAAAAGCCGGCAACGATTTTGCCTATTTCGACGAGCCGGTGAAACTGGCGGACTGGGCAGATATCCTGATCGTGGCGACGCCGGGCGGGGCCTCGACCGAAGGTTTGATTTCGGCTGAGGTGCTGAACGCACTCGGCCCGGCGGGCAGCTTCATCAACATTGCCCGCGGTACCGTGGTCGATGAGCCGGCGCTGATCCGGGCCCTGCAGGAGAAGCGGATCGCCTCGGCGGGCATCGATGTCTACCTCAACGAACCCCATCCCGATCCGCGCTTTGCAGCGCTCGATAATGTCGTGCTCTATCCCCATCACGCCAGTGGCACCGAGGAAACGCGCGACAGGATGGCGCAATTGACGGTCGACAACCTTGCCGCCTTCTTCGCAGGCAGGCCGCTGCTGACGCCGGTCAATTGACCCCGGTGGAAATCCGCGGCGCGGCAGGCTCAGACGAAGTAGTCCGGGAACTCCTTCCTGAGCTCTTCCACTTTCGCGACGGTGCGGCTGAGATGCTCGCGAATCGCATCGACCGCACCCTGTTCGTCGCGGGCGGCAATCGCGTCGATGATCGCGTGGTGGCCGTCGAGGATGCTCATGATCTTGCCCTTTTCGGGCAGATGCAGACGGCGAAGGCGCTCGAGATGGCCGGACCGCTCGCGAACCAGTTGATGCAGGCTGCTGCGCTTGGCGCCTGCGAACAATGTCTGGTGAAAGAGTTCGTCGAGCTCCTGGAAGATGGCGATCTGGTCGACGTCGTCGGCGACGGCCGACTGCATTTTGATGATCGAGCGGGCGCGCGTGATGACGCTTGGATCCGGATCCGGATCGGTCGCGAGGCGGCGGCAGACTTCCGATTCCAGCGCGACGCGAAGGAAATGCGCCTCGTATATCTGCAGGACGTCTATCCTGGTCACCACGGTGCGGGACTGCGGGTAAATGCGCACCAGGCCTTCCTGTTTGAGGAGCTGCAACGCGTCACGAATGGGGGTCTGGCTGACTTCATAAGTCTCGGTAAGCTCGGTGCGCGACAGCGTGGTGTCCGGCGGCAGCTGAATGGTGATGATGCGCTTTCTGAGATCATCGTAGACGCGCTGGACGGTGCTGCCAGCCGCGGCTGGAAAACCGGGTGCAGTCAGGCCGAATGTGGAAGCAAACTGGGAATTCATGTGAGGCAATCCTTTTCACTCCATTCATAGCTTTGCACGCGCTAATGCACAAGAATGCAAAGTTGCCGTTGATATATATGGGAAACTAAAATATCAGTTGGAAAAAGGTGTGCGGAGGTGCACGCAAAAAGGTGGGAGAAAGCCGTGGCCGCGAGAAAAATTTACGAGGAATTGCGGTCGGCCCGATGGATGCTGCCGGATGATCAGCGTTCGTTCGGTCACCGGTCGCGGACCATGCAGATGGGCTATGCGCCGGAGGATTGGCAGGGAAAGCCGATCATTGCCGTCATCAACACCTGGTCCGACGCCCAGCCGTGCCACATGCATTTCCGCGAACGCGTGGAATGGGTGAAGCGGGGCATTCTTCAGTCGGGCGGGTTCCCGATGGAACTGCCGGCTCTTTCGCTTTCCGAAAATTTCGTCAAGCCGACGACGATGCTCTACCGCAACATGCTGGCGATGGAGACCGAGGAGCTGTTGCGCAGCCATCCTGTCGACGGCGCCGTTCTGATGGGCGGCTGCGACAAGACGACACCCGGCCTTGTCATGGGGGCGGTCAGCATGGGCATTCCCTTTGTTTATCTGCCGGCCGGTCCGATGCTCCGCGGCAATTACGCCGGCAAGACGCTCGGCTCCGGCACCGACGGTTTCAAATATTGGGATGAGCGGCGTGCCGGCACGATCACCAAAGAGGAGTGGCAGGGCATCGAAGGCGGCATTGCCCGCAGCTACGGCCATTGCATGACCATGGGCACGGCGTCGACGATGACGGCGATCGCCGAGGCTATGGGATTGACGCTGCCGGGCGCTTCCTCGATTCCGGCGGCCGACGCCAACCACCAGCGCATGTCGGCAGCCTGCGGCCGCCGCATCGTCGAGATGGTGTGGGAGGATCTGACACCGGACAAGATCATCACGCCGGCCTCCGTCGACAATGCAGTCACGGTCGCCATGGCGACCGGCTGCTCCACCAATGCGATCATCCATCTGATCGCCATGGCGCGGCGCGCCGGCGTGCCGCTGGAGCTCGATGACCTCGATCGCATCGGCCGCACCACGCCGGTTCTTGCCAACATCCGGCCGTCCGGTTCGACCTACCTGATGGAGGATTTCTTTTATGCGGGCGGCTTGCGGGCGCTGATGAAGCAGCTCGGCGACAAGCTGGATCCAACCGCGATCACCGTCACGGGCAAGCCCTTGGTGGACGGCCTCGACCAGGTGAAAATCTACAATGACGACGTTATCCGGCCATTGTCGAACCCGGTCTATCACGAAGGTTCGCTGGCCGTGCTCAAGGGCAATCTGTGTCCCGACGGCGCGGTCATCAAGCCGGCGGCCTGCGACCCGAAGTTCCACCGCCATCGTGGTCCGGCGCTGGTCGCCGACAGCTATGCGGAGATGAAGAAGATCATCGACGATCCCGATTATCCGCTGACGCCTGATACGGTGCTGGTGCTGCGCAATGCCGGCCCGCAGGGCGGGCCCGGCATGCCGGAATGGGGCATGATCCCGATGCCGAAGGCACTGTTGAAGCTTGGCCTGCGCGACATGGTGCGCATTTCGGATGCCCGCATGTCCGGAACGAGCTTCGGCGCCTGCGTGCTGCACGCCGCGCCGGAATCTTATATCGGCGGGCCGCTGGCATTGTTGCGAACCGGGGACATGGTCGAGCTCGACATTCCGGCGCGCAGCCTCAATATGCTGGTCTCCGAAGAGCAGATCGCAGCGCGGCGTGCCGCCTGGGTGGCGCCGATAAGGCATTACGAGCGCGGTTACGGCTTCATGTTCTCCCAGCATATCGAGCAGGCCGACAAAGGCTGCGACTTCGACTTCCTGACGACGGAATTCGGTGGCAAGACTGCTGAACCGGCTATCAACTGAGGCACCACGATGTTTGATCCCAATCGACGCACGATCCCCGCACAGCCGCCCAAGGCCGGCTTTGCGGCCGGCCCGGCCAAGCTGGACGCCATCCGCTCGGTCACGCTGTCGCTCGCTTATCTGCCGTTGGCGCGGCCGATCAGCGACGCCAAGGTTTTGACGGGCCGGCAGAAGCCGCTGACTGAGGTGGCATTTCTGTTTTGCGAGATCGTCTCCGAAGCCGGCCATAGCGGTCTCGGCTTCAGTTACTCGAAGCGGGCCGGCGGCCCCGCTCTTTATGCGCATGCCTGCGAGATTGCCGACAATCTGATCGGCGAAGATCCCAGCGACACGGCGCGGATATGGGACAAGCTCTGCTGGGCCGGAGCCTCGGTCGGACGCTCCGGCATTGCGACGCAGGCCATTGCCGCCATCGACATCTGCCTCTGGGACCTGAAGGCAAAACGGGCCGGCCTGCCGTTGGCAAAATTGCTCGGCGCTTATCGCGACAGCGTCGCCTGCTACAACACGTCAGGCGGCTTCCTGTCGTCGAGTGTCGAGGAAATCCGCGATGCCATCGATCACTCGATCGCCGCCGGTATCGGCGGCATCAAGATCAAGGTCGGGCAGCCGGACCCGATGATCGACCTTCGCCGGCTTGATGCCGTGACCAGCCATATCGACGGCCGTGTGCCGCTGATGGTCGATGCCAACCAGCAATGGGACCGCACGACGGCGTTGCGCTTCGGCCGGCTGGTCGAGCCGCTCAATCTCGAATGGATCGAAGAACCGCTCGATGCCTATGACGCCGAAGGCCATGCCGCACTGGCGCGGGAACTCGCCACACCGATCGCCACCGGCGAGATGCTGGCAAGCGCCGACGAACATATGGCCCTGATCCGCACTGACGCGGTCGACTTCATTCAGCCGGATGCGCCGCGTGTCGGCGGCATCACGCCGTTTCTCCGCATCTGCACGCAAGCCGAGGCGAAACGCATGCGCCTGGCGCCGCATTTCGCCATGGAAATCCATGTGCACCTGGCGGCCGCCTATGCGCACGAGCCGTGGGTAGAGCATTTCGATTGGCTGGCGCCACTGTTCAACGAGCAGCTCGACATCAGGGATGGCCGGATGATCGTGCCCGCGCGTCCGGGGCTTGGCTGCAGCCTGACGGGCAAAGCCCGTGACTGGACCGTGGAAACGCGCAGCTTCGGCAGCTGAATTTGAACGAGGAGAAGGAAATATGAACCCCGCAACCCGTGAAAAGCTGATGGGTGTCTCGGTCGCGACGCTCTGCTCGGCGCTGTTCAAGCGCGGCCTGAGAAACCAGACGGTTCAGGATGTCCGGCCGGTGCAGCCGAAGGGCCGCAATATGGTGGGGCCGGCCTTCACGCTGCGTTACATGCCGGCGCGCGAGGACCGCAATGCGATGAACGTGTTTCGGAACCCAAAACATCCGCAACGGCTTGCGATCGAGACCTGCCCCGAAGGTCATGTTCTGGTGATGGACAGCCGCAAGGATCCGCGGGCGGCCTCGGCCGGCGACATATTGATTACCCGTCTGATGATGCGCGGCGGCGCCGGTGTCGTCACCGACGGCGGCTTCCGCGACGCCATGACCATCGGCGGCCTTGATATTCCCGCCTATCACCATCGTCCCTCCAGCCCGACCAACCTCACGCTGCACGAGGCGATCGACATCAACGTGCCGATCGGCTGCGGCGACGTGGCGGTCTTCCCTGGTGATATCATGGTTGGCGACGACGACAGCGTGATCGTCATCCCGGCCGAGATCGCCGACGAGATCGCCGACGAAGCGGTGGAGATGACTGCTTACGAGGATTTCGTCACGGAGCGCGTCAAGCAGGGACATACGATCATCGGCCTCTATCCGGCCACCGACGAAAGTAATCTGACGCTCTTTGCCGAATGGCGAAAGGTGAACGACCGCTAAAGCATGATGCCGACAAGTGTGAGCGGTTTTCGGACGACATCCCGTTCTAAGCCGCGCATCTTGAACAACGGATCACCGCATCAGGACGGAGCGAGGCTCCACCGAGGAGGATAAGAATGAGCTGGACCCCTTCAGGCAGGCATCTCATTGCCGGCGAGTGGATTGCCGGAACGACGACATTTCGCTCCGAGCCGGCGCACGGCCCGGCCCATGACTTCGCGGTCGGGACGACGGAACTGGTCGACCGCGCGTGCCGCGCTGCCAAAGCCGCTTTTGCGGCGTTTTCAGCAAAGACATGCGAGGAGCGCGCCATTTTCCTCGAGACGATCGCCGAGGAGATCGACAGACGCGGCGAGGCCGTCACCCTCATCGGAACTCAGGAAACGGGGCTCCCGGAAGGCCGGCTCAATGGCGAGCGTGCCCGCACCACGGGCCAGCTCAAGCTGTTTGCCGAGCATATCCGCAAGGGCGCGCATCTCGACGCGCGTGTCGACGCGGCGCAACCCGATCGGCAGCCGGCGCCGCGGCCCGAAATCCGCCTGGTGCAGCGGCCGATCGGCCCGGTCGCCGTCTTCGGCGCCTCGAATTTTCCGCTGGCATTCTCGACGGCTGGCGGCGATACGGCAGCCGCGCTTGCCGCCGGCTGCCCGGTCGTGGTGAAGGGACATTCAGCTCATCCCGGCACCGGCGAGATCATTGCCGAGGCGGTCGCCGCTGCGATCGAGCGTACCGGAATGCCGGCCGGCGTCTTCAGCCTGATCCAGGGCGGGCGCCGCGATGTCGGCACGGCTCTGGTGACGCATCCCGCCATCAAAGCGGTCGGCTTTACCGGATCGCTTGCCGGCGGTCGTGCGCTCTTCGACCTTTGCGCCCAGCGCCCCGAACCGATCCCCTTTTTCGGGGAGCTCGGCAGCGTCAATCCGATGTTCCTGCTGCCGGCCGCGACCGCCGCCCGGGCTGAGGCGATCGGTTCAGGCTGGGCGGGCTCCCTGACGCTCGGAGCCGGCCAGTTCTGCACCAAACCCGGTATCGCCGTCGTGGTCGATGGGCCGGAGGCGGACAGGTTTGCCGGTGCCGCCAAGTCGGCTCTCGAAAAGGTGGCGCCACAGACGATGCTGACCCAAGGCATCGCAACCGCTTATCACGACGGTGTCGAGCGCATGCGGGCGAGCAATGCCGTCGCGCCGGTACTTTCTGTAAAGAGCGCCGGTCGGGACGCAGCCCCGAACCTGTTCGAGACCAATGGTTCGGCCTGGCTTGCCGATCATTCGCTCAGCGAAGAGGTGTTCGGTTCTCTCGGTCTGGTGGTGCGCGTCGGCTCGCCGGAAGAGATGCTCACCCTTGCCGAAAGCTTCCAGGGGCAGTTGACGGCGACGATCCATATGGACGACGCCGATCTTGGCCTTGCCCGCGACCTGCTGCCGATCCTCGAAAGGAAGGCGGGCCGATTGCTGGTCAATGGCTTCCCGACCGGCGTCGAGGTTGTCGATTCCATGGTGCATGGCGGTCCCTATCCGGCCTCGACCAATTTCGGTGCGACCAGCGTCGGGACCATGTCGATCCGCAGGTTTCTGCGCCCCGTCGCCTACCAGAATTTCCCCGCCGACCTGTTGCCCCAAGACCTGCGCAACTGAAACCGGGGAGCAACAAATTGATCGCCGCGACGAAACTTCGCGAGATCATTCGCCGGATTCGAGGCAGATCAATGCCTGCGCCGCTGACCGATCTTACCGATGAAGAGGTCGACATGCCGCGCGGACTGATTGCTTCGGCCGGCTAGAAACCAAGCGTTCCAGACATAGAGAGTGCCCGTGTTTCGGCCACCGCGCTTGATCGCTCCATTCAACTAGTATATTAGTGCATTTGCGCATTAGATTGGCTTTCTCAGGAGGAGGCGAGGGCCGGATCACCGGAAATAGGACGAAGATTCGCTGTAAGGAGCGCCGCCGGCGCATGGGAGGAGAACGAAATGAAACTGCATTTGGTTGCTGCCTGTATTTCAACCGCGATGATCGGGCTGAGCACTGGCTCGGCACACGCTGACGATGCCAAGAGCAACGTCACTGTCGTGCTTGCCGAGACCGTCGATGTCGTCGAGCCCTGCATGGCGGCGCGCCAGGACGTCGGCCGGGTCATGTCCGAAAACGTCAACGAGATGCTGGTCGAATTCGACTACGTCAATGGCGGCCTCAAACCCCGCCTGGCGACGGAGTGGTCGAAGATCGACGACGACACTTGGGAATTCAAGCTGCGCCCGAACGTCAAATGGCACGACGGCAAGCCGTTCACCGCCAAAGACGTCCAGTTCACGATCGAGCGCAACAAGAACAAGAAGCTCAGCTGTGAAACCGGCGGCAAATATTTCGGCGGCACGGAATTCAGCTTCGAGACGCCGGATGCCAACACGATCCGCATTACGACAATACCGGCCCAGCCGATTCTGCCGTTGCTGATGACGGTGATGGCCGTGGAATCGGCCGAGGCGACGCCTGCAGACGAATTCACCCGCAAGCCGATCGGCACCGGCCCCTATACGTTCGACAAATGGGAGATCGGCCAGTCGATCGTGCTGAAGCGCAATCCGGATTATTGGGGGGAGAAGCCCCAGGTCGAGCAGGCCACCTACCTGTTCCGCTCGGACAGCGCGGTCGCAGCCGCCATGGTCGATGCCGGCGAAGCCGATATCGTTCCGGCCGTATCGGTGCAGGATGCCACCAACAAGGAAACCGATTTCGCCTATCCGAATTCGGAGACGACATCGCTGCGCATCGATACCCGCGCAGCACCCCTCAACGACCGGCGCATACGCGAAGCGATGAATCTTGCCATCGATCGTCAGGCAATGCTCGGAACACTATTTCCCGAACAGGCGAAGATCGCCACGCAGCTCGTTGTGCCCACAACGATCGGCTACAATGCCGATATCCCCGCCTGGCCCTATGATCCTGAAAAGGCAAAGGAACTGGTCAAGGCGGCGAAAGCTGACGGCGTCCCGGTCGATCAAGAGATCCGCATCATCGGCCGCAACGGGCAATATCCCAACGCCACCGAAGCGATGGAAGCGATGATGGCCATGCTTCAGGACGTCGGTTTGAACGTCAAGCTCGACATGTACGACGTTTCCGTGTGGAACGGCTATTTCGTTGCACCTTTCGTCGCCGATTCCGGCCCGACATTGACCCAGTCGCAGCATGACAATGCCACCGGTGATCCCGTCTTCACCGCATTCGTCAAATACGCGACCGACGGCTCTCACTCCATGGTTCGGGATCCCACGGTCGACGCCCTCATCGCCAAGGCGACTTCAGCCACCGGCGACGAGCGCACAAAACTTTGGAAGGAGCTTTTCGCCAAGGTGAACACCGAGATCATCGCCGATATACCGATGTTTCATATGGTCGGCTTCACCCGCGTTTCGCCGCGTCTCGACTTCAAGCCGACGATCGCGACGAATTCCGAACTGCAGCTGTCGCAGATCCGCTTCAAGTAAGCTGGTTTGCGGATTGAAGCGCGGGCCGCCTTTTTCTGAATGGCCCGCGCCTTCCATGACATGACGGATGGATGCCTATGCCGCTGATTGACCGCATTGCCCTCACCCAATTCGCCGAGCAGATATTGATCCGCGCCGGGATGGAAGCCGACAAGGCCGAAACCACAGCCGCCGTCCTGGTGGAAGGCGACATGATCGGCCACGAAACGCATGGCGTCAGCCTTGTGAACTGGTATGTCGAAGCATTGGAGGACGGTTCGCTGGCGAAGTCCGGCAGCTACGAGGTGGTCAATGACCGCGGCGCAGCCTTTGTCTGGGACGGCAAATCCTTGCCGGGTGCGTGGCTCTTGACAAAGGCGATCGAGCAGGCCTGCGAACGTGTGCGCGATCGCGGCGTCGTCACCGCGGCAATCCGAAACTGCCATCATACCTGCGCTCTGTCAGCCTTCATGCGGCAGGTTACCGAGCAGGGCCTGATCGTGCAGCTGTCGGTATCGCATCCGGCGGCAAGCCGTGTCGCGCCCTATGGCGGCACCAAGCCGCTGCTGACGCCGAACCCGATGGCGGCCGGCTTCCCGACATCCGGGGATCCGATCCTGATCGACGTCTCGGCTTCGATCACCACTACGACGATGACGCAAAACCTGGCGAAGGCCGGCAGGAAATTCCCCGAAGCCTGGGCTTTCACCGCCGCAGGCGAGCCGACCGATGAGCCGCGCGAGGTGACCGAACGCGGTGGGACGATGATGCCGCTTGGCGGCCAGTTGAAGGGTCATAAGGGCTTTGGGCTCGGGCTGATCGTCGAGTTGCTGGGGCAGGGGCTTTCCGGCAAGGGACGGGCGAACGCGCCGCCTGGCGTCTTTTCGCAAAGCGCCTTTCTGCAGGTCATCGACCCCGCCTTTTTCGTCGGGCTGGATGCCTTTACCGCTCAGTCCGATTTTCTCGCCTCCGCATGCCGCAGCAACCCCTCCGCGCCCTGGAACAATGGCCCGGTCCGCATGCCGGGTGACAGCGCAGCCCGAAGACGCCGCTCGGCGTTGGAAGAGGGCGTGCCGGTCGGTGAGGCGGCATGGGAGAAGCTCTGTAAACATGCCGAGATCCTGGGCTTGCCGATCCCTGACGTCGTCGCCTGAAGGGGCACGGCCTTGCACGCGCCATGCCGCGCTGAAGGCGACCGTCATGACGTTAAGGACAACTTGTTCCGACGTCTCCATCCGATTCTGGAACAATCTCTGTCGTCTCCTGTTACATTGGCGAGTGATGGGTCAAGTGACGCGCAACGGACGGAACGGCTGGAGGTTCGATGAAAAGGAGTATGGGATTTGGGGTGGCCTTTGCCGTTATTCTGACGGGCTGCACGACCGGCGAAAGCAATTACGCGTCGGCGGGACTGGCCCCGATCCCCGGCAGCATCACCTACAATGGTCAGCCTCGCACGAAGTTGACGAAATCGCCCATAGGGTCTTCTTTCCCGCACAGCTTTACAGATCAATGGGGACGCCAGGTCGAGGAAATTTACATCATCCGGCCTGATCGCAGCTTGCTGATTGCAGAGCGCCACTATCGGCCGGTCTTCTCGCTCGATGACGACTAAAACAGGGTGATTTGAGGTTTGGGAAGGAGAATTGATCATGCCGCGACGCAAGAGCAATGAGACGGCCACCCTCGACACCAAGGGAGCCAAGATCGGTGAGCCTGTGCCGAAAGCCATCATCGATATCAACACGGCCTCTGTCGGCGTTCCCCGGCAGGCTGATCAGGATTTGCGTGAGGAGTTGAGCGCGCTGCGACAGCAAATCGACTCGCTCCAGCAGCAGATCCTCGGTGGCGTCCGATCGGTAAAGGGCGGTGCCGGGAAAGCGATGCGTCAGACGGAAGCGGCGGTGAAGCGCTATCCGGCCTCGACGCTCCTTGTCGTCGCGGCTGTCGCGGCTGGCTTCGCCTTCGCCGGACACCGCGCCTCTCTGCCGCGCCGCCGCCATCAATCGGCGCTGCGCGAGATGAGAGATTTCTACGACACGATCCGCGAGCGCATCTGACAAGATTTCGGGATTGTCAGTATTCCGATTATGCCCGAGACTTGGTCATTCAAGCGAGGGCAACTGCATGCTCGACATCATCATACGAAGCGCTCTTGATATTGTCGGGCGCACGGAGCGCCTGATCGAGGCCAGCAGGCGGCTGCTGGACGGTGAAGGTCTCGATGAAGTCGAGGTGTACGAACTCCATTACGAGATCGAACGGCTCGGGGATGCGGTTTTCGTCGTGGACGAAGCCATTCGCTCGCTCATGCGCACCGTCGAATGCTGGCCGCAGGCCGCCAGCGCCCATGGGATACACAGAACATTGCATTGATGGGCTGCCGGTGCTCCCCGCGAGAACAGACATTCCGCCAAGCCCGTTCCGGACTGGTTTTCGAGCTGTGATCTGCGTGTCACGCCGATGTCACGCGACCATGGAAACAATATGTGCTTGATCGGCGTCTGTAGTGTGAGGCCAAGTCTCCGACCTGGAGGCCGCCGGTTCGATTGCCGGAACGGACCGCTTGGTCGCTTGGTCGAATTTTGAGCGCATTGGAGACACTCGATGAGGGATGTGTTGTCGACTATCACGCGTATCCTGAGCTGGGGACGGCCGGGTCAATGCTGCCATCAATTTGCTGGAGCATCACGATGAGCTCGAAGCGCTCCAGGCGAAAATCTCAGCCCCACGAATTCATCTTTCCGGTTCACACACGCACGATCGCGCAGATCAGGTACGATAGCCTCAGCCGCGTCATGACGGTGGTCTATCACGACGGCCGCTCTACGACGACGACCGGTATACAAGGCCCGGCGATGCTGAGGATCCTCGCCCAGCGTCCGCTGGAGCGCTCTCCGTTTCTGTTGCAGACGGTCATCTGAAGCTGAAAGTCATCGCCGAAATCGGCGATCTTGCATCCATTTCCCGCGGGCTGCGTTTCATCTCCAATAGCCGAACCCAATGGAGGGAATGCCGATGATCTTTCCACCGCCGAAAACCGAAGCGCCTGCGCAACGCTTCAAAGAGGCGACCGATGCCGCGCGCGACGCATTGGAAAAGCTGATTGCAGCCGCCAATGAAGCCGGATGGGCAACCGAAGAGATAACCGCGGCGCTGCTTAAGGCCGCCCAGTTTCTAAGCGATGCCAACAAGAAAGATCCCGATCCGGCCGACGATCCCGTCAGCGACGCATCTGCCAGGCAGGAGCAGATCGGTCACGGCGAGCTCTATGACTAAAGCACGTCCGCTCTAGGCCGGATCTCACCGGCCGATCGTCGCAACGGAGCCGCGCAGGACGAGGCTGGTGGCGACGCGCAGACGTTCCACGGCAAGTGGGTTGCCCTCGATGCGGGCGACGAGCCGTTCGCCGGCGAGTTTGCCCAGTTCGTAGACGCGCTGGTCGATGATGGTGATCGGTGGAACGGTGACGCTGGTCCAGTCGGCGTCCAGAAATGAAATCATCGAGACATCCTCAGGGATCGACAGGCCGAGCGATTGCAGCGACTTGAAAATGCGCAAGCCGACGAGGCTGTCGGATGCCAACAGCGCCGTCGGCGGCGATATTTCCGAGAGCAGGCGTTTGATCACGGCATCCGTCTGATGCTGGTCCGTGGCGCCGAGCCGGATGTAATGAAGAGGGTTCGGCAAACCCGCCTCGGTCAGGGCGCTGACGAAGCCTTCCACGCGCTCACGCACGGCGGAATTCGAGATTCGCGCGATATCGGTGAGCCCGCCTTCCTCGGCTTCCATGGCCGAGACATAGGCGAGGCGGCGATGTCCCTGGCCGATCAGATGCCGGGTCGCGCTGAGTGCCGCCTCCCGGTCGTCGCCGGTCACTGCGTCGACATCGAGTTCCGGGATGGCCCGGTCGAACAGAACCAGCGGCACGCCGGCGCGGCGGACATGCTGCAGGTGATCGAGGCGGTCGCAGCGGGCCGGCGTGACGATCAGCCCATCGACGCGCTTGCCGATCAGCAGATCGACGGCCGATTTTTCCGCTTCGAGCTGTTCGCCAGAATTGGCGATGATGACGTTGAAGCCCGCGAGGCGCGCCGCATCGCTGATGCCGCGCACCGCCAGGCTGAAAAAAGCGTTCTCGATATCGCCGACAACGACGCCGATGATGCCTGAGCGTCCGGTGCTCATGCTCCGGGCGAGCTCGTTCGGGCGGTATTCGAGTGCCGCCGCCGCCGCCATCACCTGATCCTTGATCTTGTCGCTGACGACACCATAGCCGCCGAGCACGCGGGCGGCCGTCGCCTTCGAGACCTTTGCGGTCTTGGCGACGTCGGCGACCGTGACTGACCGTTTCGGGTGAGCGGAATCTTCCATGAATCGAGGACTACAAGAGTTGTTGACGACCGGTCAATTGATAGATATCAAATATGTCGTGAGACCGGTCTCTTTATATGAGAGACCGGTTTCTACTCCACAGTCCCCGCTGCTGATGCGCGGCCGGGCGAACCAATATGCCGATAAGAGCATTCCTTTCAGAGCGGAGAACGACGATGAAGCCTTTTCAATCATTTGCGGCCACGCTTGCCCCATTGCGGGCCGGCATTCTGACATGCCTTCTTGCTGTGGGGGCGGGCTCTGCGGCTGCGGCCGACAATCCCTATAACCTCATCGAGGCCGGGGTGATCAGCGTCGGCACGATGGGTGATTCCAAGCCCTATACGTTTGCGACGGCGGACGGCCAGTTCACCGGTTTCGATATCGAACTGTTTCTCAACGTCGTCTCCCGACTCGGCTTTCCGAAAGACAAGGTGACGTTCACGGGCCAGGAATTTTCGGCACTGCTGCCGTCGGTGGCAAACGAACGGTTCGATGTTGCCGTTGCAGCGATCGGAACCACCGAAGCCCGCAAGAAGACCGTCGATTTTTCCGACGGCTATCTTGCCGGTTACCTCTCGGTCCTGACTGCCGATGCCGGCATCAAGGACGCCGACGGGCTTAAGGGCAAGCGCCTCGGTGTCGTGCAGGGAACCTTGCAGGAAGTCTATGCGGCCAAGAATTTCGGCGAAACCGATCTGGTGAAATTCCCCGACAACAATTCCGCCGTCGCCGCCCTCAACAACGGAACGGTCGATGCGCATTTTCTCGATTACGAGGCCGCCAAACAATATGGCGAGCGCTATCCCGCGCTGAAGGTTGCGGTCAACATCCCATCCTTCGATGCGCCGGCGGGCTTCGTGATCCGCAAGGGAAATGACGCCTTCCGCACGGCGCTGAACGGTGCCCTTCACGACGCGATGCAGGACGGCACCTGGAAGAGCCTCTACGAAAAATGGTTCCCGGGCTCGCCGATGCCGGACCAGTATCTTCCCAAGAAGTAAGCCCGCCAGCCGTCCGCTTCGGCGGACGGCGTCATGCCCTGCACGGGCTTCGATGGGGATCTCGATGAACTGGCTTGAAAATCTGCACCGCAGCTTCCTGGATTGGGAGGCCATGGCGGAAGTGCTGCCGAGCATGATCAGCGTCGGCCTGAAGAATACCCTGATCCTGGCTGCCGCCTCGACCGTGCTCGGCGTCGTCATCGGCATGGCTCTCGCCGTCATGGGCATCTCGCAATCCCGCTGGCTGCGGCTGCCGGCGCGCATCTACACCGATATCTTTCGCGGGCTGCCGGCAATCGTCACGATTCTGATCATCGGGCAGGGTTTTGCCCGGATCGGGCGGGAGATCTTCGGTCCGTCGCCATTCCCGCTCGGCATCCTGGCGCTGAGCCTGATCGCCGGGGCCTATATCGGCGAGATTTTCCGGTCGGGCATCCAAAGCGTCGAGCGCGGCCAGATGGAAGCCTGCCGCGCGCTTAGCATGAGCTACGGGCAGGGCATGCGCCTGATCGTCATCCCGCAAGGCATCCGGCGCGTTCTGCCGGCGCTGGTCAACCAGTTCATCGGAAACGTCAAGGATTCCAGCCTCGTCTATTTCCTCGGATTGCTCGCCTCCGAGCGGGAGATCTTCCGCGTCGGCCAGGATCAGGCTGTCGTCACCGGCAATCTGTCGCCCTTGTTGCTGGCGGGTCTTTTCTATCTCGTCATCACCGTGCCGCTCACGCATTTGGTCAATTACATCGATGCGAGACTGCGGCTCGGAAAACAAGGCCGCGGCTCGGGTGTTGCGAGCGGTTTGGCCGAGGTGAGCGAGTTGCAGGCCGCTGCCGGCCCGCCGTCCGCGACCATGTCTGTCGGGGAGACGGAACCGCGCTTCAAGGGCGGCGCCCTGAACATCCGGGATCTCAGCATGGCCTATGGCGATCTCGAGGTGCTGAAGGGTGTCGATCTCGACATCGCCGCCGGGACCGTCACCTGCATCATCGGCCCCTCCGGCTCGGGCAAATCGACGCTGCTGCGCTGCATGAACAGGCTGGTGGAACCGAAAGCCGGTGACATCCTGCTCGACGGCGACAGCATTCTGGCCATGAAACCGGAACGGCTGCGCCGGCGGGTGGGGATGGTGTTCCAGCACTTCAACCTGTTTCCCGATCACACAGCCCTTGAGAACGTCATGCTTTCCCTGACGAAGATCAAGAAGATGCCGAGACAGGAGGCGCTGCGCATCGCCGAGGCGCGTCTGGCCGAGGTCGGTCTTGCCGAGCGCAGGGATCATCGCCCGGCCGGCCTATCGGGCGGGCAGCAGCAACGCGTCGCCATCGCGCGTGCTCTCGCCATGGATCCGGAGCTTATCTTGTTCGACGAAGTGACGAGTGCGCTCGATCCCGAACTGGTCAAGGGTGTTCTCGACCTGATGGCGGCTCTCGGCCGCCAGGGCATGACCATGGCCGTCGTTACGCATGAAATGGGATTTGCGCGCAGGGTGGCCGATCAGGTGGTCTTCATGGACGAGGGCCGTATCGTCGAGGCCGGCTGCCCGCAGCAGATCTTCGACCATCCCAAAAGCGAGCGGCTGAAGCGCTTCCTTGCGGAAGTCCTCTAACCCCTGAGGCGAGGCATGCCGCCGGCTCTCACGACGGATGCGTTGGAATTCGTTCGACATAGCAGGAAACAAGGTTATCGACATGAATGCTTCCCCAAAACCTTCGAATGTCGTCGTCATCGGTGGCGGCATATTCGGCGTCTCGACGGCTGTCCATCTCGCTCGCCTCGGGATCGCCACCGTACTCGTCAGCGACGGGCCGCTTGCCAATGGCGCTTCCGGCCGTTCGCTCGCCTGGCTCAATTCGGCCCGGAAACGCTCCGATGCCTATCACCGGCTGCGCCTCGCCGGCATCGACCGTTATCGCACCCTTGCTGCCCGGTATCCGGATGCGCCCTGGCTCCGCTTCGATGGCGGCCTGACCTGGGATGCCGATGACGCCGGCAATGAGATCGCCGAGGTCTTCGACTTCGAGCGCGATCTCGGCTATCACGCGCAATGGCTGGCCCAGGAAAATATTGCCGACGCGACGCCCGGCGTCGACACCGGCGCGGTGACACCGCAGGGTGCGATCTTCAATCCCGGGGAAGGCTGGGTCGATCTTCCCTCGCTGATCGGCCTTCTGGCGGAGGAGTTCCGTTCGCTCGGCGGCCAGGTCGTGACGGACGCCGGGCGCGCAACGATTGACGTCGACGGCGCCCGCGTCTGCGGCGTGAGCGCAGCGGACGGCAGGCGCTGGGACGCGGAGTCCGTGCTGCTTGCCGCCGGCGGCGACGTTCCGGCAATCGTCGCCGAAGCCGGCCAGCATATCGACGACGCAACGCCGGTCGCCCTTCTCGTCAGGACCAAGCCGATCCGCCATTCGCTGAAGGCCGTGCTCAACACCCCCCGCATCGCCATCCGACCGACGCCCAATGGCGGTTTTGCGCTCGATTCCGCCTGGTCCGAGGAAGAGGTCGGCGTGAAGCCGGACGGCAGCTATGACGTCAGACAATCGACGCTGGATGGGCTGCTGCGCGAGGCGTCGAAAGTTCTCGAAGGCAATCCGACGCTCGAGATCGACGATTACGGGGTCGGCCCGAAGCCCATTCCGGGCGACGGCGAGCCGGTCTTCGGCGAACTGCCGTCGATCTGGGGTTATTTCGTTGCCTTCAGCCATAGTGGCGCCACCCTCGGCCTGATCGCCGGCGAACTGCTGGCGGACGAGATCGCCACCGGACGCCGTCATCCGCTGCTGGCGGAGTTTCGGCCGGAGCGTTTCAGCGCATCGCGGCCGTGATGGATCAAATAGAGCCATCGAGCGTTCTGCCGAGGAAACAACGGGAGACGCATCATGTTTAAAGGCGAGCCCGCCGGTGTCGGCGCGGAAGAGAGACACGACGATGTCGATGCGCGGATGGCGAACGGAGAGGAGACGACCATCAATCCGAACCTTATCCGGCGTGAGGGGTTCGCGAGCGAGGCCGAATACGAGGCCTACCTTGCCACGCTTGGCCGGGATGCTTTGACTTCGGCCGAAGCTTATATCGAGGAACCGTTCCTGGCATCAGAGGAGCATGTTCTGGAAAGTCGGTTGCGGGAGCTGAGGGAGGAGCTCGAAAACCTCCAGGCCCGCCTTCATGTAATCAGAGATCAGACTGCGGCCGTCGTGACTGAAAACGTCCGATGGGCAGATGCCAGCGCCCATGCCCAGCTCGGCAATCAGCCGTGGCTGAAGCTCGCCGGCGCGATGGCTGCGGCATTCGTCGTCACGCGGGGTATCAGGCGACTGCCCCTCGGGACCGTCGCGACCACGGCGCTGCCCTTGGTCGCCGCCGCTATGAACCGGAAATTCGCCAGAGGATGACGTTCAAAGCCCCAAGCGAAATCTGCACCTGTCTGCCCATTTGGAACCGGCTTCCGCATATGGCCGATCGGGTCTGGGATCGTCATGAAACCGGCGTCATCTTCTTGCCGAAGTGTTCGTGACATTTTACGTCTTAAGGAGGCGAGCATGCCTGGACATGACGACCGCTATATCGAGATTACGACACGTCTTCGCTCGGTACGATCGTTCTGCGACTTCCTCTCGCAGGGCGGAATCGTCCGCGTCGCCTTGAAGGACGGCGCTCCCTATAAAGACGTCACGGCCGTACTCCTGGAACGGAAGCGCAGGGAGGCGGAAGCGCTCGATCGCACCCGCCGGCGGCTCTATCCGGAGCTCTCGGATGAAGAGGTGATGCCGCCGCTCTACAGTCGTCACTGACGCGCCCGCCCATCAGGGGCCAAGCGGCTACCAAGCAGAACGGGGCCTCACTATGCAGCGTTCGCGCGACGCGCCTCTGTTTCATCCAATTGGAATTGGTCGATCAGCTGCAGCAGCGTCTTCGTCTCGTCGGCAAGTTCCTTCGTCGCTGCGCTCGTTTCCTCGACCATGGCCGCGTTCTGTTGCGTCATCTGATCCATCCGGTTGACGGAGGAATTGACCTCGTGCAGGGCGTTGTACTGTTCCCTGCTCGAGCGGGCAATGACGTCCATCTGCTCCGATGCGGTGACCACTTTCGCGGAAATGCTTTCGAGGACTTCGTTTGTTTCGCGCACGACCCGGGCCCCGTTGGTGATCTCCGCCCGCGAGCGCCCAATCAGCTGTTTGATCCGCTGGCCGGCCTCGGCGGAGCGCTGGGCGAGATCGCGGACTTCCTGGGCGACCACCGCAAAGCCTTTTCCAGCCTCGCCGGCGCGGGCTGCTTCGATGCCGGCATTGAGCGCGAGCAGGTTCGTCTGGAATGCGATCTCATCGATGACGCCGATGATCTGTACGATCTCGTCGGAAGCCGCTTCGATCTTGCCCATCGCGTCGATCGCACTGGCCACGACCTCGGATGAGGAATCGGCCGTCTCTTTGGTGTCGGTGATGATCTGACGGGCATCGTCGGCGCAGGCCGCGGACGAACGAACCGTCGTGGTGATCTCTTCAATGGCTGCGGCGATTTCCTCAAGCGCGACGGCCTGCTGTTCGGTGCGCTTTGCAAGGTTGCTCGCCGACAGATCCATCTGGCCGGCATTGCCTTCGATCATCCGGGTGTTGGTGCGGATCTGGTCGATCGTTTCCTGCAGGCGAAGCAGCGACGCATTGAAATCGTTGCGGAGTTGCTCCAGCCGGCCGAAGAAGGGCGTTGTGATCGTCTGCGAAATGTCGCCGCGCGCCAGGCGCCCGAGGCCATCGGCCAGTGCTGTCACCGCAAAGTCGATCTGCTGTTCGACCGTGCGTTTTTCCTCGTCGTTGCGATGCCTTTCCTCCTCGGCCCGCGTCCGTTCGATCTCGCTGCGCTCCTCGATCTCGACCTTGGCGATGGCATTGTTCTTGAAGATGCCGAGCGCGCGGGCCATGTCGCCGATTTCATCGGCCCGGCTTTCGCCGGTGATCGACGTTTCGAGCTTGCCGTCGGCGAGCCGCCGCATGGCCGAGGTGATCTGGTTGATCGGGCTTTTGAGCGTCACCGTCAGCCCGACCCCGGCGAGGATTGCGATCACCACGCCGAGGATCGTCGTTCCCAGAGACATGGAATTGGCATCGGTGCGTTCTGCGGCGGCGTTCTGCCGCTGCATTTCGGCAAAAGCCGTCAACTGCGACCACATGCCGTCGACATCGGCGGCGGCGGCGCGGAATTCGTCCTGGCGCTGGGCGCTGATGCGGACGAGGTCGGTGGCGGCTTTCTGCATTTTGTCCAGCGCCGGCAGCAGCTTCGGTTTGAGATTGTCGAATTGCGCAACCCCGCCGGCATTGGAAACCAACGTATCCAAGCCCTTCCTGACGGCCATGATTTCTTGCAACAGCCGCTGAAGATTGGCATCCGTGGGCGCAAGCGTCAGTTTCGCCATGACGATCTGGATCACGTAGGCAGAGGTGGTCAGTTTCTGGCCGTCTCTCTGACCGGTCTTGGCGCGCTCGACCGATTTGGCGGTGTCGGCCGCCTTATCCGTTACCGTCTTCAGCCGGCGTGCGGCGACCGCCTGCAATTCGGGCAGCCTGGCGACGATCTGACCCATCGCATCCTTGAGGCCGGCTGCACGCTCCTCGGCCTGGCCGGCGGTTTCGACAAGCGGCTTCAAGGCGGCAATGGCATCGTCGATCGTCTTTTTGGCCTCCGGCGCCTCGCCGCCCAGCGCCATCCCCACGATGCGCTGCTGCCGGGCGAGTTCCTCCATGTCGGGGCTGCCGATCGGGCCGGCGGCTTGAGCCTTGTCGGTCAGCGACTGGGCGAAGGAGGCGAAGTCCGATATGCGCTGTGCGTCGCCCAGCCTATTGCGGGCTTCGTCTTCCTGGCTGTCGGCAGCACGCTGGAGAACCTTGGCACCTTCAACGATATCCGTCTGGGACGACACGACGACGCTCTGCGCCTTCTGGAGATCGGCAAGCAATGCTGCCCGGCTCTCCTGAAGCTGCCACAGAGTATCCATGCGAGCGGAAATTCCGTCGATGGAAGACAGCGTCTGCTCCAACTCCTGCTGGCCGCTGCGATCGGCGGCGAGCCGGTCGAGACCGGATTTCAATAGAGTGCGCTGATCGGCAAGCCTGGCGGTAACGGCATCCCGGTTTTCCTGCGTGGCATTGGCAAGGAAGTCGGCCATTGCGGCGGACAGATTGCGAAAGCCGCTCAAGGACTGCAGGACGGAGTTGGAAATATCCATCCGCCCCTGAAGCAGGCTCGATGCATAAAAGCCCATGGCGCCCACGGCCATGATGCTCACGATGAACGGAACGATGAAAACCATCACCTGCGTCTGAATGCGCACACGTGACAACAGCCTGCCCAACATCAACCCCTCCCTCTTCCCCAGGAGCGCAGTCGATTTCGAGTGAAAGTCCTGATCCGCTCGAACCGACTACACATCCGCCTCTCAGAGACACGACATTGGCGGAATGAATATTCCATATCACATTATATGTGAAACATTCGTTTCAATGTCGCCACGAGCAATGGTCAATGTCGTTTTTCAACGGATATCGGCCCGGTCGCGCGCGACAGCAGCGATCAGGCGAAAGCAATTTCCGCAAGCAGAGGAAGGTGGTCTGAAGCGACCCTTGCCAGGCGGTTATCCAGAACCGTCGCCTGTTTGACGATGAGATCGTCGGTGACGAAGACGTGGTCGATACGCATCAGCGGGTAGCGGGAGGGAAATGTCGCTCGCGGCCTGACATTGCCTGCGAGCTGGGCGTCCTGCAACGACCGCGTGGCAAGTCGGTACGTCGCCGATGACGGAATGGCGTTGAAGTCGCCGCAGAGGATGGTGGGGAGAGCTTCGTCCGCCGTTCCGCGCAGCCAGCCCGAGTTCAACAGCGTCGTCATCTGCCGCATGCGCTCGCGGCCGCGAAGGCCGAGATGGGTGTTGACGACCAGTAGTTTTCTGCCGCCGACCTGGATTTCAACGGAAAGGGCGCCGCGTTGCTCGCCGATGGAGGGCAGCGGACCGGCCTTGACCGCGCCGGTCGGCAAGGCGGTGATGATCGCATCGCCATACTGCTCTTCGGCAACCGACAGCGCCGGATGGAAATGCGCCTGCATTTTCAGAAGTGAGGCGATCGTATGGGCCTGGTCGATGCCGCCGGTCCTCTGCCTGAGGACATCGACCTCCTGGAGAGCGACGATGTCGGCTTGCGCCTCGGCGATGACCGAAGCGATGCGCCCGGGATCGAGCTTGCGGTCGCTGCCGATACAGCTGTGGACGTTGTAGGTCAGGAGTTTGATGGATTTTTCCGGCATGGGCCCGTTGAAGCTCGTCCCCTGGGGACATGGATGCGGTTCCCCGGGGGAACACAAAACTCGTTTGATCGTTCCAGATTATCGGCCCATCACGCTCGCACTCCTGAGGACAATCGATGAGTTTGAAAAGCATGATCTGGAAGGGACTGTTCGTTGCCGCCCTTTGTCTTGCGGCCTTTCTTCTCTATCGCATCTTCCAACAGTACAGCCTCGACCAGATCGTCCAATCGGTTCGCAGCATACCGCTTTCAAGCTTTTCCGCAGCGCTTCTCTTTGCTGCCGCCTCCTACCTATGCCTTGGCTGTTTCGATCTCCTGGCGATCCGTTCGCTCGGCAAATCCTTGCCTTATCCAAAAATTGCGTTGGCTTCGTTCATCAGCCTGTCGCTCGGCCACAATATCGGATTTGCCGGACTGAGCAGCGGCGCCTTCCGCTACCGCTTTTATTCGCGCTGGGGGCTGACGACTGAGGACGTGGCGAAGATCATCCTGTTCTGCGGCGTCACGGTCGGGCTCGGACTGATCACGCTCGGCGGTCTTGCGCTGATCGTCAATCCGGGTGATGCCGGGCGCCTGCTGCGGCTTGATCCGGCCAATGTGCGCATCTTCGGCCTGCTGGCGCTCATCGTGCCGGTCGTCTATGCGGGGCTGGCGTTTTTCGTCCGCGGCAGGTTGCGGCTCTGGCGCTGGTCGTTTCAGTTGCCGCGGTTTTCGATTGCCGTCGCGCAGATCGGCATCGGGACGCTCAACTTCATGCTCGTTTCCGCCTGCCTGCACCAGATGCTCTCGGCCTTCGGCGACGTCGCCTTCTTCAGGTCGGTGACGGCCTATGTGCTGGCCAATTCGGCAATTCTCGCAACCCATGTTCCAGGCGGACTCGGTGTGCTCGAGGCGACCGTCTCCTATGCCGTGCCGACGGAGGCCTCGATCGGCGCATTGATCGCGTTCCGCTGCGCCTATTTCTTCATTCCGCTGGCGCTCGGCACGACGCTTCTCGTCATCACCGAGATCGTCTTCCGAAGATCACGCGGGGCGGATGAGGAGGCGGATGAGGGCGCCGAGGCCCAGTCGGTGTAAGAGTAGGAAAGGGCGGGCCGGGTCGAAGAACCCGGTGCCTCTGACCGGTGAGATGCTGCCGGAAAGCTCGACGGCAAATTCTCTCAGACACCGGGTGCCGTCATTCTGCGCGTCGATCGCTTCGATCACCGAGCCGTTTTGCGCGTAGGCCGCCGCAAAACTCGCGGTGCTCGTTCCGAGATATTCCGCCAGCAGACGATTGCGCAGCTCCGCGATCGCGCGGCGGTGTTCGTCCGTTGCGGCGTGAAACAATATATCGCATTCCGAATCCAGGCCTTCGGAGCGATTGTTGAGATTGGAGGAGCCGATGCGCACCAGCTCGTCGTCGGCGATCATCAGTTTGGAATGGATCAGCACTTCGACCTCGTCGACCGTCGGCCCGGGCACTTTCGGCCCGGGCACGATTGGCCCGGGCACGACGGGGAAATAGACCCGCAGCCGGCTCGCACGATCGGCTCGTTTGAGAAGGCGGATGACGCGGTCGCGATTGCCGCCCATGATAAGTTTTTCGATCAGCCCGTGAGAACTGCGCGTGCAGATGATGACGACCTCGGGACCGTCTTCCTCCTGCAGCCGTGCGGCAATGGCATCGGCGACCCGGAAGGAGGCGAGATATTGCGCCTCGATATAAAGCAGGCGTCGTGCTCGGGAGATGATATCCAATGTCGAGGCGATGCCGCCGCTGATGCCGGCGCGCAAGGTCGTCGACGGCTCCGTCAGCGCGAAGCTCACCGGGATTTCCCGCAGCGAAACGGCAAGATCGCCCGGCCAGGGGAAGGGTGCGCGCTCGGCAGGCGGCAGGTGTTTTTCGCCGGTGGCATTTTCCCAGCGCCGCCTGGCGATATCGCCGATCAGCCGGGCAGCGTCGCCCGTGAGCATCGCCTGCACGTCATGCAGCGGGTCGTAGGAAACGCCCTCGGGGTCACGCCGGCGCTTGTCCCTGGCGCGATGGCGCTTGGTATCCCATCGCCGCGACGTCAGGTCGATGCCGCCGATGAAGGCGACCGCGTCGTCGATGCAGACGAGCTTCTCATGATGGCAGCCGCGAACGGCACCTTGAAGGTCGAAACGCAGGTCGATCCTGGCATTCCTCGGGAAGTTCTTCTTGCGAAGCACCTGCAGGGATTTTTCCGAATAGACCGGCCCGAGCGCCCAGATGAGGATGCGTATTTCGAGCTCGGGATTGGCTGCTGCAAGCGCATGCAACAGGTCTGCCAAAGTCTCGTCGGATTTTTCCGGTTCCAACGGGATGTCGGGATTGAAATCCCAGCCGACGATCCAGATCCTGCGCCGTGCCTGCCGCAGCGCCCGCGACACTTCGGCGAAATATCTGTTGCCGTTGATCAGGAAGGCCACCTTCTCGGCCTTGCCGTCCAGGCGCAAAGCGCTGTCATTCTGTTTTTCGCGGCCGTCCGGCCGTTGTGATTTTGCCTGGGGCAGGCTCGGGTGATTGAAGACGGTCTCGAATGCGGTCATGATTGCCTCGGCCTTTAACTGCGAAAACAAACGCCTGGAATATTTTTGGGTTCCGTGCGGCGCTTGAGGCGGCGGCCGGACTGACTTCGTCCGGCGATGGAAGCGTAAGGAAACGAGAATGTCACAACGAGCAGGCAGCGCCGATCTTCCCCTTCATGGGGGACGTGTGCCGCATTGGCTCGGCGACCGGATGACACGGCTGGGAGCCCTGATCACCGAAGCGATCGTGCATCACTACGGCCGCGACGAATTCCTGCGCAGGCTCGCCCACCCTTTCTGGTTCCAGTCCTTCGGCGCTGTGATGGGCATGGACTGGCATTCCTCCGGCATCACCACCAGCGTTCTCGGCGCGCTGAAGCGCGGGCTGAAACCGCGCGCCGGCGAGCTCGGCCTGCATGTCTGCGGCGGCCGCGGCGCGCATTCGCGCAAGACCCCGCAGGAACTCGTCTCGATCGGCGAGCGCGTCGGCTTCGATGGCGAAGGCCTGGCGACGACGAGCCGTCTTATCGCCAAGGTCGACAGCGCTGCCCTTCAGGATGGGTTCGATCTTTACCTGCACGGCTTCATCGTCGCCGATGACGGCCGTTGGGTGGTCGTGCAGCAGGGCATGAACGGCGACAGGCGGCAGGCCCGGCGCTATCACTGGCTATCGGAAGGGCTGGAGAGTTTCGTTGACTCGCCGCATGCGGCAATCGAGGGCAGGAGCCAGGGCACGATCGTCAATCTGGCCGACAGGCGCGCCGAGCGCTCGCGGCGCGGCCAGCTCGATCTGCTGGCGACGCTCGGTCCCGACCGGATCGTCCGCGAGGCGGCCGCGCTGCGGCGTGCCGATCAGCCGGCGCCCGAGCCGGCCGCTCAGCCGATGCTGCCGCACCTGATCATGCCGGCCCATCACGACGTCCGCGAGAGCGACGTCAACATGCGGCGCCTGCACGGAAATCTCGCCGCCGCTGCCGATCGCGGGCCGGCGGATTTCGAAGAGCTGCTGCTTGTTCCCGGTGTCGGCGCCCGCACGGTGGAGGCGCTGGCCATGGTGGCCGAAGTCGTCCACGGCGCGCCCTGCCGTTTTTCCGATCCGGCGCGCTTTTCGATCGCTCATGGCGGCAAGGACCGCCATCCCTTCCCGGTTCCGCTCAAGGTCTATGACGAAACGATCGGCGTGATGAAATCGGCGGTGCAGAAGGGCAGGCTCGGACGCGAGGAGGAACTGCAGGCGCTTAAGCGCCTCGATGACCAATCCAGGCAGATGGAACGCTATGTGACAGGTCCTGACCTCAAGGAAATCATCGCCGGCGAATTTCGCCAATCCGCCGATTTCGGCGGCCGCAGCGTCTTCGGCTGGGAGGAGCCGCCCGCAGAGTAGGGCACCCCTCTATGCCGCTAGAACAGCATGATTTTAGGCCCGTTTGGCTAAAATCTGGATCCTGTTCTACATTAAAGAGTAGAGCATGATGTCGCCCGAAAACCGCACACACTTTTCGGCATCATGCTCTCTTAACTCGCCGAGCCGGGCAGGGTGACCTCGCCGTTTTCCTCACCATCCCAGTACCGGATGGAGGACGCCGAAACTTTGATGAGAACGATCCCGGGAGTGTCCACACCTTCAGGAAACCACCGCTCCAGATCGGGCACCCAATGTTCTTCGAATGCCGCCTTGTCCCGCACCAGAGAGGCGAAGCCCTCGACGGCGATGAAAATCCCCGGTTTGCCGAGGAGGCTGGGAGGTGCCGTGAACGTCAGCGAGACGATGTCGATGCCTTCGATCTCCGTGATTTTCCTGCTGTCCTCGTACGAAAAGAACCAGGAATCCCCGTCATATTCGACGTCGCCATTATTGCTCATCGGCCGGGCCGAGATGCGGCCCGACCCGGCATTCGTCGACAGCATGCAGAAATCGATCTTCTTCAGTTGCGAGGATAGGTCTTCGAGGGTCATGGACGCCATTGCGATCTCCCGGGCTTGAATGCTCGGGAGTAGCGTGCAGGCGTCCAAATTGTTCCGTGGAAAGCCTGCGTGACTAAGCCTCCATACAGCAGCGTCCTATGCGAGGCTGAAAGATAAGCGGCGCTATACCCTCAATGGCCGTCCGGCGGGACCGCTTCGGCGGGAACCGTCTCTTTCAGGTTCTTCCGGTGGAAGATGAAGAGCCCGGCAAAGACGATGATGGCGGCGCCGACGACGATCTGCATATCGGGAATATCGCTGAAGAAGATGTAGCCGAGCACGATCGCCCAGAGCAGCAGCGTATATTGCAGCGGCGCCAGCAGCGATGCGGGGGCGAGCTTCAGCGAGCGGGTGATCAGGAGGTGCGCGCAGGTGGCGACGACGCCGAGCAGCAGCATGCCGGACCAATCGACCAGCGTTGCCGACTGCCAATGGCCGATGCTGAGCACGATGCCGGTGGCAAGGGCCGCGATCGTCTGCCATGTCACCAGCGTCGTGTCGCTGGTCGAGCGCAGGTAGCGGCTCATCACCAGCGACAGCGCAAAGGCAAAGCTGCCGACAAGACCGAAGAGCGATGGAAGCGACAGCATCGCCGTCGACGGGCGTAGCGCGATGACGACGCCTGTAAAGCCGATCAGGACGGCCAGCCACCGGCGCCAGCCGATCTTTTCCCCGAGAAAGAAATGCGAGAGCGCGGCAATGTAGATCGGACCGGCCATATAGAAGGTCATCACGTCCGCGAGCGGCAGATAGGCGACGGCCGCATAGAACAGGGCGACATCGCCGGTCGCCATGGCGACCCGCATGAACTGGAGGCCCTTCTGCTCGACGCGGAACAGGGCCATCGGCCCTTGCCTCGCGATCATCGGTCCGAGCACGATGAAAGCGCCAAGCGAGCGGATCACCAGCACCTGGCCGACGGCAAAGCTCGTCATCAGCCATTTGCCCATCGCATCGTTCAGCGCAAAGAGCAGATCGCCGAGCAGCATCAGCGCGACACCTGTCATGATCAGGTTTCCGGCATTGGTTGTCGCCGCCTTGGTCTTCATCTGTCGAATCCTCGAGAAAACAGCCGCGCATTGCGTGGCCGAGTGCGGCTTCGGCCTTAACACCACCGATGTCAATGGTGGGCTCGAAGCTGTTGCACTTAAATTCGGTGGCGAGGACGGTCTGTGGCGCCTCTGAAGGCGAGACGCCGCGGATTTCGAAACGCCCATGACTGCGGGCCGGATAATCAATCGCCGCAGAGCTCATCTGATTGCGGTGCTTGCCGATTGTAGGTCGGAGCTTACGATCAAGGGCGAGGCAGCGACTGTATCTTGTAATTCCGGCGAGTGCGGATTAAATGTGGTTACGTTACCACAAACGGAGGCTCGCCATGACCGTTACCACGCTTTCAGGCCGAGAACTCAATCAGGATCTTGGCCGCGCCAAGCGCGCCACCAAGGACGGGCCTGTGATCATCACCGACAGGGGGCGGCCCGCGCATGTTCTCTTGTCGTTCGACGAATACAAGCGGCTTACCGGCAAAATGCGGACCCTCGGTGACATGCTGGCAGCGCCCGGGGCGGAAGATATCGACTTGCCGCTCCCGACGCGCACCGAGCATGCCCGACCGGTCGATCTGTCGTGATGCTGTTGCTCGATACCAGTGTCGTGTCGGAACTGCGCAAGGTCGCGAGCGGCAAGGCCGACTCCAATGTGGTGGTCTGGAACGAAACCGTCGATCCGGCCGAGACGTTCATTTCCTCCGTCGTCCTGCACGAACTGGAGATTGGCGTTCGGCTGGTGGAGCATAATGATGCAGCCGCCGGGAAGGTGCTGCGCAACTGGCTGAAAAATTCCGTTCTCGCAGCATTTTCCGGCCGTATTCTGCCTCTCGATGAGGCTGCGGCCGTTCAGGCCGCCCAGTGGCATGTGCCCAATCCCAAATCGATCAACGACGCCTATATTGCGGCGACAGCCTTCACCCGCCGCATGACGCTGGTCACGCGCAATATCAAGGATTTCGAGGGCATGGGAGTGGCACTCGTGAATCCCTGGGCATCCCCGACATAGCATTCTCAAGAACCGCAGCGATCGTTTGTGTGATGCAATTAATCGCAGCCTGTGGGACGCGACCGCTGAACATTGATCAGTCCGCCGGACAGTTTTCCAACAGCGATCATCTGTTCGCCATGCTGGCGACCAGATCGCTGAATCTCTCGCCCTGAATGCCGACATGCGTCCGCAGCAGACGGCGGGCTTCGTCGCCATCTCCGGCAAAGATCGCATCGACGATAGCGCTATGTTCCGAGAAGGATGTCGACAGACGGTTTCGCACGCGCAGCTGGAGGCGGCGGTAGGGTCGCAGCCGTCGGTGCAATTGCACGCATTGCTCCTCGAGGAAATCGCTTCGGCCGGCTGCGTAGATGGCCTTATGAAACTCCTCATTGTCGTAATAATAGGCGTCACTATCGCCGGCGCCGGCTGATTGCTCGCAGCGGCTGTGGGCGGCCGCGATCGCTTCCCGGGAGGCGTTGTCCAGCCGCCGTGCGGCGAGCGAGCCGGCCAAGCCCTCCAGCTCGGCCATAACCTCGAACATCTCATAGACGCGGTGCGGTCCCGGATCGATGACAACTGCACCTCTGCGCGGCCGAATTTCGATGAGTCCGATCGCATCGAGTTGCATCAGCGCTTCGCGCACCGGTGTGCGGGAGACTCCGAACCGTGTCGCAAGCACCATTTCGTCGAGCCGCTCGCCAGGGGAGAACTCGTTGGAAAGAATTGAATTTTCAATTTCATCCCGCAGCCATCGGCCGACATTCTCAGACATCCGCTTCACTTTCCTCATACGAAAACGCATTTCTCGTATACAAGATTATTTATCTCGTGTACGAAAGGTGGCAATCTACATACTACCGATGAAGTTCCGCGATGGGAAGCAGCCGTTAAATACCGTGCATAATGCCGCCGGCCATCCGGCAGAGAGGAGAATGGCATGTCCGAGACTTCCTTCTTCACCGACATGCTGCAGAGCATTACGGACCGCGGCCGCCAGCTTCTGTTTTCCGGTTCGCGCGCCACGCAGGCCGCAGCCAAGGCTGATCTCCAGACGCTCTGTGACATGTTGCTATCGAGCCGAGGCGAAGCGTCGGGCATGGCCCTTGCGGCCGAGATACTCGATCGCTGGGAGGCGCTCGACAGCGACGGCGCGCAGGCATTCCTCCATATGCTTCACGAAAAGTTCGGCCCCGACACGGCCAAGCTCGACCAGGCGATTGAAAATTATCGCACTGACAAAAGCTCGGCCGTCATCATTGCTCTCCACCAGGCAGCCGAGCCAAGGCGACAGGAGCTTCTGCGGCGGTTGAATCACGCGCCGAACGGCACCGCCAAACTCGTCCGGATGCGCCAGCAATTGCTTGCTTCCAAAGACCAATCCGCAGGCTATGATGCCCTTGACGCGGACTTCACGCATCTGTTCGGCTCCTGGTTCAATCGTGGTTTTCTGACGCTGCGCCCGATCGACTGGTCGACGCCGGCTTGCATTCTTGAAAAAATCATAAAATACGAAGCCGTGCACGAGATCGCCGGCTGGGAGGAGTTGCGCCGTCGTTTGGCACCGTCCGACCGCCGATGCTTTGCCTTTTTTCATCCCCGGCTGGCCGACGAGCCGCTGGTGTTCGTCGAGGTGGCGCTCACACGATCGGTGCCCGGCGCGATCGGCGATGTGCTCGACGAGGGCAGGGAGCAAATCAATGCCGACGAGGCGACGACGGCGGTCTTCTATTCGATCTCGAACTGCCAGGATGGCTTGCGCGGAATCTCGTTCGGCAACTTCCTGATCAAGCAGGTCGTGGAAGACCTGCGCAGAGACCTGCCCGGCCTGAAGAATTTCGTCACGCTGTCGCCCGTTCCAGGCTTTGCCCGCTGGCTTGCCAAGGCGCGCGCTTCAGCCGCCGACCGGTCGCTGCCGGAGGCGGCCCGCAAAACGCTGATGCTGCTGGACGATCCGAACTGGCCTGACAACGAGGATACGGCAACCGAAATGGAGCGTGTGCTGCTGCCGCTTGCTGCACGCTATTTCCTGATCGAGCGGACGCCGGAGGGGCGCCCCGTCGATCCCGTCGCCCGCTTCCATCTCGGCAATGGCGCCCGGCTCGAAAGACTGAATTTTCTGGGCGACCGCTCGCCCAAGGCGATGCAGCAGGCACACGGTCTGATGGTCAATTACCTCTATAAGCTCGACGATATCGTGGCCAACCACGAGGCGCTGGCGCAGCGCGGCGAAGTGATTGCCTCGCCGGCCGTCAAAAACCTGGCCAACCAGCACGACGAAAGCCGCAGCAGCGGCAATGGCCAGCAAGGCTCGCGGCCATTCGCACAGATCATGAACTCAACGCTTGGAGGAGGGCGAAAGTGAGCAACCATCTTTTCGACGCCATGCGGGCAGCCGCGCCCGGTGACGCACCGTTCATTCGGATCGATAGCACGCGCACATGGACCTACGATGACGCATTCGCTCTTTCCGGCCGCATTGCCAGCGCCATGGATGCGCTCGGCATTCGCCCGGGCGATCGAGTGGCGGTTCAAGTCGAGAAGAGTGCCGAGGCGTTGATCCTCTATCTCGCCTGTCTTCGCAGCGGGGCGGTCTACCTGCCGCTCAACACGGCATATACGCTGGCTGAACTCGACTACTTTATCGGCGACGCCGAGCCGCGTTTGGTGGTTGTTGCGTCGGCTGCCCGAGCGGGCGTGGAGACGATCGCGAAGGCGCACGGCGCGATCGTCGAAACGCTCGACACTGACGGCAGCGGCTCGTTGCTCGATCTTGCGCGCGATGAACCGGCCGACTTCGTCGATGCCTCGCGCTCCGCCGACGATCTGGCGGCGATCCTCTACACGTCAGGAACGACGGGCCGTTCCAAGGGCGCGATGCTCACCCATGGGAACCTGCTCTCGAACGCCCTGACCTTGCGGGATTATTGGCGCGTCACGGCCGACGATCGGCTGATCCATGCCTTGCCGATCTTTCACACGCACGGGCTGTTCGTCGCCACGAATGTCACACTGCTTGCCGGCGCCTCGATGTTCCTGCTGTCGAAGTTCGATCCGGATGCGGTGCTGTTGCTGATGCCGCAGGCGACGATGCTGATGGGGGTGCCGACCTTCTACGTGCGGCTCCTGCAAAGCCCGCGCCTCGACAGAGAGACGGTCGCCAGCATCCGCCTCTTCATTTCCGGTTCGGCTCCGCTGCTTGCAGAAACACATACCGAGTTCCAGGCACGGACCGGTCATGCGATTCTCGAGCGCTACGGCATGACGGAGACCAATATGAACACGTCGAACCCCTATGACGGTGAACGGATTGCCGGAACGGTCGGTTTTCCTCTGCCTGACGTGGCGGTGCGGGTAACCGATCCCGCCACGGGGCAAGTGCTGCCGCCTGAACAAACCGGCATGATCGAGATCAAGGGGCCGAACGTCTTCAAAGGCTATTGGCGCATGCCGGAAAAGACCGCGGCCGAATTCACCGCCGACGGTTTCTTCACCAGCGGCGATCTCGGCAAGATCGACCGGCAAGGCTACGTCCACATTGTCGGCCGTGGAAAGGATCTGGTGATTTCGGGTGGATACAACATCTATCCGAAAGAGGTCGAAGGTGAGATCGACCAGATCGAGGGTGTGGTCGAGAGCGCTGTGATCGGCGTGCCGCATCCCGATTTCGGAGAAGGCGTGACCGCCGTCGTCGTGCGCAAGTCCGGCGCCGTCCTGGATGAAAAGACCATCGTCAGCGCCCTCCAGGACCGTCTTGCCCGCTACAAACAGCCCAAGCGCATCATTTTCGTCGAGGACCTGCCGCGCAACACGATGGGCAAGGTTCAGAAAAACATCCTGCGGCAGCAATATGCCGATCTTTACGCCGTGACGTAAGACGACCGCGCCCTCTGGGAGGAGGGTGCGCCGTATTCCGCATCAATCTTGAAAACAGCAACTACGGCGCCTGAGGCGTCGGAGGGAGGGGAATCATGGGCATTGAATTGCTATCCATAGGACTGCTGGTCGCTATGTTTGTCGTTGCCACGATCCAGCCGATCAACATGGGCGCGCTGGCCTTTGCCGGCGCCTTCGTGCTCGGCTCCATGGTCATCGGCATGAAAACCAGCGATATTTTCGCCGGCTTTCCGAGCGACCTGTTCCTGACGCTCGTGGCCGTCACCTACCTGTTCGCCATCGCGCAGATCAACGGCACGATCGACTGGCTGGTCGAATGTGCCGTCCGCCTGGTGCGCGGGCGGATCGCCTTGATTCCCTGGGTGATGTTCCTCGTCGCCGCCGTGATTACCGGTTTCGGTGCTCTTGGCCCGGCCGCGGTCGCCATCCTCGCGCCCGTCGCGTTAAGCTTTGCCGTGCAGTACCGCATTCACCCTGTCATGATGGGCCTGATGGTGATCCACGGAGCGCAGGCGGGCGGCTTTTCACCGATCAGCATCTATGGCGGCATCACCAACCAGATCGTCGAGAAGGCCGGCCTACCTTTTGCGCCGACGTCGTTGTTTCTCTCCAGCTTCTTCTTCAACCTGGCGATATCGGTGCTGGTCTTTTTCGTTTTCGGCGGCGCCAGAGTGAAGAAGCATGACGCCGCATCAATCGGCCCCTTGCCTGAACTGCATCCCGAGGGCGTATCGGCGTCGATCAGAGGCCATGGCGGCACGCCGGCAAAACCGATCAGGGAACACGCCTATGGCACGGCGGCCGATACCGCGACGAAGCTGCGCCTCGACAATCAGAGAATTACCACCCTGATCGGCTTGACGGCGCTTGGCGTCGGCGCCCTGGTTTTCAAGTTCAACGTCGGCCTCGTCGCAATGACGGTGGCCGTCGCCCTGGCGCTGCTGTCGCCAAAGACCCAGAAAGCGGCGATCGACAAGGTCAGTTGGTCGACCGTGCTGCTGATATCAGGCATCATCACCTATGTCGGCGTGATGGAAAAAGCCGGGACGGTCGACTATGTGGCGCACGGCATATCCAGTCTGGGCATGCCGCTGCTGGTGGCGCTTCTGCTTTGCTTTACCGGTGCAATCGTCTCGGCCTTTGCATCCTCGACCGCGCTGCTCGGCGCGATCATCCCTCTCGCCGTTCCATTCCTGTTGCAAGGACATATCAGTGCCGTCGGCGTGGTTGCCGCGATCGCAATCTCGACCACGATCGTCGATACCAGCCCGTTTTCCACCAATGGCGCCCTTGTCGTCGCCAATGCGCCGGATGACAGGCGAGAGCAGGTCCTCAAGCAGCTGCTGGTCTACAGCGCGCTGATTGCCATCATCGGCCCGATCGTCGCCTGGCTGGTGTTCGTCGTGCCGGGTCTGGTCTGACGGCGGGCTGCTATTCCCAGCAACGGTGCCGAGCCCGGCTCGGCACCGTTGCTGACCGCTCGGCCGCTTCTATCGCAGCTTCTCGACAGCGATGGCGAGACACGTCTTGAACGCGGCTAAATCGGTATAGAGCGCATCGCGAGGCGCGTCCCCGACGATGAGGACGCCGCCGCGCCGCTCGATCCCGGCGTGCAGCATGAGATTGTCGGCCAGGCCGAAATCCTCGATGGCAATCCCGTTCGGGTCTCGCAGCCGACCTTCGGCGTCATAGGCGACGGCCCCGCCATAAAGATCGCTCACCCGTCCGCTGTGATCCCTCGCCACATTCGTATAGGCGAAGACAGGCTTGCCGCTCGCGCACATAAAGCCGAGTTCGAAGGCCGTGCCGGTATCGGCGGCAATGCCGCGAAACGGCGTCAGATTGGCGATGATGGCGTCGGCCTCCATCATCATCTTCTCGTCCACCGCGTTTATCGCCGCCGCCCGCTCGCGCTTCGAATTCGTCTGCGGGATTTCCAGATCGCCTGGTGAGAGTGGGAGAAGCCCGGCCTCGCGGGCAAGCGCTGCTTTCCGGTCGAGCATTTCACGGGCGTTCGGAAGGAAGACTTCGGGACCGGCGAGATAAACTTTCTTTGTCATGGATGAATTGCACCTCAATGGATGGGCTCGGAATACGTCCCTTGCTGTAGAGCCAAGAAGGATCACAATCCAGTGGCCGAGAACAGCCCATGCCGTGTGCGCGCACAAATCCCTCGCCCGATCTGATTAGGACCAAAGTCCCATGCTGGAACGAGGCCGCACAGATGACGTTCAGCCGATAGCCGCGAGCAGAGGAGATGTCGATGCGCCATGATTTTTGGGACCAGCCCGTTGAGGTCATCGGGGATGGCGACCACCCTAAGAGTATCCGCAACAGCAGGGACGCGCTCGCATATCTCATGACCTGCTGGCCGCGTGAAAAAGCGGCATCCTTCGCCGTCGCGAAGAAGATCTGCACGGACGCCGTCAACGGGCGAGCCGATTCAGCCGCGGCCGCATTGGCATTCAAAGCCGCAGCTGAGGAAGCCGGCGTCCTTCGTTAGGAAACGGTTGCGCTCATAGTGGCCCTTCGTTGGCTGCGTTGAAATATATTTCAACGTATGAATTATATTGACATAACTTTGCCGTTAGGATTACCTGCTCATACCGGACTTCGAGGAGGAACTCCGGTCTTCAATGGATCATCGGCAGCCGCTCAGGCGCCGCCGGATATTTGGGAGGGGCTTCGGCCTCGAGGAGGAAACTTGCGCAGATTTTTAAGCACGACCGCATTGGCGGTCCTCGCATCGACGTTATTTGCCGGCGCAGCCAGCGCGGGCGCCGAAAATCCGTTCCGCTGCAAACCGGGCGAAAAATACGTCATGAACGTCATGGTCTCGGGCGTCGAATATTGGTTCCCGGTCTATGAGATGTTCAAGCAGGCCGGTCAGCAGCTCGGTTGCGAGACAGCCTATACCGGCACCCCGGAATATGACGTCAACAAGCAGATCGCCACTTTCGACCAGGCGCTGGCCCAGAACCCGGCCGGTATCCTTGTTCATCCGATGAACTCCGACCCGTTCATCGAGCCGATCAACCGGGCGATCGGCCAGGGCACGGCGGTCGTCACCTTCGCCGCCGATGCGCCGCTCTCCAAGCGCATCTCGTTCATCACTTCGGACAATACCCGCGAAGGCACCTATGCGGCCGATGCGATTGCCGAAAAGATGGGCGGCAAGGGCGAATATGCCGTTCTGGAAAATCCGGGCCAGGACAACCACGACAAGCGTATCGCCGCTTTCATCGCCCGCATGGACGAAAAATATCCCGATATGAAGCTGGTCGGCCGCGCTGCGTCCAACCAGGACCCGAACAAGGCCTATCAGGGCCTGATGAGCCTGGTGCAGGCCCATCCGAACCTTGGCGCCGTCTTCATGCCGGAAGCGAACTCGGCGATCGGCGCTTCGCAGGCCAACAAGGAAAGCGGCGGCAAGATCCTGGTGATGTGCGCCGACGTCAACGCCAACATCCTCGACATGATCAAGGCGGGCGAAGTGTTCGGCTCGATCAACCCGAACCAGGGCATGCAGGGTTACATGGGCTTCATGCTCCTGTGGCTGGCCAAGCATCCCGAACTTATCGACCCGATGAACGACGCCAAGCGCGCCAGCTTCAATCCGATGAGTATTCCGTTCGTCGACAACGGCCTGTCGATCGTCACGGCGGATAATGCCGATGACTTCTACTGGGACAAATACCTGAAGCGACGGGGCACCAAGGGCATCGAGGAGTAGGCCTTTTGGTCGGCTGTCCGGGCAATGGTCCGGACAGCCACCGCGGAAGTGAGGAGGAAACAATGATGGCGTCGGTGCCGGTTCTGGAAATCCGCAATGTCAGCAAGCACTTCGGTGCGGTGAAGGCGTTGACTGAAGTGCGCTTCAGCCTTGAGAAAGGCGAGGTTCATGCGCTTTGCGGCGAAAACGGCGCGGGAAAATCGACGCTGATGAACATCATTGCCGGCGTGCTGCAGCCCACCGAGGGGGAGGTTTTCGTCGATGGCGCGCCGGTAAAAGTGACGTCGCCGGCCGTGGCGCAGTCGCTCGGGCTCGGCCTCGTGCATCAGGAAATCGCGCTCTGCCCAGATGCGACGGTGGCCGAGAACATGTTCATGGCCGCGACCAACCGCCGCCGCTCGCCTTTCATGAATTACGGCAGGCTGGAGCGCGACGCGCAGCTCGTGATGAACCGGCTGGCGCCGATCGACGTCCGCCGCAAAGTCGGCGACCTGTCTATTTCCAGCCAGCAGCTCGTCGAGATCGCCAAGGCGCTGACGCTCGATTGCCGGGTGCTGATCTTCGACGAACCGACGGCAGCGCTGACGGAATCGGAGACGCAGGTGCTGTTCGGCATCATCCGCGACCTCAAGGCGCAGGGTATTTCGATCATCTATATCAGCCACCGCATGGCCGAAATCTTCAGCCTGTGCGACCGGGTCACCGTGTTTCGCGACGGCCGCTATGTCTCGACGGAGAAGGTGGCGGATTTGACGCCGGATGACGTGGTGCGTCGCATGGTCGGGCGCGAGATCACCCAGCTCTATCCTGAGAAGCAGGCGCCGGCGGAACGGACCGGCGAGACCATTCTGAGCGTTCGCCATCTCGGCGACGGCAGCCGCTTCACGGATGTAAGCTTCGACCTGCGCAAGGGCGAAATTCTGGGTGTCGGCGGGCTGATCGGCTCCGGCCGCACCGAGATCGCCGAAGGTATCTGCGGATTGCGGCCGGTGATCACAGGCGAGGTGCAATTGCATGGGCAGCGGCTGCCGACGCGCTCCTATGCGCAGGCCGCGCAGGCGGGCGTCGTCTACCTTTCGGAAGACCGGAAAGGTTCCGGTATATTTCTCGATCTTTCCATCGCCCAGAACATTGCGGTTCTCGATTTGAAATCGCTGACCGGACCGCTGGGACTGCTGAATTCCAGGGCCGAGGCGGATCGCGCCCGCGACCTGGTGCGGCGGCTCGGCGTGCGGATGGGCGGCATCGACATGCCGGTCTCGTCGCTGTCGGGCGGAAACCAGCAGAAGGTGGCGATTGCCAAGCAACTGGCGGTCAATCCCAAGGTCATCCTGATGGACGAGCCGACGCGCGGCATCGATGTCGGCGCCAAATCGGAAATCCACCGGCTGCTGCGCGATCTCGCGCACTCCGGCATCGGCATCGTCGTCATCTCGTCGGAATTGCCGGAGCTTCTCGGCCTGTGCGACCGGGTGCTGGTGATCCACGAAGGGACGGTTGCAGGCGAGGTCGAGGGCGAGACGATGACTGAGGAAGCGATCATGCGGCTCGCATCGGGGATCGGCAGTCACGCAAGGGCATCCGAGCATGCCGCATAAAGAAAACGCAGGGGCGGGAGACAAGGTCATGGCGGATGCTACGTTGACAGGGGCACATCAGGCACGCGCGCCCGGCTGGAAACGGCTGGGGACGATGCGCGAGGCTGGACTGATCGCAATCATTCTGGCGCTGTGCATCGTCATGAGCTTTGCCTCGCCGCATTTTCTGACGCTCGGCAATTTCCGGGCGATGCTGATGTCGTTCTCGGTCGAAGGGATCGTCGTCGTCGGCATGACCATCCTGTTGATCGTCGGCGGCATCGACCTGTCGGTCGGCTCGGTCGTCTGCTTCTCGATGGTGCTGTCGGGCTCGTTGTTCCTGCTGGGGCTCGATCCGTGGAGCGCATCCCTGATCGGCATCCTTGCCAGCGGCCTGATCGGCTGCGTCATGGGCTTCTTCGTCACGGTCGTCGGGCTCAACCACTTCATCACCTCGCTGGCGGCGATGGTGATCGTACGCGGCGTCTGCCTGATCATCACCAAGGGCACGCCGCTGTCGCTGTTCACCTTGCCGCCCTCGTTCAAGGCGGTCGGGCAGGGCACGTTCTCCGGCGTCCCCTATGTGATCCTGATCTTCGTTGCCGTCGTCGTGCTGTTCGATTTCCTGCTGCGCCGGGCAACCGCCTTCCGCAAGGTGTTCTACACCGGCAGCAATGAGAAGGCGGCGCTCTATTCCGGCATCAAGACCAACCAGGTGAAGTTCTGGGTGACGGTGCTCTGCGCCACGCTGTCCGGTGTTGCCGGCGTGATCTACATGTCACGCTTCGGCGCCGCGACCCCGACCTTCGGCGTCGGCATGGAGCTCAACATCATCGCCGCCGCGGTGATTGGCGGTGCGTCGCTGAACGGCGGCTCAGGCACGATCCTCGGCGCAATTCTCGGGATTGCCCTGCTGTCGGTCGTCACAAGCTCGTTGATCTTGCTCGACGTGTCCGTCTATTGGCAAGACATGATCAAAGGCTGCATTCTGCTTGCCGCCGTCTCGATCGATCATTTCCTGCACAAGCGGAAGGCTGCCTGATATGCCGATAGCCAAACTCAAACCCGCAAACGCGCCGCGCGAGGAAATCGTCATCGCCCGGCAGATGCACCAGGCTCTGGTTCTGCATTTCCTCGAAGGGCTGACACAGGCGCAGATTGCCGATCAGCTCGGCATTTCGCACGCCACCGTCAACCGCCTGATCAAGCGCGGCCGCCAACTCGGCCTGGTCGAGATCAAGATCAAGTCGCCGGTCGAGCCGCTGGTCGATATGGAAGAACAGCTGCGGGCGCTCGGCGGCATCGGCCGCGCCGTGGTCGTGCCGACGGTGTCCGACAATCCGCAGACGGCACTGCAAGCCGTCGGCGAAGCCGCCGCGCGCTTGCTGCTGGAAGAGATCGTCGACGGCGATACGATCTGCATCACCGGCGGCAAAGGCGTGAGCGCCGTCGTCGCCGGCCTGCAGCCGCCGCGCCGTTTCGATGTCGAAGTCATTCCGGCAACCGGCTGCGTGCAGGGCAAGCACTATACCGACGTCAACCACGTCTCGACCTTGATGGCCGACCGGCTTGGCGGGCGTTCCTACCAGATCCACGCCCCGCTCTTTGCCGACGATGCCGAGCAGCGGGCGATGCTGATCAACATGCGGTCCGTCGCAGACGTTTTCAAACGGGCGCGCGAGGCGAAGGTGGCCGTGGTCGGCATTGGTTCGATCCTGTCGGACGATTCCAGCTATTACGACCTGCATCCCTCCTCAAGCACCGACCGCGCCGCGATCGAGCGGTCCGGCGCCTCCTGCGAATTGCTGGCGCATCTGCTCGATGATCATGGTCGGGTCTGCGATTACAGCCTCAATCGTTCGCTGGTGTCGTTGACGCTGCCGGAATTCGCGTCGATCCCCATCAAGATCGGTGTCGCGAGCGGGCCGAACAAGGCGGGCCCGATCCTCAGCGTTCTCCGCGGCAATCACCTGGATACGCTGGTGACCGATGAGGCGACGGGTGCGCGGGTGCTGGCACTGGCGAATGGCGAAGGGAAATGGGCATGAGCGCGGAGCAATTGACACGCGAGATCGGTAAATCCGGCGTCTCCGCCTCGGCGGTCGGCCTGGGCACCTGGGCGATCGGCGGCTGGATGTGGGGCGGGACCGACGAAAGCGAATCGATCGCCGCGATCCAGGCATCGCTCGATGCTGGCGTGACGCTGATCGACACGGCGCCGGCCTACGGGCTTGGACGTTCCGAGGAAATCGTCGGCAAGGCCTTGACCGGCCGCCGCGACAAGGCTGTCATTGCCACCAAATGCGGCCTTGTCTGGCATACGCAGAAGGGTCGTCATTTCTTCGATCAGGACGGCAAGCCGGTCCACCGCTATCTCGGCCGCGATGCGATCCTGCATGAGGTCGAGGAAAGCCTGAGGCGGCTCGGAACCGACTATATCGACCTCTACATCACCCATTGGCAGGACCCGACGACCTCGGTCGAGGAAACCATGCGGGCGCTGGAAGATCTGCGCACAGCGGGCAAGATCCGGGCGATCGGCGCAAGCAATGTCAGTCGCGACGATCTCGATGCCTATATCGCGGCCGGTGGCCTCGACGCCATCCAGGAGCGGTTCAGCATGATCGACCGCGAGATCGAGGCGGAGCTTCTGCCGCTGACCAGGGCGAACGGCATAGCGACGCTGAGCTACTCGTCCCTGGCGCTGGGGTTGCTGTCCGGCACGATCGGTCCGGACCGGGTGTTCTCAGGCGACGACCAGCGCAAGGACAATCCGCGCTTTTCGGTCGGCAACCGCCGGAAGGCAATGGCGCTTGCCGACGCCATCCGGCCGGTCGCCGAAAAACACGGCGCTAGCATCGCCCAGACCGTGATTGCCTGGACGCTGGCGCAGCCCGGCGTGACCTTTGCGCTCTGCGGTGCGCGCAATCCGGCACAGGCGATCGACAATGCACGGGCCGGGACCATCCGGCTGGATGCGGCCGATCGTGCGGCTATCGATACGGCCATAGCGGCGACACTGACTGATATGAGATAGCGGATCGCCATCATGAAACGTGAAGAAATATTGGACGGGCTTCGCCGCAGCCCGAAGGTGGACGTGTGTATCATCGGCGGCGGCATCAACGGCATCAGCGTCTTTCGGGAGCTGGCGCTGCAGGGGCTGAATGTGCTGCTCGTCGAAAAGCACGATTATTGCTCCGGCGCCAGTTCGGCGCTGTCGCGCATGGTGCATGGCGGGCTTCGCTATCTTGAAAACGGCGAATTCAAGCTGGTGCAGGAATCGCTGGTCGAGCGCGACCGGCTGCTGCGCAACGCGCCGCATTATGTCGCGCCGCTGCCGACGACAGTGCCGGTATTCGATATCTTTTCCGGCCTCGGCAATGGCATCGTCCGCTTCCTGGGTCTCAGCCGCCGCCCGAGCCGCCGCGGCGCCGTCGCCATCAAAGCGGGCCTCAGCATCTATGATTTCCTGACGCGCAAGCGCGCGCTGATGCCGCGCCACCAGTTTCGCGGCCGGCGCACGACGCTTGCCAAGTGGCCGGCGCTCAATCCCGACATCAAGAGTTCGGCCACCTATTTCGACGCCTGGGTCAGCCACCCCGAGCGGCTGGGCATCGAGCTTCTGCAGGATGCTCTTTCAGCCGAACCCGGCGCGATGGCACTGAACTATGCCGAACTGCGTCGGATGGAAAATGGCGGGTATCGCGTCGAAGACCGGATAGGCGGCGCGTCCGTCGCCGTCGAGCCGGCGCTGATCATCAACGCCACCGGCGGCTGGATCGACGTTGCCAATCGAACCCTGTTTTCTCAGGAGGCCCGGCCGGCGCCGCTGATCGGCGGCACCAAGGGCTCGCATCTGATCATCGACAATGCGGATCTGCGCGACGCACTTGCCGATCACATGATCTACTACGAGAACGAGGACGGGCGGATCTGTATCCTGTTTCCCTATCTCGGCAAGGTGCTCGTCGGTTCTACCGATATCCGTGTTAATGATCCGGAAACGGTGCGCTGCGAGGCGGAGGAGCGGGATTATATCCTGCAATCGCTCGCCTTCGTGCTGCCTGATATCACCATCCGGCCGGAGCAGATCGTTTTCCGGTTTGCCGGCGTGCGGCCGCTGCCGGCCAGCACCGACAGTTTTACCGGACGCATCCCGCGCGATCATTTCTGCACCGTGCTGGAGCCGTCCGAGGGCAGGCCGCCGGTGCTCTGCATGATCGGCGGCAAGTGGACGACATTCCGCTCCTTCGGCGAACTGGCGGCAGACCAGGCTCTGGAAAAGCTCGGCAGAAGGCGCCGGGTTGCGACAACCGACCGGCCGATCGGCGGCGGGCGGGCATTTCCGGCCAACAGATCCGTCTGGCTGGCGCAGGCGGCAAGCGGCAAGGATCTTTCCGCCGGGCGCATGGCTGAGTTGTTTGGCCGATACGGCACGGATGCCGAGCCGATTGCCGGTTTCATCGCGGCAGGCCAGGATGCAGCCCTGCCGCACGCCGGCTACACCACGCGCGAATTGCAGCTGCTGATCCGCGATGAAGCGGTGGAACATCTGGACGACCTGCTTTTGCGGCGCACCACGCTTGCCGTTTCGGGCGAGCTTTCGCTCGACATGACGGATGCCGTTCTCGACCTGCTGGCGCAGGAAAAGCGCTGGACGCCGGGCCGTCGTGCCGGCGAGCGCGATCGTTTTCTCACCCTTCTCAACGAACGCCACGGCGTCGACGAAGACATGCTTTCCGCAAGGAACGAACCAAGGAGCACAGAATGCGACACAACAGCAAAGTCCGGATGAACCGGCTGTTCGGCCGCGGCCGCTGCCTCGACGTGGCGATCGATCACGGCGTTTGCAACGAGCCGTCTTTCCTCGACGGGCTGGAGGATATTCAGGCCGTCGTCGGCGCCCTGGTCTCTGCCGGGCCGGATGCGATCCAGATGAACTACGGCCAGGCGGACCTGCTGCAGGACATGCCCGGCAAGGACAAGCCGGCGCTGGTCATGCGCATCGACATGGGCAATCCGTATAACCGCATACGCCACCGCGACATGTGGGCGGTGCTGCAGAACAAGGCCGAGCCGTTGATCGGCGCGATCGAGATGGATGCGGCCTGCGTCGTCGTCAACCTGTTCATGCTGCCGGACGAGCCGGACCTGTTTCGCCAGTGCGTTGAGAATATTTCCCGCGTGCGGGCCGATTGCGACAAGTATGGCATGCCGCTGATGATCGAGCCGCTGGTGATGCAGCCGGTCACCGAAAAGGGTGGTTACATGGTCGATGGCGACGCCGACAAGATCGTCACGCTGACGCGGCTCGCTCGCGAAATGGGCGCCGATATTGTCAAGGCGGATCCGACCACCAATGCCGAGGATTTCCACAGGGTGGTGGAGGCAGCCCGCTGCCCGGTTCTCGTCCGCGGCGGCGGCAAAGAAGATCTTCGCGCCGTCTTCGACAAGTCGGCGGCCTTGATGCGGCAGGGCGCGGTGGGCATGGTCTATGGGCGCAACATCTATCAGCACGCCAATCCGAGTGCCGTGGTGCGCGGGCTGATGGCGATCGTGCATGAGGATGCGAGCGGCGAACAGGCCTTTGCGCTCTATCAGCAGGGCTGAGTTGCGATTTCGAACCTTCGGAGGGGTTCTGCATGGGAGACTATCTTCTGGGGCTCGACGCCGGAAATACCGTCATCAAGGCGGTGATTTTCGACCGGCACGGCAACGAGATCGGGGCTGCCTCCGAGGAGGGGCACAGCCGCATGCCGAGCCCGGGACATGTCGAGCGGGGGCTGGACGAACTCTGGACGAATGCGCGGCAGGTCATCCGCGCCTGCATCGAAAAGGCAAGGATCCGGCCGGAGGAGATCGCCGCGATCGGCTGCGCCGGGCATGGCAACGGTCTCTATGCGCTCGATCGCGACGGCGCTCCGCTGCTCGCCATCCAGTCGCTCGACACGCGGGCAGCCGGGCTGGTCGACGAATGGCGGGAGGCCGGCGTCGGAGACCGAACCTATCCGATTGCCCGACAGCGTCCGTGGCCGTCCCAGACGCCGACATTGCTTGCCTGGCTTAAGCGCCACCGGCCGGAACTGTTCGAGTGCATCGGCACGGTGTTCTTCTCCAAGGATTTTATCGTCAACCGCCTGACCGGCCGCCGCGTCAGCGAGGTGTCCGACATGTCGGGAGCCGGTTTGCTCGATCTTGCCGCGCGCTGCTACGACAAGGCGCTGATGGAGGCCTATGGACTGGGCGATTGCATGGACCTCCTGCCGCCGCTCATCGAAAGCGCCGACATTGCCGGCGCGGTAACGGAAGAGGTGGCGACGCAAACCGGGCTCGCGGCCGGTACGCCGGTGGTCGGCGGACTGTTCGACGTCGTCGCCTCGGCGCTCGGCTCTGGCGTTTCGCGCACCGGCAGCGCCTCGATCATTGCCGGCACCTGGAGCATCAACCAGGTCGTCATCGACGGTCCCGACCTCGACGGCCCGGTGTTCATGTCCTCGACTTTCGACCGCACCCGCTACATGGCGATGGAAAACAGCGCCACCTCGGCTGCCAATCTCGAATGGCTGGTGCGGGAGTTCTTCGAAGGCGAGCATGCGCAAGGCGTCTCGCCCTTCGATGCCTGCTGCGCGCTGGCCGCGGCGATCAAGCCCGCGGCAGACGACCCGCTCTATCATCCCTATCTCTACGGCGCCCAGCAGGACGGCCACGCGCGCGCCGGCTTCTACGGACTTGCCGGCTGGCACAGCAAGGGGCATCTCGTGCGCGCGCTTCTCGAAGGCGTCGCCTTCGGCCATCGCCAGCACATCGAGACGATCCGCAAGGCCGGTGCAGATTTCAACGAAGCCATGCTGTCCGGCGGCGGCTCGCGCAGCCTGATCTGGCCGCAGATCTTTGCCGATGTGCTCGGCGTTCCCGTCACCGTGGCCCGCTCGCGTGAAACCGGTGCGCTAGGGGCAGCGATTGCAGCGGGAACCGGCGTCGGCATCTTCGCCGACTTCGGCGCCGGCGCTGCTTCAATGGTGCAGACCGCGCGGCATTACCAGCCGGATGTCTCGCTTGAGGGGCATTATGCGCGCCGCTACGCTCTCTATCTCGAAATCGCCGAGGCGATGGCGCCGCTGTGGCGGCGTCTGACGGCGGTTCCGCCGGCGGCAGCGGGAGTGGCGGCGTGAACATGCGTGTGAACGATGCGGCCATCGAGGCCGGAAGCTACGATTACATCATCGTCGGCGCGGGATCGGCGGGATGCGTTCTGGCCAACCGGCTGTCGGCCGATCCGAAAAACCGCGTCCTGCTGCTCGAAGCCGGCGGCAGCGACCGGTATCACTGGGTGCATGTGCCGATCGGCTATCTCTACTGCATGGGCAATCCCCGCACCGACTGGATGATGAAGACGGCTGAAGAAGCCGGGCTGAACGGCCGCTCGCTGCCCTATCCGCGTGGAAAAGTCCTGGGTGGCTGCTCGTCGATCAACGGCATGATCTACATGCGCGGCCAGGCGGCCGATTACGACGGCTGGCGGCAGGCGGGCAATTCCGGCTGGGGCTGGGACGACGTGCTGCCCTATTTCCTGAAATCCGAGGACAATTACCGCGGCAAGTCGCGCATGCACGGGGCAGGCGGCGAATGGCGGGTGGAAAAGCAACGGCTTTCCTGGCCGATCCTCGATGCCTTTCGCGATGCGGCCGAAGAACTCGGCATTGCGAAAACCGACGATTTCAACGATGGCGACAATGAGGGGTCAGGCTATTTCGAGGTCAATCAACGCGGCGGCCTGCGCTGGAACACGACCAAGGCCTTTCTGCGCCCGGCGATGAAGCGGGCCAATCTGCGCGTGCTGACCGGCGCCGAAACCGAGCGGCTGGAATTCGACGGCAGGATGGTGGCCGGCGTGCGGTTCCGGCTGAACGGCCAAACTCATCTGGCGCGCGCCGGCCGCGAGGTTATTCTGTCTGCCGGTGCGATCAATTCACCGAAAATCCTGGAACTGTCAGGGGTTGGCCGCCCGCATGTGTTGTCCGCGGCCGGACTGGATGTCACCCATGAACTTGCCGGTGTCGGCGAAAACCTGCAGGACCATCTGCAGATCCGCACGGTTTTCCGCATCGAGGGCGCAAAGACGCTGAACCAACTCTATCACAACCTGTTCACCCGGGCGGGCATGGGGCTTGAATATATGCTGCGCCGGTCCGGGCCGCTATCCATGGCGCCGAGCCAGCTTGGCATCTTTGCCAAGAGCGATCCGGCGGTTGCCACGGCCGATCTCGAATATCACGTGCAGCCCTTGAGCACCGACCGGCTGGGCGAGCCGCTGCACAAATATCCGGCCGTCACCGTCTCCGTCTGCAATCTGCGGCCGGAAAGCCGCGGCAGCGTGCATGTCGGCGGCCCGGACTTTTCCGTGGCGCCGGACATCCGCCCGAATTATCTTTCGACCGTCGGCGACCGGATCGTGGCGACAAAATCTATCCGGCATGCCCGCCGGCTGATGAAGGCCGGCGCCATCGCCAAGTACCGGCCGCAGGAGATGCTGCCGGGCACGGAATACCAAAGTGATGAGGACCTGATCCGCCGCGCCGGCGATATCGCCACAACGATCTTCCATCCGGTCGGCACCTGTAAAATGGGCAGCGACACGACGGCGGTGGTTGATTCGCAATTGCGGGTGCATGGGCTGGCGAAGCTGCGAGTCGTCGACGCCTCGATCATGCCGACCATCGTCTCGGGCAACACCAATTCGCCGGTGATCATGATTGCCGAGAAGGCAGCCGAGAGCATTCTGTCGGAGGCGTAGAGAGAGCCTCGCATATGTCTGACGTGAATACGTAGAGCACTCTTGCCGTCCCGGTATCCGAAAACGACACAGACCTCGACTATCGCCGTCACGTCATAGGGCGCGACGGCGAGCCCAACCCGCTTAAAGCGGGTTGGGCAATCTTCGACTTTCGATCAGAGGGTTGAGACGTTCTCAGCCTTCGATTTTCCGGTCTTGCGATCCTGTCCGACGTCGAAGCTGACCTTGTCGCCTTCGCGGAGCGAACCGCCGCGCTGCAGCGCAGACACGTGCACGAACACGTCCTGTCCGCCATCCTCGGGGGTGATAAAGCCGAAACCCTTGTCGTCATTGAAGAATTTAACCGTACCTGTCGGCATGAGATAACTATTCCTTGTGTCATTCGTCGATTTGCGAAAGCGAAACTATACCGCCGCTGCTCCTCTATCAACCTTCATGCAGGTGACGCAACTTTAAAGACAAAGAGGCAACAGTTTCGTCGAGGGTCAATCCGGCTCCCGACAGCCGATCGCCTGACCATCCGAGTTTTTTATCGTCTCGATGCGGCGTTCGGAGGCATCGCTGAAATTTCTGTCTCGTGGCGCCCGCGTTGTCGACGGAATCAACGTAGGATTGCTCGCGCGTGTAGAAAGGGATTGCCGATCGCTCGCATCAGGTTGTAGATCGGTATCACACAATGGGATTGTGCAAGCCGGTATGCATGACGCCAACTTCGCTCGTCCTCATCGGCTGCCGTCTGAAGCTTTACCGGCGCGCTGCGCTGTCACATGAGGGGTCTGCGCCATTGTCTTCGCTTGTTCTCCCCAGCCGCCCGCTTTCACTGGCGCGCAACGTCATCTCCACGCCGAACGCCTACTTCTGGGCAACGCCCATTATCCTGGCATTGGCGATCTTTCTATTCATCTCGGAAGCACCGGGCGTGATCCGCGATTTCCAGATCAATCAGAACCCTTTGGTGCTCGAAAACGGCGACGTGCAAAACGGGAAATGCACGACACGTAAGGCAGTCTTTACCGACTGCGAGGCACGCCTTGTCTATAGCTACGGCGGACGAAACTACGACACCGAAGTCGAGGTCATGTTCGTCGATTTCCATACCGGCGATTATGAAACCGATCTTGTGATTTCCGCCGATCATCCGGAGCTCGCGACGATGAGCCTGGGTCTGGACATGCTGTGGAACAGGATCATCACGCTCACTGTGTTTGTGGTTCTGCTTGGCGGCATGAGCCTGGGTATGATTTTTCTCGGTATGCGTATCTGGCGGGTCAAGGGGCAATTGCGCCGGCCTGCCAGACTGATCCCTATCCCGGTCGAGATCAGCGCATTCGACCGCAAGCGCGGCGTCCTTTCCATCACCTACAATGACAAGATTGCCGCCGACAAAACCGGGCGATCGGCTTACACGCGCATGAAGAGCGGACAGGAACCGCTGATCGTCGGGGAAGCCAATGGCAAGGCGATCGGAATGGCCGTCAGGCACGGCAATACGGCCCTGCCGGTGCTTCTGGACGATCGTCTGCAGCGGGTCGAGCTTACGGATGCCGAGCGCACAGCGGCTCTCGCACCCCTGGCGCATCAGCAAGACGGCGATCAGCATGCACCGGTGTTGATCGAAGAACCAAAGAGGACGGTATCGATCTGGAAGCGGCTGCGGCTTTTCTTCGGCACCTTGCTTCTGATCGTCGTCGGTGTTGGCGGCTTCTGGCTTTGGTACGTCACGAGTTCCCCGACACAATTCCAATCGCCTGGCATGGACATCAACAATCTCATGCCGGCGCCGCTGAACCAGTGGGGATGCGATCAGCTGAAGAAGCGGTTTGGCCAGGATCGTGCGCCGTTCGGTTGCACCGCCGCCGATTATACGAGCTGGAAATAACTAGCCTCGGCAATCGCGAAGCCGCATAAGATGCGGCGCGTCAACCCGGCCGTCGAGCATAAAAGGTGTTCCAGGCTTCGCCGTTGCGGCTCATGCGGTAGGCGTCCCATTCGAGATTCAGGCCGGCCGCCTTGATGCACAACGCGAAGTCGTCCCGGCGCCAATAGGTCATATGGTAGGCGCCGCTCGTCTCGCCGTCTCCATCCCGCATCGTCACCAGGAAGACGCCGCCGGGGCGCAGCGCGGCGGCGATCTTTTCGAGGACCTGGCCGGTCTGGTGGCGAGGCACGTGGATGAGAACACAGAGAGCGATCACCGCATCGTAAGGGCCGCCGAGGTCGTCGGTGATGACGTTGAGGAACTCGCCTGCCTTGCCGCGTGCTGCCTGCAGCTCAAGAAACCGCCGCGTGGCATCGGTTCGCCTTACCAAAACGCCCTGTGTCTCGAGGAAATCCGCATCCCACCCAGGGCCTGATCCGATCTCAAGGACCCGGCCGCCTTTGCCGGCGGCGATGGCGACCTGACGCAAGGCCGCCTCCAGGCTGGGCGCGGGAAACGGATCAACGATGCGGCTATATTCATCGGCACAACCTTCATAGGAATCGATCGTGCGTTGGGTACCGGCCAGAGCGGCGGAAGAGACAGGCATTTTTGACCTCCGGTTGATGGAAAACCGGGCGCCGTTCGAGGGCGCCATATCACCATGCTCGCCGTAAGGCCGCGTAAGCACATCAGGCAAAATGCCTAGAGCGGTTTGCGACTTGGTTGAATCGGGATTCCGCTTTTGTCGCAAATCAGATTTGATTGAATGAGCGATGGAGGCTTGTTCGATGGGTCG
>NZ_MAWZ01000014.1:0-113426 GCF_001854685.1 Rhizobium sp. RSm-3 | reverse complement strand
TTTGGCTCGAACCATAGAGACAATCAAACCAAACGAATGCGCAAACTACATCCGAAACGCAGGATATGGGTCAACCTAAATGCAAAACGGTCTAGGCAACGAAAAATGGAATGCCGTGAGCGATATCAGGAGGGTCTAGCCAGGCAATCTCCTAAAGCTGACATCTACACCGGATCAACCATCCGGAGCCGGTGGGCCATGGCCGCCGCGGCGCCGCGGCTGGGGACGGCGAGTTTGCTCAAGATGTTGGAGACATGGACGCTCGCCGTTTTCGACGAGATGAACAGATTATCGGCGATCTGCCGATTGCTCTGTCCGGCGGCGACAAGCCGGAGCACCTCGAATTCCCGATCCGTCAGGCCGAGCGGCGCCTTCGGCAGGCTGCCTTCTTTCTCGCCTCGCAGATCAATGCGGGCCTTTGCAGCCAGCGTCTCGATCTGATTGCAGAGGAGGCGAGCGCCGATCGACTGGGCAAGCTCCGCACCTCGCCTGAAATGGCCCGCACCTCTGCCGCGCTTGCCGGCATTCACCGCAGCGCTCCCGGCCTGCATAAGAGCATACGCCTGCCGAAAGGGCTGGTTCAAATCGGCCCAGCTTCGGGCAGCTGTTTCCCAGGTGTCGAGGTCGGAAACCGTCGCGCGCGACATCTCAGCCGAGAGGTTGAGCCTCTCGGCTTCCTCGATCACGTTGCGGCACGGGGTCCGGGCGGCAAGGTCCGCAAGCTGCCGGGCGACATCTTTCCGGTTGGTATCGACGGCGACGCGCATGGCCGAGGCCAGGAGCGGCCAGGAGACGCGGCCCTGCCTCTCGAACTGGCTCGAAGCCGATCTTATCAGGACCGCAGACTGCTCCATGTCGCCCGCCAGCGCACGGCTTTCGATATCGAATCGCAAAAGATTGGCCGCCATGCGGCCCGCGACCTGAGGGCCGGGTGGCAGAGCGCGCAAGGAGCTTGCCGCTGCGGCGATGCGATCCGGATCTCCCGATACCAGGGCAATCTCCGCCTGGCATTCGAAAACATGAACCAGCCCCAGCGGCAGCGGATCCAATGCCGCCATCCGTTCGCATGTCTCCACGGCTTCGGAAACGCGGCCGACGGCGAGCAAGGCGCGGCACAAGGGCGAACCCACGATGGCTCCGATATACCGGGCCTGGCCGAACTCGACGGTCCGCGCAAAGATCGCCGGTCCGATGTCGATGATCTCGGCATAGTCTCCGGTCTCAAGCAGGGCCTGCAGCAGGGCTGCGCCCGCCAGCACCTCGACGCGGCCGATGGAGGCTTGCCCGGCGCGCTTAGCCACGCTCAAAAAGCCATCGATCCGAGAACTGTCCGAGGCCATGTCCACGGATGCCGCGACGATCAACGCCTCGATACGATATTCCTCGTCATCGAGCCTCTCCGCCAGATCCTTCAGTTCGGCGCCCAAGAGCCTGGCGCGATCGAATTCTCGCCGCAATATCAGCGCCCGGGAAAACTGCCCCAGTCCGTCCGCGCGCAGCCTTGTGGGATCGACCGCATGATAAAGCGCTCGTTCCAGATCGGCGATTTCGCCCGGAATAAGCGTGTGCTGACGCATCACCGCGCGCTGCAGAAGAAGGGCTGCCAGCTGCGCGCCGTCGCCCTCGGCATCCACTTCGGCGAGGGCACGCTCGACGAAGGCCAGCCCCTGTTCGGCTTCCGCTGCCCAGCAAGCCGCATCGGCGGCCAGTTCCAACACCCTGCAGTGATCCGCGCCGATCAGATCGGCCGCATGATCGACGTCGGGCCACGCCGCCAACACGAGCTTGAGCATCTCCATCTGATCCGCATAGGCGAAGGTGGCGGCGGCTTCTACGGCAGATTGCCAGGCCCATCGCAGGCAAGGTTCGGCCTGGCCGGCGCCGTGCCAATGGCGGGCGAGAGCAACGGCATGCCAAACCCGGTAGCTTGGAACCGGGCCGCGTTCGAGCACCTCGGCATAGCCGCGATGGATGGCCATCCTTTCGCCGGCGATCAGGTCACTCCGCACCGCCTCGTGGATCAGGGCGTGGCGGAACGCATATCCGTCGCCATCCGGTACCAAGATCCCGGCCAAAATTGCAGGCCGCAGCAATTCTGCCAGTTCGAGATCGGGCTTCTCCGTTACGCTGCGAAGAAGCGCATGCGTGATATGCGGGCCGCCAAGCGCCATCACCTTCAAGAGTTCTGCCGTCGACGCCGGCATCTCCCTGGCGGTTTTCAGCAGATAGTCGTTGAGCGAGCCGGGGAAATCCGTCCGCAAGCCTCCGCTCGCGTCGATGAGCGCCTCGGTGAAAAGCGGGATCCCGCAGCTCCGCGCATGGACCTCATTGACGACAGCGGGTGTCGGCGGGCGCCCGAGCAGGCCTTCGAGTTGGGCGGCGACTTCGGCGCGCTTCAGGCGGGGAAGCTTCAACAGCTCGGCACCCTCGGAAAGCGACAGCTCGGCGATGGTCGTCCGCAGCGCGTTGCTGCCGCTGGTTTCCTCGGGTCGGTAGGTGACGATCAGCATCAGCCGAATTTTCTTCAGCCGCGCCGTGAGGAAGCGAAGCAGATCGCATGTGGCCTGGTCGGCCCAGTGAATGTCCTCGACGACCATGACGAGCGGCATCTCGCGGGCGAGCTCTTCGAACAATTTTCGCAGCGCTTCGAACAGCCGCGCTCTTGCGATGCTCGCATCGAGCCTTTCAGAGGTCTCGCCGAATTCGGGAAGAAGCCATGCCAGCTCGCGCGCACCCTCGACGCCGACAAGCGATCTGGTGGCCGTCCCGCCGCGCAGCTGAACCAGTTCATGCAGCAAAGCGGTTACGGGCGCATAGGGCAATGCCGATTCCCGCTGCTCGATGCAGCCGCCTTTCAGGACGATAGCCCGGCCCGACAGTCGGTCGGCGAATTCTTCTACCAGCCGGCTCTTGCCGCCGCCTGATTCCGCCCCGAGAAGAATGGAGCGTTGCCGGCCGCCGGAGACATCCCGGAACGCGCTATCCATCGCATCGAGTTCGGCGACACGGCCTGAGAACAGGGATCTTCTGAGGGATGCCGACACGAAGTCCTCCGATACGTGAAGTTTAAGATTAGCAGAGATGGAGACGTAGTCATCCCATGTGTGATTTGAGCCTGCCCTACGCAAAATGCCCGATGCGGCACCCCTGCCTTAGCCCCATTATGAAAATGCCTGCCGGTACCAGGACCCAAGGCGCCGCTTCACCCGATACAAATAAAGGATGCCCCAAGTGACTGAACGCATTATCAAGTTTGACGAGGTCGAGATCGCCACACAGGCATTTGGCAACCCGGCGCATGAGCCGATCCTGTTGATCATGGGCGCGATGGCGTCGATGCTGTGGTGGCCGGATGAGTTCTGCCAAAAGCTCGCCGCTCAGAAATATTATGTCATCCGTTACGACAATCGAGACACCGGCCGTTCGACGATCTATCAGCCCGGGGAACCGCCCTACACAATGGACGACATGGCTGAGGATGCCGTCAGGGTACTGGATGGCTACGGCATTGACCGCATCAATCTGATCGGAATGTCGCTGGGCGGCACGATTGCCCAGATCGCAGCGCTCTCCCATCCCGAACGCGTCAAGACGCTGACGCTGATGTCCACCACGCCGATGGGTGTTGATACAAGCGCTCTGCCGCACACCACTGACGCCTACATGGCGCACGCCCAGACGGGCGAGACCGTCGACTGGACAGACAATGCCCAGGTGATCGAATTCCTTGTCAAAGACACCCGGATGATCGCCGGGGTGGCGCACCCTTATAACGAACACCAGGCGCGTGCCTTTGTCGAACGGGATGTCAAACGGGCGAAAAACTTCGTCAGTGCCACCAATCATTTCATGCTGAGGGGCGGCCAGGCCCTGAAAGGAAAATTGGCTGAACTGGCCGCGCCTCTCCTTGTCTTCCACGGAACGGCCGACCCGATTTATCCGGTTGAACACGGCGAGCTGCTGGCGCGAACCGTCCGAGGCGCGAAGCTTGTCCGGCTCGAAGGCGGCGGGCACGAAATTCATCCCGATGATTGGCAAGAGATCGTTTCCGCTATCGACACCCACTTGCGGTGATCCGAGACGTGGCAGGGGCGTGCCGATCGATGGCTACGCCCTTCCGTACATCCGGCTCGCGCGCAACAGGCGTTGCGAATAGGGGTGTTCGACCGCACCTCTTCGCAATGCCTCGATATCGACCTGTTCGACGATCTCGCCCGCCTCCATGATGGCGACGCGGCTGCACATGTGGGAGACGACGGCGAGATCGTGGCTGACGAGCAGATAGGTGAGGCCGCGCTCCTTGCGCAGATCCTGCAACAGATTGAGGATTTCGGCCTGCACCGAAACGTCGAGCGCCGATGTCGGCTCGTCGAGAAGCAGCACGTCGGGATTGAGCATCAAGGCCCGGGCGATCGCCACGCGCTGGCGCTGGCCGCCGGAGAGTTGATGCGGAAACCGATAGCTTAGCGCCGGATCGAGGCCGACCGATCGCAGCACGGCGTTGACGTCGACCGAATTGGTGTCGAGCCCCTGGTTGCGCAGCGGCTCCAGCAGTTGCGAGCGGATGGTCTTGCGCGGATGGAGCGATCCGTATGGGTCCTGAAACACCATCTGCACTCGCCGATAGAACGGCCGGCTGCGCTGGCGCTCCAGCGTCTCGCCCTGGAGTTCGATGTGACCGTCATAATTGGCGTTGAGACCGGAGAGCGCCCGGAGAACTGTGGATTTGCCGCAGCCGGATTCGCCGACGAGGCCAAAGGCCGTGCCGCTCTCGATGGCGAGGTTGACGTCTCTGACGACGGGCCGCTGGCCGTGTCCGAAACGGATGGTGAGATTGTCGATCCGGATCATCGTGACGCCTCCGCGAGGTCATTGAGCCAGGCGGGATCGCGCGTCAGGATCGGGAGCCGGGCCGGCGGATCCTCTATCGTCGGCAGGGAGGCCAGAAGCCCTTGCGTATAAGGGTGTTTCGCCTTGTCGAGATCGCGCGCCTCCAGCACTTCCACGACGCGGCCGGCATACATGATGAGGACGCGGTCGCAGAAATTCCGGATGAGGTTGAGGTCATGGCTGATGAAGATCAGGCCGAGATTGCGGCGTGAAACGAGTTCGTCGAGCAGGGCCAGGATCTCGAGCCTGACCGTGACATCAAGCGCTGATGTCGGCTCGTCGGCGATCAGCACTTCCGGTTCGGCGATCAGCATCATGGCGATCATCACGCGCTGGCCCATGCCGCCCGATATTTCGTGCGGATAGAGGCGGGCGACGCGCTCGGGATCGCGGATCTGCACTGCTTCGAGCATATCGAGCGCTTGGGTGTAGGTCCTTTTCGCGCTGACCTTGGGATGGTGGAAGCGGTAGGTCTCTGCGATCTGTTCGCCGATGCGCATAACCGGATTGAGCGAATATTTCGGGTCCTGCAGGATCAGGCCGATCCGCCGTCCCCGGATCGTCATCATCTTTCGTTCATCCGCCTTGATGAGGTCGACGTCGCGAAATGTCATTCGCTCGGCGCTGACCACCGCGGTCGGCGGCAGCAGTTTCATGATCGCCCGGCCGACGGTCGATTTTCCCGATCCGGATTCGCCGACGATGCCGAGTTTTTCCTGCCCGAGCGCGAAACTGACGCCGCGCACCGCGCGCATGTGGCCGCCGCCATAGGCGATTTCGAGGTTGCGGATATCGATCAGGGGCTCTGTCATTCCGAACCTCTCGGGTCGAGCACGTCGCGAAGAGCATCGCCGACGAGGTTGAAGGCGAGGCTGACGAGTGCAATGGCGATACCGGGTGCGGCGATCACCCAGGGGCTGTCGAGCATGAACTCGCGGCCGCTGGCGGCCATCGAGCCCCATTCCGGCCATGGCGGCTGCGCGCCGAGGCCGAGAAAGCCGAGACCGGCGGCAGTGATGATGATGCCGGCCATGTTGAGGGTGACGCGGACGATCACCGAGGGAATGCACATCGGCAGGATGTGGCGGGTGATGATCGCAAGTGATGTCGCGCCCTGCAGGCGCACGGCGGCGATATAATCCGCCTTGCGCAGGCTGAGCGTTTCGGCACGCGCCAGCCGGGCGATCGGCGGCCAGGCCGTCAGCGAAATGGCGATGATGGCGTTGGTGATGCCCGGGCCGAGCGCTGCCGCAAAACCGAGCGCCAGCACGAGGCCGGGGAAGGATAGGAAGATATCGGTGACGCGCATCAGGATTTCATCGACGATACCGCCGAAATAACCCGAGACTGTGCCGATCAGCAGGCCGAGCGGTGCGACGATGATCGTCACCAGCATGATGATGTAGAGCGTCGTGCGGGCGCCGTAGATTACCCGGGCAAAGACGTCGCGGCCGAAATTGTCGGTGCCGAGAAAATGGGCTGCCGACGGCGGCGCAAGCCGCCCGGCCATATCCTGCACGATCGGATCGTAGCTCGTCAGCAGAGGCGCGGCCGTCGCCACAACGATGAGGAGCACGATGATAAACAGGCCCGCCAAACCAAGCGGATGCAGACTGAACTTCAGCCAACCCTGGTGGATCTGCTGCATCGACGACTGAAACCAGCCCTGAGGTTCCGGCGCCAGCAGCCATTTGTGGAGGCCGCCGGCATTGGCGCTGTCTGCGTCTTCGGTGGAGATCGTCATGGCGTCACCGTGTTCTCGGGTCAAGAATGCGATAGAGGACGTCCGACAGGATGTTGATGGTCAGGAAAACGGCGCCGATCGTCAGCACCGAACCCATCACGACGTTCATGTCGTTCATCTGCAGGCCGCGGGTGAGGTACTGGCCGAGCCCCGGCCAGCCGAAAACCGTCTCGATCAACACCGCGCCCTCGAGCAGCCCGCCGAAGGTCAGCGCCAGGATCGTCAGGAGTTGCACGCGGATGTTCCGGAAGGCATGGCGCCAGACGACCTTGCGGGTGCCGAGCCCCTTGGCCCGCGCGGTGATGATATATTCCTGGCTCAGTTGCTCCAGCATGAAACTCCGCGACATGCGGCTGATATAGGCGACGGAGTAATAACCGAGGATCGCCGCAGGCAGGATGATGTGGCCGAGCGCGTTGTGAAAAACGTCCCATTGGCCCTGTATCGCCGCGTCGATCAGCAGAAAGCCGGTCATCGGCGTGACGAGGCCCTCGTAGAAGACGTCGATCCGGCCGGATGCGCCGACGAGTTTCAGCTTGGCGTAGAACAGGAAGAGCGCCATCAGCCCGGTCCAGAAGATCGGGATGGAGTGGCCGGCAAGCGCGACGATCCGGGCGATATGATCGATGATCGTTCCGCGCCTGACGGCAGCCGTGACGCCTAAGGGAATACCGATGACGGCGCCGATGATCATGGCGATGATCGCAAGCTCGATCGTGGCGGGAAAGATCGTCATGAGATCGGTGAGGATCGGCTGGCCCGTCGTCGCCGCCGTGCCGAGATCGCCTGTGGCGACCTTCCCGACATAGGAGAAGAACTGCATCCAGATCGGCTGCCCAAGTCCCAACTCGTTATAGACCCGATCATAGACCTCCTTGCTGACCTCCGCCCCGGTGATGGCCAGTACCGGATCGGCAGGCAGCAGACGGCCCATCGAAAAGGTTAGGAAAAGCAGGCCGAGCAGCGTGGTGACGATAGCCACCACGCGCCCTGCCAGGCGCCGCAGCAGGCTCGTCAAGGGGTGCGGGGCCGCATCGGCAAACCCGCCCGCCCTGGAATGACGGCTCTCCTGCTTCGATGTCAGATCGGCGCTTGCCACGCGCTCTACTCCTTGGTCACGTCATGCCAGCGCGTCGACCAGGTCGTATGGCCGTGATAACCCTTGACGTTGGCGCGCATGACATAGGGGTCGGTTCGCTGGAAGAAGATGACGAGCGGTGCGGCCATTCCGGCGTAGATGCCGTCCATCTTCTTGAAGATATCGGTGCGCTTTTCCGTGTCCCGCTCCTTCATCGATTGATCGATGAGCGTGTTGAGCTCGTCCACCTTCATGCCCGTGCGCCAGAGATAATAGCTGCCGAGGCGCGCCTCGTCGCTATTGTCTGGGTTGTAGGCATATTGCGTGGCGACGGCGAAAGGATCGGGCAGACGGGCGCCGGAATTGCCGAGCAACACTTCGAATTTGCGCTCGCGGAAGGCGGGCGTGAATTCGCCGGGCACCAGATCGAGTTCGAGGCCGGCGGCCCGGGCGCTCGCCTGCAGCGCTTCGGCGAAGGGCAGGGTCGGGGCACCCGACGGATTGAGCACCTTCTTCAGGCCGTTCGGATATCCGGCCTCCGCCAGCAGCTGCTTGGCTTTGGCGGGGTCGTAATCGTAGCGGGCGGCAGCCTCATCGGGCGCGCCGATCATGCCGCGCGGGATCATCGACTGCCAGGGAAAGCCGGTGTGGCGCATGATATTGCCGGAGATTGCCTTCCAGTCGAAGGCGTGTTGGAAGGCCTCGCGAACCTTCGGCTTCTGCAGATCAGGGTCTTTTTGGTTGAGGGCGATGTAATAGAAGCCGAGACCCGGGACATTGTCGATGACCATATCCTTGTTGGTGGACAGCGCATCGAGATCGCCGCTTGCCACATACTGGCCGACATCGACGTCGCCGGCTTCGAGCTGCAGCCGGAGATTGCCGGATTCGGGAATGTGGCGGGCCACGACGCGGGCCATGGCCGGCTTGCCGCCCCAATATTTCGGCTGCGCGTTGAAGATCGCCACGTCGTTCGGCCGCCACTGCGCCAGGCTGAACGGACCGCTGCCGGCGGAATTGGCCGAAAGCCAGGCGCCGCCGAAATCACCGTTCGCCTCATGCGACAGCACCGTCTTCTTGTCGACGATGCCGATCGACGAGCCGGCCAGCGAATAGAGCACCAGGTCGGTATTCACCGACTGCGGCAGCTCGATCTCCAGCGTATGGTCGTCCTTTGCCCGAACGAGCTTTTCGACGTTTTCGGGCGTGAACCCCCAGAGTGCGACGTCGGTGGAGCCGACCTGGCCCATCTTGATGACGCGCTGGATCGACCAGGCGGCATCCTCGGCGGTCACCTTGTTGCCGCTCTGGAAGACGGCGTCGTCGCGCAGGGTGAGTGTGATGATCTTGCCGTCCGGCGAGACGCTCCATTGCGTCGCAAGCATCGGCTTCAGCGTCTTGAGATCGTCAGGCGACAGTTGCACGAGGTTGTCGTAGAGGTTCGAGATCAGCTCGGAAACCGTGCGGGCATTGTTCTGGGCCGGATCGAGCGTCCGGATACCGGTGAGGTTGGTGCCGATCACCAGCATATTGGGCGGTGACGCCGCCAAGGCAGGCTGCGCACCCATCAGGGCGCCGGTAAGTGCGATCGTTGTCAGTAGCTGTTTCAGCATCTCTAGACCTCCCAATCCTGTTATTTGCGAAAATACCGTTGAGTTCAGCCGGCCGCCTTGGCAGATTGCTGGCGCTCCGGATCCGTTTGAATGCTGCCCTCGGCCTCCCAACCTCGAAGCAGCCGATGAAGTTCCTCACGATCTTGCTGGTCGAGCAGCGGCAATCCCGGCACGCGCACGGGGCCGACATCGAGGCCGGAATAGGTGACGGCCTCTTTCACGACGGTCACGTTGGCGCCGTTGCGGAATTTCGTCCGCATCCGCTCGAATGGTTCGAGCGTGTTGACGATCGCCCGTGCCGCGGCAAAGTCGCCTTTTTCGAGCGCGGCGTGGACGGCAAGCGAAAGCCGCGGTGCAACATTGACGAGGCCCGAAGTGAAACCGCGCGCGCCGGCTGCGGTGAATGTCGGCGCCCAGCTCTCCGCCAGGCCGCAGACGAACAGCGCGCCATCAGGATCGGCCGCGGGGATCGCCCGCGACAGCAGCATCAGATCGGTCGTGGCGAACTTGATGCCAGCAATATTGCGGTGGTTGGCGAGACGGACGATATCCTCGACACCGAAACCTTCGGCCCTGACATAGGCGACGAGCGGCAGGGTGGACGCGTCGGCAAGTTTGCAGAAGTAGCCGATCTGGGCCGAAGGTGCCGCGAAAGGATCGACCGGCTGATGCGACATGACGGCGGAGGCGCCCATCGCCGCCGCATCCCTCGCCATGCCGATCGCCTCGCGCAGCGACCGGCCGATGGCAGCCGTCACCGGCGCCCGGCCATCGACGCCCGATACCGCCGCCTCGTGGACGATCCGGATCTCCTGCGGCGTCAGGGCATAGAATTCGCCTGTATTGCCGGCAGCGACGATGTTGTGAATGCCCGCTGCCGCTACCCGCGCATAAACCTTGGCCGTAATCCGAGGTTCGACTTCGCCTTTACCGTCATAGGCCGTGACGGGAACGCCCGACACGCCCGTAAGCGCCTTGCGCATGATCGCGATGCTCATTTTTCTTTCCCCGTTAGCTTTCCATCCAGATGATCGTCATCCGAAGCGGAAGGGCGGCAGCCCCTCCGCATCCACATCGAAGGCGATGACCGTGCCCGCCTCGAAACGTCCGGTGCGGTCCGTCGACAGGCTGGTGACGAAGAGGGTCCGGAGATCCGGCCCCCCGAAACACGGCATTGTCGGTGCCGGGACCGGCAGAATGTAGATCTCGACGATTTCGCCTTCGCTCGATATGCGGTTGAGGCGGCCGGCGGAGACGCCGGCGCTCCAGTAAAATCCATCGCGATCGGTCGTCGCCCCGTCCGGCCGCCCCTCTTCTTCGGTGAAGCCGCGCAGGCGACGTCCTTCACCGAGGCTGCCCGTCTCAGGATCGAAGTCGAATGCCTGCAGGAAACATTGGCGGCTGTCGGAGTGATACATCTGCCGGCCGTCCGGCGACCAGGCGAGGCCATTGGAGCTCGTCAGTCCCGTTGCAACCGTCCGCGTGCTGCCATCGGCGCCGACGCGGTAAAGAGCGGCCTCTTCGATCTGCGGCTTGGCTTCGCTGATCGAGCCGACCCAGAAATGTCCGTCCGGGCCGACCTTTCCATCATTGAGCCGGCCAATCATCTCGCGCCCGACCGGGTCGCATAGGAATTCGATATCGCGGGAGGCCGGATCGAAGAGATGGACGCCCGTCTGGAGGCCAACGACGATCCTGTGATCGCGGCAAAGCCCGAGGCTGCCGACCGCCGCCGGCATGTCGAAGCGGTCGATCTTTCCCGAAGCCGAGAGCCGCACGACAGCCGGCGCCAGAATGTCGACGAACCACAGCGTGCCGGTCTCGTCGTCCCATACCGGCGATTCACCGACCGTCAGCGGTTGCTCGATCACGGAACGGACTTGCGGGTGGATGATCCGAGGCGCCGTCATTCGGCCGCCTCCAGGCTTTTGGCCAAACCTTCGGCGTCACGCATGCGGATGGTGCCGTCGTGGTTGATCTCACAAAATCCGCCACCCTGGAACGCAAGCGCGACCGGCCCTTCGGATCCCTGTTCGATGCGGGCGTGATCGCGCGGCCGGTCTTCCGGTTGGTAGCCGAGCCTCCTCGCCAGATCATTGTCCCACCATTTCTCGTCGGTATCGGAAACACCGTAGACCACCGTCGCCGCGATCAACGGATGAGTGAGCCCGATCCGCACCAGTTGCGCCAGGTCGCGTGCGCTGATCCAGATCGCGACCGATCGCTCGCTGTTGGGATAGGTGCCGGCATTGCCGATACGGATGGAAAGGGAGCGAATGCCCGAGGTGTCGTAGTAGAGCCCCGCCACCAGTTCGCCCCAGCATTTGGAAAGCCCATAGGGGCTGTCGGGGCGCATGGGATCGAGCGGCGAGATGATTTCGCCACGCGGATAGAAGCCGGTCGCATGGTTGCTCGATGCATAGACGACCCGCTCGACCTTGTTGATCCGTGCCGCTTCGTAGAGATTGTAGGTCCCAAGCACATTTGCGTGCAGAATGGCGTTCATGTCGATGCCGCTGGCGATGCCGGCGAGATGAACGACGCCGTCGATATCCTTCAGGGCAGCCGTTGCCTCGTCGAGCTTTGTAAGGTCGGCTCTTACGAAGGTCTCGTTTTCGCCAAGCCCGTTGGGCTCCTGCAGATCGATCAGGCTGACGTGCTCGAAATGCGAGCGGAGCAGCGGGCGCAGCAGCGTTCCGACACGCCCAGTAGCCCCCGTCACAGCGATCCGTTTCATCATCCGTCCTTCCATTATCGCTCAACCCCCTGAAACATGCGGGCGCGGGCGTTCAATATGTGTTTCTTCATCGCATCGTGCGCTTCGGTTTCCCGCCGTGCGAAGATCGCCTCGACGATCACCGCATGCTCGTCCTGGACGCTGCGAATCTGCTCCAGCGTCCGTTTCAAGCTCAGGCTTCGCGTGACGGAATGCCCGATAGCGAAATGCGGCCTGAACCATTCGCGAACGGTGATGTGGAACTGGTTGCCGGTCGCCATGGCGATGGCATCATGCAGAACCTGATCCTCCTCGGCGCCGAGCTCTCCGTTTCGCAGACATTGCTCGATCGAAAGAAGCGCTGCCGTAATCCTCTCCTTGTCGGCCGGCTGCCAGTTTCGCGCGGCAAGCTCCGCCGCCTCGGCCTCGAGGCCGGCGCGGAACTCAAAGAACCGCTGGACATCGGCGAGTGATCCGACCGGCACCATTTTCAGCATCGACGAGTCCGGTCTTTGCCTGACATAAGAGCCCGAGCCCTTGCGCGAAACGACCAGGCCATCGGCTCTCAGGCGTTCGAGCGCTTCGCGAACGACAGGCCTCGATGCGCCGAAATCGGCGGCGAGCTTGGTCTCCGACGGCAGCCGTTCGTTCACCGGAAAATTGCCGTCGGCGATCATCCCCACGATCTTCTCGTAGATGATGTCGCTGAAGCGCGTTGCGCCCCTGTTCGAAACGGCGTCGACCGCGAATGTCATTATCGTCCTTTTCTCTGAACGCTATCGGCTCTTGCAACTGCCGACCGATGCCGTCTGCGTGGAAGTGTACAGCTTCTGACAGATTTCTGTCATTTATTCGCTTCTGCCTTGCTATCGGCGCGGGAAAACCCGGTTCCATTGCAGCATCGCTACAAAATTTGTAATTATCTGTCAACTCTTGTAATCATTTGGGAACGTGTCTATGGTTCGGTCCCAGCGCCGAGGAGGGTGCGGGCGGCAGGTCGGGAGCCTGCCGCATCAGCCGGTTCAAAAGGTGTGCCGGCTTAGAAAGGGAGGAACTCGATGCCCAATGAAATTCTGTCGCGCGGCGTTACCCGCCGCACTGTGCTTGGTGGCATGGCGGGCGTCGCAGCCTTGTCCATCGCCGGTCGCGTCTCTGCCGCCGCAGGCGGCGAAGCGCCGGCACTTGCGCAGCTTGTGAAGGACGGAAAACTGCCGCCGCTCGCCGAGCGGCTGCCGAAGAAGCCGATGGTCGTCAAGCCGTACGAGAAGGTCGGCACCTATGGCGGCTCGCTGCGCCGCGGCCTTCGCGGTTCGTCCGACCACAACGGCATCCTGCGCATGGTCGGCAACCAGAGCCTGGTGCGCTGGAACCTCGAATTTACCGCCGTGGAGCCGAACCTTGCCGAGCGCTGGGAAGTCAGCGACGACGCGACGCAATTCACCTTCCATCTGATCGAAGGCGTGCGCTGGTCGGACGGCCATCCCTTTACGGCCGATGACGTGGTTTTTGCGATCGAAGACTGCGTCAAGAACACCGAACTCTACAGCTCGACACCGGCGCAGCTTGCCGTCGCCGGCAAGCCGGTCACCGTCGAGAAGGTCGACGATTATACCGTGAAGTTCACCTTTGCGGCGGCCAACGCCCTTTATCTCGAAAACCTCGCCACGCCGCTCGGTCAGCATCCGACGCTCTTTCCGAAGCATTACTGCAGCCAGTTCCTGCCGAAATATAACCCCAACATCGAAGCCGACGCGAAGAAGGCCGGCGTCACCAGCTGGACGGAACTGTTCCGCAGCCGCTGCGGTGACATCGAGATCCCATCACGCTGGGGCAATGTCGACAAGCCGACGCTCGATCCATGGGTGGTCAAGGAGCCCTATGCCGGTGGTGCGACGCGTGTTGTCATGACCCGAAACCCCTATTTCTGGCAGGTCGACACCGAGGGCAATCAGCTTCCCTATATCGACGAAATCAATTTCGGCATCTCGCAGGACGTCGAATCGCTGATGCTGAATGTCATCTCGGGTAAGATCGACATCCAGGAACGCCATATCAGCGTGCTTGCCAACAAGCCGACGCTGTCGAAGAACATGGAAAAAGGCGATTATCGCCTGCTGACGCTCGTGCCTTCGGCCTCGCAGCAGTGCCAGATCTATTTCAACATAACCCACAAAGATCCGGCGATGCGCAAGATGTTTGCGGACAAGGCGTTCCGTCAGGCGCTGTCGATCGGCATCAATCGGCCGGAACTCATCGACATCGTCTATTTCGGGCAGAGCGAACCCTATCAGGCCGGGCCGCGTCCGACCCATCCCTGGTATAACGAGAAATATGCGCGCCAGTTCACCGAATTTGACGCCGACAAGGCGGGCGCGATGCTCGATGAGGCCGGCTACAAGAAAGGCGGCGACGGCTTCCGCCTCCGGCCGGACGGCCAGAAGGTGTTCTTCTCGATCGACGTCATTCCGACGCTCTATCCCGACCTCGTCGACGCGCTCGAACTGGTCAAGACGCATTGGGCGCAGATCGGCATCGACATGAAGGTCAACACGATCGAGCGAGCTCTTTATTACACCCGCGGCGACGACAATGCCCATGACGCGCAGGTATGGCCTGGCCCCGGCGGCCTCGATCCGATGCTCGATCCGCGCGATTTCTTCGCTTTCCATCCTCAGGGGTCGCGTTACGCCATTCCATGGACGCTTTGGTACACCTCCAACGGCGCACGCGGCGAAGAACCGCCGGAAAGCCAGAAGAAGCGGATGAAACTCTTCGACGAGGCGCGTTCGACGGCCGACCTCGACAAGCGCGGTGCGATCATGAAGCAGATCTTCGATATCGCGGCGGAAGAATTCGAGACCGTCGGGCTTTGCCTGGCCGTCGGCGGCTTCGGCATCATCCGCAACAATCTGCGCAATGTTCCCGAGAAGGAGCCGGACAGCTGGTCCTGGCCCAATCCGGGGCCGGCAATGCCGCAACAGTTCACCTTCACGAGCTGATTTTGATTGAGCGCCGTACCCACGGTACGGCGCTTTCCTCGGTTTGCCTTCCCCTTGCCGACCCCGATGGCCGGCAAGGCCCGGTGGGCAACGTTAGTGCAAGAGGCGCCTCATGCTGGTCTTCATCGCCAAACGCTTGCTATGGATGATTCCATCGCTTTTCGCCGTCAGCTTTCTCGCTTTCGTACTGATCCAGCTGCCGCCGGGCGACTATGTCACCACCTATATCGCAACGCTGGCAGCCTCCAACGAGATCGTCGATCAGAACACGGCCGCGCAACTGCGTGAGCGTTTCGGGCTCGGCGATCCGATGCTTGTCCAATATTTCAAATGGATATGGGGCATCCTCTCGCGCGGCGATTTCGGTATTTCCTTCGAGTGGCAGCAGCCGGTCTCGGACCTGATCTGGGAGCGCATGGCCCTGACGCTCGTGCTGGCTCTGTCGACCTTGATCGCCACCTGGGCGATCGCCTTGCCGATCGGCGTCTATTCCGCCGTGCGCAAATATTCGATCGGCGACTATTTTTTCACCGCCTTCACCTTTTTCGGCCTGGCCGTTCCGTCCTTCCTGCTGGCGCTGGTGCTGATGTATGTCGCGGCGGTTGAATTCGGCCAGGATGTCGGCGGCCTGTTTTCGCCGGAATACGAGAACGCGGCCTGGAGCTTCGCCAAGATGGGCGATCTTTTCTCCCATCTCTGGCTTCCCGTCATCATTCTCGCCGTCTCCTCGACAGCAAGCCTTATCCGCGTCATGCGCGCCAACATGCTCGATGAACTGCCGAAGCCTTACGTGACGACAGCACGGGCAAAAGGTCTGTCGGAGTTTCGGCTGCTGATGAAATACCCGATGATGATCGCGCTCAATCCGTTCATCTCGACGATTGCCTGGCTGCTGCCCAACCTCATTTCCGGCTCGGTGGTCGTCGCCATCGTTCTCAACCTGCCGACGGCCGCCCCCTTGCTGCTGCAGGCGCTGATGGCCCAGGACATGTATCTGGCCGGCGCTTTCGTTCTGCTCATCTGCGCGCTGACGCTGATAGGCTCGCTGATCAGCGATATCCTGCTTGCGCTGGTCGATCCCCGCATCCGGTTGGAATAGGAGCCGATATGGCCGACATTACCGTTACAAATATACAGCCGGATCGCGCCGCCGTCGCATCGCAATGGCAGCTGATCTGGTGGGCTTTCCGCCGACACCGGCTGGCCATGGTGGCGCTCGTCGTCACCGTGATGATGTATATCGTCGCCCTGGTCCCCGGTTTCTTCGCCATCAACGATCCGAACCTGCAAAATGCCCGGGCGACCTTTCACCCACCGCAAAAGTTGCATCTGATCGATACTGAGAACGGCTTCTCCTTCGGCCCGCATTATTATCCGATGAAGCTGACCCGCGATCCGGAAACGCTGGCCGCCATCTTCAAGGAAGACACGACGAAGCGCGTCGACGTCCAGTTCTTCGGGCGCGGCTATGAATATTCCGTCTTTGGACTGTTCAACACCAACATCCATCTGATTGCTTCGCCCGACAAGACCACGCCGCTGCTTCTCTTCGGCGCCGACAGGCTTGGGCGCGATGTTTTCAGCCGGACGGTGCAGGGCGCGCAGGTTTCGCTCTCGATCGGCCTCGTCGGTGTCTTCCTGTCGTTGATGCTCGGCATCGTGATCGGCGGCATCTCGGGATATTACGGCGGCCGCATCGATTTCATCATGCAGCGCGTGATCGATTTCGTGCTGTCTCTGCCGACGATCCCGATCTGGCTCGCCATGGCCGCGGCCCTGCCGCAGGACTGGCCGGCGACGCTGCAATATATGATGATCACGATCATCCTGTCGCTGACCGGCTGGGCGCAGCTCGCCCGTGTGGTGCGCGGCCGCTTCTTGTCCCTGCGCACGGAGGAGTTTGTGGCGGCCGCGAGACTCGACGGCGTACGCGAAAGACGCATCATCTTTCGCCACATGCTGCCGAGCTTTGCCAGCCACATCATCGCATCGATCACCCTTGCGGTGCCGGCGATGATCCTTGCCGAGACCTCGCTTTCCTTCCTCGGGCTCGGGCTGCAGCCGCCGACCATCTCCTGGGGCGTGCTGCTGCGCGAGGCCCAGAACATTCGCTCGATCGCTACCGCGCCCTGGCTCTTCATGCCCGGCTGCGCCGTCGTGGTTGCCGTGATGGCGCTCAACCTCCTCGGCGACGGCCTGCGCGATGCGGCCGATCCCTATAACAAATGAGGCCGGCATGACCGATATCGTACCCATTGCCGGCAGGCCGCTGCTCGAGGTGAAAAACCTGACCGTCGAATTTCCGCTGCGCACCGGCGTCTTCCGCGCCGTCAGCGATCTGTCTTTCTCGATCGAACCGGGCAAGACACTCTGTGTCGTTGGCGAAAGCGGATCCGGCAAGTCGGTGACGGCGCGTTCGATCCTGCAGATCGTCGATGCGCCCGGCCGCATTGCGGCCGGATCGATCGTCCTCAACGATCAAAACGGCGGCTCGACCGATCTGACCAGCCTCAATCCGCGCGGGCGCCAGATCCGGGCGATCCGCGGCCGCGACATCGCCATGATATTCCAGGAGCCGATGTCGTCGCTGTCGCCGATCCACACGGTCGGCAACCAGATCGTCGAGGCGCTTCGCCTCCACACCAGGATGAGCAAGGCCGAGGCGCGCGCTGAGGCCATATCGCTGCTGAAGCAGGTCGAGATTCCCTCGCCGGAAAAGGCATTGGACCGCTATGCCTTCCAATATTCCGGCGGGATGCGCCAGCGCGCGATGATCGCCATGGCGCTCGCCTGCAAGCCGCAACTCCTGATCGCCGACGAGCCAACCACGGCCCTCGACGTGACGACGCAGGCGGAAATTCTCGACCTAATCGCCCGGCTGCAAAAAGCCAACGGCATGGCCGTTCTGTTCATCACGCATGATATGGGCGTCGTGGCGCAGATCGCCGACGACGTGCTTGTCATGCACCACGGCGTCGCCAAGGAATATGCGCCGGTCGAGCAGATCTTTCATGCGCCGCAGGACGACTATACCCGCATGCTGATTGGTTCGGTGCTGAAGCTGGAGCAAAAGGCCGAAATCCGCCTGGCGCGTGCGCCGCTCGACAGGACGGCGGCGCCGATCCTCGAGCTGCGCAACGTCTCGATGGATTTCGGCGAGGTGAAAGCGCTGGACGATGTTTCCATCTCGCTTTTGCCGGGCGAGACGCTCGGCATCGTCGGCGAGAGCGGATCCGGCAAGACGACGATGGGCCGCTCGATCATGCGGCTGCTCGATCCGACAGCAGGCGAAATTCTCTATCGCCGCGCCGACGGCGGCATCATCGATCTGGCAACGGCAAAAGGCCAGACGCTGGCCGAGGCGCGCCGCGAATTGCGCATGGTGTTTCAGGATCCTTTCGGCTCGCTCAACCCGCGCATGACCGTCTCGCAGATTATCGGCGAGCCGCTGCTCGTCAACGGCGTCGCCAAAGGGCGGGCGCTGGATGAGCGGGTCTGCCACCTCATGGAGCAGGTCGGCCTCGATCCGCGGGCGCGCGAACGTTACCCGCACGCATTCTCCGGCGGTCAGCGCCAGCGCATCGGCATTGCCCGCGCCATCACGCTCAATCCGCGCGTCATCGTCGCCGACGAGGCAACCTCGGCGCTCGACGTCTCGGTGCGTTCGCAGGTGCTCGACCTGCTGATGCGCCTGCAGGACGAGCTTGGCCTCGCCTATATCTTCATCAGTCATGATATCGGCGTCATTCGCTACATGTGCGACCGTGTCGGCGTCATGTACAAAGGCCAGCTCGTCGAAATCGGCGAGGCGGAACAGGTCTGCCGCACACCCGAGCATGCCTACACCCAGGCGCTGATATCGGCGATCCCGCGCCCCGATCCGCGCGACCGCGATCATTCCAGACGCTTCCGCTATGTCGCGCCAGATAACCTGAAGCCAGGCAATCTCAAGCCCGACAATCTGAAGAATGGAAGTTCTCAGAGATGAAAATCACCGGAATCCGCACGTTTCTCATGCACGTCGGTCAGCCCGATCCTTCGAGCTGGGCTTCCGATCATCGTCCGGGCGGCGCGGCCTCCAAGCAGTTCGGAGGCACCCGGAACTGGCTCTTTCTGAAGATCGATACCGATGAGGGCATCACCGGCATCGGCGAGTGCTCGGGCTGGCCGCGTGTCGTCGAGACGGCGATCCATGATCTTGCACCTCTCCTCATCGGTGAGGATCCGGCTCATATCGAACGGCTGTGGCAGAAGATGCATATCGCCATGATGGGCCATGGCATGCTCGGGACGGTCGGAGGCGGTGCGATGACCGGCATCGACATGGCGCTCTGGGACATCAAGGGCAAGGCGCTCGGCGTGCCTGTCTGGATGCTGCTCGGCGGCAAGGTGCGCGACCGGATTCCGATTTATTCCCATGCCAATACGCCCGAGCGTGCGCTTGCTCTCAAGGAACGCGGCATCAAAGCGATCAAATGCGGCGGGGTCGCAGACCCGGTCCGCAAGGTTGCGGCGCTGCGCGATGCCGTCGGCGACGACATGGATATTGCCATCGACCTGCATGGGCCGCCTTGGCTGACGCCTGCGGATGCCTGCCGGCTGGTGCGGGCACTCGAACCCTATGAGCTGATGTGGGTGGAAGATCCGATCGCGCCGGAAAATATCGACGGCTACCGTCGCATCCGCGACGCAGCGCATGTGCCGCTTGCTGCCGGCGAGCGCTCGGCGACCATCTTCGGCGAGCGCGAGCTCATCGAGAAGGAGCTGGTCGACGTGATCCAGCCGGACACCGGCCGGGCCGGCGGCATCACCCAGATGAAGAAGATCGCCGCCATGGCCGAGGCCCATCATATCCAGATGGCGCCGCATTCCGGTTCGCTGGGGCCGGTGGCGGAATATGCGGCGCTGCATCTGCTGGCCGCCATCCCCAACGCCCTCATTCTCGAGCGCCTCGACGACGACTGGGACGGCCGCCGCCAGACGATCGTGCCGCATCCGCAGCAGGTCGACGGCCTGATCGCCGTTCCCGATGGCCCGGGGCTCGGCTGCGATATCGACGAGGAATTCGTGGCGCGATTCCCGAGCGCCGGCAATGTCTCGGTGCCGCAAGCCGCCGGCGCCTACAATCCCGGAACCGACAACGAGCATGTCTATGTGCAGACGCGCGTGGCGCGCCGCAGCTATTTCAATCGCTAGAAGGACAGAATGATGAAGATCGACCGCATGCGGGTTTTCATGACCCGCGACAAGGACCGTCCGCGCGTGATCGTCGCGCTCGATACCGATGACGGGCTGACGGGCTGGGGCGAATGCTACAATCACGGCCCCGACAAGGCGCTGCCGCCGCTGCTCGATTATCTCTACGCCTTCGTGGCCGGCCAGGATCCGACACGTGTCGATTATCTCGTCAACCTGCTGATCCAGCAAAGCCGGTTCCCGCCGGGCGCGCTCGGCCTTGCCGCGATCTCCGCGCTTGATCATTGCCTATGGGACCTTGCGGCCAAGGCGGCGAACGTCCCGGTCTACAAGCTGCTCGGCGGCGAGGTGCGAGACCGCATCAAGGTCTACGCCGGGGTCTACACCGCGCCCGATGCGCCGGCGGCCCGCGACGAGTTCGATCGCCTGAAGGAGGGATGGGGGTTCACCGCCTTCAAGCTCAGCCCATGGCGGATCGACATGCATGCCAATCGCTGGGGCAATGTCGTCAAAGCCTCGGCGGATTATTTCCGCTCGTTGCGCGAGACGGTCAACGACGAATACGAGATCGCCTTCGACGCTCACGCCAAGATTTTCGAACCGATCGCCGCGCGCCAGCTCGGCAATGCCCTGGCGCCTTATGATCCGCTGTTTTTCGAGGAACCGCTACGGCCCGAGAATATCGAGGCCTGGGGCGATCTGAAACAGGGCCTCAACTGCGTGCTCGCCACCGGTGAATCGCTGTACAGCAGAAACGAGTTCCTGCGGCTGCTGCAGGTCAAGGGCGCCGATCTCATCCAGCCGGATATCTGCGTCGTCGGCGGCATCAGCGAAATGCGCCGCATTGCCACGCTCGCCGAAGCTTTCTTCGTCGGCGTTGCCCCGCACAACCCGATGGGTCCGCTTGCGACAGCCGTCAACGTGCATTTCTCGGCCGCGGCGCAGAATTTCCGCATTCTCGAATACCGGCTGCCGAAGGGCCAGGCCTATGTCTATGGTGGCAACGATATCGAAAAGCGGGAGGGGGAAACCCGTTACGTCGTCGATCCCTATCTGCCGAAGGATGGCTATCTCGAACTGCGCCCGGATCGGGCCGGTTGGGGCGTCGAGATGGACGAAAAGGCGATGCAGGAGGAAGGCTACATCCACTGGCAGCGGCGCGTGCCGAAGCGGCCGGACGGTTCTTACGCCTTCGCCTGAAGACGTGACTCGAAAATCGAAAACTGGTCGCTGCCGCATGAGGCCAGTTTCTTTTATGCTCTAAGCATCTTTCGGCAGCACCGAGCGAACCCTTGCGATGAAGACGTGGAAGTCTTGCATGAACTTGCGAAGGAAGTCTGCGGTGGACTCGTTCGTGACCTCGCCGTCATCGGTGATCAGCCCCGGAGTGAATTGGATGTAAGCTTCCGGGGCGTTCATCTGGGGAGAGTTGCAGAAACTCAGCACGCTGCGCAAATTCTGCTGGGCGACGGCGGTGCCGATCGCGCCCGGCGAGGTGCCGATAACCGCCGACGGCTTGCGTGTGAACGAGTTGGTGCCGTAGGGGCGGCTCGCCCAGTCGATTGCGTTTTTCAGCCCGCCGGGTATGGATCGATTGTATTCGGGCGTGACGAACAGCACGGCGTCGACGGCCGCGATATCAGCCTTGAATGCCTTGCCGGCCGGAGGATAGTCGGCGTCAAAGTCGTAGCTGTAGAGCGGCAGATCCTTGAAGGATATCTCCGACATTTCAAGTTCCGGCGGAGCAAACCGCACCAACGCTTTGGCAAGCTTGCGATTGATCGAGCCCTTGGCGAGGCTGCCGATGAGATAGCCGACTTTATGGGTGGTCATGGCGTTCTCCAATATCACGGATGACAGGGACGTATCATACGCAGGAATCATAGAAGGGCTCTGTTGTGCTTCAAGCACAAGCAACTAATCGCCGATGAAAGTGACCGTCTCGGCGAGCGGGGCGCGGCCCGTGTGGGCAGAACTTACCGCGGGGTCTTCGTACCCGATCGACATGCCGCAGAAGAGGACGAGCCCGTCCGGGGGTGACAGGACCTCCGCGACCGTCTCACGAACCTGTGACCACGCCATCTGCGGGCAACTGTGCAGTCCTTCGGCGCGCAGCAGCAGCATGACGGTCTGCAGATACATGCCGACGTCGGCCCATTGGGGTAGGCCGAGGTCACGGTCGATGTAGCAGAACAGGGCGGCGGGCGCGCCGAAGCAGTTCCAGTTGGCGATCGCTGCCCGCTGGCGCGCCTCCCAGTCCTCGCGCGCAATGCCGAGCGCGCTGTAGCGCTCTTTGCCGAAGGCGGATCTGCGCTCCCCGTACGGGGACTTGAGCGCGGGCGGGTACATCTCGTACTGCCGTTTGTCCCAGGGGTCGCCGTGGGCCACACGCTCGACGGCTGATGTCTTGAGTTCGGCCAGCGACGCGCCGGTCATCACGTAGGTGTTCCACGGCTGGATGTTCGATCCCGACGGCGACCAGGCCGCGGCGGCCAGCACGCGCTCAAGTATCTCCCTCGCCACAGGCTTATCTTTGAATCCACGCACCGATCGTCGGCTCGTGACTGCCTCATATACGTCCATGATCGCGTCCTCCTGACCGTTCCATTCCTGATGTGATTGATTATCTCCATTCGCAATGGAGGCGTAATCACACCGTGGTCTAGGAGGCCTACATCAAACGTCCATCAGGGACCGATGCGTCCGACCTGATGCCTGCAAGATCATCCTCGGCAGAATAGGAGACCGATCACGCGCGGCAAGAGTAAGGCTTCGTCATTTCGCCGGATGCCCGGCCCGGATGCGGTCTGCCGGGGAGCGGCGGCGCGATCCGAAGATGTCGGCGAGCGTATCGAGCATCGTCCTGGCCATGCCGGATTGAAGTGAATAATAGATCGTCTGCGCAGCCCTTCGCGTCTGCACGAGCCCTTGTTCTCGAAGGATTGCCAGATGCTGGGAAGTCGAAGATTGACTCAATCCGACTTCATCAGCCAGGACGGTCACGGACACTTCTCCCTCGGTCAACAGATGCAGAATGTGAAGCCGTTTGGCGTTCCCCATGGCCGACAGGAAGTTTGCTTCGATGTCGAACGCGTTGGTTTCAGGGGAAGGCGCGGCTGGCGATAGAGTGTTCAGGCGTGATCTCCTTTATAAAATTGAAGCCGGGCTTGAGGTCATATCCCCGAGCTTTAATTTAGAGATAACGCATGGGTGCCGGTGTGAAACCCATTGCCGGCGCCGCGCCGTCTTTTTCAACGCAAATCGGATACGGCGCGCATCAAATGGACAGGCAATTGATAAAATTAACGCGAGACAGCCTGCCGCATTTGCGCCGGCAGCGTCTCCCAGGCCCGGATCAGCTCGCCGATCGAGGCGGCCTCCATCTTGTGCATGACGTTGCTGCGATGCAGCTTGACCGTCACTTCGCTGATGCCGAGATCGAAGGCGATCTGCTTGTTGAGGCGTCCGCGCGCCACTTCGTGCAGAACTTCGCGCTCGCGCTGCGTCAGCGTCTCCAGGCGTTTGACATTGCGTTTGGCGATTGCGGCTTCGGCCCGTCGTTCGGCATCCATCGCAATGGCCGCAGTGATGGCGTCGAGCAGCGTCTGGTCCCGCACCGGCTTGGTGAGAAAATCCACTGCACCTGCCTTCATCGCCTGGACGGTCATCGGAATATCGCCGTGGCCGGTCAGAAAAATGATCGGCTTGGAAATGCCGCTTTCGGCCAGATGGCTCTGCAGGTGAAGGCCGCTTGCTCCGGGCATACGCACATCGAGGATCAGGCAGCCGGGGTTTTCCAGGATATCGGCATCAAGCAATTCGCGGGTCGAGGCAAAACTGAGCGACTGAAAACCCGCCGACAGGATCAACTCCGACAGCGCCTCGCGAACCGATGCATCGTCATCGACGATAATGACGAGCGGCTGATCCTCTTCATATCTGACCTGCAATGATGACGGCGCCGATCTCCGCAGCAACGGCTGGTCAACTCTCATGTTACCCTCCATCTCTCGATTGATGTAAAGCATTGGCGATAGCCGCCAGCAGGGCCTGGGCATCGAAGGGCTTGCGGAAGAAACCGCCGCCTCCCTGGGCACGGCCCTGATCGGCTATCTCGTGGCGGCCAGTGATCAGGAAAACCGGCAACTCGGGACGCGATTTTCTCACAAGGTCACGAAGTTCGAAGCCGTCGATGCCGGGCATTCCGATATCGGTGATGAGCAGGTCGAAGTCCGACAGCCCGCTGACGAGCAGCGAGCCCGCCGACGGGAAGCCGCGAGCCACGTAACCCGCCGATTCCAGCAGGTCGCCCATCGATTCCAGCAGTCTTGGATCGTCATCGACAATTGCGACGACATGTCTTGTCTCGGTCATGTTCAATTCCCCGCCACCCGGCGCGAGTGGGTAATCGGTATTTCCAGTTTCTCCGCGATCCGCACGAGATCGGCGAGCGACGCCGCCGCCATTTTCTGCATCACATTTCGTCTATGGATCTGCAGCGTGACTTCGCTGATCCCGAGTTCGGCTGCCGCCTGCTTGTTGAGAAGGCCGCTGACCACGAGCGGCAGCACTTCGCGCTCGCGCGGCGTCAGGTCGAGATAGTGTCGTTTCAGCATGTCGAGCTCGGCGCGTCCCGATCGCTTTTCCCGATCCTCGGCGAGTGCGGCATGGATTGCCGCCAGGAGATCCGCGTCACTGAACGGTTTGGTCAGGAAATCCACCGCGCCGTGCTTGATCGCGCGCACGGAGGAGGGAATGTCGCCGTGCCCGGTAATGAAGACGATCGGCGGATGGTCCCTGTCGGCGATCTGCCTCTGCAGATCGAGGCCGTTGATATCAGGCAGCTCGATATCGAGGATGAGGCAGGCGGGCAGGTCAGGCTTGTCCGCTTTCACGTAGTCGCCGGCCGATTCGAAGGCGACGGCGCGCATGCCGTGCGAGTCCATCAGCTCGCCGAGCGCTTCGCGGATGCGTTCATCGTCATCGACGATGAAGACGATATGGTCATCGGCCGTCATGACGCCGCCTTTGTTTCAATGGGCAATGTGAAGATCAACGTCGCTCCGTGCGGATTGTTCTTCTCTGCCCACAAGCGTCCGCCGTGCAGCTCGACGATCGAGCGGCAAATCGCCAGACCCATGCCCATGCCGTTTTCCTTGGTCGTGAAGAAAGGTTCGAACATCTTCTCGGGGAACTCGATACCCTGACCGCGATCGCTGATTTCGGTCTGGATGGCATTCCCCATATGGCGCACCCGCATCCCGATCACCCTGTCGCCGTCGACCGTGTCCATCGCCTCGATGCCGTTGCGGACGAGATTGATCAGAACCTGCTGGATCTGGATGCGATCGATGGCAATGAGCGGAAGGTTGCCCTCAAGCTCCAGGTCCATACGGGCGCGACGGCGAGCCGCTTCTTCGGCCATGAGGTTGCGCGCTTCACTGACGACGCCTGAAAGCGTCGTATGAACTCTTCTGTCCGCGGATTGTTTGAACAGGGCGCGGATGCGGCTGACGACATCGGCGGCGGAGTTGGCATCGCGGATGATGCGCTCGACCGTCCTCTGCGCCCGCTCCATATTCGGCGGTTCGGCCATCAGCCAGCGCTGGCAGGCATGCGAGTTGGCGACGACGGCGGCGAGCGGCTGGTTCACCTCGTGAGCGATAGAGGCCGAAAGCTCGGCAAGGCTCGCCACCTGGCTCGCCCGGGCAAGGCCCTCTCGCGCCTGACGCAGATCTTCCTCCGCCCGAACTTCAGCGTCGACATCGAGGCAGATGACGTTCCACTGGACAATCACGCCTTCGGCATTGCGCATCGGCGCAGCGCGCGTCTCGACCCAGCGATATTCGCCATCGTAGCGCCGCAGACGATGCCGGCGCGCATAGGGCTCGCCGGTGGACAATGAATGGGCATAATTCTCTTTGACTCCCGCCACGTCGTCGGGATGAACGCCGGCGTCGAGCGTGCCGTCCAGCCGGGTTTTCCCCGTTCCATCAAGCTCTTCGAGCTTATATCCGAGGAAGTCGCGGAGCTGGGGGTTGCGATAGACCGGCTCTCCGTCGGGAGCTGCGCAATCGATCATGGCCGGCAGCGTTTCGACGATCTGCCAGAGCGAGCGCTCTCTTTCTCGCAGCGCCTCCTCGACACGCAGCTGATCGTCGATGTCGTGCGAGAGACCGTACCATTGGACAATCCGGCCGCTTTCGTCCCGCAGCGGCTCGGCGCTGCCTCTGACCCAGCGATAGATGCCGTCGGCGCGTCGCAGGCGATACTGCTTGGAGAAGCGCTCGCCGGTGGCGAGCGAATGGTGGAGTGCCTGGGCGAGACTATCGGCATCGTCGGGATGGACGGCGGCCTCGATGAGGTCCGCCAGCCGGCTCATCCCCGGCGTTTCCATATCAATGATGTCGAGACCAAGAAAATCTTTCAGGCGCTGGTTGAAGAAGGTCGGCGTCCCTTCCGGATCAAGCCGCCAGAGCAGGCTCGGAACCATGTCAACCAGTTGCGAGAGCTCGCGTTCCCGGTCGCGCAACGCTTCCTGCGCGCGCATCTCGTCATCGATATCGACCGAGATGACGTACCATTGCGTGATCGTGCCGTTCTGATCCCGCAGCGGCTCGGCGCGGCCGTCGACCCAGCGATAGGCTCCGTCGAAACGGCGCATGCGGTATTTGATCGAGAAGGGATCGCCGCTGGTCAGGGAACGGTGAACCGTCTGAAGCAGCCTTGGTGCGTCATCGGGATGAACGAGAGTATTGATGACAGCCGACAGGCGGCTCACGCCCGGCTGATCCATGTCGCCGACGTCGAGACCGAAGAAGTCGATCAGGCGTTTGTTGAAGAAGACAGGCTCGCCTGTCGGTGTCAGCCGCCTTATCTGGGCTGGGACCATGTCCACAAGCTGCGACAGCTCGCGCTCGCGGTCGCGCAGGGTCTCCAGCGCACGCACCTCCTCGTCGATGTCGAGAGACACGCCGTACCATTGCACGACCCTTCCGTCGTCGTCGCGCCGGGGTTCCACCCTGCATTCCGCCCAGCGGTAAACGTCATCTTTTTCGCGCCAGCGAAACCGCATTGCGGTGCCGCCACCGCTTTTGAAACAATTCTGCAGCGTACGCTGGACGTCGGGCGCGTCTTCTGGATGGATCAGCCGTTGCAGCAGATCTTCGATGCGCGGCTCGCCAATGGCGTCGAAATCGGCGATGACGGCGCGGAAATGGTCCTGATAACGTTTGTTGAAATAGACCGATCCGCTCTCCGGCTCCACGCTCCAGACGCGAACCGGCACCGCGTCGATCATCTGCCGCAGCGTTCGCTCGCTCTGGCGCACCGCCTCTTCGGCGCGGACCTGATCGTCAATGTCGTGGCAAAGACCATACCACTGGACAATGCCGCCGGCCTGATCCCGCAACGGCTCCGCGCGGCTCGACATCCAGTGATAGACGCCGTCGGCGCCGCGCAGCCGATACCGCATGGCAAAGTTTTCGCCGGTGGCGAGGCAATGGGTGAGCGCATTGGTGAAGCCGGCGGCATCATCGGGATGAATGACCGCCTCCAACAGGCTCATGCCGGGCCTGTCCGAATCCGCGACATCGAAACCGAGGAAATCGACCATCCGCCGGTTGAAGAAGGTCGGTTCGCCCTCAGGTGTCAGACGCCAGACGTGGCTTGGAACCATGTCGACAAGCTGCGAGAGCTCCTGCTCCCGCTCGCGCAGCGTCTCCACGCTCTGGCGCAGTGTCAGCACGGCCAATTGATGTTGCCGGGATATGGCGGCAACGATCAGCGCCGAAAATGCCGAGATGGCCAGAAAGAGCTGCAGCATGATCTGCTTGTGTTTCTGGGACTCGGGATCGCCGACGAACTGGCCCGCGCCGGTTATCGTGAAGATGGCTGTAATGAGGGCGAGGAGAGCCAGCGATATGGCGGCACCCTTGAACTCGAAGCGGACCGCGGCCCAAAGAAGGGGCGGCATGATGATGTAGGCGAAGGGAAGATAGCCGCTGAGCGACAGCGCGGCGACACCGAGAAAAATAAGCCCGAGGACGCCAGCCTCCACCCATTGCGCGGCCGAAAGGCGAGTCTTGCCCCGCCAGTTGTGGAGGACGGCGAGCGCCAGCGGCGCGACGATCAGCACGCCGGTTGCGTCACCGATCCACCAGAGAGGCCAGGCCGTCAGGAAGGATTGTGATTGGATGCCGAACCAGGCAAGCGTCGCACTTCCCACCGTCGCGCTCACCACCGGCGCAATTCCGGCGCCGAGCACGACGAATGCGAGAACCTCCTGCAAGCTTTCCAGCTGTGCCGGCCGCTTCAAGACCCGATTGATCAGCCATGCCGCGACCACCGCTTCAAGAGCGTTGCCGACATAGATCAGGAAGGCCGCAGGCAGCGGACTGTAAAACCAGATGGCATTGCTGAGCAGCTCAGCCAGGCAGCCTCCCAATATCCACCATGGCCAGCTGCGCCTTGGGGCGAGGATGAGCGTGGCGATGAAAAGCCCGCCCGGGGGCCAGATGGAAATACCCGTTCCCGGCACGATCGCGAGCGACTGGGCAAAGCCGCAGGCGAGCACATAGGCGGCGATGAAAAGCCCCAGATACAGGGCTCGGGGGCGGTGCGACCAGACGCTCATCATCAACAACTCCTTCCGGACAGGCAAAGCCCGGGGATCGTCAGCATTTGGCACAGCATTCGTTTTCGATATCGGAGCCGGCGAACTCATATTCGAACCGTAACCCTGCCGTACCACAGCCGCAACTCATGGAAATCCATACATTGCGCGGAGAGGTAGCGTCGCGCCACGGCCGGATCTTCGGCGCAGACGGGAAACGGAAGATGATTCCGTTCCTGGCGGGGTTTCCTAAACTTTCGGTCTGCTCCGCTATACTTCCGGCCAGGGCGCCAACGCTTTCGCATGATGGAAGGGTTTCGGCTTTCCGGTCATTGTCGATTCAATCGATCGCGAGGATGCCGACATGAAAATTGCCGTGGTGGGAGCAAGCGGGGTTATCGGAACGCGGCTCAGCGAAAGCCTGCGCCGGTCGGGCCACGAGGTCGCTGCCGCATCCCTATCGCTTGGCGTCGATACGGTTACGGGCAAGGGCCTCGCCGCGGCGATAGCGGGAACCGACGTCATCGTCGACGTCACCAACGCCGCATCGTTCGGCGACAATGCGGCCCTGGATTTCTTCAAGGCGTCAACGAAGAATTTGCTTGCCGCCGCCACTGAGGCTGGAGTCGGGCACTATCTCGCCCTCTCCGTCGTCGGCACGCCACGGCTTGTGGAAAGCGATTATTTTTACGCGAAAATGGTACAGGAAAACCTGATTCAGGCTTCCAACCGCCCCTACACGATCCTCCGCTCGACGCAGTTCTACGAGTTCATCAGCGGATTGATCGACATCGGCGGGCAAGGCGACGTCGTTCGACTGCCGCCAGCCTTGATGAGGCCGGTCGCAGCCGGCGACGTCGCCGCCTTTCTGGCCGAATTGATCGTCGCAACGCCCTTGGGCGGTATCGTCGAGATCGGCGGCCCGGAACAGTTCGGTATCGATGAAGTCGCCCGGATCTATCTGGCTGCCAACGAAGACGACCGGCAGGTGATAACGGATCCGTCCACATCCTATTTCGGCGTCGAATTGACCGACGCCGCACTGCTTCCGGGCGCCGGCGCGCGGCTGGCGGCCGAGAAACTTTCCGACTGGCTCTACCGATCGATGGCGGCTTAGCGGCGGCCTTGAAGTTTACCGAGTGAAGTAAGCCTTCTGCCAGAAGAGTATTATAAAGGCGCTTGCTATGGCGACACCGTTACCGCGAAAGGTCAGGTGACTATCCCCCAGTCCGTGCGGGATATGCTTGGCATCGCTCCAGGCAGCAAGGTGGATTTTCATTGTGCTCCCGACGGCAGTGTGGTTTTGACGCGCGCCGACAAGAAACGGCCGGCCAGCCGCTTCGAGAAGCTGCGGGGCCATGCTGGCAAGGGCCTTCATACATGCCATCATGACTTTGACGCGCGGCGAAAAGGCACATTCGAGCGCGCGGGCTGGTCCGGCGCTTCGATGACGAACGAGATCGGCGGATCGCGATCGGGTGTCACCACGTCGGGCAACCGGCCGGGCGCCAGCGGACGCTACACGCTTTCCGGCTATCGTCTCGACCTGACCGACGCGAGTGGCAAGACGGAAAGCATGAGCATATTCGAACCGGACAAAGCCTCCGACGGGCTGCTGGTGATCAACGGCAGCAACGACCTGAAGGACGACGGAGAACAGTCAGGCAGAACCTTTCCGTTCCGTCAGTGGCATCACATAAAATTCAATGAATTTCATGTGCATAACGAGGGTGTCGGCCTTGCTCGTCAGTACCTCGGGCGGGTGCGAATCACCCGCCGATTGGTTCATGAAACCGCCAGATTCCCGCGCCTGTCTCGCATGCCTCGACCCGCCGTTTGGTTAAGCATTTGTAATTCGGTCACGAATCGCGGCATATAGTAACTGCGCAACTGAAGCGCTTTCGTTCAAAATTGCGCAGTTATTTGGGAAATAGATCATGCAGCCGAGTCTTGCTCTTCAGGACGATCAAGAGCATCTCCCGTCGCTTCTGGCAACGGATGCGAAGGAGTTGTCCTATCAACTTCAGCAGCACCAGGCAAAAATCTTCCCGCCGCTTTCCCAAAAGACCATCAGAACATTTTCGCCTGCGGAAGCAGCGGCTTTCATCGGCATCGGCGAAGGTTATCTCCGCCAGGTGGCCGCCGACGGCCATGGGCCCGATCCGCTGGCAAACGGACGGCGGCTCTACAGCGCAACCGATATGGATCGGATTCGCCGGGTTCTCGACGAGCGAAACGGCACGCCGAAATATGTGCCGGCGCGCAGGCCGGGAGAAAAGCTCCAGATCGTCTCCGTCATGAATTTCAAGGGCGGTTCGGGCAAGACCACCACCGCGGCCCATCTGGCGCAGTTCATGGCGCTGAGGGGCTACCGCGTGCTCGCCGTCGACCTCGATCCGCAGGCCTCGCTATCCGCCCTGTTCGGCCATCAGCCGGAATTCGACGTCGGCGAGGGCGAAACGATCTACGGCGCGATCCGCTATGAGCAGCCGCGCCCGATCGCCGACATCGTTCGCGCCACCTACACGCCCAATCTGCACCTCATTCCGGGAAATCTCGAGCTGATGGAGTTCGAGCACGAAACGCCGAAGGCGATGTCGTCGGGTCGGGCGGAGACGATGTTCTTTGCCCGCATCGGCGAGGTCCTGACCGAAATCGAAAGCCTCTACGACGTCGTGGTCATCGACTGCCCGCCGCAACTGGGGTTCTTGACGATGTCGGCGCTCTGCGCGGCGACCTCGGTCCTGATCACCGTCCATCCGCAGATGCTCGACGTCATGTCGATGTCGCAGTTTCTAACGATGACGAGCGAGCTGATGTCGGTCGTGGAGAAGGCCGGCGGGCGCACCAGCTATGACTGGATGCGCTATCTGGTGACGCGCTTCGAGCCGAATGACGGACCGCAGAGCCAGATGACCGGCTTCATGCGGGCGATCTTCGGCAATCGAATGCTCCACAATGCCATGGTGAAGTCGACGGCCGTCTCCGATGCGGGCGTCACCAAGCAGACCCTCTACGAGGTCGAGCGGTCGCAGTTCACCCGCGGGACCTATGACCGGGCGCTGGAGTCGCTCAATCTCGTCAACAGCGAGATCGAGGCGCATATTCGTTCGACCTGGGGGAGGAAATAGTCGATGGCGCGCAAGAACCTCATCGAGATTTCCGCTCCGAGCCCGGCCAGGGTGGAAGCGGTCGCACCGCGCGACAATCGCCCGATCGCGGGATTCGTGCCGCAGGAGCGCAGTGCGGCGCCGGTCGGCGGCATTACCAAGACGCTCGGCAACATTACCGAAAAAATGGAACGGGCGAGTGAACTCGAACGGCAGCTTGCCGCCGGCCAGACCATCGTCGAACTCGATACGGGCCTGATCGATGCGTCCTTCGTCAGCGACCGATTGGCAATCGATCCGGCCGAACTCGCACAGCTTGTCGAGCAGATCCGCGAGCATGGGCAGCAGGTTCCGATTCTCGTGCGTCCGCATCCTGAAACCAGGGGACGCTATCAGGTGGCCTACGGCCATCGCCGCCTGGCCGCCGCGACAGAAATCGGCATCAGGGTGCGCGCGGTCGTTCGCGATCTCACCGATGGTCAGCTGGTCGTCAGCCAGGGGCAGGAAAACAGCGCCCGGACCAATCTTTCCTACATAGAGCGTGCGCTCTTTGCATCGAGGCTCGAAGAACGAAGCTTCGGCCGCGATGTGATCATGGCGGCGCTCGGGGTCGATAAGGCCGCGCTGTCGAGAATGCTGATCGTGATACGGCAGGTTCCCCTTGATTTGATCAACGCCATCGGTGCGGCCCCCGATATTGGCCGCCGGCGGTGGCTGGAACTGGGCGAACGGCTTGAAGGTGCCGACGTCGAGAAGATCATCGCCGAGTTGTCCGCGGACGACGCGCGAAAAATTCCAAGCGACGAGCGGTTTCACCGCGCATTTGTGCTCGCAACCAAGCGGACGCAGGCGCCGAAGCCGGCGATTGCCAAGACCCAGGTCAGCGGCGTGCCGGTGACGATCAAAAAGACAGCGTCCGGTGCAACTTTCGTTTTCGACGGCAAGACCGCACCCGGTTTCGACCAATTCGTCCAGGAAAGGCTGAAGAGCCTGTTCCAGGAATTCAACAAGGACAGAGGAGCGTAGCGCGCAAAAGAAAAAGGCCCCCAACGACGGCGTCGTGGAAGCCCTTCTCAGATCTTAAGCACATCGAGAATCGCATTTCCACGAATCACAGTCAAGCGTCTTAGGCACCAAATTGGTGGATGGTTTTCTTTTGCCTGAACGAAGGTGAAGGCAAATGGAGAGTGGATATGTGACGACGCCCTTTGGGCGGCGGCCGATGTCGCTTGGCATGCTGGCAAGCCAGCAATTGGCCGAGACGATCGAGCCGGGAATGAAACGCAGCAAGTGGAAGCTGTTTCGGGCAATCTGCGAAGCGCGGCCGGCGCTCGGCGTGACCGATCGGGCGCTGACGGTGCTCGACGCGCTGCTGACCTTCTATCCCGATGACGAGATCTCCGAGGAAAAAGGCCTGATCGTCTTTCCGTCGAATGCGCAGCTGTCGCTCCGCGCCCGCGGCATGACGCCGGCCACACTCCGTCGGCATCTGGCCGTGCTGGTCGAGGCCGGCCTGATCCTGCGCAAGGACAGCCCGAACGGTAAGCGTTATGCCCGCCGCGACAGGGCTGGCGCCATCGGCGAAGCCTTCGGCTTCAGCATCGCGCCACTTCTCGCACGCGCGGTCGAGATCGAAAGCCTTGCGGCCCAGGCGATCGCCGACCGGGAGTTGCTGAGAGCGACGAGGGAACGCCTGACGGTCTGCCGGCGCGATATCTCCAAGCTGATCTCAACGGCGATCGATGAAGCGGTTCCGGGTGACTGGGAGCAGATGACGATGATGTTTCGTGCGATCGTCACCAGGATTCCGCGCATGGCTGGCATCGAAGAACTGGCATCGCTGCTCGGCGAAATGGGGCTGCTGCGGGATGAAGCCGTCAACTTGCTGGAAAGGCAGATTAAAAGGCAAAAAATAGACGCCAATGAGTCTCAGATTGAGCGTCACAAACAGAATTCAAACCCAAACTCCATCTATGAACTTGAACCAAGCTTCGAAACGAAGCAGGGCGAAAAGGCAGCGACAAACAACGAGAGCACGGCCGAACCGCCGGGTGAGCAAAAGCCGAGGCCGTTCAAGCCCTCGGCTGGAATCACCGGCAAGGTCTCGGGTGCCGCCGCGCCGATGTCCGGCCCAGGCCTGAAATCCTTCCCGCTCGCCCTCGTCCTTCAAGCCTGCCCTCAAATCCTCGACTATGGGCCGGGCGGAACCATCGGCAACTGGCGAGATTTGATGTCGGCCGCGGTGATCGTGCGCTCGATGCTCGGCGTCAGTCCCTCGGCCTATGAGGAAGCCTGCGCCGGCATGGGACCGGAAAATGCCGCGACCGTCATCGCCTGCATCCTGGAAAGGGGAGGGCATATCAATTCGCCCGGTGGTTATCTCAGGGATCTCACCCGCAGAACCGAAAGAGGCGAGTTTGCGATCGGGCCGATGCTGATGGCGTTGGTGCGGGCAAATGGGCCGGCAACAAGGCATGCCGGTTGAGGAAGTTGCGTGCGCGACAATCATATCGTGTTCGGTATGCAATCACCTCTTTACAACTAACATGTCACTCTGTTACCTCTAATCCCGATAATCGGGAGGGATATATTTGACCCAGAAATTCGGGCTGTCAGTCGCTCTCGCCACGCCGTTCGACGGCAATGGCGATATAGCGATCGATGTTATGATCGCGCAGGCAAGACGATGCCTTGCTGCCGGATGCTCCAGCGTCACGCTGTTCGGTACGACGGGTGAAGGCTCCTCCATCGGAAGCCGGGAACGTGACCGTGTTTTCGAGGCCTTCCTCGATGCCGGGATCGAGGCAAAGAACATCATCGTCGGGGTGCTGGTCGACGCCGCCGAGGATGCGGCGATGCAGGCCGATCATGCTCTTTCCAAGGGTGCTCGCAATATCCTTCTCGCCCCGCCGTCCTATTTCAAGAACGTCAGCGACGACGGTGTCTTCCATTGGTTTTCGGCGGTCTTTGCCATGTTGGGCGACAAGGCGCGCGACATTATCGTCTATAACCTTCCTTCGCTCACCATGGTTCCGCTGACCGTGTCGCTGATCGGCCGGCTGCGGACCGCCTTCCCCAACATCGTCACAGGCGTCAAGGATTCTTCCGGCGACTGGCCTTATACCGAAAGCCTGCTCAAGGCGCATAGCGATCTCATCATCCTGGTGGGTGATGAACGGCATCTCGCCAGGGGCGTGCGGCTCGGCGGCCAGGGGGCAATCTCCGGGATGGCGAATTTCGTGCCCCGCGACGTCAAGCTGATGGCCGAAGACGGCAAGGACGACCCCCGCATCGAGGGTTTCGTGGCCGAACTGCTGAAATATCCTGTCGTCCCGGCCGTGAAGGCGATGGTGGCGCACGTGATGTCGGAGGAGATCTGGCTTGCGGTTCGACCACCGCTCGGTTCAATATCCGGCGAAGGGCAGGCGCAACTCGTTATGGCTTTCGATAAGCTTTTCCAGTCGAAAGCGGCATAGTCAAGCATGCTACGGGAAGAGGCGATGGACGGAATGGACGAGCAGCCGACGCTGCGGGAGAAGGCGTATGCGAGCTTCACGCGCCATCTTCTTGCGCGTGATGTGCGCCCCGGCCAGTTCGTGTCCCAGCGCCGTCTCGTGGGGCTGACCGGACTGACGCTTGGCGCCATCCGTGAACTCATCCCCAGGCTTGAAGCCGAAGGGCTGATCAAGACCGTGCCACAGCGGGGATTGCAGATCGCTCACATCGATCTCAATCTCATCCGCGAGGCATTCCAGCTGCGCGTGTTCCTGGAAAAGGAGGCGGTGGCGCTCTTCACCCGGTCGGCGTCGGACGAGACGATTGCCGGGCTTTTGAAGCAGCATCGGGATATCGCCGACGCCATTCGCAGCGGCGATGGCTCGCATGAACTGGAACTGCGCGCGCAGGCCGTCGACTGGGGCATGCATGACGCCTTTATCGATGCACTTGGCAATACCATCATTTCGAATGCCTACCGGGTAAACTCGATCAAGATGCGCCTGATCAGCCAAGACCGGTTTCGCATCGAGGGTCACGTCGGGCCTGTCATGGGCGAGCACCTGAAAGTGCTCGAGGCGATCGAACGACGATCGGCGGAGGACGCCGTCAACAACCTTGTCGCACACATCAACGGTGCAAGGGACCGTGCGCTGAGGATCTAATCGGGAATAATCAGCCGGAGGTGAGGAGATCGCCGGCAAAAGGAGGAGGAATACCATGCCATCATTTTTGAATCCGACGAGACGCGGCTTTCTGGCGGGGACGGCCGCTTTCGGGGCGAGCAGCATGCTCGGCATGCGCTCCGCATCGGCTGCCGTCGATTGGAAGCGCTTCGCCGGCACCAAGCTCGAGGTCAATCTGGTCAAGAGCCCGCGCAGCGAAATACTCCTGAAGTACCTGCCCGAATTCGAGGAGCTCACCGGCATCAAGGTCAATGCCGAAGCAACGCCCGAGCAGCAGCAGCGCCAGAAGACGACGATCGAGCTCAGCTCGGGAAAGCCGAGCTTCGACGTCGTGCATATGAGCTATCACGTCCAGAAGCGGCAGTTCGAAAAGGGCGGCTGGCTTGCCGATATCGGCGGCTTCCTCAAGGATCCCGCGCTGACCGACCCATCGCTGACGGAAGGTGATTTCGCCGAAGCCGGCCTCGCCTTCGCCAAGGACGCCGGCGGCGTTCTGCGTTCTCTTCCCTTTTCGGTCGATTACTGGATCATCTACTGGAACAAGGCGCTGTTCGAGAAGAAGGGGCTTTCCTACCCGACGACGTTCGAAGAGCTGGCAAGTGCGGCCGAAGCACTCACCGATCCGTCGACCAACACCTACGGCTTCGTCGCCCGCGGCCTGAAGAACGCCAATACGCCGGTCTGGACGTCGCTGCTGCTCGGCTACGGTTCGAGCCCGCTCGCCCCGGACGGCAAGCTGCGCACGACATCGCCGGAAGCGATCGATGCCGCCAAGCTTTACCAGAAGCTGATGACCAAGACCGCCCCTCCCGGCGTCTCCGGCTTCAACTGGGCCGAGGCGCAGTCGGCCTTCCTGCAGGGCAAGATCGGCATGTGGCTCGATGGCGTCGGCTTTGCGCCGCCGATCGAGAATCCTGAGAAGTCGCGCGTCGTCGGCCAGGTCGGTTACGGCATCATGCCGAAAGGCCCGAAGGCACAGGCCGCAGGCACCTTCGGCGACGGGCTCGGCGTCGTCGCCGCAAGCCAGAAAAAGGAAGCGGCTTACCTCTTCTGCCAATGGGCGATTTCGCATGACATGGGCGCCCGTCTGCTGCAGGCCGGTGCCGGTGTTCCATTCCGCCAGTCCGTCCTCGAGGATGCGAAGGTCCGCGAAGGCGTCAAGATGCCGGCCGCGTGGCTCGATGCCGTCGTCGGTTCCGGCAAGATCTCGCAGCTCGCGCTGCCGGTCATCATTCCGGTCACCGAGTTCCGCGACATCTACGGCGTCGGTCTCACCAACATGATCGGCGGCGCCGATCCCGAAACCGAACTCAAGGCGGCGACGGCACAGTTCGAACCCGTCCTGGCAAAAAGCGAGGGATAATGACCTCGGCAAGCATCGAAACGGCCGCAGCCGCCAAGCCCGCCTCGAAGGGAAGGAGCAACGCGGGTCGCGTTGCTCCCAACTACTGGCCCTTCGTCATCCCGGCGCTGATCGTCATCGCGGCCGTTATCGTTTTTCCATGGGTGTTTACCCTTTGGATGAGCGTCAACAGCTGGACGCTCGGCCAGTCCCAGGTTTTCGCCGGACTGGATAATTATGCCCGCCTGGCCGTGGACATGCGCTTCTGGGAGTCGCTGTGGCATACGGTGCTTTATACGACGCTCTCTGTGGTGGCGCCGCTCTTCTTAGGCACGCTCGCCGCGTTGATTTTCGATACGCAATTCCCGCTGCGCGGCCTTCTGCGCGGCATATTCGTGATGCCGATGATGGCGACGCCGGTCGCCATCGCCCTTGTCTGGACGATGATGTTCCATCCGCAGCTCGGCGTCCTCAATTATCTTCTTTCCTTCATCGGCATCGGCCCGCAGGAGTGGATCTATAATCAGAGCAGCGTCATCCCCTCGCTGGTGCTGGTGGAGACCTGGCAATGGACGCCGCTCATCATGCTGATCGTGCTCGGCGGCCTGGCGGCGGTTCCGCGCGAGCCCTATGAAAGTGCCGAGATCGACGGCGCCAATGTCTGGCAGAAATTCCGCTATCTGACGCTGCCGATGATCGCGCCCTTCCTGATGATTGCCGTGATCATCCGCAGCATCGATGCGGTGAAGAGCTTCGACATCATCTATGCCATGACCCAGGGCGGCCCAGGCACGGCGTCGGAAACGATCAATATCTATCTCTACAACACCGCTTTCGCCTACTACGATATCGGTTATGGCTCGGCCATGGCGGTGGTTTTCTTCATCCTCATCGTCCTGCTCTCCTTCGTCCTTCTGATGCTCCGGCAGCGCGCGAACTGGTCCGACGGGGAGGCACGCTGATGAAGCGCAAGACACTCGATCGCATCGGGCTTCTGTTTGTCGCCCTGGTGATGATCTCGCCGGTCGTCCTGTTCTTCCTCTGGATGATCTCGCTGTCGCTGAAGTATGAGATCGACAACGGCGCCTATCCACCGATCTTCATTCCGGAGCGTTTCGCCTGGACGAATTATCTGAAGGTCTTCGAGGAGAATAATTTCTTCCTCTATCTCTGGAATTCCGTGCTGGTGACCGGTGCCGCGACGCTTCTGGCGCTGCTGATCGGCGTGCCGGCCGGCTACGGCATCGCGCGGCTGAAGGCGGAGAAGGCGGCGATGGTCATCATGATCGCCCGTATGACGCCCGGCCTTTCCTTCCTGATCCCGCTCTTCCTGCTGTTCCAGTGGCTGAACCTGCTCGGCACGCTGATGCCGCAGATCATCATCCATCTTGTCGTCACCGTGCCGATCGTCGTCTGGATCATGATCGGCTATTTCGAGACGACGCCGATGGAGTTGGAAGAGGCTGCCAGCATCGACGGCGCGACGCCTTGGCAGATTTTCCGCCTGGTCGCTTTGCCGATCGCCAAGCCCGGCATTGTCGTCGCCTTCATCCTGTCGGTCATCTTCTCCTGGAACAACTTCGTCTTCGGCATCGTGCTCGCCAGTCGCGAGACGCGCACGCTTCCGGTCGCGGTCTACAACATGCTCTCCTTCGAACAGGTCAGTTGGGGGCCGCTTGCTGCTGCAGCGTTGATTGTCACCCTGCCGGTGCTGATATTGACGGTGTTTGCGCAACGGCAGATCGTCGCGGGGCTGACGGCCGGAGCCGTCAAGTGAACAGGTGAGACGACAGTTTTGACGATTTCTCCTGCCTTCGACCCGCCTGCCAGAACAGGATGATTTTAGGCCGGTCGGCCTAAAGTCCGAATCCTGCTCTCAATAAAGAGTTAGAGCATGATGTCGTCCGAAAACCGCTCACACTTTTCGGCGTCATGCTCTAGTCCGGCGCGCAGTGTTTTGTGCGTCGGCGCTGCGGTCCTGGACACGCTGTTTCGCGTGCGGGCGCTGCCGGCCGGCCAGGGCAAAATTCTCCCCTACGATATGCTGCAGGTCGCCGAAGGCATGGCGTCGAGCGCGGCCTTTGCGGTCGCCCGGCTGGGTGGCAATGCCAGCCTCTGGGGTGCGGTCGGTGATGATGCCACCGGCGAACGCATCATTGCCGACCTCGGCAGCAGCGGCATCGATACGAGCGGCATGGTCCGTGTGGCGGGCGCCCGCTCGGCGGTCTCGACGATCCTTGTCGACGATCAGGGCGAGCGGTTGATCGTGCCCTTCTACGATGCGGCCCTGCACGAGACGGTCAAACCGGTGACAAAACAGGACGTGTCAGCTTTCGATGCGGTTCTGGTCGACGTCCGCTGGCCGAAGCTGGCATTGCGGACGCTGCTCGCAGCCGCAGAGGCGGGCAAACCGGCTATTCTCGACGGCGACGTTGCCGGCGACGGCGTGATCGAGATGCTGGCACCTGCGGCCAGCCACATCGTGTTCTCGCAGCCGGCCGCCGAGCGCCTCACTGGAACTGCCGAGCCGGCGAAGGCCGTTGGTCTCTTGAAGCGAAAGTTCGAGCACGCCTTCATCAGCGTTACGTCAGGAGAAAACGGCTCCTTCTGGTGCGACGACCGAAGCGGCGAAATCTTCCATCTTGCCGCTCCGAAGGTAAGGGCTGTCGATACGCTCGCGGCCGGCGATATTTTCCATGGCGCTTTCGCTCTGGCGATCGCAGAAGGCGTGCCGATCGCCGAGACGATGCGTTTCTCGTCCATGGCGGCGGCGCTCAAATGCCAGGTCTTCGGCGGCCGTATCGGCGCGCCCGGCAGAGCCGATGTCTGCGATGCGCTGCGGGGCTGGGACGCACCGGTGACGAAGATGAATCCTGTTCTAAATTAAAGAGTTGGAGCACGATGTCATGAGAAAACCGCTCACGGCATCATGCTCTAGAAGAAGTCCGAAAGCCAGTAGCAGAGCGCTGAAATGGTCGCGGCGGCCGGGAGTGTGACAACCCAGGCGATAACGATGTTGCCGGCCAAGCCCCAGCGAACGGCTGACAGCCGTCGGGCGGCACCCACGCCGATGATGGCGCCGGTGATCGTGTGCGTCGTCGAGACCGGGATGCCCAGCCAGGTTGCGCCGAACAGCGTCAATGCTCCGCCGGTTTCGGCACAGAAACCCTGCATTGGGTTGAGGCGCGTGATCTTCGAGCCCATGGTGTGGACGATCCGCCATCCGCCGCAAAGTGTGCCGAGCGCCATTGCGCCCTGGCATGACAGAACGACCCAGAGCGGTACATGGAAGCCGCCGGTCAGATAGCCTTGCGAATAGAGCAACACGGCAATGATGCCCATCGTCTTCTGAGCGTCGTTGCCGCCATGGCCGAGGGAATAGAGGGAGGCGGAAACAAATTGGAAAATCCGGAATGTCCGATCGACAGCGAAAGGCGTCTGTCGCACGAAGATCCACGACACGATCAGGATGAGCAGCAGCGCAAGGAAAAATCCGATCGCCGGCGACATCACGATGGCGCCGGCCGTTTTCAACAATCCGCTCCACACGATCGCGCTGAAACCTGTCTTCATCAGACCGGCGCCGACCAGCCCGCCGACCAGTGCATGCGATGAGCTCGAAGGAATACCGAAGACCCAGGTGACGATGTTCCAGACGATCGCGCCCACCAGCGCCGCGAAGATGACTTGCGGCGTGACGATGGCCGGATCGATAATGCCGGTCCCGAGCGTTTCTGCGACGTGCAGACCGAAGAACAAGAAGGCGATGAAGTTGAAGAAAGCCGCCCAGAACACCGCATATTGCGGACGCAGCACCCGCGTCGACACAATCGTGGCGATCGAATTGGCGGCATCGTGCAGGCCGTTCAAGAAATCAAAGAAGAGAGCAACAGCCACGAGAGCGGCAAGGAGGGGCAGGGCGAGGGTGGCTTCCATCAAACGTTCTCGATGACGATGCCACTGATTTCATTGGCGACATCCTCGAAGCGGTCGACGACCTTCTCAAGCTCGCCATAAATCTCGCTGCCGATAAGATAAGCCATCGCATTTGACGCGCCGTGGCGGCGGAAAAGATCCTTCAGGCCCTGCTCATGCAACTCGTCGGACCGGCCCTCGACGCGCGTTACTTCTTCGGCCAGTGCGGCCAGACGCGGGGCGTTGGCGCTGATCCGGTCGAGAAGGGGAAGGGCTTCGGCGATCAGATGCGCCGCCTGGACGATCGTTTTTCCCATTTCCTGCATCACAGGGTCGAAGCTCTTCTGCTCGAACAGCCGGATGGTCTTGACGGTTTTCTGCATCATGTCGATCGCATCGTCCATCGACTGGATGAGATCCTTGATGTCGCCACGATCGAACGGCGTGACAAAACTGCGGCGCACGGCAAGCAGCACTTGGCGGGTAATCTCGTCCGCTTCATCCTCCAATTGGACGATCCGGGCGCAATGGCCTTCAATGTCCGTGCCGCCCAAAAGTTCGTTGAGCGCTTCGGCCGCACCGACGACGGTTTTTGCGTGTTGAGCGAAGAGATCGAAGAAACGATCTTCCCGCGGCATGAGTTTTCGAAACCAGCTTAACATCGGCACTCCATGGACTGTCACAAAATTGTCATAAAGCACGGCGGCTGCCATGGAAAGCCGCGAGACCGCAGAAGGGAAGTCATTGACAGAAATCGCAATCCGTCGATCGCGCTGTTCGGGCGCTATCGGCAAATGTTCATTTGAACATTTCATTATTGCAAAGTGAACTATGGCTGTTACCATTGCAGCACGTCTGGAGCGGGAGGCTGCGGACCGAGAGCAATGGGAGTGAAGATGAACAAGATCGCTTTTTTCCTGTCCGCAGGATTGACCAGCCTGTCCTTATCCGTCCCGGCCATGGCCGCCACCAAGATCCAGTGGTGGCATGCGATGGGCGGCGAGAATGGCGCGAAGCTTGAACAGATCGCCAAGGGCTTCAACGCATCTCAGTCCGATTATGAGATCGTGCCGGTCTATAAAGGCACCTATGACGAGACGCTGACCGGCGCGATCGCTGCGTTTCGTGCCAAGCAGCAGCCGGCTATCGTCCAGGTCTATGAAGTCGGCACCGGCACCATGATGGCGGCACAGGGTGCGGTCTATCCGGTTTACCAGCTGATGAAAGACGAAGGCGAGGCCTGGGACCAGAGCAAATTCATTGCCCCGGTCGTCGGTTATTACTCGGACACCAGCGGCAACGTCTTGTCGCTGCCATTCAATTCCTCGACGCCGATCATGTATTACAACAAGGACGTCTTCAAGAAGGCCGGGCTCGATCCGGAAACGCCGCCGAAAACATGGGCGGAGGTGGAATCCTTCTCGCGGACCATCATGAAATCGGGTGCGGCCAAATGCGGCTTCACCAGTGCCTGGATCTCCTGGATCCAGACCGAAAATCTCAATGCCCTGCACGACAAGCCTTACTCCACCAAGGCTAACGGCTTCGGCGGCCTGGACGCCGAATTCACCTTCAACAACGATCTGACGATTCGCCATTGGGACAATTTGAAGAAGTGGCAGGACGAAGGTCTCTTCAAATTCGGCGGGCCTGTCGGCGGCGACAACGCGCCTCCGATGTTCTATTCGCAGGAATGCGCGATGTATATGAACTCGTCGGCCGGCCGGGCCGGCGTCATCAACAACGCGAAAGGCTTCAAAGTCGGTTTTGCACCGCTTCCTTTCTACGATGACGTCATCAAGCAGCCGCTCAATTCGATCATCGGCGGCGCCACCCTCTGGACGCTGAAGGGCCGTCCGGAAGAGGAATATAAGGGGGTCGCGAAGTTCTTCACCTACCTGCAGAAGCCGGAAGTTCAGGCCGATTGGCATCAGTTTTCCGGCTATCTGCCGATCACCGAAGCTGCCTATAAGCTCGGCCAGGATCAGGGCTATTATGAGAAGAACCCTGGCTCCGACATCGGCATCAAACAGCTGACGCGGGTGACGCCCACCGACAATTCCAAGGGCATCCGCTTCGGCAATTACGTCCAGGTGCGCGGCATCATCGACGATGAGTTTGCCGCATTGCTCGGTGGAAAGAAGACGGCGAAGGAAGCGGTCGATTCCGTCGTCGCACGCGGCAACGAACAGCTTCGCGATTTCGAGTCCGCCAACTAATGGGCACCGCGACGGGGGCTGGTGAAAGACCGGTCCCCGTTTCCCATCCGTCAGTGTGAGGGCTCATGCAAACCAAACGGACCGTATTTCCCAACAAGCTTTTGCCTTACCTGCTCATTGCCCCGCAGATTTTCGTGACCGTGGTATTCTTTCTCTGGCCTGCGGCAACGGCCTTCTGGCAATCCTTCCTACGCGAGGATGCCTTCGGCTTCAAAACGAACTTCGTCTGGTTCGAAAACTACCGTCGGCTTTTTGCCGATCCGATCTATATCAATGCTTTCGGCCACACGCTGATCTTCGCCATTCTCGTGACGGTGCTGTCGACGTCGATCGCGCTGCTCCTGGCGGCCGCGGCAATGCGCGTGCTCCGCACCTCCCGAATTTATTCGACCCTGCTGATTTGGCCCTATGCCGTCGCCCCGGCGATTGCCGGTATTCTCTGGTGGTTCATGTTCAATCCGTCGATCGGCATCGTCGCCTATATACTGCGGTCGATGGGCGTCGATTGGAACCATCTGATCAATCCCAACGATGCGATGATCCTGATCGTGATCGCCGCCACCTGGAAACAGATATCCTATAACTTCTTGTTTTTCCTGGCTGCGTTGCAGTCCGTGCCCCGCTCGCTTCAGGAGGCCGGCGCCATTGATGGGGCCGGGCCTACCAAGCGTTTCTGGACGATCGTCTTCCCGCTGATCTCGCCGACGACCTTCTATCTGATCGTCATCAATATCGTTTACGCGATGTTCGATACGTTCGGCATCGTTCATGCGACCACCCAGGGCGGGCCGGCGCGCGCAACCGAGATCCTGGTCTACAAGGTCTATTTCGACGGTTTCATCGGACTGAATCTGGGCTCGTCGGCGGCGCAGTCCGTCATTCTGATGGTGATCGTCGTCGCCCTGACGGCGGTGCAGTTCCGCTTCATCGAACGCCGCGTGCAATATTGAGGGAGCCCAAGGATGGTTGAAAATCGCCCCTTCCTGAATTTCCTGGCCCATCTTGTGCTGATCCTCGGCGTCACGATCGTTGTGTTTCCGGTCTACGTCGCTTTCATCGCATCGAGCCACGGGCCCAATGACTTCCTGTCGGGCGTCGTGCCGCTGACCCCGGGAGGCCACATCATCGAGAACTATTCGACGATGCTGTCATCCGGCATGACAAGCTCGGGAGCGCCGCCGATCGGGCCGATGATGATCAACTCGCTGATCATGGCGGTCGGCGTCGCCGTCGGGAAGATCGCCATCTCGATCCTTTCGGCCTTTGCAATCGTCTATTTCCGGTTTCCGTTCCGGACCCTGGCATTCTGGATGATTTTCATCACGCTGATGCTGCCGGTCGAGGTGCGCATCGTGCCGACCTACAAGGTCGTCGCCGACCTCGGAATGCTGAACAATTACGGCGGCCTGATCATTCCGCTGATCGCCTCGGCAACGGCGACCTTCCTGTTTCGCCAGTTCTTTCTGACGGTGCCTGACGAATTGATGGAGGCCGCCCGTGTCGACGGGGCAGGGCCGATGAAGTTCTTCCGCGATATTCTGCTGCCGCTGTCGATCACCAATATCGCCGCCCTGTTCATCATCCTCTTCGTGCTCGGCTGGAACCAGTATCTCTGGCCGCTCATCATCACCACCGACCAGAGCTTCTATACCGTCGTCATGGGAATTCAGCGCATGGCAGCGGTTGCCGATGCCGAGCCGCGCTGGAACCTCGTGATGGCAGCGGTCATTCTGGCCGCCCTGCCACCCGTCCTCGTCATCGTCGCCATGCAACGCCTTTTTGTCAAAGGCCTGGTCGAAACGGAGAAATGAAATGGCTACGATCAATATCATCGACGTGAAGAAGAACTATGGTGCCGTTCCGGCTGTCAAAGGCATCAACCTGTCGGTTGCAGATGGCGAACTGATCGTGCTCGTCGGTCCCTCCGGCTGCGGCAAATCAACCCTGCTTCGCATGGTCGCCGGGCTGGAAACGATCAGCGAAGGCGATGTCGAGATTGCCGGCCGCAATGTCAACAAGGCGGAGCCGGCCGACCGCGACATTGCGATGGTCTTTCAAAACTATGCGCTTTATCCGCATATGACCGTGCGGGGAAATCTCGAATATGGTTTGAAAAACCGCGGCACCGAACGGGCGGAAATCAACCGCCGCGTGGCGGAGGCCGCCGAGATCCTCGAAATCGAACCGATGTTGGATCGCAAACCTCGCGAACTCTCCGGCGGGCAGCGCCAGCGTGTGGCGATGGGACGCGCCATCGTCCGCGAGCCGGCCGCCTTTCTGTTCGACGAGCCGCTGTCCAATCTCGATGCCAAATTGCGGGTGCAGATGCGCGTCGAAATTCGCCGGCTGCAACGGCGTCTGAAGACGACCAGCATCTACGTCACGCACGACCAGCTTGAAGCGATGACCCTTGCGGACCGGCTGGTGGTGATGAACGGCGGCCTTGTCGAACAGGTGGGCACGCCGGTGGCGGTCTACGATCGGCCGGCAAGTTTGTTTGTCGCCAGCTTCATCGGCTCGCCGCCTATGAACCTTGTGCCGGTCGACGTGCTCAGGGCCGCCGACAGGGCAGGCACCCTGGCATTGCCCGCCGGCACCGACATGGTCGGCCTTCGCCCCGATGCGTTGCTCGTCACCGAGCCGGCGACGCCCACCGTTCGCCTGAATGCGACGGTCGAGCTGCTCGAGCCGATCGGCGGAGAAAGTCATCTGCATGTGCGATTGGGTGAGAGCCAGCGGACAGTCGTCCTGACGGTACCGGGTCGCCCGGACTTTGCCGAGAATGCGAATATCGACGTTTTCGCCTGTGTTGACGCGATGCACCCTTTTAACAGCAATACCGGAAAACGCACGGATTGACGCAGGATTTTTATTTCTTCATCCAGCAGAAGACGACGAAAGAGATGAGACGATGACGACCGTAGAGCCGCGATCCGGCCCGCCACGCAGTGAAGTTCAGGCGCATCGGGGCGCCTCTGCCGTGGCGCCCGAAAATACCGTTGCTGCCTTCAGGGCAGCCGCCGAACAAGGTGCGGAATGGGTCGAACTCGACGTTGCCCTTCTTGGCGATGGCACCCCGGTGGTGATCCACGATGTTTCAATCGATCGCTGCTCGTCGTCAAAGGGAAGTCTTGCCGACCTCACCGCGTCCGATCTCAAGGCCATCGACGCCGGCGCATGGTTCGGTCCGCAATTCAAGGGCGAACCGCTGCCGACGCTGGCGCGGGTCGTTTCGGCCCTCGGCGAATTTGGCCTCAACGCCAATGTCGAGATCAAGCAGCATGCCCATCACAAATCGCTCGGCCAACTGGTCAATATCGTCGATCAGCATCTGAAGGCGCGGGCGCCGCACACCAGGATCATGATCTCGAGCTTCGATGCCGCTGCGCTGAAAGGAATGCATGGGCTCGATCCAAGGTACGAACTCGCCATGCTGTGGAGCAAGGTGCCGGCGGATTGGCTTGATATCCTTCGGTCGATCCCGGCAACGACCATCCATCTCGACTATAAGGCCCTCAGTATCGGGTTTCTCGAAGAGGCCGTCCGTTGCGGCATTAAGGTGAGGGCGTGGACCTGCAACGACCCAAAACGGCTCGCATCTTTCTGGGGCGCGGGTTTGACCGGCGTGATAACAGACGATCCCAGTGTCTACCTCACCTAAGGAGCGGCGATGGGGCAGCGGATCATATCGAGCCGACAACGCGAGATCCTTGCGCTGATCGAGACCGAAGGTGTTCAGTACATCGAGGAGTTGGCACGTCGCTACGATTTGACGACGCAGACCATTCGTCGCGATATCAATGGCTTATGCGATCTGGGCCATGCGCGCCGCTTCCATGGCGGCGTCGATCTGCCGGTCGAGGGCAGCAACATCTCGCTCAACGCCCGCGCCCAGCTCAACCGGCGGGCCAAGCGCCTGATCGCACGGCGCGTGGCCGCCGACATCGGCGCCGAGGCGACGGTGTTCCTCGGGATCGGCAGCACGGTGCAATTCGTTGCCGACGCGTTGCGCGATCACCAGGGTTTGACGGTGATCACCAACAACATCCACGTCGCCTTGAGCCTGTGCGACGCCCCGAGTGTCGAGGTCCATTTGACCGGCGGTCTTTTGCGTCACGATGACCGCGACGTGGTCGGCACGGATGTGATCCGGTTCGTCGAAAAATTCTATGCAACCCACGCCGTGGTCGGCGCAGGCGCTCTGAGCCCGCTCACTGGCCTGATGGATTTCAGCTACAGCGAGGCCCAGATCACCAACGCGCTTCTTGAAAATTCACAAACGCAGATCCTCGCCGCAGACGTCAGCAAGTGGACGCGCACCGCCTCCGTGCGGGTTGCGCCGTTCAGCAAACTCACCCGTTTCTACACGGATCGGCTGCCCGGCGAAGCGTCGGCCGCCAATGCTCTCGCCGAAAGCGGGTTGGACGTGGTGACATGCAGCGAGGAGACGACATGAGCTACGTGGACCTGGCGCCATCAGCGCGGGAGCTGCAGGATGTGCGTTACCTGTTCACCGATATCGACGATACGCTGACGACAGAGGGCAAGCTTCTGCCGCAGACCTATGAGGCTCTGTGGGATCTCAGCCGGGCCGGCATTGCCGTCGTGCCGGTCACGGGCGGCTCTGCCGGGTGGTGCGAACATATCGTCCGCGCCTGGCCGGTGGCCGCCGTCATCGGCGAAAGCGGCGCATATTGCGTCACCCGCCGGGATGGCGACGTCGTCTTCGACTATTGGGAAGACGGCACCCTGCAGGGCGAGCGCCAACGCCGGCATCTGCAGGCGATCAAAGCGCTGATCACGCAAAAGAGCAGGCCGTTCAGGATCGCCCACGACCAGGTCTTCCGGCTGGCGGATGTCGCGATCGACATACAGGGTCACGATCCGCACGAGGTCGAGGATCTGGCGTCCAGCATCAGGGCCATGGGCGGAACGGTGGCGATCAGCTCCATCCACATCAACACCTGGATCGGCGACTACAACAAGCGATCGATGAGCGAGCGGGTTCTAACCGGCCTGTTTGGTGTCGATCCGACCGAGACGCCCACCGCGACTGCCTTCGTCGGCGACTCTCGAAACGACGCACCGATGTTCGGCTTTATCCGCAACTCCTTCGGCGTCAACAATATCATCCCGGTCCTTCCGCACCTGCAGTACGCGCCGAAGTGGGTCTCCTCGCAGCCCGCCGGACTTGGCTTTGCCGATATTGCCCGCTCGATCCTGCACGCGGTCCGCGAAGTTTCGCAATAAGCCGTGGCGGATATCAATGCTTAAGACGAATTGGTCCCACCTCAGCTTTTGACCGAGCCGGCGGTCATGCCCGCCAGGAAATAGCGTTGGGCAACCAGGTACAGCACCAGCAGGGGGAGGGAGCCGAGCACGCTCATCGCCATCATTTCATTCCATTCGAAAGCATGCTGGCCCATCAGCAACTGGATGCCGATCGGAACGGTTCTGAGATCCATCGACTTTGTCAGCGTTAGGGCGAAGAGAAATTCGTTCCACGCCAGCAGAAAGGTGTAAACCGCGGTGGCGACGATCCCGGGAATGGAGACGGGCACGATGACGCGCCAAAGTGCCGTCCAGCTCGAGCCGCCGTCGACAAGGACGGCCTCGTCCAATTCCTTCGGCAAGGTGTTGAGGTAGCCGGTCATCAGCAGGACCGCGTAAGGCAGCGTGAAGACCATATAGGTGAGGATCAGTGCCAGATATGTGTCGAAGATCCTGAAGGCGACGACCATGCCGAAATAGGGGATGAGAAGCGTGATCGGCGGAACGGTCTGGGTGCTGATGATGAAGATGTTCAAGGTGTTCTTGAAGCGGAACGAGTAGCGGCTGAATCCATAGGCGGTCAGGATGGCGATGACGAGGGTCAGGCAGGTGACGACGCCGGCGACGAAATAGCTGTTGATGAAGAACCGCACCTTCACCGGATCGTTGAAGATCGTCAGATAGGCGGCCACGGTGAAATCCTCCGGCAAAAGCCGCGGCGGAAGAGCGAAGATTTCCGTGTTCGATTTCAGCGAGCTGAAAAACATCCAGACGATCGGGAAGGTCGAAAAGATGAGGCCGACCGCCAGCCCGAGATAGGTCAAGATGGTCGGCAGAGCCGAGTTCTTCGAACGCTTTGCCATGGCGGTCACCTGCGCTGCTGGTGTTTGATGTAGAAGTAGGTGACGCTCATCGAAATGATGAGGATGATCATCGCACTCGCCGAAGCCAGCGAAAATTCATATTGGGAGAAGGCGAGCTTGTAGGTGAAGGTGGAGAGCACCTCCGTCGAATAGATCGGGCCGCCGCCCGTCGTCATCCAGACGAGCGGAAAAACCTGCATCGTCCAGATGAAGTCGAGAAGCGCGATGCTGATGATGATCGGCATCAGTTGCGGAATGGTGATGTACCAGAATTTTTCCAGTTCGTTGGCGCCGTCGATCCCGGCTGCCTCGTAGAGCTCCTTCGAAATGCCCTGCAGGCCGGCAAGCAGGCTGACCATATAGAGCGGATAACCCGCCCAGATGTTTGCAAAGGTCAGGGCGTGAATGGCGGTGTGGGTCGAGGAGAACCATTCGACTTTGAAGTTGATGATATGGAGCGCCATCAGCACGCTGTTGACGACGCCGTTCGGGTCGAGCAGCAAGCGCCAGATGATGGCGATGATGACGGCGGTGAACAGCCACGGCAGGATGAAGAGCACACGCAATATGCTCCTGATCAGCGGATCGACGCGGTTGGTGTTCAACAGCAGCGCGAAGGCCAGGCCGATGATGAAGTGGAAGACGACGCTCATGATCGTGAAATACATGGTCTGGCCGACCGACTGCCAGAAGACTGGATTTTCGAAGATGGTCAGGTAATTCTGGACGCCTGCGAATGCAGCGTCCTTTTTCATGATGGCGCCGTCCATCAATGAATATTTGAAGACCATCACCATCGGGAACAGCATCAGCAGAACAAGCAAAAAGGTCGCCGGCGACACGTAGAAATACGGCACCAGCTTCCTCAAGGTGCTGTAACGAAGCCTTCTTTTCCCTCGCGCTTTGACTTGCGCTGCCACCAGGGCCGGAGCGGAATGATTCATGAGCTGTGACTTCCCATTCTGCCGAGATTTGACGACTTGCGCCGGCAGCGCCACGTCGCGTTGCCGGCGATCTCGTGAAAGCGACGTGCTTTAGTCCTTTGTGTTATGCGTGTCGTTATCCCGGAACCGCTGCGCACTTCCGGGCGACATGCATCAGAACTTCGCGAGCCAGGCCTTCTCGGTATTGGCTGCCGCGTCCTTGGCCGACTGGCCGCCGTCGAACATTTTCTGAACTTCGACGTTCATGTCGCGCATTAGTTCTTCGGCAACCGGAAGGCCGACGAATTCGTTGGCAGGATAGCCGCTCTGGAAGATTTTGAAAGCTTCGGCGAAGATCGGGTCCGATGCCACGAAGTCCGGCTTGGCATGGACATTGCCGGGGAAGGCATTGGCAATCGACACCAGGCGGCCGTTGACGTCGGGGCTCATCAGGTATTCCACCAGCTTCCAGGCTTCTTCCTTGTGCTTGCTGCCCTCGCTGATGCCGATGCCCCAGGACGCATAGGGCATGCCGCGTTTGCCGGTATAGCCGTCGGTGGCCGGCAAGGCGGAGATGCCGAATTTGAGCTTCGGATTGCGCTCACGGATGAGATTCACGTGCGCGAGGGAATCGACCATCATGCCGACGCGGCCGTTGACGAATTCCTCGACCTTGTCCTGTTCCTTCTTGGCGAAAATGCCGGGAGAAATAACGCCTTCCTTGTTGAGGGATGCCAGATAGTCGAGCGTGCCGACGACGGCGTCATTTTCGAGGTCAGGCTTGCCGTCCTTCATCATCGAGGCGCCGGAGGCCCAGACCCAGGACATCACGTCGTTCTGGATTCCGCTCGGAGACTGCAGCGACAGCGGCAGAACCCAGCCATACTGGTTCTTTGACGCGTCGGTCATCTTCTTGGCGGCTTCGGCGAATTCCGTGCGCGTGGCCGGCAGCTTGTCGACACCCGACGCCTTGGCGATATCGAGGTTGACGAAAACGGGGTAGACGAAAGATGCCAGCGGGAACATCACGCTCTTGCCGTCGACCTTGACGATATCGGTGATCTGGCTCTTGTCGTATTTCGCCTTCTCCATCAATTCGTCCATGGAGGCGATCGCGCCCTGCTTGGAGAGCCCGTTGACCCAGGCGCCATCCAGGCCGACGACGTCGCTTAAGGTCCCGGAGGCGGCGCCGACGACGATCTGGTCACGGGTCGTGGCATAGGGACCGCTGACGAGCGTCACCTTGATGCCGGGATTTGCCGCCTCGAAATCGTTCATGATGCCGCGCAGCGCGCCGGAGGGCATTTCGGGTTCCCACCATTGAATGAACTCGATGGTGGTGTCGGCAAATGCCGAGCTGGCGCAAAGCGCCCACACCGCCACGGCAGCCCGCATGGTCACGCTGAATTTTCTGATATTCATCTGTGCCTCCCATAGATTTTCAGTGATCGATCCTCCTCAAGACCGTAGGCAAATTAGGTTCCCTGAGGCGCCTGTCTGTCAATGAAGAAATGCGGTGCAGAAAAAAATTGACGGCGGTATGGACGATGCCTGACTTTCTAAGCAACTGATAAGAAAGCGTATTATACGATATTGCGGCCGATGTTTTTTCGCAGAATTTGTATTGCTTGTGATGCATTTTTTCTTTACTTTCGTAAACAAATGAAAGTTTGCAACCGCCGGCATGGGAGGGGAATGGGCGGATGGAGGCGACTTTTTCGTGTTTAGAAAGGCAGCGCCGCCAATGCGATATCAATTGGATCCAGCGTGATCATCCCGTCGTTAAGGAACTGAATGGCCAAGAAGAGTTATAAATCGATGGATGATTTCGCGACCGCCTCTGGCGTGTCGCGTCCGACGCTGTCGAAATATTTCAATGATCCCTCGCAGATCAAGGAGGTGACCCGCAAGCGTATCGAGGCGGCTCTCAAGAAGTCGAATTTCGAGCCGAACCTGTTCGCGCGGCATCTCAACCGCAAACGGACCAGAAATATCGGGATCCTGGTCCCGACCATGTCGGATCCCTTCTATGTGCAGGTCGTGTCGCTGATCGAGCTGGAGTTGCGCGACAAGGGATTCTGGCCGGTCCAGATCTCGTCGCATACGCGGCCGGAGCTGGAGGCGGAGGCGGTGCGGACCTTGCTGTCGCTGAAGGTTGCCGGCGCGATCGTGGCGCCGCTCGGGGCCGGCTCACGCCGTTCCGCGCTGGAAAGACTGAAGGACGCCATCCCTGTCGTCTGCTTCGACAATCCGGCCAGCGGCGATCTTCCCTATGTCGGCAACGACAACGCCCAAAGCATGGCAGCCATTGTGCAATATCTCTGCCGGTCCGGTGAGCCGCCGATATTCCTGGAAATTCCGCATCTGACGGAAAACGCCGGCGAGCGGCAGGCCAGCTACCGTGCGACGATGGCAAGGGAAGGGCATGCACCGCTGGTCATCGATTGCGAGGCGCCGCCGTCCTGGGAGTTCGAGCGCCTGGGATACGAGCAGATGCAGAGAATTCTTGCGCGTGGCGGCCTGCCCGGCAAAACCCTGCTCTGCGCCAACGACCGCTTCGCTTTCGGCGCCATGGCGGCGGCCTTCGCTTCCGGCCTGAAAATCGGCCGCGGCGACGGCTGCGATGTGCGCATCGCCGGGCACGACGATCACCCGCTCAGCCGATATACCTGCCCGTCGCTGACGACGATGGCCCAGAACGCGCCGGAGATCGCTGCCAAATCCGTTGAGCTTCTGCTGTCTCATATCGAAAGCGAAGACGAGGGGACGACCCCTTCAACGAACAGGGTCATCCTGGAGGCAACACTGGTGATGCGCGACTCGGCTTGAGGCCGGGTGCCGGTTACGGTTCAACGCGTGAGCGCCGGGTCCATCGTGCGCCATGCCGTTGCAATGGCGTCGAGCGCCTCCTGCGCCTCGGGAATGGCCCGTCTCTTCGAGACGAAGCCATGGATCTGTCCGGGCCAGGTCCGGCTTGTCGCCCGGGCTTCCGAATTGAGCCGCTCGGCATAAAGCGCGCCTTCGTCGAACAGCACGTCGTGGCCGGCAAGGATCACGAAGGCCGGCGCCACGCCGGCGAGCGATGCCGCGCGAAGCGGCGAGGCCCGCCAGTCGGAGCGGCTTGCCGTCACCGGCAGATAGTGATCCCGGAACCATCGCATCGCCGCTGCCGTCAGGCCGAAACCCTCTGCATAGCGCATGTAGCTGTCGCTTGCCTGCAACTGGTCGGTCACCGGATAGATCAGCACCTGCCCGATGACATCAGGCACCTCTCCGTCCCGCGCCAAAAGGGCGATGACGGCGGCGAGATTTCCGCCGGCACTATCGCCGCCAACGATAATTCGTGCCGGATCGATGCCGAGGGCGTCTGCCTGATCCCTCATCCAGATGAGCGTGGCTGCGCAATCTTCGATCGCTGCCGGAAAGGGATGCTCCGGGGCGAGGCGATAGTCGGGCGAGATCACGATGGCGCCAATCTTATTGGCAAGCGTCCGGCAGATGTCCTCATGGGTTTCCGGCGCGCCGATCACAAAGCCGCCGCCATGGAGATAAAGCAAGGCGGGGGCCTGCTCGCGCGGCGCCGTGCAGCCGCGCCATATCTTCACTCGGATTGCGCCGGCATGCTTCTCCGATACCTCGGCCACATCCTCGAGCGGCCACTGGATGTCTGCGAAACCGTCCAGATATTGTTGCCGCGCCAGCGCCGGCGTGCAGTTTTCCACCGGCTCCTGCGGATCGCCAGGCCACGCCAGTGCGCGTCTTGCGGATTCATCCAGCTGCGTCATGCGAGCAGGCTCCTTGCTTCGTCTTCCCGCAATTCGCTCGGCTGGGCGACAGTATCCGGAATGGTCTGAGCGACACCGGTTTCACCTGCCCGCAGGATTGCTTCCATGACGTCGAGCACATGCAGCGCGAGATCCCCCGAAGCGCGCGGCGTCCGGCCCTCGATGATGGCGCGGGCGAGATCGGCAAGGCCAAGCATGCGATAGTTGGCACGATCAGGTGCTGCGATCGGCCAGTTGACGGCGCCGAAGAGTGCGCCTGACGTATCGGTTTCCTGCCACGGCGCACCACGGCTGGAGAGCGCGATAAGGCCGCCGAAATTGTCGGGGTCCGGCAGGCGCAGCGAACCTTCGGTGCCGTGCAGTTCGATCGGATGGTTGGAGTGGCGGAAGACGTCCCAGGAGGTGCCGAAGGTCACGGTGGCGCCGCAATCAAACTCCAGCAGCGAAAGCACGCTGGTCGGTGTGCCGACTTTGAACGTGGTGCCCTGTTTCGGCCCTTCGGCGGTGATGAGCCGCTCCTCCTGCCCGCTTGTGGCGACGGCCTGCACCCGGCGGATTGGCCCCATGAGATTGACCATCATCGTCAGGTAATAGGGGCCCATGTCCATCACCGGGCCTGCGCCGGCCTGGTAGTAGAAGCTGGGGTCCGGATGCCAATGCTCCATGCCGCGGCCCATCATGAAGGCCGTTCCGGTTACCGGCCGGCCGATGGCGCCGGCTTCCATCTGCCGCCGGGCATGGCGTCCGGCCGCCCCCAGGAAGGTGTCCGGCGCCGAACCGAGCATGAGGCCGCTTTCGGCAGCCGCGCTCACCAACAGGCGGCCTTCCGCGGCCGTGACGCCGAGCGGCTTTTCGGTGAAGACATGTTTGCCCGCCGACAGCGCCCGCATCGAGACGTCGAAATGGGCAGCCGGGATCGTCAGGTTGAGGATCAGGTCGATGTTCCTGTCGTCGATGAGGGCGTCGACGTCGGCCGCCCGCAGATTGAACTCGGCCGCGCGGCGCTTGGCGGCGTCCGCATTAAGATCCGCACAGGCGGTGATTTCGACGCCGCGAAACAGCGACGCGTTGCGCATATAGGCGAGCGAAATGCTGCCGCATCCCACAACACCGATCCTGAGTGTCTGTGTCATTGAAAACCTGACCTTGCCGTTCCCTGCCCGCAGAGCCGCGGATGCACGTTGAATTCGCGAGGAATAAATTATGTTGACGCACGCTAACATTTTCCCCTACGAAATGACAAGACGTTGGGAGGCGTCGCAATTCCCCGAGGGAAGCGCCCCTTCTCGAAGAATGCTTTCGGCAATGCCGGATACCAGGTGCCGCGATGATCGCCGGCGCGGAGGCTCCGGCTTCGATATCGACTGTCACCAAAGAATAGGTCAGGACCAAGATATGCACGATGCTGCGCTGAAGATCGGCTGCCAGACATTCACCTGGGAGATGCTGGGCAAGGGGTGGAGCGGCGGGCCGGACGATCTGGTGCGCGCCATCGCCGATGGCGGATATGCCGGTCTCGAAATCACCGACACGATGATCGGTCACTACGCGCTCAAGCCCAGCGACTTTGCCCGGACTCTTGCGGAGGCCGGTTTAACGCTGGTTTCCTTTGCCTTCGGCTCGGCCAGCGGCTTCACGGTGACGGAAAAGCTCGCCTCCGATCTGGAGACGGCCCGGCGATGGGTGGATTTCGCGGCGAATTTTCCCGGTGCGATGGTCTCGATGGGATCGGCCACGGTCGTTTCGGATGGCCCGCGTGAGAAGAAGTTCGCCATCGCGGCGGAGTGCTATAATCGCGCGACCGAGATCGGACGGTCGGCCGGCGTCGCCGTTGCCGTCCACCCTTCCTCGCACCACAATACGCTGCTCTTCACCCGCGACGACTATGACCGGCTGTTTGCCCTCCTCGACCCACGCGTGGGTTGGGTGCCGGATACCGGCCATATCCTGCGTGGCGGCCAGGAGATCGGCGAGACGCTTTCGGCCTATCGTGACCGCATCCGCTACGTGCATCTGAAGGATGTCGACGCCGGGGGGATTTGGGCGATGCTCGGCGAAGGCGTCTGCGACGTGCCCGCCGTGATTTCGGCCGTTCGGGCGGCGCCGGAGTTCACCGGCTGGATCGTGGTGGAGGAAGAGTCGGACCATGCCGGAACCGATCCGGCCGCGGCCGTTCGCAAGAATCGCGAGACGCTTCGAGGGCTGGGGTTTTAGGCGACTTCGTGTCCCCGGCCTCGGCCGAAAACCTTTCGCGCGCGCCCAAACTTTTCTCAGCTGGGAGGCTGCCTGCCCGTCACGCGTAGCGCACCTCCACGCCGAGCTTGTCCAGCCGGTTGCGGATGCTGTGCGGCATGTTGCTGTCGGTGATGATCAGATCGACGCGCGACAGCGAGAAGGCTTTGGAGGAGGCGCCGATGTCGAACTTGCTCGAATCCGCCACCAGCACAACGCGCCGGGCCATACGAACCAGGTTGCGCTTGGTCCGCGCAATATCCTCGGAGACATCGACGACGTCGAAGGCCTGATCGATCGCGTGGGCGCTGACAAAGGCCTGGTGGGCGACGAGCCCGCCGACCGCCTTGTCGGAATCCGAAACGATCGTGCTGACGGTGCTGGGAAACACCCGGCCGCCGATCATGTGCACGTCGAGCCCCGGCCGGTACATCAGATGCTGGGCGATGTTCATCGCCGTCGTCGCCACCACGACGTTGTTGACCGGCGGCATCTGCATGGCCACCTGCAGCAGTGTCGAGCCGCTGTCGAAGACGATCGACTGGTTGTCGATGATCTGCCGCGCGGCCATCTGGGCAATGCGCCGCTTCGCATCGAAATTGCGCTGCATGCGCTCCTCGAAGGCTGCGGCCGGCGAGTCGGACGGCAGGGCGATTGCCCCGCCATGCGTTTTGATCAGCTGCTTCTTCGCGTCCATGATTTCGAGATCGGAGCGGATCGTGACTTCCGAAACCTCGAAGAATTCCGCGAGCTGGCGGGTGCGGGCCTGACCGACCCGTTGAAGTTCCAGCATGATCTGCTGCCGCCTCTGTTCTGCAAGCATGTGCGATCCCGGCTGCCGCGCGCCTCGTTGCGATAAGGCGACTTTTGAAAAACGAAAGACAGCCGTCTGATGGCGCGGCCTGTGCCCCACAAATAGCCCTAACGGGCAAAAAATGCACGTAAAAAATTCTCTTTCCGCGTGAAAACGAAAGAATTCGAAATATTGAACATTTGTTTGTTTTCGAGTTAGGATTTTCTCAACAACGACGCCGGCACTCGCAACGCCGCAATCGCAAAGGAAACATCGCCATGGGTCTCGGAACCAAAGTCCGCCTCGCACGCCTGTTCTCGAACCCATCGGGGCATCTGTTCGGGGGCGCGGTCGATCATTTTGTCGGTTACGGCAATGTTCGTGAGGGCGGGCTTGCCGATCTGCCGGGCGCGCTGAGACGCGTCATGGCGGGTGGCCCCGACTACATCAGCATCCAGCCCGGCGCTGCGCGTCACCTCTGGTCGGATTATGCCGGAAAGGCGGCCCTCGTCATTCAGGGCGGCTGCTTCACCGCTGACGACAGGATTCGCCAGCTCATTGCCACCCCGGAAGACGCGGTGCGTTATGGTGCGGACGCTCTGGCCGTCGCCATTCCGGTGCGCGGCGCCACCGAGGGAGAGTATATCCGCTGGCTGACCGATACGGTCAACGCCGCCGCCCGCTACGAGATGCCGGTCGTTGCCCATGTCTATCCCCGTGATTTCTCCGACGGCGGCAAGATCGTCTTCACCCCGGATGAAATCGCCTATGCGGTGCGCATCGGTTTCGAAGCCGGCGTCGACGTGATCAAGGTCGGCTATACCGGAGATTTCGAATCCTTCCGCGAGACCGTCGCGACCTGCCCGGTCCCGGTGGTGATTGCTGGCGGCCCGAAGACCGATACGCTGCTTGGCGCGCTCGTCCAGACATCGGAAGCCTTGCGCGCCGGCGCCAAAGGCGCGGTCGTCGGCCGCAACCTCTGGGGCCACGGCGATACGACGATGGCCGCACGCGCCTTCAAATTCGTCATTCATAAAGGCATGGCGCCGGAGGAGGCGCTGGCGGCTGCCGGCGCTTGAGACGTGTCGCGCCCGCTCCAGGTTCTGGGCTTCGGCGCCCTTGCCATCGATGACATCATCTATGTCGATCGGGGGCTTTCGGCCGGCAAGGGAAAGGTGACCAAGCGGGCCATGGACCATGGCGGCAACGTGGCGACGGCCCTTGTCGCTGTCGCCAGGCTTGGTGGGCGCGCCGGCTTCATCGGCTGGCTTGGCGAGGATCCCGTAGCCGATCCGGCCGGCACCGAGCTCGAGCGCGAGGGCGTCGACATATCCCTGGCGCCGCGCCATGCCGCTGCCGCGCCGATCCGCTCGGTGATCACCGTCGGTCCTGACGGCGACCGGTTCATAGCCTATGACGACGATGTGCTGCACGGGACGTCGGATGCACTGCCCGACGATGTTTTGATGCAGGCCCCGGTCCTGCTGATCGATGGCTATGCCGTACACTCGGAAAGGGTGGTGGCACGGGCGCGCGCGCTTGGCCTTGCCGTGATAGCCGATATCGAATGGACGGTCGGTGCCGAGACGGACCGGCTCCTCGCCTGCGCCGACCATCTGGTGCTGCCGCTCGCTTTCGCCAGGGAGTATACCGGTGAAGGTGATCCGGCGACCATTCTGGAGAAGCTCTGGTCAGCGGAGCGGTCCGCTGTCGTGCTGACCGATGGCGAACGAGGGACCTGCCTCCGCCAGAAAGGCGATCCCACCCGGTGGCATTTGCCGGCCTATCAGGTTCAAGCGGTGGACACGACCGGCGCCGGCGACTGCTTTCACGGCGCCTATGCTCTTGCCCTTGCCGAGGGAAAGAGCCCGCTTGATTGCGTAGCCTATGCCACAGCGGCTGCCGCCATTTCCGTGACCGCGCGGGGAGGGCGCAGGGGCCTGCCGGACAACCGGACCTGCCTGGCATGGATGGCAGGGGAAAATGCACCGGCGCCGCGCCCGATGCCGGGATGTCACGATTAGCGCGCCGTTGATAGGTGTCGACCTTGTTGGCCGCCCGAGCGGAACCACACGCCGATCGTAGGGTTTGAAAGAGCCTTCAACAGCTGCCGTACCGGCTATAAAAATTACGCGCGTAAAAAAATATTAGCGCGCAAATAAATTGAATTAATGCGAACAATTTCAAAATGATATGCTGACACATAGATAACGTATGGCGAAATCACCTCGATTCTTCTGTTGACTTTAAAGCTCAGGCCTGAGCCTTCTTATCGAAAGGATCGGAGGTGGCGGGGAGCGCCGGTCGAAGACGTGAGCGGATTGATACGGGAGGATGAGACGTGGCTGTGGTTGTACTGGACAAAATCTGCAAGACCTACGGAAACAGCTACCATGCGATCAAGGATCTGAGCCTGACGATTCATGACGGCGAGTTTCTGATTCTGGTCGGTCCGTCCGGATGCGGAAAATCGACCGCGCTCCGCATGATTGCCGGCCTTGAGGAGATCAGCAGCGGAACCTTGAGCATCGGCGGTCAGGACGTCGTCGATCTTGCGCCCAAGGACCGGGACATTGCCATGGTCTTTCAGAGCTATGCTCTTTATCCGCACATGACCGTGTTCGACAACATCGCCTTTTCGATGAAGCTGGCGGGAAAGAGCAAGGCCGAGCGAACCAAGCGCGTGCACGAGATTGCCAAGATCCTGCAGCTGGAAACCCTGCTCGGCAACAAGCCCGCCCAGCTTTCCGGCGGCCAGCGCCAGCGTGTCGCGATGGGGCGCGCCATGGTCCGTGAGCCCGCGGCATTCCTGATGGACGAACCGCTCTCCAACCTCGATGCCAAGCTGCGTGTTCAGATGCGCGCCGAAATCGCAAGCCTGCAGCGACAATTGGGGGTGACGACGATCTACGTGACGCACGACCAGACCGAAGCCCTGACCATGGGCGACCGTGTCGCCGTGCTGAAGGGCGGCGTGCTTCAGCAGGTGGACACGCCCAAGGCCCTATATCACCGCCCGGTCAATGCCTTCGTCGCCGGCTTCATCGGCTCGCCGTCGATGAACCTTTTCGAGGGGCGTCTGGAGGGTATGCGAATCCATTTGCCGGGTTTTTCCATCCCCTTGTCCGACGGCGTCTTCGAGCGGGCGCCCGGTCTTTCCGCCTTCGAGGGAAAGGCATTGATCTTCGGCGTTCGGCCCGAGGATCTCTATGACAGCCAGCTGCCCTCCGGAGCCTCCTATCCGACGATCCCGGTTGTCGTGAAGTCGATCGAGGAGCTTGGCTCCGAGTTGATCGTGCATTTGAAGATTGACGCGGTTCGGATCGACTCGGGCGACCCCGATGCCGTCGAAGACTTGAGCGGTGCCGCCAACGCCGTTGCCCGCTTCGAAGCTGTCAGCACGGTCGAAACAGGCCAATCGATCAATCTGGCAATCGACCCGGCGAAACTTCATTTTTTCCATCCTCAAACACACATGGCTTTGAACTGACGAGGCAGAGCCGGCAGGCGGGTGATGTCGGGGTTGATTTCCAGAGAGCGATGCCATTCGGCGCCGAAACCGGCGTTCATCTTCAACATTCGATCCAGAGGGCTTATCGATGCCAGCAAAACAGGAACGGCGCCTCCGCATCGGCGTACTGGGAGCCGGCCAGATTGCCCAGGCCGCGCACTTCGAGAGCTGCACGAAGGCTATGAATGCCGATCTCTATGCGATTTGCGACGTCGCCGAGGATCTGCGCGAACGAATGGCGATCACCCATGGGGTCGGTAAAACCTATAACGACTACGACAGGATGCTGGCCGATCCCGACCTCGATGCGGTGATCATCGCCACCGCCGATGCCTTTCACGTCCCGGCCTCCATCCGCGCCCTTCAGGCGGGCAAGCATGTGCTGTGCGAGAAACCCGTCGGGGTCACCGTCGAGGAATGCCTTGAATTGAAGGCTGAAGTCGAGAAGTCGGGAAAGGTGTTTCAGGTCGGGCATATGAAGCGTTTCGACGCCGGGCTCCAGGCGGCGAAATCCTTCATCCGCGACGAGATGGGCGAGATGGTTGCTTTGAAGGCATGGTATTGCGACAGCACCCACCGCTATCCGATGACCGATGCGGTCCAGCCGCTGATCGTTGCCAGCGCCAATGCGCGAAAACCCGCCGCCAATCCGAAAGCCGACCTGCGCCGCTACTACATGCTGGCGCATGGTTGCCACCTGATCGACACGGCGCGTTATTTTGCCGGCGACATCGTTTCCGTCACCGCGCGGCTGAGTGAGCGAGCCGGTATCTGGTGCTGGTTCGTCGACGTGGAGTTTGCCTCCGGCACGCTCGGTCACCTCGATCTCACTGTGCAGGTGCGCATGGACTGGCACGAAGGTTTCCAGATCTATGGCAGGAACGGCAGCATTTTGGGCAAGACCTATAACCCGTGGTACTACAAAACCAGTGAGGTCGACATTTTCCGGGAAGCCGATGGCGCGACCCATCGCGTTCTCGGCGCCGACGGCCATTTCTATCGTCGTCAGGTCGAAGGCTTCGCCCGCACCATCCTGGATGGCGCAGTGATGGAAGGCGCCGACATCGATGATGGCCTGGCCTCCGTACGGGCCATGGTCGCCGTCGCGCGCTCCGTCGAAACCGGCAAGGCGGTCGCGCTGGCCGACGTGACGGGTGGCGTGTGATGAAGCTCGGCATCTTCGCAAAGACCTTCGAGGGAACGGAACCCTCGACCGTCCTCAATGCGGTCGCCCGGGCCGGCTTCGCCGCAGCACAATACAACATGGCCTGCTCGGGCCTGCCGCCGATGCCGGAGACGATTTCCGAGGCCCAGGCGCGCGCAGTCAGCGAGGCGTCTCTCAAAAGTGGTGTCGAGATCGTCGCCGTTTCCGGCACCTACAATATGATCCATCCCGATCCCGCCCTGCGCCAAGCCGGCCTTCGCAACCTGGCGACGCTGGCCGCGCGCTGCGCCGGCATGTCGACCGCCCTGATCACGCTCTGCACCGGTACACGCGACCCCATCGACCAGTGGAAAGCGCACGCCGACAATGACACGCCGGAGGCCTGGCGCGATCTTCTCGAAGCCATGGAGGCGGCCATCGAGATCGCCGAGCGCTATAATGTGGATCTGGCCATCGAGCCTGAGCTTGCCAATGTCGTCAACTCGGCTGAGAAAGCCCATCGGCTGATCGCAGCGCTCAATAGCCCCCGCGTCAAGATCGTCCTCGATCCGGCCAATCTTTTCGAGGTCGCAACGTTGGATGAGCAGCGGCGCATCGTTTCCTCAGCCATCGATCTTCTCGCCGATCGGATCGTCATGGCGCATGCGAAAGACCGCAATCCCGACGGCAGTTTCGCGACCGCCGGCAAGGGCGTCCTCGATTACGCGCATTATCTCGGCCGTCTCAAGGCAACCGGCTTTGGCGGCAGTCTCGTCACGCACGGTCTTTCGGCCTCGGAGGCGGCCAATGTGGCGTCCTTCCTGAAAAGGGCCCTCGACGGCGACGGCGCAGGGAGAGGACGATGAGACGGGCTGAACCGTTCGAAACCAGCGACGGAACCATTCTCAATGTCGATATGGCGGGCGAGGGCGCGTCGGCAATATTCCAGCACGGCCTCTGCGGAGACGCGGCGCAGACAGACGAAGTCTTTCCGTGCGAAACCGGATATCGCCGGGTTACGATCGAAGCCCGCGGCCACGGGCGTTCTCGGGCCGGCAATGTCGAGCGGTTGTCGATTTCGGCCTTCTGCGATGATATTGCCGCTTATATCGAGAAAAACCTTGCGGCGCCGGTCGTGATCGGCGGTATCTCGATGGGGGCCGCGATCGCCTTGCGTGTCGCCGTCAAACGGCCCGATCTCGTCAAGGCACTGATCCTGGCAAGGCCCGCCTGGCTGACGGCATCGGCGCCGGACAATATGGCGCCCAATGCCGAAGTCGGGCGGCTTCTGAAAACCCTGCCACTGGGCGAGGCAAAGCAGGCATTCCTTGCCGGGCCGGTCGGCGTGCGGCTCGCCGCCGAGGCGCCGGACAATCTCGCCTCGCTTGCCGGGTTTTTCTCCCGCACGCCTCTGGATGTGACCGCCGAACTGCTGACCAGGATCTCCAGCGACGGCCCTGACGTCACCGACGCGGAGGTCGGCAATCTCGCCCTGCCGGTGCTCGTCATCGGTCATGATCGCGACAGCATCCACCCTCTCGGGCATGCGCGTGCGCTTGCCGCGCAGATTGCCGGCGCGCGTTTCGTGCAGATCACGCCGAAAACGGAGAGCCGTCCGCAATATGTTGCCGACTTCAGGCTTGCCGTCGGCAATTTTCTAAAGGAGCTCTGAAACAATGCCTGTCCCCTCCAAGACCTGGATCGCCGATCTTCCGAAGGATCGATTGATTGCCGAATTCTCCGTCTGGTCGGCCGATCTCATGCGTCTCGCCGATGATCTCGCGCGTGTCGATCCTCACGTCGACATCCTCCACATCGATGTCGCCGACGGCCATTTTGCGCCGGCGATGTTGTTTTTCCCTGATCTCGTCGCCGGTGTGCGCAAAGCCTCCGCGCGCCCGATCCATGTTCACTTGATGGTTGCCGACAGCATTATCCTGTCGCAGATCGAGCAGTTCGCCGATGCCGGCAGCGACCTGATCAGTCTTCATGTCGAAAACGAAAGCGTCGCCGACCAGGCTCTCGATCTTCTCGATCGCCGCGGTGTCGCAGCCGGCATGGTTCTCAAGGTCGATACCCCCGTCGAGCGGATCGAGACATATGTGTCCCGGCTGCGTTTTGTGACGCTGCTCGGCACGGCGATCGGCGTCAAAGGTCAGGGCCTCGACGAGAAGGCCGGCACCCGGCTTCAACAGGCAAAGCAGATCATCGCCGGCTGCGGTGCGGCCGATCGGATCGTGCTGGCGGCCGATGGCGGCATTCGCGAGCATACTGTGCCTCTGCTTCGCCAGTCCGGTGCGGAAACGGTCGTTCTCGGTTCCCTGGCTTTCAATGCGCCGTCGCTCGATGAGCGGATGGCATGGATGCGCGCACTCTAACCGGCGGTCTTCACATGCAGCAGGTTGCCATTGGCATAGACCTCGGCGGAACGCAGGTGCGCGCCGCCCTTGTCGACGAGCAAGGCAGGATCCTGATGCGATTGGCCGAGCCAACGGATGCGCTGGCCGGCCCCGACCGGGTGCTCGCCCAGATTTGCGGCCTCGCCGATCGGCTGCTTGCGGCATCGAAGACTGCTTCGATCGTGGGCGTCGGCGTATCCGCCCCAGGCCCGCTCGATACGGTTGCCGGTGTTGCGACCGATATCCCGACCCTTTCCGGCTTCGTCGATTTTCCGCTGAAGGCGGAGTTGCAGAAGCGGTTTCCGTTTCCGGTCGATCTCGAAAACGACGCCATTGCCGCTGCGATCGGCGAGTGGCAGTTCGGCATCGGCAAGGGGCTTGATAACCTCGTCTATGTCACGGTGAGCACCGGGATCGGCGGCGGCGTTATCTCGGACGGTCGCGTGGTGCGCGGCCGCAAGGGCATGGCAGCCCATGTCGGCCACATGTCGGTCATGCCGAACGGAGACCTCTGCCCTTGCGGCAACAGGGGCTGTTTCGAGGCCTATGGATCCGGACCGGCTTTTGCTCGGCGCGCCCAAATGCGGGCGATGGAAAGCCGGGAGACGATGTTGGGCAGCAACGGCGGCGCCATCGACAGCCGCGGCGTTTTTGCGGCAGCCAGAAATGGCGATCGGCTCGCCAATCAACTGGTCGACGAGGAAGCGGAAATTCTCGGACGCGGCTTCACCAGCCTGATCCACATCTTCAGTCCCGATATCATCGTCATGGGGGGAGGGCTCTCCCACGAGTTCGACCGTCTGCAACCGGGCATTCAAGCCTATATCGGCCAATGGGCGATGCCGGCATTCAAGGATGTCAAGGTGATGCTGGCGGCATTGGATCAGAACTCGGGCCTTGTCGGCGCGGCGGCGCTGGCGTTCCTAGCGGGGAAGGTCGCTCCGATCGATCATCTTTAGAGAACACTCGGATCCTGTGCGCGCAGAGAGGCTGCTCCGTCAGGGCGGTGGCGCGGTACTTTCCCTGAGGATCAGTTCGACCGGCCACAATTCATGGACCTCATCCGCGGCACGTCCGGCAATGAGCTGTAGCGTTAACTCGGCACAGCGCGTGCCCGCAGCACGCATCGAGGATCGCGTTGTCGAAAGCGACGGCACCATGTTTTCGGCCGTCAGATAAGGGAAGACGTCGTCATGGGCGATGACCGACACATCCTGTCCCACCCTCATCCCGAGCGAACGGACGGCGCGGTAAACACCAAGCGCCGTCATCGTGGAGCCCGCGACGATGGCGGTCGGCGCATTCGCTCTCTCGAGGAAGGAGCGGGCATGGCGAAAGCCGCTTTCGTCGGAGAATTTATCGCAGACCATCAGGTTGGGATCGGCAGTCAGCCCACGCTCCTGATGGGCCAGCCGAAAACCCTGTTCGCGATGGATCGAATAGGTCTTGCCCCTGAGGCCGTTGATCATGGCGATGCGCCGGTGCCCGAGGTCGAGCAGGTGTTCGGTGGACCTGCGCACCGCATTTTCATTATCGATATCGAGCCAGGCGTGAACGTGTTCGGTCTCCGAGCGGCCGTGAACCAGGAACGGCAAGCCCAGGCTGCTGAGCAGCTCAATCCGCGGGTCCTTGGGACGAGGCGAATGAATGATCATCGCATCCACCCGGCGGCTTTCGACTAGGCGCCGGTAGGCCTGCATTTCGTCGTCGTCATTGTCCGCGGTAATCGGCGTGATGAGAATGTCGGTATCGGCAGTTTCCAGGCGTTGCGCCATGCCCGACATGAATTCGGCGAAATGGATTTCTCCCGACCGCGCCATCATGACGCCGATCGCCCCGGCTCTCCCGGTCTTTAGCCGCACGGCATTGATGTCGGGGCGATAGCCAAGCCGCATTGCTTCGCTTGCAACCCGCGCACGCGTGGCTTCGCTCACCTCTGGGTAGCCGCTGAGCGCACGGCTGACCGTCGTCGGAGAAAGTCCAAGCTGCTTTGCAAATTCACGAAGTTTCATCGGATGTCTTCTTTGTCCAGGCAATCAATGGACGATGCGTTGGCGATGCGCAACCGCCACCTATCCAATCAGATAATAATTGAAATCGATTTCAAATAAATCCGCTTGGAGCGTGGCCCTTGGGCGCCTAAAACTTTCTCTTAAGCTGTATTTTGCACCAAAATCACCGATATGTGCAACGGTGAAGTGCTCATTTAGCGGGTTGACGCCGTCCATGCCTTCTGCAATGTTCTGTTGGCCAAATCGATTTCAATTTCTGGGAGGAGATCATGAAAAAGTTTGCTTCAGGCCTGTCCGCGCTCGGCGTCGCCATTGCGGTCGCCGGCCCGATCCACGCCGCTGAAATTTCATTTGCCGCCAACACCACGGGAAAAAACGTCGAATTCCTCAACAAGCAGCTGGGGATTTTCGAGAAGGAGACCGGCAATCAGGTCAAGCTCGTTACCATGCCGTCATCGAGCAGCGAGCAGTTCTCACAATATCGCCTGTGGCTTGCCGCCGGAAACAAGGACATCGACGTCTATCAGACCGACGTCATCTGGGCGCCGCAGCTTGCCGACCAGTTCATCGATCTGAAGGAAGCCACCAAGGACGTCGCCGGTCAGTTTTTCCCGTCGATCATCGCCTCGCAGACGGTCAACGGCCGGCTCGTGGCGCTGCCGCTGTTTACCGACGCTCCGGCGCTGTTTTACCGGAAGGACCTGCTTGAGAAATACGGCAAGCAGCCGCCGAAGACCTGGGACGAGATGGCCGCGACCGCCAAGGAGGTTCAGGATAAGGAACGCCAGGCAGGACAGAAGGACCTCTGGGGCTACGTCTTCCAGGGCAATTCCTATGAAGGGCTGACCTGCAACGCGCTGGAATGGGTGAAGTCATCGGGCGGCGGCCAGATCGTCGAGCCGGACGGGACGATCTCGATCAACAATGGGAAGGCGGCGGCTGCGCTTGAACGCGCCAAGGGCTGGATCGGCACGATCTCACCCCCAGGCGTGCTCGCCTATCAGGAAGAAGAATCGCGCGGCGTCTGGCAGACCGGCAACGCCGTCTTCATGCGCAACTGGCCCTATGCCTATTCTCTCGGCAATGGCGCCGACAGTGCCGTGAAGGGCAAGTTCGACGTCATGACGCTGCCGGTTGCGGCGGCCGGCGACAAGCCGTCCTCGACGCTTGGCGGTTGGAACCTGGCGGTTTCGAAATATTCCGAAAAGCAGGAAGCAGCCATTGCGCTGGTAAAATTCCTGGCGTCGAAGGACGTCCAAAAGGCGCGCGCCATCGAGCTGTCCAACTTGCCGACGCTGAGCGACCTCTATGACGACAAGGATGTTGCCGCCGCGCAGCCCTTCATGCCGAACTGGAAACCCATCTTCCAGGATGCCGTGCCACGTCCGTCGGCGACCGCCAAGGTCAAGTACAACGAAGTGTCTTCGAAGTTCTGGACCGCGGTGCACAATACGCTGTCCGGTAGCGGCTCGGCTGCTGAGAACCTCGAGCTTCTCGAAGCCGACCTCACCACCCTCAAGGGCGACGCCTGGTAAGATTCCGGCCGGCGGCTGTGAAGCCGCCGGCCCGGTTTCGGACGAGCGAACGGGGAGAGGTGTTTCATGACTGAAATCGTAGTTTCGCAAGCAGTTGAACCCAGGATATCCAATCTCAGAGCCTCCACGGAGCTGCGATCCGAGCGTGTTCGGTCGGCGTGGATGTTTCTGGCACCGACGCTGCTGATCCTGGCGATCGTCGCCGGATGGCCGCTGTTCAGAACGATCTATTTCAGCTTTACCAATGCGTCGCTCAACGACCTCGGCAACGCGCAATTCGTCGGCTTTTCCAATTATCTGTCGTGGGTGACGCTGAAGAGCGGAAAGACCGTCTATCGCGGGCTGCTTGCCGATCCGGTCTGGTGGAAAGCCGTCTGGAACACGGCCAAATTCACCATGCTTTCGGTCACGATCGAGACCGTGCTCGGATTGATCGTCGCCCTGGTGCTGAACGCACGCTTCGTCGGGCGTGGCGTTGTTCGGGCCGCGATCCTCATTCCCTGGGCGATCCCGACGATCGTCTCGGCCAAGATGTGGGCCTGGATGCTCAACGACCAGTTCGGCATCCTGAACGACATCCTGCTTGGCTTCGGGCTTATCACTGAGAAGATCGCCTGGACCGCCAATCCGGAGACGGCGATGATCGCCGTGCTGATCGTCGACGTCTGGAAGACGACGCCCTTCATGGCGCTTCTGATCCTTGCCGGGCTGCAGATGGTTCCGGGAGACATCTACGAGGCGGCCAAGATCGATGGCGTCAATCCGATAAAAGTTTTCTGGCGTCTGACGCTGCCGCTGATCCGGCCGGCCATCATGGTTGCCGTGATCTTCCGGATGCTCGATGCGATGCGCATATTCGATCTGATCTATGTGCTAACGCCCAACAATGCGCAGACGAAAACCATGTCCGTCATGGCGCGCGAGAACCTGTTCGACTTCGACAAGTTCGCTTACGGCGCGACCGCCTCGACGGTGCTTTTCCTGATCATTGCCTCCGTCACCATCCTTTATATCTGGCTCGGCCGCGTCAGGCTCGGCGGGGAGGAACGCTGATGATGCTGTCGCTCACCAAGAACACGCTCTTCTACCTGCTCGTCACGGTCATCGTCGTCATTGCGGTCTTTCCGTTCTACTATGCGATCCTCACGAGCTTGAAGACCGGCACGGCCCTTTTCCAAGTCGATTATTGGCCGACCTCGATCTCGTTCGGCAACTATTTTTCCGTGATGGGGCAGGGTGGGTTCGTCCGCAGCCTCGCGAATTCCGCAATGATTGCCTGTGTCGTGGTTTCGGCGTCGCTGTTGCTCTCGATCACCGCTTCCTTCGCCTTGGCACGGGTGCACTTCCGCGGGCGGGCGCTGCTGATGCTGACCATCCTTTCGGTGTCGATGTTTCCGCAGATTGCCGTCCTTGCCGGCCTGTTCGAGCTCATTCGCTGGATCGGCATCTTCAACACGCCCTTCGCGCTGATCTTTTCCTACATGATCTTCACGCTGCCGTTCACCGTCTGGGTGCTGACCACCTTCATGCGCGAGTTGCCGATCGAGATCGAGGAGGCGGCGATCGTCGATGGCGCCTCGCCATGGGTCATCGTCACCCAGGTGTTCATGCCTCTGATGTGGCCGGCGCTGGTGACAACAGGGCTGCTCGCCTTCATTACCGCGTGGAACGAGTTCCTTTTCGCGCTGACCTTCACATCGTCGGATACGCAGAGAACCGTCCCGGTCGCCATCGCCCTGCTTTCGGGCAACAGCGAGTTCGAGATCCCGTGGGGCAACATCATGGCGGCTTCGGTGATCGTCACCGTGCCGGTGGTCGTGCTCGTTTTGATATTCCAGCGCCGGATCATTTCGGGGCTGACCGCCGGCGGCGTCAAGGGTTGAGGGAGTAAGACATGGCAGAGATCCGACTGGAGAATATCCGCAAGAGCTTCGGCGCTTTCGAGGTGATCAAGGGCGTAACGATGGACATCCGCCGCGGCGAGTTCATGGTGTTCGTGGGCCCGTCGGGATGCGGCAAGTCCACGCTGCTCAGGCTTATCTCCGGCCTCGAGGACATTACGTCGGGAACCCTCGCTTTCGACAACGTGATGGTGAACCGGCACGCGCCCTCGAAGAGAGGGATCGCCATGGTGTTCCAGTCCTACGCGCTCTATCCGCATATGACTGTTTTCGACAATATGGCTTTCGGCATGAAACTGTCCGGGCGCACCAGAGACGAATGCCGCAAGCGCGTTGAGCAGGCGGCCGGCATGCTGCAGCTCTCATCTTATCTGGAGCGTCTGCCGCGGCAGCTTTCCGGTGGCCAGCGTCAGCGCGTCGCAATCGGCCGGGCGATCGTCCGCGATCCGAAGGTCTTTCTCTTCGACGAGCCGCTGTCCAATCTCGATGCGGCGCTGCGCGTGGCGACGAGGCTGGAAATCGCCAAGCTTCATCGCAGCATGCACAATACGACGATGATCTATGTGACGCATGATCAGGTCGAGGCCATGACGCTGGCGGATCGGATCTGTGTGTTGCGGGACGGCGTCGTCGAGCAGATCGGTACGCCGCTGGAACTTTACGAAAGCCCGAATTCGCTCTTCGTTGCCGGCTTCATCGGCTCGCCGAAAATGAACTTCCTGTCGGGCGAGCTGGCAGACCCCTATGGCAGCCATACGATCGGTGTGCGCGCAGAGCATGTTCGCATCGCCCCAGAGGCGCCGGTTTGGAGCGGCACGGTCGTCCATTCGGAAATCCTCGGCTCCGACAGCTTCGTCTATGTGGATATCGGAACGGACGAGCCGCTCATCGTGCGCGAGGCCGGCGTCTCTCGCCACGAGCCGGGCCAGATGCTTGGCCTTGCCCCGCTTGCCGGCCATGTCCACCGTTTCGACCGTTCGGGCCGGGCGCTCGAGCGGCAATCCATGCAGGCTGCCTGACCTTCCCAGGATCGACGTTCCTCCCAAGGCTCGATCCGTTTTTAACGACAAGGAGAAAATGATGACCATTCGCACTATTGTGTGGGGTGAAAACATCCACGAGAATACCAATGAGATCGTCCGCGGCATCTATCCCGAGGGCATGCACACGGCGATCGCCAATGCGCTGAATGCCGACCCCGCCATCTCGGCGACGACCGCGACGCTGCAGGAGCCGGAACACGGGCTGAGCGAAGCCCGGCTTGCCGAAACCGACGTGCTGACCTGGTGGGGCCACAAGGATCATGGCGCGGTCTCCGACGTCGTTGTCGAGCGCGTCGCCAGGCGGGTGTGGGAAGGCATGGGCCTGCTGGTGCTGCACTCAGGCCATTTCGCGAAAATCTTTAAACGGCTGATGGGCACGCCCTGCGCGCTGAAATGGCGCGAGGCGGGCGAGCGCGAGCGGCTGTGGACGATCAACCCGCGCCATSCGATCGCCGCCGGCATCGGCGAGCATTTCGAGCTCGAAAACGAGGAAATGTAYGGTGAGCAGTTCTCGGTGCCGGARCCGCTGGAAACGGTGTTCATCTCCTGGTTCCAGGGCGGCGAAGTRTTCCGCTCGGGCCTGACCTGGCGGCGCGGCGCCGGCAACATCTTCTATTTCCGCCCCGGCCACGAGACCTATCCGACCTATCACGACGCCACCATCCAGAAGGTGCTGATCAACGGCGTCAAGTGGGCCTATAACCCTGAAGCAGCGTTGACGAGTATTACCGACGCCCCAAATGTGCCGGTAGAAAAGGCCCTGGAGCCGATCGTCGAACGCGGCCCGAAACTGCACCAGGCCGGCGAAGCCGGTTACCGCTGAGAGATGAGACGCTGTGGGCGCGGACGGCCCGCTCGGCCCCGCAAGGCGCCGCGATGATCTCGCGGCCGCTCACGCTTTGATGGATAACCATGAGGATAAAAAGAATGCGCTTGATCATTCTCGGTACCGGAGGATGGGCAAACACCCATGCCATGCATTTTTCGGAAATCGCCGGCGTCAAAATTGTTGCTGCCGTCGATACGGACGAGGTCCGGCTGCGGGCCTTCGCGCTCAGGCATGCTATCCCGTTGACGTTCACGTCGCTCGATGACGCCCTTGCCTGGGGTGAGTTTGACGCGGTGACCAATGTCACGCCGGATCGCGCGCATTATTCGACGACGATGAAGTTACTCGGCGCCGGCAAGCATGTGCTCTGCGAGAAGCCGCTGGCGGTCAACTACCGAGAGGCCAAGGAGATGGCCGACGCCGCGGCGGCCTCCGGCAAGGTCACGATGGTAAACCTGACCTATCGCAATGTGGCGCCGCTGCAAGCCGCCCGCAAGATGGTGCTGGGCGGGCGTCTCGGCGCGATCCGCCACTTCGAAGCGTCCTATCTTCAGAGCTGGCTGGTTTCGAAGGCCTGGGGCGACTGGACCAAGGAATCGCAATGGCTCTGGCGGCTCTCGACAAAACACGGTTCCAATGGGGTGCTGGGCGATGTCGGTATCCACATTCTCGACTTCGCGGTTTTTGCCGCAGGAAGCGACGTCAAGGCGGCCGCATCGCATCTCAAGGTGTTCGACAAGAGCCCCGGAAACCGGATCGGCGAGTATGATCTCGATGCAAACGATAGTTTCCTGATGATGGCCGAACTCGAAAACGGCGCGGCCGGCGTCATTCATGCGACGCGCTGGGCGACCGGCCATCTCAACGAATTGCGGCTGCGTCTGCACGGAGACAAGGGCGCGCTGGAGGTGTTGCATACGCCTGAAGGTTCGACCCTTAGGGCCTGTGAAGGCGCGGATGCCGACAAGGCGATCTGGCGCACGATCGAGGTCGAACCGGTCATCACGAACTTCCAGCGATTTGCAAACGCCGTGCAAAAGGGGCAGCCGGATGAGCCAGGCTTCGGCCACGCGGCCAAGCTGCAATTCGTCCTCGATCACGCCGTGAAGACGGCGGGCGCTCTGACTGAGCTTTAGACAAAGACGCTTCGGTTCAGGGCGGCTTCTGCAGATTGCTCGGTTCGTCAGATGTGCCGGTTCAACTCGTCCTCGCTCACGCCGAAGTGGTCGAGGATGATGCCGACGTTGCGGCGGTGAGACTTGAAATAGACGTCGAAAATATCGCCGATCAGCGGAACCGTGCCGCAGGCGGCGTCGACGCCGAGATTGACCGCCATGCGGGCGAGCTTGTGGGCGGGAAGGCCGAGCCGCCTTGCCTCGTCGATGATGAAAAGCCCGACCAGCGATCCGGCAATGTCGCCCACCGCCGGGATAAGGCCGAGAACCGAGTCCGCACCGATCCGTACACCGACGACCGGCAATCGGACCGCCGTATCCATCAGACGGGCTATGCCGGCAGCGCGCCGAATTCGCCCGAGCTCGGCAGAGGTGAGGTATGTCGTTTTGCCCGTGTCCATGGCCGTGAAACGCCGCAAAACCGATAAGGTTCGGCGCCGCGCGTGATCGGAGATCCCGCTATCTCTGCTCGGGAAGCACGACCAGTTTGCCGACGAAGTTCTTCGCCATGAAATCGGTCTGGGCGCGGTGGAATTCCGACAGCGGGTAGACGCCGCCGACGAGAGGCCGGATTTTCCGGCTTTCGATATAGCCGACGAGCCGGCGGAAATCGGCGCGGCTTCCCTGGCTCGAACCGTGCAATTCCAGCTGCTTCAGATACATGGTCCTGAGGTCGAGCTGGACGACCGGGCCGGCAATCGCGCCGGCCGTGGTATAGCGGCCTTCGGGGCGCAGGACCTTCAGGAGGTCGTTGAATAACGGCCCGCCGACGAGATCGGCGACGACATCGATCGGCTCGCCGCGGCTGGCGGAATGCACGGCTTCGACCAGATTGCCCTTGCCGCGGGTGACGACCGCTTCGGCGCCGATCTCGAGCATCGCCGCCTCCTTGCCGGGACCGGCGACAGCGATCGGGATGGCGCCGCGGGCACGCGCCAGCTGGATGATCGCCGAGCCGACGCCGCCGGAGGCGCCGGTGACGAGGACACGCTCGCCGGCGGCAAGCCTTGCCCGCTCCAGCATGCGCTCGCCGGTCAGATAGGCGCAGCAGAAGGTGGCGAGTTCGACGTCGGTCAGATCGGTTGCGACGACATGGGCGTTTTCGGCCGGCAGCGCCATATATTCGGCATAGCCGCCGTCGCGGCCATGGCCCATGTAATCGATGTCGGCGAGGCTGTCGTCGTCGCGATTGTAGATCGAGAAATCGACCATGACACGTTCGCCGATGCGCTTGGGATCGACGCCGGCGCCGACGCCGACGATATGGCCGACCGTATCGGTGCCCTGAATGCGCGGGAAGGTCAGCGTGTTGCCCTGCCTGCGCCAGGTGGAGACGGCGGACGGATCGTCCTCAGTGCCGTAGGCGCCCTGGCGCACCCAGACGTCGGTGTTGTTCATGCCGCAGGCAGTGACGCGGATCAGCACTTCGCCCTCCGGCGGCGTGGGAACGGGTACCTCCCTGTCATAGACGAGCTTGTCCAAGCCGCCGTGGCCGGTCAGCAATACCGCGGCCATCTTTTCCGGGATCGTCATGCGGCTTCTCCTCAGATTGCCTTGAAAACGCTTTCGATCGCGTCCGCTGCCGCCCTGACGACGACGTCCGCCTCTTCGCGTGTCAGGCAGAGCGGTGGCGCGAAGCCGAGAATATCGCCTTGCGGCATGGCGCGGCCAATGACGCCGCGTTCGAGAAGAGCAGCGGCGACCTGCGGCCCGATCTTGCGGGCGGCATCGAAGAAGCGACGGTCGTCTTTATCTTCGACGAATTCGACCGCGGCCATCAGGCCGTCGCCGCGGACGTCACCGACGTTGCGATGGCTGCCCACCGCTTTTGCCAGTTCCGAGCGGAAATAGGCGCCGGTCGCGCCGGCATTTTCGACGATGCCGAGTTCGTCGATCAGCTCCAGATTGGCGATGCCGGCGGCCGCGCAGATCGGATGGGCGGAATAGGTCCAGCCGTGGCCGATCGCCCCCATCTGATCGGAGCCCTGCACCAGCACCTGCCACATCTTGTCCGAAACGATGCTGCCCGAAAGCGGAGCGTAGGCTGAGGTCAGGCCCTTGGCGATGGTGATCAGATCCGGCTTCATGCCGTAATGATCCGAGCCGAACATCGTGCCGAGACGGCCGAAGCCGGTGACGACTTCGTCGGCGAGGAGCAGAATGTCGTATTTGTCGAGCACCGCCTGGATCTTCTGCCAGTAGCCCTTCGGCGGCGGCACGATACCGCCGGTGCCGAGAATGGGTTCGCCGATGAAGGCGGCGATGGTATCAGGACCTTCGGCGAGGATCATTTCCTCGAGCTTATCGGCGCAATATTGCGAGAACTGCTCCTCGTCCATCGAGCGGTCGGGCCGGCGGAAATAATAGGGCGCTTCGGTGTGCAGGATCGGCGCACGCGGCAGGTCGAAGGCATTGTGGAAGAGCGCCAGGCCGGTGAGGCTGCCGGTCATGACGCCGGAGCCGTGATAACCGCGCCAGCGCGAGATGATCTTCTTCTTGTCGGGCCGGCCGAGGATGTTGTTGTAGTACCAGATGAGCTTGATGTTGGTCTCGTTGGCGTCCGAGCCCGAGAGGCCGAAATAGACGCGGCTCATGCCATCAGGCGCGCGATCGATGATCATCTTCGAAAGCGTAATCGAGGCTTCCGTGCCGTGGCCGACATAGGCATGATAATAGGCGAGATCCTTCGCCTGTTCGGCGATGGCATCGGCAATCTTCTGGCGGCCATAGCCGACATTGACGCAATAAAGCCCGGCAAAGGCATCGAGGCTTTTGCGTCCGCTCGTGTCGGTGATGTAGACGCCTTCGCCGCCGGCAACGACGCGGGTCGGCGTCTCGCCGCGCGCATGCATGCCCATATGGGTGGAGGGATGGAAGAAGTGATCGCGGTCCCAGGCGGTGAGTTCGTTGCTTTTCTCGAGCATGTCCTGTCCTCTTCTTGAAATGGGCGGCTTAGTCCATGTCGCCCGGAAGTGTGGTTCCGGGATAACGACATGCATAAAAACAAAGAGCTTTAAGCGGCGGTGTCGATGCAGAGATATTTGAGCTCGGTGAAGGCTTCGAGCCCATGGCGTGAGCCCTCGCGGCCAAGACCTGATTGTTTCCAGCCGCCGAAGGGTATCGGGCCGCCGGTGATCTTCACGCGGTTGACCGCCACCATGCCGTATTCCAGCGCGCGCCCGAGGCGCATCTGCCGCGCGCCGTTTTCCGTGACGATATAGGCGACGAGGCCGTATTCGGTATCGTTGGCGCGGGCGACGACCTCGTCTTCGGTGTCGAAGGTGGTCAGTGCCGCCACAGGCCCAAAAGTCTCCTCGCGCATGATCAGCGCATTCGCCGGCACGTCCGTCAAAAGCGTCGGCTCGTAGAACAGCCGGCCGGCCTTGTGGCGCTTCCCGCCGGTGACGAGCCGGGCGCCGCGCGCCAGCGCGTCGGCGACCTGTTCCTCGACCTTGACGACGGCGCGCTCATGCATCAGCGGCCCGATCTCGGCGCCATCCTCAAGCCCGGCGCCGACCTTCAGCGCGGCGATGCGGGCGGCAAAGGCTTTGGCGAAGTCGTCAGCGATCCGCCGCTGGACGAAGATCCGGTTGGCGGCAAGGCAATCCTGGCCCGATGTGGCAAACTTGGCGTTGACGGCGATCTCGACTGCCTTGGCGATATCGGCGTCGTCGAAGACGATCAGCGGAGCGTGGCCGCCGAGTTCCATCACCAGCCGCTTCAGGGTCGGCGCGCATTGGCTGACAATAAGCTTGCCGATGCTTGTCGACCCGGTAAAGCTCAATGCACGCACCCGGACGTCTTCACAGAGAGCGCCCACAATCGGCGCGGCTTGGCCGGTAACGACATTGAAGACACCTGGGGGAATGCCGGCCCGTTCGCCGAGTTCGGCAAGGGCGAGCGCGGAAAGCGGCGTCTCGGAGGACGGGTGAGCGACGACCGTGCAGCCGGCGGCAAGGGCGGCGGCAGCCTTGCGCGTGACCATGGCCGAGGGAAAATTCCAGGGTGTGACGATACCAACGACGCCGAGCGCCTCGCGCCGGACGATCATTTCCGCGTCCGGCAGATGGCTGGTGACGCTTTCGGCATTCAACCGCTTACCTTCCTCGGCATACCATTCGAGGAAGGAGGCAGCGTAATCGATCTCGCCGCGCGATTCCGCCAGCGGCTTGCCCTGCTCGAGCGTCATGATCAGCGCCAGATCCTCCTTGGCCGCAAGGATCAGCGCGTGCCACTTCCGCAGGATCGCTGCCCGGTTCTGCGGCAGCATGGCGCGCCAGCCGGCAAAAGCCTCTGACGCTGCATCGATCGCCGCCCCTGTCTCGTCCGTGCCGAGGCTTGCAACCCAAGCCAGCGTCGCTGAGGAGGCCGGATCGGTAACCTCGAAACTTTCGCCGGTTTTGCCGGCGATCCAGCGGCCGCCGACATAGGCGAGATCGCGCAGGAGATGGCGGTCGGAAAGCCGCGACAGCGCATCATGATAGGCGGGGCGAGCAAAAACGGCGGTCATGTCCAGTCTCCTCGTGGCGGTGACGAGGAGTCTTCCACGGGAGCGGGCGAGAGATTGTCTGTTGGCGGAGGCGAAAAGAGAGAGACGGTCTAAAGAACGGTGGCGTGGCAGAGAGATTGTCTATGACGCGCTCTGGTCCTCGCCGGACGGGGCGAAAGAAGTGACCGGGAGCACCGTTTCCTCCTTCACCGTCTTGGTGACGATGTAGGTGAAGTAGCGGTCGATGCCGAGTTCGCGGTCGAGAAGCCCGTCGACCAGCCGCTGATAAGCGTCGATATCAGGGGCGATGATCTTCAGGATGTAGTCGACGCCGCCGCCGACCGACCAGCAGGCGACGATCTCCGGGATTGCAGCGACGGCGCGCTCGAAGCGCTCGAAATCCGCCTGGCGATGATTGGCGAGCGTCACCTCCATCATGACGCTGGCGACCGGCGCGATGCGCCGTGGAGCGATGCGGGCGTGGTAGCCGGTGATCACGCCTGCCTTTTCGAGCTTGCGCAGCCGCATCCAGCACGGGGTCGGCGACAGCCCGGCCCTTTCGGCCAGCGCCAGCTTGGTGATGCGGCCGTCGCGCTGGACGGCGTCGAGAATGCGCAGGTCGATGGCGTCGAGCTTCATGGTGCTTTCTTTAGAAAGAAATCATTTCAAACGCGGCGAAAAGACAATGGGAGCGCATTTTGGCATTGTCAATTGAACTGATTTTTAGCAGTGTTAAAATCATGACAAAGTGGCGCCCCGATCCCTCGCAACTCCGCCGGCCGGCCTACCTTTCGCTCGCCGAGCAGATCGCCAATGCAATCACCGACGGCAAGCTCTCCGACGGGGCGCAATTGCCGCCGCACCGCAAGCTGGCGGATGATCTGCATCTGTCCGTGCAGACGGTCAGCCGCGCCTATGATGAGCTCAGCCGCCGCGGGCTGATCTCGGGCGAGATTGGCCGCGGCAGCTTCGTCCAGACCAGGCCGCGCGAGCCGGAGCCGCCTTATCTGCCGGAGCGGCTGGGCGAGGTGATCGATCTGTCGATCCTGAAGCCGGTCTGCGAACAGATCCATCTGGAAAGGCTGCGCCAGGCCTTCGGCTGGCTTTCGGAAAACCTGCCCTCCAGCTCGGCCCTGTCGTTCCGGCCGAACATGGTGTTCCCGCGCCACCGCACGGTCGCCACCGAATGGTTGGCGCGTTGCGGGCTCGAGGTATCGCCGCTGAATATCAGCGTGACGAATGGCGCGACCTCGGGCATGACGGTGGCGCTCATGAGCGTCGCGCCGCCCGGTTCGACGATTGCGACCGAAGCGGTCAGTCACCATACGCTGGTGCCGCTCTGCGGCTATCTCGGCCTGCACCTCGAGGGGCTGGCGATCGACGAGGAGGGCATGATCCCGGAGGCGCTTGACGAAGCCTGCCGCACGGGGCCGATCCGGGCGATCTTCCTGCAGCCCTCGGTGATCAATCCGATGGCGGCGCTGATGAGCGCCGAGCGCCGCCAGGCACTGGCCGCCGTCGCCGCCAAGCATGACATAGCGATCATCGAAAACGACATTCTCGGGCCGATGGTCGAGGATCGGGCGCCGCCGATGGCGGCGTTCGCGCCGGAGCGGACGCTCTACGTCACCAGCTTCACGAAGATCACCGTGCCCGGCCTCAGGATCGGCTACCTCGTCGCCCCCGACCGCTATGTCGCCGCCGTCGCCAACCGGCATCTCGTTTCCAGCTGGATGGCGACGCCTGCCATGGCCGAGATCGCCAGCCGCTGGGTCAGCGACGGCACAGCGATGGAACTGGTCAACTGGCAGCGCCGCGCCCTTGCGAGCCGCCACGCGATCGCGGCGGAGATGCTGGCCGGGCTGCCTTACCGGGCGCATCCGCAAAGCCTGCACGTCTGGCTGCCGCTCGCCGGCCACCATGCGGAGGACGGGTTTGTCTCGCAGGCCAGGCTGCGCGGTGTGGCGATCGCGCCCGGCAAATCGTTCCGCACCGCCGATCAGGGCTCGACGCCGGCCGTGCGCATCTCGCTCGGTTCGACGACGGAAAGCGAATTGCGGACCGGCCTTGGGATCGTCGCCGCCTTGGCGCAGGGAAATCCGGAAGAGCTGCTGCTGGCGATTTGATGCCATTGCCCCTCGTTTGAGCACATGCAGAATAATTGTCATGATATTATTTTGCGAATTGACATGATTTCGATGGGCCGTCATCGTTAGGGCATTGCTTGTCTCAACAGGGAGAGACATGAATGCCTCAGCCCATCATCCGCATCGATAACATCGTCAAGAGATACGGCCCGCTGACCGTGCTCGATGGGCTGTCGATGAATGTCATGCCGGGTGAGAAGCTGGCGCTGATCGGGCCGTCCGGCTCCGGCAAGACGACGATCCTGCGCATCCTGATGACGCTGGAGACGATCAGCGGCGGCCATATCGAGGTCGACGGCGAACAGCTCTACCATATGTCTCGCGGCAGCAGTCTGGTGCCGGCCGATGAGCGGCATCTGCATCGCATGCGCGAGAAGATCGGCATGGTCTTCCAGCACTTCAATCTCTTTCCGCATAAATGCGTCCTCGACAATGTGACGCTGGCGCCGATGCTGACCAAGGGCATCAAGCGGCCGCAGGCCGAGAAGCGGGCGATGGAGCTTCTCGATATGGTCGGCCTGGCCGACAAGGCAAAAAGCGTCCCGGCGCAGCTTTCCGGCGGGCAGAAGCAGCGCGTCGCCATCGCCCGGGCGCTGGCGCTGTCGCCGAAAATCATGCTGTTCGATGAGGTAACCTCGGCGCTCGATCCGGAACTGGTCGAGGAGGTGCTGAACGTCATGCGGCGGCTGGCGTCGGAGACCGACATGACCATGCTTCTCGTCACCCATGAAATGGGTTTCGCCCATGATTTTGCCGACCGTGTGCTGTTCTTCGATCGCGGCAAGATCGTCGAGGAAGGCAAGCCGGGCGACATCTTCCGCAATCCGACGCAGGAGAGGACGCAGACCTTCCTGCGCAAGATCATAGCGGCGGGGCACCGCGTCTGACCTCAGACATTGCCCGCAAAGAACAAACTCAAAGGAAAGCCAGAGGAGTTGGGAACGATGAAAGCAGGATATGTTTTGAGTGCCGTCAGCCTGTCGGTGCTTCTGGTTACGGCGGCCGTCCCGGCATCCGCCGCCGATGACAAACTCGAACAGCTGAAGGAGCAGGGCTTTGCCCGCATCGCCATCGCCAACGAGCCGCCATTCACCGCCGTCGGCGCCGACGGCAAGGTTTCGGGCGCCGCCCCCGATGTGGCACGCGTGATCTTCGAAAAGCTCGGCGTCAAGGAAGTGGTCGCCTCGATCTCGGAATATGGCGCGATGATCCCCGGCCTGCAGGCGGGCCGCCACGACGCGATCACCGCCGGCCTGTTCATGAAGCCCGAGCGTTGCAATGCCGTCGCCTATTCCGAACCGATCCTCTGCGATGCCGAAGCCTTCGCTCTCAAGAAGGGCAATCCGCTGAAGCTGACGAGCTACAAGGATATTGCCGACAATCCGAACGCCAAGATCGGTGCGCCGGGCGGTGGCACCGAGGAAAAGCTGGCGCTCGAAGCCGGCGTGCCGCGTGACCGCGTCATTGTGGTTCCGGATGGGCAAAGCGGCATCAAGATGCTGCAGGACGGCCGCATCGACGTCTATTCGCTGCCGGTTCTGTCGATCCACGACCTGATGGCCAAGGCTAAAGATCCCACTCTCGAAACCGTCGCTCCCGTCGTCAATGCACCGGTCTATTGCGATGGCGCCGCCTTCCGCAAGCAGGACGTCGCACTGCGCGACGCCTTCGACGTCGAGTTGAAGAAGCTGAAGGAATCGGGCGAATTCGCCAAGATCATCGAGCCCTACGGCTTCTCGGCCAAGGCGGCGATGTCGACGAGCCGCGACAAGCTCTGCGCCGCGGCGAAGTAAATCGAGGCGGTATCCGGCCATGTCATCGGCATGGCCGGATTGTCGCAAAATAATCTCCAGAGAAGCGAGTTGCCGATGTCGGTATGGTCCGGCTATCTGACACTGATCCTTGAGGGCGCCCTGGTGACGCTCCAACTGACGGTCATGGGTTCTGCGCTGGCGCTTGTCATGGCCTTCCTGGCGGGGCTCGGCCGGCTGTCGCGCTTCTTCGCCGTTCGGGCTCTGGCGACGGCCTATATCGAGTTCTTCCGCGGCACTTCGATCTTCGTGCAGCTCTTCTGGGTCTATTTCGTCCTGCCTTTTGCCGGCTTGACCCTGACGCCGCTGCAGGCGGGCGTGCTGGCGCTCGGGCTCAATGTCGGCGCCTATGCGGCGGAAGTGGTGCGCGGCGCCGTCAAGGCCGTCGGGCGCGAACAGTCGGAAGCCTGTGTTGCGCTCAACCTGTCGCACTATCAGCGCATGCGCCACGTCATCCTGCCGCAGGCGCTGCCGCTGATGCTGCCGACCTTCTGCAACAATGCGATCGAGCTTTTGAAGGGCACGGCGGTCGTGTCGCTGATCTCGCTGACGGACATGACCTTCCAGGCGCAGGTGGTACGGGCGCAGACCGGCAATACGCTGGTGCCCTTCGCGACGATCCTCATTCTCTATTTTCTCATGGCCCTGGCGATTTCGGCGGCGATGCGCTGGCTGGAGCGGCGCATGGCCCGCAGCCTCGACGGCATAAGGACCTGATCGGATGGAATGGGATTGGGACTTCGTCTGGCAGATCATGCCGACCCTGCTCGAAGGGTTCAAGATCACTATTCTCGCCACCGTCCTCGGCGCTGCGGTCGCCATGGTCGTCGGGCTCGGCCTCGCCATCGCGCGGCGATCGCCGGTCGCCGCTATTTCCAGAACGGTCGGCTTCGTCTCGGAATTCATCCGCGGCACGCCGCTGCTGGTGCAGCTCTATTTCATCTTTTACGTGCTGCCGGATATCGGCATCCGGCTGGCGCCGCTCACCGCCGGCGTCATCGGCATGGGCATTCACTATGCGACCTATACCGCCGAGGTCTATCGCGCCGGCATTGAGAATGTGCCGCGCGGACAATGGGAAGCGGCGAAGGCCACCAATCTGACGACGCGCCAGGCCTGGATCCACGTGGTCCTGCCGCAGGCAATCCCGCCGATGATCCCGGCGCTCGCCAATTATTTCATCGCCATGTTCAAGGAGACGCCGCTGCTTTCGGCGATCACCGTGCTCGAGCTGATGAACCAGGCCAAGAGCATCGCCAACAGCAACTATCGCTACATCGAACCGATGACGCTGGTCGGCATCTTCTTCCTCGTCATCAGCCTGATCTCGGTCGTGGGCTTGCGCTGGCTCGAGGAACGTTACGCCAGGATGGATGACTGACCATGACAGCAAGGATCGAAATCATCCCCGCCGGCCGGCTGCCGCGACTGGATGACCGGCCGCTCGAAAAGCGCATCGGCCTGATCATCCTGGCGACGGACCATACGACGGAAGTCGATTTCCGGCGCATGGTCGCCAGCGACCGCATCGGCGTCTATGTCAGCCGCATCCGCTACGCCAATCCGGTCACGCCGGAAAACCTGCTGAAAATGCAGCCGTCGCTGACGGAAGGTGCTGCGCTGATCCTGCCGGATGAGACGCTCGATGCCGTCATGTATTCCTGCACCTCCGCCTCGGTCGTCATCGGCGACCGCAACATCGAAGCGGCGATCCACGCCGCCAAGCCGGGTGCTTCAGTGGTGACGCCGACGGCGGCGGCCGCGGCAGGTCTGAAGGCGCTCGGCGCCAGACGGATTTCAGTGCTGACGCCCTATACGATCGAGACCAGCCGGCCGATGGCGGATTATTTTGCGGATCTCGGTTTCGACATCGACCGCTTCACCTGTCTGGGCCTGACGGATGATCGCGAGATGGCGCGGATCGCGCCGGATGAAATTGCAGCCTTCGCACTTGAGGCGCTGGCGCCGCAATCCGATGCGCTGTTCATCTCCTGCACGGCGGTGCGCGCAGCCGAGATCGCCGCCCGCATCGAAGCGGAGACCGGCAAGCCCGTGGTCACCAGCAATCTCGCTACCGCCTGGGCTTGCATGAGGCTTTGCGGCGATGATCGGGCGCGGCCCGAACTCGGTCAATTGATGACCAAGCCCTACGGGGAAGGCTGAGATCATGGCGAGCACCTTGCCCGTTTCATTGGAGGATATTCGCGTGGCGGCGCGGCGGATCGCCGGCCGGGTTCTCGAAACACCGATGGCACAATCCGCAGCACTTGGCGACATTGCCGGTGTTCCCGTCTGGCTGAAGCTCGAACATCGTCAGACGACCGGCAGCTTCAAGCTGCGCGGGGCGACCAATGCGGTGCTCGCTCTGTCGCCGGCAGAACGTGCGCGCGGCGTCGTCGCCGCCTCGACCGGAAATCACGGCCGGGCGCTTGCCTATGCGGCGAAGGCTGAAGGTGCCGTCGCGACGATCTGCATGTCGCGGCTGGTGCCGGAGAACAAGATCTCGGAGATCCGCCGCCTCGGCGCCGAGATCCGCGTCGTCGGGCAATCACAGGACGAGGCGCAGCAGGAGGTCGATCGGCTGGTCGGCGAGGACGGGCTGGTGATGGTGCCGCCTTTCGACGACCCGGCTGTGGTGGCCGGACAGGGGACGCTCGGGCTTGAGATCATCGACGCCTTGCCGGAGGCATCAACGGTTCTGGTGCCGCTTTCGGGCGGCGGTCTTGCGGCTGGCGCTGCGGCCGCGATCAAGGGCGTCAATCCGAAGGTGAAGGTGATCGGCCTGACGATGGAGCGGGGCGCGGCGATGAAGGCGAGTCTCGATGCCGGCCGACCGATGCAGGTCGAGGAGTTACCAAGCCTTGCCGACTCGCTCGGCGGCGGCATCGGCCTCGACAATCGCGTGACCTTCGCCATGTGCCGCGCCCTTCTCGACGACGTCATCCTGCTGACGGAGGCGGAAATCGCGGCCGGTATGCGTCACGCTTATACCGCCGAACGCGAGATTCTGGAGGGTGCGGGTGCAGTCGGCATCGCCGCCCTGCTTGCAGAAAAGATCCGCTCCGGCGGACCCGTCGTTGCGATCCTGTCCGGACGGAATGTCGACATGGAACAGCACCGCCGGGTGATCAACGGCCAGATGGTGACGTTCGGGGAGGATGGCCGATGAGCCGGATGATCATTCTGACGGAAGCGCAATTGCGAGAGATCGTCGGGCTCGACCGCGATGCCGTCGCCTGTATCGAAGAGGCTTTCGCAGCGCTTGCAACCAAGGCGGTCGCCATGCCGCCGATTCTGCGGCTCGACATTCCGGACTATCGCGGCGAGGTCGATGTGAAGACTGCCTATGTCCCCGGCATCGAAGGTTTCGCGATCAAGATCAGCCCCGGTTTCTTCGACAATCCGAAGATCGGCCTGCCGAGCACCAACGGCATGATGGTGCTGCTGTCGAGCCGGACCGGGTTGGTGCAGGCGCTGCTCTTGGACAATGGGTATCTCACCGACATACGCACGGCGGCGGCCGGTGCGGTCGCGGCCAAACATCTGTCACGTGAAAATGCGTCCGTGGCCGCCGTCTTCGGGGCGGGCATGCAGGCGCGGCTGCAGCTTGAAGCCTTGACGCTGGTGCGTCCGATCCGCGACGCCAGGATATGGGCGCGTGATGCCGCAAAAGCCGAGGGCGCCGCGGCGGAACTGGCCGCAAGGCTTGGCTTTCCCGTCACCGCGATAAGGGATCCGAGAGAAGCAATCTCCGGCGCCGATCTCGTCGTGACCACCACACCCTCGGAGACGCCGATCATTAAGGCCGGGTGGCTGGAACCCGGACAGCATCTGACGGCCATGGGCTCGGATGCGGAGCACAAGAACGAGATCGCCCCCGCCGTCATCGCCGGCGCCGGCCTCTATGTCGCCGACAGCCTGAAGCAGACGCGGCGTCTTGGCGAGCTGCATCACGCCATCGACGCCGGCCTGATCGCGGCCGATGCGGTCTTCGCCGAGCTCGGCGAGATCGTCGCCGGCAGGTTACCGGGACGGATGAGCAACGACCAGATCACCATCGCCGACCTCACCGGAACCGGTATCCAGGACACCGCGATCGCCACGCTCGCCTTCGCCCGCGCCGGTGCGGCGAATATAGGCACCCCATTCGAAAGCTGACCGACGGAAAAGAAGGGAAAAAACATGACCCAGCCCAATCTCAAATTCTCGCTCGGCGAATATGCCGCGCGGCTGGAAAAGACGCGGCGCGCCATGGAGGCGAAGGGCATCGACCTGCTTATTGTCAGCGACCCCTCGAACATGGCCTGGCTGACCGGCTATGACGGCTGGTCCTTCTACGTGCACCAGGCAGTGATCGTGCCGCCGCAGGGCGAACCGATCTGGTTCGGCCGCGGCCAGGATGCCAACGGCGCCAAGTTCACCGCCTATCTGCAGCACGACAACATCGTCGGCTATCCCGATCATTACGTGCAGTCGACCGAGCGCCATCCGATGGATTATCTCTCCGGCATCCTGACGGAGCGCGGCTTCGGCAAGCTGACGATCGGCGTCGAAATGGACAATTACTGGTTCTCGGCGGCCGCCTTCGCGGCGCTGCAGAAGCACCTGCCGAACGCGCGCTTCGTCGACGCGACCGCGCTGGTCAACTGGCAGCGCGCGGTCAAGAGCGAGACCGAAATCAAATATATGCGCAACGCCGCCCGCATCGTCGAAGCCATGCATGCCCGCATCTTCGACAGGATCGAGGTCGGCATGCGCAAATGCGATCTGGTCGCGGAAATCTATGATGCCGGCACCCGCGGCGTCGACGGCATCGGCGGCGATTATCCGGCGATCGTGCCGCTGCTGCCATCCGGGATCGAGGCATCCGCGCCGCATCTGACCTGGGACGACCGGCCGCTGAAGAAGGGCGAGGGGACCTTTTTCGAAATCGCTGGTTGCTACAACCGTTATCATCTGCCGCTGTCGCGCACGGTCTTCCTCGGCAAGCCGACCCAGGCTTTTCTCGATGCCGAGAAAGCGACACTCGAAGGCATGGAGGCCGGTCTTGCCGTCGCCAAGCCCGGCAATAGCTGCGAGGACATCGCCAACGCCTTCTTCGCGGTCCTGAAGAAATACGGCATCGTCAAGGACAACCGCACCGGCTACCCGATCGGCCTGTCCTATCCGCCGGACTGGGGTGAGCGCACCATGAGCCTGCGGCCAGGCGACCGGACGGAGCTGAAGCCCGGTATGACTTTCCATTTCATGACCGGCCTCTGGCTCGACGACATGGGTTTCGAGACGACCGAAAGTATTCTCATCACCGACAGCGGCGTCGAATGTTTCGCCGACGTGCCGCGCAGGCTGATGGTCAAGGATTGAGGCTGTCATGAACGAGATTGGCTTACAGCCGTCGCCGATCAGCGCGACGGTGGATTTCGCCGCCGAGGGTGTGCAGCACGGCTTCCTCAGGCTGCCTTACAGCCGCGACGATTCCGCCTGGGGGTCGGTGATGATCCCGATTATGGTCATCCGGAACGGCAAGGGACCGACAGCGCTGCTGACCGGCGGCAATCACGGCGATGAATATGAAGGACCGATCGCCCTCTTCGATCTTGCCCGCAGCCTGAAGGCCGAGGAGGTGAGCGGCGCTGTCATCATCGTGCCGGCGATGAATTATCCGGCGTTTCAGGCGGGAACCCGAACCTCGCCGATCGACCGGGGCAACATGAACCGCAGCTTTCCGGGTCGGCCGGACGGCACGGTGACCGAGAAGATCGCCGATTACTTTCAGCGTGTGCTTCTGCCGATGGCGGATCTCGTGCTCGACTTTCATTCCGGCGGCAAGACGCTCGACTTTCTGCCGTTCTGCGCAGCCCATATCCTGCCGAACAAACAGCAGGAGGCGAAGGCTTTCGATTTCGTCACGGCCTTTGCCGCGCCCTATTCGATGAAGATGCTGGAGATCGATGCGGTGGGCATGTACGACACCGCCGCCGAGGAGATGGGCAAGGTCTTCATCACCACGGAACTCGGCGGCGGCGGCACCGCCACGGCCAAGAGTGCGGCGATCGCCAAGCGCGGCACCATGAATGTGCTGCGCCATGCCGGGATCGTCGCTGGCGCTGTCGATGCCGGTCCGACGATCTGGCTCGACATGCCGGACGGCCGCTGTTTTTCCTTCGCGGAGGAGGGCGGATTGGTCGAACCGGTCATCGATCTCGGCGAAGCTGTCACGGAGCACGCCGTCATCGCCCGCATCTATCCGACCGGAAGGACGGGGGTGGTCCCCCGCGAAATCCGCGCCGGCATGGACGGCATTCTCTGCGCCCGGCATTTCCCGGGCCTGGTCAAACCAGGCGATTGTGTTGCCGTCGTCGCAACCGTCGACAAGTGAGGTGAAAGGAGCTTGGCCGCAACCGGTCAAGCGGCTTGACGCGGCCTAGACATGCTGGTTGCCGCATCGATCTGAAAGCGCCTGACGACCCCTTCCAATGTCTGCGTTTGGGCGCCGAGCGCGCGGCAGGCCGAAGCGGTTTCGACGGCCATTGCCGCGTTGTGTTGCGTCACCTGGTCGAGAGCATTGACGGCGGCGTTGATCTCGCGGATCGCGACCGCCTGCTCGGAGGATACCGAAACGATCCGGGCGATGAGCCCGGCAACCTGCTCGACCTGTCCTTCGATTTCCTGAAGCGCCTTGCCGGTGCGGTTGACAAGCTCCACGCCGGTGGAAACCTGAGACGAGGATGTGGAAATCAGGGCCCTGATCTCCTTGGCGGCGTTGGCCGAGCGCATGGCGAGTTCGCGCACCTCCTGCGCCACGACGGCGAAACCCTTGCCGGCTTCGCCCGCACGGGCGGCTTCGACGCCGGCATTGAGCGCCAGGAGATTGGTCTGGAAGGCGATTTCATCGATGACGTTGACAATGTCGCCGATCTGCGACGACGAGCCTTCGATCCGTTCCATGGCGGCGATGGCTTCGCGAACGACGGCCGCCGAACGCTCGGCGCTGGTGCGGGTCTCAGTCATCATGCCGGTTGCCTTGCCGGCATGTTCGGCGGCGTCTTTCGCCTTGGCATTCATCTCGTCGAGCGCGGTTGTGGCCTCTTCGAGCATGGCGGCCTGCTGTTCGGTGCGCGATGCGAGACTCTCGGTTGCACCCGTAATGTCGGCCGAGGAGCTATCCACTTGTTTGGAGGTCTGGGCGATCTCGGCCATCGAGGCGCAAAGCGCGTCCATGCTGTCGTTGAACTTGGCGCGCAAAGTCTCGTAAGCGGCGGCAAAGGGTGTGGCGATCCGGCAATCGAGATTGCCGTGCGATAGCTGGTCCAGGCCGTGGGTCAGCTGAGCGATCACCGTTTCGCGTCCCTGCTCCTCGGCGGCTTTGTCGGCCATCTGGCTGCGTTCGCGTTCAAATTCCGCATCGCGAAGCGCCGTCTCGCGCTTCTGCGCGTCCTGCCGCTCGAGCGCGTTTCGGCGGAAGACCGCCACGGCCTTGGACATGGCGCCGATCTCGTCGGAACGGCTGGCATAGGGAACCTCGGTCGAAAAATCGCCGTCTGCGAGATTGCCCATATAGGCCTTCATGCCGTCGAGCGGCACGATCGCCCGGCGGCGCAGGAGATAGAGCCCGACCAGCAACAACGCGAAGGATCCGAGGCCGGCGCCACCTGCATAGATCGTCCAGGTGACGATTTCCGAGGCGGCATTGCGCTCCTCGCCCTTCAGGAAGGCGTCGGAATTGGCGACGAGTTTTTCGACCGCGTCCTGGTGCGAATGAAAGGCGACGCGCAACTGCTCGATCGCCCCGTGCGCCCTGTCCTCGTCCTTGGCGGTCAGGGCCGGGATGATCTCGCGGTTCATCACGTCCCAGAATGTATCGCCCTTGGCAAGCACATCGTTTTCGAGTTCGTCCTTCAAAGACTGCGGCAGCCGGGTGGTTTTCCAATAGGCGCGGCGGTCGTCGTAAGCGGCCTTGAGATTGGCGATCTTGGCAAGATTGGTGTCGGTGAGTTCGGGAAATTTGCTCGCCTCGAAGGAAAGCATGTAGGATTCGACGACAAACAGCGGCGGCGGCAGGATATCGGCGATCAGATCCTTGCCGTAGACGACCTGCTCATAAACCGGGCCGTTGACCTTCAGCCTTTCGAGCGCCGATTGCTGCAATCCAATCGACATGAAAAGGCCTGCTGAAACGGCGACACCAAACGCCACTAAACTGCGGGCAATAGTAAAGGCCAAGGTTCGTCTCCAAATAACTTTTGGCTTCTCGTTCGCGAGATGCCTGATCTACGTACCGCATTATTTCGCACGAACGCTGAAATATGGTTAATTCTTCTGGGTATCAGAAGTTGATCGGCCCGCCCGGGGCGGAGGCAGGCGTCCAAAATTGGGGTGATCAGCGACAATGGCTATTTTGGTAGCATTACCTTCGTCTGGCTGACGGGGTCAGGCCGAGCACGAGCCAGCCATGGCCTTCTATGCCCGCCCTTCAGCGCAAGCCGGCACGGATATCGATCTTGCCGCGAGATTCACAAAGGCATAGAGCTTTGAACTTCTCGATGAATGGCCACCGGGCCAAAGCTTTTGGAACTCCTGGCTCATCTCACGCGCCATGCATGATTTCGATGATTTGCGTGCGGTTTTCCCAGGTTGCGACGATGGTCGGCTCGTCCATCTCGATCGGCATCTCCGGTGCGCGTTCCAGCAAAAGCAATTTCTGATTCCTCTTGGGCAATGATGATCTGGTGCGGGCGGCGCCCATCGAGCCGGCGGCGGGCATACTTGCAACTACGCGTGCACATGGTTTGACTTAAAAATCGTTTTAAAATCAAACGATTGGCTAGCGCCAGGCGCCGGAAATTTCGAACGCCTACGACATTCTGGGCGACAGCGCGCTTTTCGAGTTTTTTACAACCAGATTCAACCTGTCCAGCTATGTCTCGAACATGGACGTCGACAAGCAGGCCGAGATGGTCGAGATTTTCATCGACATCAAGGATCTGCGGGATTCTGACAAAGTCGACAATCTGATCAAACGCTTCACGGCCATGTTGACGTCGCCACCGGCACGGGCACCACGTCGTCAGCGCTTCGGTCCTGGCTCAGCGACGATAAGCGCAGACACGCTGCTTGCGATGGCGCAACTGAAAACCGGCTGAGCCATTAAACCTTATATTAATCATTAAATCCCCATTAATAAGCACAGTAAAATATTCGTGACGTGTCCGAATTGACTGCGATGAAATCTGGGGGGATTTACGAGTGAGCATTCTTGATCGTGGTGCAAATGCCGTTGCGGCTCTTGCCGCTCTATCGAACTCGCAAGCCATGATCGAATTCGACCTGTCGGGCATAATCCTTACCGCGAACGAAAATTTCTGCCGGGCGCTCGGCTATGAGTTGCGGGAGATCGCCGGACAACATCACCGCATGTTCGTCGAGCCTGCCTATGCGGCCTCGGCGGAATACAAAGCCTTCTGGACGAAGCTGTCAGCCGGGAAATTCGATCAGCAGCAATATAAGCGGCTCGGAAAAGGCGGCCGCGAAGTCTGGATCGAAGCGTCCTACAATCCGGTGTTCCGGCGCGGCAGGCCGGTCAAGGTCATCAAGATCGCAACCGATATCACCGCGCAGAAGCTGAAATCCGCCGAGGATGCGGGCAAGATCGACGCATTATCGCGCGCTCAGGCGATCATCGAATTCACCCCGGCCGGCGAAGTTTTGAACGCCAACGACAATTTCCTCGCCGCCCTCGGCTATTCGCTTGCCGAGATCCGGGGCAAACATCATTCGATGTTCTGCGAAACCGACTATTCGAGATCGGAGGCTTACAAGGAATTCTGGCGCAAGCTTGCGAGCGGCCAGTTGATCGCCGACGAATTCATGCGTGTCGGAAAGGGCGGGCGGAAGGTCTACATCCAGGCCTCCTACAATCCGATCTTCGACCTGAACGGCCAGGTGTTCAAAGTCGTCAAGTTTGCCACCGATGTCACGGCGCGCGTCGAGAATGTCGAACAACTTGCCCGTTGCCTGACGAACTTCGCCGACGGCGACCTGTCGCAGGCGATCCGGATGCCTTTCATTCCCTCATTGGAGCGGCTGCGCACCGACTTCAACAGCGCCTCGGAAAAACTGAAGGACGCAATGGCAACGGTTGCCGAAAATGCCAAGGCGATTTCGGCTGGTTCCAACGAAATCCGCACGGCAGCCGATGACCTGGCAAAACGCACCGAGCAGCAAGCGGCCTCGGTCGAAGAGACGGCGGCCGCGCTTGAGGAAATTACCACCACGGTCAAGGATTCGAGCCGCCGCGCCGAGGAAGCCGGTCAGCTGGTGGCGCGCACCAAACACCATGCGGAGCATTCCGGCCAGGTGGTGCGGGATGCGATCGGAGCGATGGATCAGATCGAAAACTCGTCACACGAAATTTCCAACATTATCGGCGTCATCGATGAAATCGCCTTCCAGACGAATCTTCTGGCGCTCAATGCCGGCGTAGAGGCGGCGCGGGCAGGGGAGGCCGGCAAGGGGTTTGCGGTCGTTGCACAGGAGGTCCGTGAGCTGGCCCAGCGGTCGGCGAAAGCCGCGAAAGAGATCAAGAGCCTGATTACCGCGTCCGGTTCCCATGTCGCAAACGGCGTCGCTCTCGTCACGAATGCCGGATCGGCGCTGCGGGAAATCACGAGCCAGGTTCATGACATCAATACCAACGTCACGGCGATCGTCGAGGCGGCGCGCGAGCAATCGACGGCGCTTGGCGGCATCAGCCAGACCATCAACACCGTCGACCAGGGAACGCAGCAGAATGCCGCGATGGTTGAGGAGCAGACTGCCGCAAGCCATGGCCTTGCCCGGGAGGCTGCGGCACTCTTCAAGCTTCTTGAGCAGTTCCGTTTCGAGGACGCGCCGAAATCACGCTCTTCGTCTACGCAGGCCGGGCGTCATCCTTCGGTGCCGGCGGCTTTGAAAGTCGTCCGCACGGCCTCGGCTCATGGATCGGCGGCCGGCGCGCTGAAATCCGATTGGGAAGAATTCTGATTCAGCTCAAATTAAAGGTCTGAAAAAAGCGCGGCGGGCCTGACAGCCGCTTCGCGGGATATTGGGCTTCTGCCTCGTTCCAACGCCGAAGACATTGCCGACGCTTACGACGCGGCTTCCCTATCCATTCACCGAAACGATCGGAACGCGGCCAGGCGATCAGCCTCGGAGGCGGGCGGAAATGCTGCACTGCCAAAAAAATCGTCACGCGCGCGCCTGCGCGTTTTTTCGGCATGACCCATTGACAATTCATCCTTGATGGCACTTGATACGTTATTCCAGTAAAACAGACAGAAGTCCATTATACTGGAACAATCGGAAAGCATCCATAAGGGGAACGCCATGACCATTTCCTTTCGCACCGGCGTGATGTCGCTGATCGCCGCCGCCTTGTTGTCCACGCCTGTGCTGGCCGAGGGCAGCAAGCTCGATGAAGTGCTGGCCCGCGGCCACCTCGTCCTCGGCACGGGCAGCACCAACGCGCCCTGGCACTTCAAGAGCGCGGACGACAAGCTTCAGGGTTTCGACGTCGACATGGGCCATATCATCGCCAAGGCACTGTTCGGCGATCCCGAGAAAATCGAATATGTGAACCAGTCTTCCGACGCCCGCATCCCGAACATCACCACCGACAAGGTCGACATTACCTGCCAGTTCATGACCGTGACCGGCGAACGTGCCCAGCAGGTTGCCTTCACCATTCCTTATTATCGCGAGGGTGTCGGCCTGATGCTCAAGGCGGACGGAAAATATGGCGACTACGCCGCGCTCAAGGCCGCCGGTTCCTCCGTCACCATCTCGGTTCTGCAGAATGTTTATGCCGAGGCAATGGTGCATGCGGCCTTGCCGGAGGCGACCGTCGATCAGTATGATTCCGTCGACCTGATCTATCAGGCGCTGGAGTCGGGACGCGCCGATGCCGTCGCCACGGACCAGTCGTCGCTTGCCTGGTACATGACGCAGAACCCGGGCCGCTACAAGGACGCCGGTTACGGCTGGAATCCGCAGACTTACGCCTGCGCCGTCAAGCGCGGCGACCAGGACTGGCTGAACTTCGTTAACACCGCTCTGCACGAAGCCATGACCGGCGTCGAGTTCGACTTTTACGCCAAGTCCTTCAAGACCTGGTTCGGCAAGGATCTGGCGCCGCCGCAGATCGGCTTTCCTGTTGAGTTCAAGTAACGGCCACGCGGAGCGGGATTGTTCTCCCGCTCCGCTGACGCGCCGCGCGTCTTTCCAGACGCGCAAAGGACGCTGCAACACTTCGAATCTGCGCATCGTGCACGATGCGTTAGTCTGAAAGGGCGGCCCGTATGGGTTACACGCTGAATTTTGCTGCCGTCTGGCGCAATTTCGATTTTCTTTTGAGCGGGCTTGCGCTCAGCCTCGGCCTGGCCGTGATCTCGATCCTGATCGGGGCGGCGATCGGTCTCGTCGTCGCCTTCGCGCTGACGTCCAAGAGCCGCTTTGCGGTGGTGCCGGCGCGGGTCTATGTCACTGTCATTCGCAACCTGCCGATCCTCGTCCTGGTGCTTTTCGCCTTTTTCGCGCTGCCGCAGATGGGCTTGCGCCTCGACAAGATAAAAAGCTTCGTGCTGGTTTTATCCCTCTATTCCGGCGCCTATCTGGCCGAGGTGTTCCGCGCCGGCTTGTTGTCGATCCCGAGAGGGCTGACCGAGGCGGGCCTCGCCATCGGCCTGACGGGGATGCAGATCCGCAGCTCGATCATCGCTCCGCTGATGCTGCGCAACGTGCTGCCATCGCTGTCTTCGACGATCATCTCGCTCTTCAAGGACACCTCGCTTGCCGCCGCCATCGCCGTGCCGGAACTGACCTTTGCCGCCCGCAAGATCAATGTCGAAAGTTTCCGCGTCATCGAAACCTGGATGGTCACCTCGGCCCTCTATGTCGTGACTTGTTTCCTCATCGCCGCCGTGATGCGCTTCGTCGAGCGCCGTCTGGCCCTGCCGAGATAGATCTGATGTCCCACACCTTTCTCGAACAGCTCTGGATCGCCCGCTACGTCATCATCAACGGCATCGGCGTGACCGTGTCGATCTCTCTGCTGGCCATTCTCGCAGGGTCGGTCCTCGGCGTTTTCGTCGGCCTGGCGCTCGTCTATGGCGGCGTTGTTTTGCGTCTGATCGTGCGTGCCTACACGGATATCATCCGCGGCACGCCGGTGCTCGTGCTGGTGCTGGCAAGCTATTATGTTTCCGCCGCCGTCGGGCTCGATCTCGGGCCGTTCTCCGCTGGCGTGCTCGCCCTTGCGATCTTCTGCTCCTCGCATGTCGGCGAGATCGTCCGCGGAGCGCTTCAGGCGATCCCTAAGGGGCAGACCGAAGCCGCCAAGGCGATCGGCCTGACCTTTACCCAGACCTTCACCTCGGTGCTGTGGCCGCAGGCCATGCGCCAGTGCCTGCCGGCCTGGGTGAATACGGCGGCCGAAATGGTGAAGGCCTCGACGCTGCTCTCCGTCATCGGCGTCGCCGAGCTTCTGCTGCGCACGCAGGAGATCATCTCCCGCAATTTCATGAGCCTGCAGTTCTATTTTCTGGCCGGCGGTCTCTATTTCCTCGTCAATTACGGTATCGAGCACTTCGGCAAATATGTCGAGCGCAAGACCGCCCTGCCGTCTTAAGGAGCCCCCGATGGCCAAGACCATTCTCGACATCAAGGGTCTGCGCAAGACTTACGGCATCCACGAAGTCCTCAAAGGCGTCGATTGCGCCGTGGAAGAAGGCGAGGTCATTTCCATCATCGGCTCGTCCGGCTCCGGAAAGACCACCTTGCTGCGCTGCGTCAACATGCTGGAAGAATTCCAGGGCGGCACGATCAGCCTCGATGGCGAAGAGATCGGCTACCGCGTCGACGGCGCAGCCCGCCGCCGCAAGGGCGAGAAAGAGATTGCCCGCCAGCGCGCGCTGACCGGCATGGCCTTTCAGCAGTTCAATCTCTTCCCGCATATGAGTGCCGCCGAAAACGTCATGCTCGGCCTCGTCAAGGTGAAGAAAATGACGAAGCCGGATGCCCGCGCCGTCGCGGAAAAATGGCTCGATCGCGTCGGCCTTTCCGCCCGCGCGAACCATTATCCCGGACAGCTTTCCGGCGGCCAGCAGCAGCGCGTCGCCATCGCCCGGGCCATTGCCATGTCGCCGAGACTGATGCTGTTCGACGAAGTGACCTCGGCGCTTGATCCGGAGCTGGTGGGCGAAGTGCTGCAGGTGATCAAGGGGCTTGCCGCCGACGGCATGACCATGCTGCTCGTCACCCATGAAATGCGCTTTGCCTACGAGGTTTCGTCGCGCGTTATCTTCATGAACCAGGGCGTCATCTGCGAAGAAGGCGATCCGAAGGAGATGTTCGTGCGGCCGAAGACCGAACGGCTCGCGGAATTCCTCAAAACCTCGAGTTTCAATTAGAGCATGATGCCGAAAAGTGTGAGCGGTTTTCGGGTAACATCATGCTTTAACTCTTTAATTTAGAACAGAATGATTTTAGGTCAACCGGGCCTTAAATCATCCTGTTCTAAAGGCGAAGACGATCGGCGCGGCTGTTCGACCGCAGAGCTGAAAGATCGCGGTCGCACCAACCGGCGTCTTCGGGCGCCGGCGCCCGCACAAATTACGTTCAATCTGCATTCCCGGCAGGCAAATTTCCCGCACAGCATTCGCGGCATCTTGAAAATCCTGAATACAGGATTTTGGCATGCGCTTTGCTTTCTGTCTTGTATGCAAGATAGCCACACATCCGAGACCACGCAGAAATCCATCGAGGCGACGATCGTCTCCGGCATCCTTTCTGCCAAGATTCGGCCCGGTACGCGTCTCGGCGAAAACCAGCTGGCCGCGCTCTTCGGCGTGTCCAGAACCCGCGTCCGCGAAGCGATGATGCGCCTGGAGACACGCGGCATCGTGCATGTCAGTCCTCGGCGTGGCTGGTTTGTCGTCGAGCCGTCCGCCGAAGATGCGATCGCGGTCTATGAGGCGCGGCGTATCGTCGAGGCCGGTCTGCTGCGCAGCATGCGGACGCTGACGGACGAGGGTAGCAAGGCGCTCGACGCGCATCTTACTGAGGAACGAAATGCGATGGCGGCCGGCGACCGCCAGCGCCTGACCTATCTGATGGGCGATTTCCATATCCGCATCGCCGAATTGAGCGGCAACGCCATCATCGTCGATATCCTGCGCGACCTGACCGCTCGGACGATCCTCATTTCAATGCTCTATCAATCCGAATTTCATGCCGCACAGTCCCATGACGGGCATTGCCGCATCTTCGAGGCCATGCAGGCGGGCGATTTCGTCAGGGCTGCGGAACTCTCTGTCGAGCATCTCGACGAAGTGGAAATGGGCCTCGACCTCACGACCCGCCCGGACCCGCTCTCTGAACTGCGCAGTTCCCTGTCGCTTCCCCCCAGAACCGCATCCTCACCTCTCGGATCTAAAAAACCACAACTTCAAAGGAGTCATTAACGCATGCTGACAAGACGAGTTTTCTTCGCAATCGCGACCCTGGCGGCAACCTTCGGCTTCGGCTCCGCGTCTCATGCCGATGCTCTCGCCGACATCACGGCGCGCGGTACGCTGCGTGTCGCCGTCCCGCAGGATTTCCCGCCATTCGGCAGCGTCGGCACCGATATGGCGCCGATGGGCTACGATATCGACGTTGCCAATCTCATTGCCGAAAAACTGGGCGTCAAGACCGAGCTCGTGCCGGTCACCAGCGCCAACCGGGTGCCTTATCTGCAGACCAACAAGGTCGATCTGGTCATATCAAGCCTCGGCAAGAATGCGGAGCGCGAAAAGGTGATCGATTTCTCCGCAGCCTACGCTCCCTTCTTCAACGGCGTGTTCGCGCCGGCCGATGTTTCGATCGCCAAGGCGGAAGATCTCGCCGGCAAGAGCATCGGCGTCACGCGCGGCTCGGTCGAGGATCTGGAGCTGACGAAGATCGCGCCGGCCGACGCCACGATCAAGCGTTACGAGGACAATAACGGCACGATCTCGGCCTTCCTGTCCGGTCAGGTCGACACCATCGCCACCGGCAACGTCGTGGCTGCTGCGATCCTTGCCAAAAATCCCCCCAAGCGCCCTGAGCTCAAATTCCTGATCAAGAACTCGCCCTGCTATATCGGCCTCAATAAGGAGCAGGCGGCTCTTCTGGAGAAGGTGAACGGAATCATCGCTGCCGCCAAAACCGATGGCGCGCTGAACGCCATATCGCAGAAGTGGCTCGGCACCGATCTTCCGTCGGATCTCTGATGGGCTTGTTCTTACGGATGTCATTCTCGCCTGCAGGCGGGATGACATCCGCTCGTCACTGCAAGAGGGGACAATTCCTTGAGCTATCATTTCGAATTCGGCTGGCTGCTTCAATATTACCCTGAGATCATCAAGGGCATACTGGTCACCCTGGAACTGATCGCGATCGGCGGAGTGCTTGGCATTTCGCTCGGCATCGTCTGTGCCTGGGTGCGCGCACTCGGGCCGGTCTGGCTGAAACCTGTCGTTGCCAGCTATGTCGAACTGATCCGCAACACGCCGTTCCTGATCCAGCTGTTTTTCATCTTCTTCGGCCTGCCGTCGCTCGGCCTCCAGCTTCCCGAATTGACCGCCGCCAACCTGGCAATGGTCATCAACCTCGGCGCCTATAGCTGCGAAATCATTCGCGCCGGCATCCAGGCGACCCCGAAGGGGCAGTTCGAGGCAGGCGAGAGTCTTGCCATGACGCGCTTCGAAACCTTCCGCCATGTCGTTCTCGTCCCGTCACTGCAGCGCATCTGGCCGGCGCTGTCGTCGCAAGTCGTCATCGTCATGCTCGGCTCGTCGGTCGTGTCGCAGATCGCCGCCGAGGATCTGACCTTTGCCGCGAATTTCATCCAATCGCGAACCTTCCGCGCCTTCGAGGCGTACATCGTCTCGACAGCGATCTATCTGGTGATGGCAATCCTCCTTCGGCAGCTGCTGGGGATCGTCGGCGGTTTGATTTTCCCGAGGAGAAAAGCACGATGATCGAGTTCACCCTCTGGGACATCCTGCGCAACCTGCTGCTGGCAACGCGCTGGACCATTCTCCTCTCGCTCGTGTCCTTCGCCGGCGGCGGTGCGGTCGGGCTGGGGCTGCTGTTCCTGCGCATCAGCAAGCGCAAGACATTCAGGGTGCTCGCGAAATACTACATCGAACTTTTCCAGGGCACTCCGCTGCTGATGCAGCTCTTCATCGCCTTCTTCGGGCTCGGCCTGTTCGGCATCGACGTGCCGGCCTGGCTTGCTGCGGGACTGACGCTTACCCTGTGGAGTGCCGCCTTCCTCGCCGAAATCTGGCGCGGCTGCGTCGAGTCGATTGCGAGGGGCCAATGGGAAGCGTCCGCCAGCCTCGGCATGGGACGGTTGCAGCAGATGCGCTATGTCATTCTCCCGCAGGCGCTGAGGGTCGCCATACCGCCCACGGTCGGTTTCTCCGTTCAGATCGTCAAGGGTACGGCGCTGACCTCGATCATCGGCTTCGTCGAACTGTCAAAAGCCGGCACCGTGGTCACCAATGCCACCTTCCAGCCCTTCACTGTCTACGGGCTCGTCGCCCTCATCTACTTCGCCCTTTGCTGGCCTTTGTCGAAAAGCAGCCAGATCCTGGAAAGGAAGCTCAATGTCGCTCATCGAAATCACTGAAGTCCGCAAAAGCTTCGGAACCACCGAGGTGCTGAAAGGCATCAATCTCGATGTGCAGGCTGGCGAAGTCATCGCCATTATCGGCAAAAGCGGTTCGGGTAAGTCGACACTGCTTCGCTGCATCAATGGCCTGGAAAGCATCACCGACGGTTCCATTTCGGTGGCCGGCGCGCAGCTCCTCGACGACGAAGTGCATCTGAAGGCATTGCGGCTCAAGGTCGGGATGATCTTTCAGCAGTTCAACCTCTTCCCGCACCTGACGGTCGGAGGCAACGTCATGCTGTCACAGACCGTGGTCAAGAAGACCCCGAAGACCGAAGCAGAGGCCACCGCCCGCAAAATGCTGGAGCGGGTGGGGCTCGGCCACCGGTTCGGCGCCTATCCCGACGAGCTGTCGGGCGGCCAGCAGCAGCGCGTCGCCATCGCCCGCGCGCTCGCCATGCAGCCGGCAGCACTTCTTTGCGACGAGATCACCTCGGCGCTCGATCCGGAGCTGGTCGCCGAAGTTCTGGCCGTCGTGCGTGAGCTTGCCGCCGAGGGAATGACGCTGCTGATGGTCACGCATGAGATGAAGTTCGCCCGCGACGTCTGCAACCGTGTCGTCTTCATGCATCAGGGCCGGGTCCACGAGGTGGGCCGGCCCGAGGAAGTCTTCGCTAACCCGCAGACGGCAGAGCTGAAGCAGTTTCTCGGCGTCAGTTAGAAACGCCGGCGTCGTCGAAGAGGATGGCGCACGAGCCGTTTTCAACCAACAAGCGCGCCGGCGCTCGAATCCGCAGACGTGCTGGGAACGGCAGGCAAGGCTGCCGTTCCCAGGGATTGTCAGTCATTCTTGCCGGCGGGCGCGGGCAGCAAGACGGGCTCGGCCGAATGTTTGGGGAGCATCAGTTGCGCCAGAATGTCGTCGGCCGAATGGCTGGAACCGCCAATGCCGGCTTCGCGCAACTGACGATCGAGATCGCCGCCGTTTTCCAGTGCGGCGAGCTCAGCACCGGCTTCGATGCGGCCGGCAGTGACTTCCTGGCGTTTCTTGATGCGTTCGAGACTTTCGACGGCGCTGCCGAGACGGGTATTGATGCCCGACTGGTTATGGGCGATCGCCGACTGAGCGCGCAACAGCGACTCGTTGGCTTTGACGTTCTCCACCTCGCGCTTCATCTGAGCAATGCGTGCTTCGGTGTCCTGGATCGTGCGCAGCATCTGTTGCTGGCGGGGCAGCAGCCGATCGAGTTCTTCCTGGTCGCGCTGCACTTCGGAACGGCTGGTGGCGATGCGCTGCGCCAGACCCTGGGCGAGATCCGTACGGCCCGCCGAGATCGCAGCGCGCGCGCTGTCGGTATCCTTGGTTTCCTTTGCGCGGTTTTCTTCAAGCCGGCGCATGACGCTCTTGTTGGAGGCCATGATGCCGGCCAGATCGGATCGCGCCCGGCGCAGCGACTGTTCGGCGTCGCGGATTTCCTGGTCGAGAATGCGCATGGACTGGCTGTCGGCGGCGGCTTCCGCTGCCTCGTTGATGCCGCCGCGAATGGCGGTGAAAATCTTTCCCCAGGTGCTCATGCGGCAATCTCCCCGCTCTTCCATTCTTCAATCATGTGTGCCGCATCGACGGCATTGGCCGCCAGAATCGCCACCTCTTCGACCACCGTGTCGGCCGACGAGTGCGCCGACAGCGAACCGAACAATTCATACCATTCCTCACCGTCGATGGTGGTGATGCCGAAGCTAGAGAGCGGCACGAACTTATGCGTCTTGAGCACCATGCGTTCGAAGGCTTCGCGCTTGGGCACGTCCTTGCACGGCAACAGAACGGCGCTAACAAGGATATCGCGCTCCCCGCTCACCGCGACGAAGACGTCGAGATCGCCTTTTTCCTTGAGAGTCACGCATATGACGTCGCCCTGTTCGGGTACGGCCACATCCACATCACCGAGTGCCTCCGGATCGGCGGCGAACAGGCGCGTTAAGGTGGTGAGGTTCCAGGTCTCCAAAAAATCCTCCATCGGTTAGAATTTCGAAAAATATCTGGGTATTCGATATGCCACTTAAAGGGGTGGCGCGCTAAATAAATTTCGCTAGGCTACGCATCGGGAACGGGGGCGAATCGCGTGCCATTTATCGCTTCATTACTGCGGCGTGTATATCTCTCGCTCAGCGAATTGGCCTGGTCCGCTCTTTTTATTCTTCTCGTGATCCACTTGGCCGCCTCCTGCCTGCTCTTTATGCTGGCCGGCGAAGGCGATCTTGTCGGCAGTCCGATCGATTTTCTTTATTACTATATGGTGACGGCAACGACTGTCGGCTATGGAGATTTGTCTCCAAAAGCGGGATTTGGCCGGATCATTGCCGTGCTGTTCGTTCTTCCCGGCGGCATTGCCATCTTCACCGCTGTTCTTGGCAAATTGTTGACAACGATCGGCACGATCTGGAGGAACCGTATGCGCGGATTGGGTGACTACAGCGAACGCACCGGCCATATCATCGTCCTCGGCTGGCAGGATGGGCAGACACACCAGACGCTGCGGCTGCTGCATGCCGAACGGCAGGCCAACGAACCGATGAGCGTTCTGGTTGCCAAGGACCTGGCGGAAAATCCCGCCAGCGATTTCGCCGACTATATCAGAACCGAGCGGCTCGCCGATGCCGAGGCTCTGGCCCGCGCCGGAGTGGCGCAGGCCCGGGCGATCATCGCGCGCGGAGCAAATGACGACGAGACGCTGGCCGCCGTGCTGATTGCCGAGGACCATGCGCCCAATGCCCATATCGTCGCCTATTTCGCCGACGATCGCACAGCTCAGATGGTCAAACAACTCCGGCCGCGCGTCGAGGCGGTGGGCTCGCTAGCCGAGGAGCTCTTGTCGCGTGCAGCCCGGGACCCGGGCTCTTCGGAGATCACCGCACGGTTGCTGTCGGCCGCGTCCAACGATACGGCCTTTTCCCTGCCGGTTCCGCCTTTGCAAAAGCCGTTGCTCTATGGAGATGTGTTTTTGAGCCTCAAGCGTCAGCATAATGTGACGCTGGTGGGCTTGCTGAGCCAGGGCATAACCGACCTCAATTGCCGGGACGAGGTGCTGATGCGGGGCGGCGAGACCCTTTACTACATCAGCGGAATGCGGCTAGATCCCGCTGCCATCGCTTGGGCTCGAATGGGAGACGTATCATGATCGGCTGGTTCGGCAGAGACAAGAATGAAAAGCCCTTGCCCAGAGAGCTTGGCCCCTTGAGCGCCGCCATCGGCGGGGCTCTGGAGATCGATTTCCTCTCCCTCGAGGCCGAGGCTTTGGGGGGCGAGCCGGCCATGCCGCTGCCACGGAGCGGCCCCTTCATCATTGCCGGCTACGGCGAGAGTTCGCTCGATGCGGCAACGGTTCTGTCGCGTTACTACGATGAAGACCACCGGATGATTCAGGTAATGTCGGCGTCGGGCCAGCCGGGCGATGCCGTCGACGACATCAGCTTTTATCAGTCCTGGGACAGCGTCGTGCCGGCCGGGCAGGGCGAATGGAACCGCTGGACCGGGCCGGGCGGCCTGATCGGCCAGCCATCCTACGATGCCGACGGTATCCTCTATAGCCGCTTCTGGGGCGAAGGGCCGGAGCGTGCGCAACTGGTGGAATTTGTCGAAAAGGTCGACGATGGTGACGTGCAGCGCTCCATTCACCAGACCTGCATGCTGTATTACCGCCCGCTTGGCTCGACGCGCGAAATGCTTCTGATCAACGTCGAGCGCGATCTCGACCTCGGACAGAGCCAGGCGGGAAGCTCGGTGGAATTTCTGATCGGTTACGGACTGGCTCCCGCTGATGTCCGCCGCGTCTGACACCCTATCAATTTTTGACGGAGGAGTTTTTCAATGCTCGATTACGTGGCGGGTCTGCCTGCCTTCCTTGGTTATTTCGCCGTCGGTCTTGGCGCCTACGTTGTTTTCGCGGTGATCTACACATTCCTGACGCCGCAAAAGGAAGTCCAGCTCATTCGTGCCGGCAATCTCGCCGCCGTCACGGCATTCCTCGGCGCGCTTGTCGGTTTCAGCCTGCCGCTGGCTTCTGCCGCCGCCAATTCGGTCAGCATCATCGACTACATCATATGGGCGGCGATCGGCATTCTGGCGCAGATCCTTGCTTTCTATATTGCGAATTTCACCATGCCTGATCTGCACGAGAAGATCACTGCCGACGATATCGCCGCGGGCATATGGGGCGGCGGCATTGCATTGGTCATCGGTATTCTCAACGCCGCCTGCATGACCTATTGAGGGGAGGGGAACGATGCGCAGACGTAAGAGCGGGCACAGACGACCTTTCCTCGCCCTCGGCACCATCGCTGCCTCGACCCTGGCGCTATCCGGTTGCGGCGACCAGACACCTTCGGAGGTCATGTTCACCTCGGTCGACCAATGCGTGACCTCAGGCATGGACCGGCAGGTCTGCCAGGCCGGCTATCAGGATGCCATGCGGGCTCATCTCGCCACCGCGCCGCGTTTCAACGGCATGGCGGCCTGCGAGGCCGAATACGGCGCGGGCCAATGCACCGAACAGCCGGCCAATTCAGTCCCCAACAATAGCGGCGGAAGCGGCAGCGTCTTCATGCCGTTCCTGGCAGGCTACATGCTGTCTTCGGCACTGAACAACATCACTGACTATTCCGATTATCGCCGACGCCAGGAGGCGATAGGCTACTACTACGGTTCGACGCCGATTTATCGCAATCGCTCAGGGCAGACGGTAACAACGACGGTTCGCTCAGGCGGCGCGGGCGGAGACAGTGTGACTGCGCCCTCGCGCCAGAGCGTCAAGCCTGTCAACGTCAATACCCGCACCGTCGCCCGTCAGGGCTTCGGCGGCCGTTCGTCGTTCAGTTTCGGCGGCTGACATGAAGCGCATCACCCTTCCGGCCCGTCCCGACTGGCGTGACAAGGCGCGCGCCGTCGGCTTCGGGTTTCACGTCATGTATGGCGAGCCCTACTGGCTCGACGATGCCGCCTATACTTTCACGCTCGATGAGATCGAGACTGAGATCGAAGAGCCGAGCCAGGAACTGCACGACATGTGCATGGATATGGTCGGTGATATCGTCAAAAGTGAAGAGGCGCTCGACAGGCTGGCCATTCCGGAGGATCTGCGCGATGTGGTGCAGCGCTCCTGGCAGCGCCGCGACCGGCACCTCTACGGTCGGTTCGATCTTGCCTATGATGGCAATGGCCCCGTCAAATTGCTCGAATACAACGCCGATACCCCGACTTCGGTGTTCGAGACGGCCTATTTCCAATACAACTGGCTGACCGACCAGATGGCTTTGGGCACCCTGCCCAATGATGCGGACCAGTATAATTCCCTGCAGGAAAGCCTCGTCGAGGCGTTCGAGCAGTTTCCCAAAGGGCCGATCTTCCACTTCGCTGTGATGACCGACAATGAGGAGGATCGAGGCACGACGGTCTATCTGATGGACTGCGCAGTGCAGGCTGGCCATCGCGTCGAGCTTCTGGACATACGCGAGATCGGCATCGATGCTGAGGGCCGTTATACCGACCTGCAGGATCGGGTGATCGATCGCTGCTTCAAGCTATATCCCTGGGAGTTCATGCTGCGCGAGCCGTTCGCCCGCGAACTCGCGCGCTCCGGCGATGTTTTCATCGAGCCCGCCTGGAAGGCCGTGCTCTCCAACAAGGGGCTTCTGCCTCTGCTCTGGCAGCGCCACCCCAATCACCCCAACCTGCTGGCCAGCTATTTCGCCGACGACCCGGCGGCTTCGGCCTTGACGGATTATGTGCGCAAACCGCTGCTGTCGCGCGAGGGCGAGAACGTCACGATATTCCGCGATGGCCGGGAATTTGTTTCCGCTCCCGGCGATTACGGCGACGAAGGCTTCGTCGTCCAGGCCTATGCCCCGCTTTTCGAAAGCGAAGGCGGCTTCGCCGTGCTCGGCAGCTGGGTCGTCGGTGATCGCGCCTGCGGCCTTGCCGTGCGCGAAGACCGCTCGCGCATAACCGCCAACCTGTCGCGTTTCGTGCCGCACGTCATTATCGATTGAGAGGGATAGGTCCTCTTATGCAAACATCAGAAACCGTTCTCATGACTTATCCTGTCGGCGCCTATTCAATGCCCGGAACCTGCTTTTTCGATCTGGCTCCAACTGCAGGCGGCGAGCCCTATCGCATATTCCTGTCCATTCCGGCGCAGACGCCGCCGGCGGGAGGATGGCCGCTTCTGGTGATGGCCGACGGCAACGCCACGTTCCCCTTCGCGGTGGCCAGCCTGGTCACGCAGGCACCTTATCCGACGGGCACGAATGTCGGCTGGGGGGTGATCGCGGCGATCGGCTATCCCACAGACGAGCCCTATGATGCGCTCCGCCGGTCCTGGGACCTCGGACCTCCGCCGGTCAAATCCTATCCGCCTTTCGTTGAGGGCGGTCCCCCGGTGGTCATCGGAGGGACCGGTAAACTGGTGGATTTCATCGAGAACGAGCTGATACCGCGGATTGCGGAGATGGTGAGCCTGGATCCGCTGCGCCGATCGCTTTTCGGGCATTCCTTCGGCGGCCTCTTTACCCTCTATGCCCTGTTCGAGCGTCCGGGTCTGTTTGCCAATTGGATTGCGGCCAGCCCGACCATCTATTGGGAGAACAGTGAAATCCTCAACAACGAGGCGCAGCGTCAACTCATCCCGGGACATGCCGCCTTCCTGCATTTGTCCGCCGGAGAATATGAAGGCGATGAGCTTGCTCCCTTTCAGTATCGGAACGAGGATGCCGCCATGCGCCTGGAGAAAAGGAAGGCGGAGCGGACCATCCTCCTGGCGCAGGAGATGGCGGAGCGATTGACCAGCACGGCCGATGGATTGCGTGCCGAATTCGAGCTTTATGCCGGCCAGACCCACATGTCGGTTCTTGCGGCGGCTGTGAACCGGGCGGTCAGTATCGCCTTCGCCGTCGGGGGACCGACCGGCGCGTGAGGTCTTCCCGGTCATTGCCGTCGGCGCCTATGGCGAGGTCTTTAAACCATCGAGAACTGCCGCGCCTCGGCTCGCGGCGCGGCGACGGAATGGCGCTTGACGAGCGAGCATTCGAGCTTGGCAATTGGATAGCGCTTGCCGGGCATGGTTTCGGGGTTGAGATGTTCGATCGCCCATTGCCCCATGGCAAGATGGGGAAGGACCGATGTCGTCAGCGGCGGGACGAGATGTCGTGAAATTTCTTCGTCGTCATAACCCACCACCGACATGTCCTGGGGAATACGAAGCCCTGCATCCTTGAGCGCTTCGTAGCAGCCGATGGCGGTGCGGTCGTTCTGGCAGAAAATCGCGGTCGGCGGCTCTTTCAGAGCAAGCAGTTTCATCGTGGCGGCATAGCCGGCACCGGCCGACCAGTCGCCTTCGATGACCAGTTCCGGATCGAAGGGGATATCGGCGGTCGCCAGCGCCCGGCGATATCCCGTCAGCCGGTCCTGCGCGGCCTGCATCCAGATTTCGCCGGTGATTGTTGCGATGCGATGGTGCCCGTGCGTGATCAGATGCCGGGTGGAGCTCTGGCCTCCCGCGATCTCGCTCGGCACGACGGCCGGAAAAGCATGGTCCGCCGTATAACAATTCAAGAGGACCGTCGGGATGTTGAGCTTGCCGATATAGGACGGAAGCTCGACCTGGCGGGTATAGATCGTCATATAGATGAGCGCCGATATGCCGCCGCTGGTCAACGCCTTGATGGCTTTCGGCTCCATGACGGGGTCGCTGAGCGTCTGGGCGACCAGCAGGACATTGCCGGCGTTCCAGGAGGCTTGCCGCGCGCCTTCGATCGCAACGATCGCTTCCGGGCTGGTGGCAAGTTGATCCACGGCGAAACCAATCACATTGTCCAGCCCCGAATAAGAGGCCTTCGCCGTATAGGTCGTCCCGGTGTAGCCGAGCGCGCGCGCCGCCTCCCACACGCGGTCGCGGGTCTGCTGCGAGATACGGGTGCCGGGTGTGTCGTTGAGAACGAAGGAAACGGCCGCCTGCGAGCAGCCGGCGGCGGCGGCGATATCCATCATCGTCACGCGGGCAGGCTTGTCCACGGCGGGCTTATTGCTCTTTTGGGTCTTGGGTTGTCGCATTCGCGGAAAACTGTTTTCTGCTTGGGTTTGCCATTTTGGTAATTAGTATTAGCATCTATCTGAAAGCGTTGGCAATTGCATCAATTGCTGCAATGCCCACAGTTACTGGCAATTGCCAGTACAAAATTGCATCCTGGTCCATGCATGATGAAATGTTTTGATCTGGATTGATAATACTATTTACTAATTAAGATTCTTCTATACCGTCACGGAGCGATCGGAACCAATGCCACTCGTCGCATTGCGACGGCCCTGGGAGGGGGCGCATCCGGCCGGCCGTAAGTCGAAAACGGGCCCATGCGACTGCGGCCCCTCGGGAGGTGTATTATGAAACAGCTGAAACGCAATGCAGCCCTGTTCTTGGCCGGTTTGATGCTGAGCGCGGCGCCGGCTGCCGTATCGCATGCTGCCGACAAGCCGACACTTGCATTCGTCGTCAACGGAGCGTCCGACTTCTGGAAGGCCGCAGAGGCGGGCGTGAAGAAGGCGCAGGGCGAAATGCCGGACTACCAGATGGAGCTGAAATATCCAGAGCAGGCGGCTGTCGCCATTCAGCAGCGGCTGATGGAAGATCTCGTCAGCGCCGGCGTCAAGGGGATCATGGTCTCCGCTGTCGATCCCAAGACCCAGACGGACGGCCTCAATAAGATCGGCTCGCAGACGGCTCTGTTCACCACTGACAGCGACGCGCCGAAGACCAACCGCGTTGCCTATATCGGTTCTTCGAACGTCGACGCCGGCAAGCAGGCCGCTGAAATCGCCAAGAAGGCGATGCCGGACGGTGGTAAATGCATGGGTTTCGTCGGTCTGCTCGGCGCCGATAACGCCCGCGAACGCATCGAAGGGATGAAGGAAGGGCTCAAGGGTACCAAGATCGAGCTTGTCGATGTTCGCGGTGACGACATCGACCAGACGCGCGCCAAGAAGAACGTCGAGGATGCGCTGGTGGCCAGCCCCGACCTGACCTGCATGGTGGGCTTCTACTCCTACAACACGCCGCGCATCTATGAGGCGCTGCGCGACGCCGGCAAACTCGGCCAGATCACCGTGGTCGGCTTCGATGACGATCCGATCACGCTCGGTGGCGTCAAGGAAGGCACGATCGCGGCAACCGTCGTACAGCAGCCGTTCGAATGGGCCTATCAGGGCATGAAATTGATGGCCGCCTACCTCAAGGGCGACAAATCAGGCGTTCCCGCCGATGGCCTGATCATCATCCCGACGGTGATCATCGGCAAGGATGACGTTGACAAATATGCCGCCAGCCTGAGGGCCATGGCTGGAAAATAACCTCTTTCGCGGCGGCGGCACTCACCGCCGCCGCGAAAGGCATTTCATGCCGACGGCATCAGCAGCCATGGACAGCCGATGAACCATAGTTCCGACATCCCGTCACCGGGCGCGCCCGGAACGCCATTCCTTTCGCTTTCCGGCGTTGGCAAGACCTATCCGGGCGTCGTTGCGCTCGAAGGCCTGTCAATGGACATCATGCCAGGCGAGGTCATCGGCCTTGTCGGCGAAAACGGCGCTGGAAAATCGACGCTGATGAAGATTCTCGGCGGCGTGATCGCCCCCGACCGAGGCACGATCCTGCTCGACGGGGCGGAGCATCGTTGCCTCACTGTGGAATCGAGCATCTCATCCGGCATCGCCTTCGTGCATCAGGAACTCAATCTCTTCGACAATCTCGACGTTGCGGCCAATATCTTCCTCGGCCGCGAGCCGCTGAAGGCCGGACCTTTCAAGCTCGTCGATCGCGATCGGCTGCGCGACATGGTGAAGCCGCTCTTGAAGCGCGTCGGGGCGCATTTTTCCGCCGACACGCCGGTGGCGTCGCTTTCCCTTGCCGAGCAGCAGATGGTGGAAATCGCCAAGGCGCTGTCCATCAACGCCAGGCTCGTCATTTTCGACGAACCGACGTCCAGCCTGCCGCTGGCCGAAACCGAACGGCTTCTCAGCATTATCAAATCGCTGAAAGCCGACGGCATCAGCGTCATTTTCATCTCGCATCGCCTCCACGAGGTTGAGCGTGTCGCCGACCGTGTCGTCGTGCTGCGCGACGGCACGCTTGTCGGCACGCTCGCCAGGAAAGACATCGGCCACGACCAGATGGTGAAGCTGATGATCGGCCGGGTGCTTGCGGCCCGGACCGCAAAACCGCAGCGCTCGCCGGGCTCGGTGGCGCTGAAGGCAAGCGGCGTGCGCACCGAGGCCTATCCCGGCCGTCCCGTCGATCTGGAAATCCGCTATGGAGAAATCATGGGGCTTGCGGGCCTCGTCGGGTCGGGCCGTACTGAGCTTGCAAGGGTATTCTTCGGCATCGACCGGAGCTACGGCGGGACCATCCTGCAGGACGGGCAGGAAATTTCTGTCCGTTCCGCCCGCGACGCCGTCGCTCGCGGCATTTTCCTGGTGCCGGAGGATCGCAAGCGCAACGGCATTCTTCTCGATTTCCCGATCGCCCAGAACATCACCCTTGCCGATCTTCCCAAGCTTTCCAGCCGCTTCATGCTTTCTGCCGACCGGGAGACGGCGGCGGCCGAAAAGCAGCGGGTTCGCCTTGCGATCAAGGCACCTTCCGTTTCAACGCGAACCGGCACGCTATCCGGCGGCAACCAGCAGAAGGTGGTGCTTGCCAAATGGTTGTCGATGAGCCCGAGGGTGATGATCTTCGACGAGCCGACGCGCGGCATCGATATCGGCGCGAAGAACGAGATCTACGGTCTGATGCGGGCGCTTGCCGATGCCGGGGTGGCAATCCTGATGATCTCCAGCGACATGGAAGAGGTGATCGGCGTTTCCGACCGCATCGCCGTCATGCATGAGGGCCAGATCGCCGGCATATTGGAAGAGGACGAATTCAGCCAGGAAAGCGTGCTTTTGCTTGCCGTCGGCAAAAGCGTAAAGTAGCGGCTGCGGCCAATACACAAGTATCGGAGAATGGATCTCGAATGGTCAAAAAAGATCTTGGACTGCTGCTTTTGATCGTCGTCGTCGGCATCGTCGTCGCCATCATCAATCCGCGCTTCCTGCTGCCGATCAATCTTGCCAATACCGCCAACCTGATCGGCCTGTTCGGCATCCTGTCGATCGGCCAGGCCTTTGTCATCATTACCGGCGGTATCGAGCTTTCCGTAGGTTCGCTCGTCGCCCTTCTCGGGGTGCTGTTCGTCGATTTCATCGCCGTCCAGGATATGTCCTGGATGTTGGCGCTGCCGCTCATTCTCGCGCTTGGCGCGGTCATCGGCGCTGTCCACGGCTGGCTGATCACCCGGCTCAACCTCCAGCCCTTCGTCGTCACCCTCTGCGGCCTGCTGATTTATCGCGGGGCAGCGCGATTCTACACCGCCGACGGAACGGCGGGCTTTGCGTTCGGCCAGAATTTCCCGGACCTCGAATTCCTGACCGCCGGACGGTTCTACGGCGTTCCCAACACCTTCATCACACTCGTCATCATAACCGTGGTCATGTGGATCATGCTGCATCGCTCCGTCTTCGGGCGTTATCTTTACGCCATCGGGAAGAACGAGGAGGCGGCCCGCTACTCCGGTATCCGCACTGGCCGCATGATCATGTCGGCCTATATCATTTGCGGGCTGCTGACGGCGCTTTCGGCGATTTATTTCGCCATGTACACACGCTCGATCTCACCGGCGAGCCATGGCCAGTTCTACGAACTCTACGCGATTGCCGCCGCCGTCCTCGGCGGCTTTTCGCTGCGCGGCGGCGAGGGCTCGATCGTCGGCGTGGTGCTCGGCACGGTCCTGCTCCAGGAACTGCAGAATCTCGTCAATCTGCTTGGCATCCCGTCGTCGCTGAATTTCGCCGTCATGGGCGGCGTGATCCTCATCGGCGTCCTGATCGACCAGCAATGGCACGCCATCCGTGTACGGCGCCGCATCGTCTCCGCCGCCCGGCAGACCGAGGCCCGTCATTCGAACGAAGGCAGTTTGCCGGTGGCTGCCAATCAGGATTAGGTCATCCGCTGCAGGTCACGCTCGCTCATCGCAATCAGTCCCATCCGCTTGTCTCCCGCGCCATCAAACGCGGGGAGAGTGACATTCCAACTTTGCAGAAACAGGACACTTCAACTTTGCGCCTACAAAACATGTCAAAGCTGATTAGAGGGGCGACATTGTCAGCCAGTTAGAAACGCGACGCTGGCTCTGATGATCAGCCCCGATCCGACCGGCTGGGCCGGGTTGAAAGGGCGGAGCGGGGGCGGGTGAGGGGCGCCCATCGGCTTTAGCTTTAAGACGATGCGATCGACGCCTCACTCGGCAGCATCGCGCTTTGCCAGCGCAGCTTTATGGCGTTCGATGACGGCCGGATCGTTCGTAAAATCCTTCCGCCGTCCCGGACCGTGAGCACGTCGCACATAGCCGTTCATCTCGCTGTTGGTCATCACCACCGGCTTCGACGGCTGCTCCTGACGCTCCTTGATATAAGACAGAACGTCGCCGAGCCGTTTGTTCTCGGTGATCGCCGCATGCGTCACCCGCTGGTCCTTGTCGAAGGTTTTGTAGGGCAGGGAATGTCCCTTCCATCGTACATCGAGGCGGCCGTCGGCATAGGCATAGGTCTCGACATAGCGGCCGGCCAATCCGCGCGTCACGTCGCTCTCCTCCAGCATGATCCGCTTACGCTCGAACGAAAACGTCAGCTGCGATCCGACATAGCGCTGCTCGCGTTTGCACAGGATCTCTTTCAACCGATCCGGTGCAAGATTTACCGGCCGGTGCAGGTCATCGGATCGGGCAGGGACAATCGCAAACCGCCCATTGTAGTCCACCATGAAGCCCGGCAGAAATGCATTGCCTGCCTCCATGCTGTCGATGCCTGCCAGTCGCAATTCCTTGACCAGACGATCCTGCAGCGTCCGGTTCATCCGCTCGACACGGCCTTTGGCCTGGCTGGAGTTTGCACAGAGAATCTCGATATTTAGCTCCGAGAGTGCCCGAACTGGGTCATGCCCTGACCACCCTTGGCCTCCTTCTTCGTCACCCGGAAGACCGAGTGCTTGTCGGAATAAAAGGCAGAGCGCACGAACCGCAACTGCATCAACCGGCCCGTCGCATCGTCGACAAACACCAGGAGCGAGCACGGATCTCCACGATCCTCGAACCAGCGATGCTCGGACCCGTCGATCTGCACCAGCCCGCCATAGGCTTCGCGCCGCAAGCGCGGCTGATGAAACGTCCGCCGCTGCTTGCGTGACAGCCACAATCCGGCCTGCGTCATCCAGCCGCGCAACGTCTCGCGCGACACACGCAATCCATCGCGCTCGGCAAGCTTCTCGGCCGCCAGCGTCGGACCGAAATCCGCATAACGTTCACGAACCAGCGTCACCGCATAATCGCGAACACCATCGCTGATCCGGTTGTTCGACGGCCGGCCGATCGCCTTGTGCCGGATCGATGCCGCACCGGTCGTTCTGATGCGATCCAACAGCCGCCGCACCTGGCGCTCGCTGAGAGCAAGCACATGCGACGCCGACACCATCGTCATGCGGCCGTCGGCAACCTTCGACAAAACCGCGATCCGCTGCAGATCACGCTCGCTCATCGCTATCAATCCCATCTGCAATCTCCGCCGTCATCAAAACGGGGAGAGTGTGACATTCCAACTTTGCAGAATCAGGACACTTCAACTTTGCGGCTACAACACCTGTCAAAGCCGAATAGGGCTGCGACGCTGTCGGCCAGTTAGAAACGCGACACTGGCACCGATGATCAGCCCCCGATCCGACCGGCTGGGCCGGGTTGAAAGGGCGGAGCGGGGGCGGGTGAAAGAACACCTCTTCGGCTTTAGCTTTCTCAATAGCAATTGTTCAGTCGCCGGCTGATACTCGCTTTTATCTGAATTGAGCGGGTAGGGATCAAAGCTGCACGATGCTTCCGGAAATCAAGCTGCAGGGTGACGTCGATGTCGCCGCGCTGTCACCTCTTCTTCGCGGCATGCTTCTGTCCGTTGCCTATGCTGACGGTGAGGGTGGCATAGGATTGACCGCGACCGGTGCTATGAACCGCAAATTCGTACATTGGGCCGCTGTGAACTTCCTGTGGCCCGACTTCACAGCCGAAGACCTCTACAGCATGAACAAAGTGCTGAACGAAAGCGACATGCCGCCGCTCTGGGTCGTGCGGGACATGACCCGCCATCTGAAGC
>NZ_MAWZ01000013.1:0-503384 GCF_001854685.1 Rhizobium sp. RSm-3 | reverse complement strand
TTTGGGTGGTCGTTGACGATCCTTGTGAGGACGTCAGAGATGTAGGCCAGTGGCTCGACATCGTTGAGCTTGGCGGTTTCGATGAGCGATGCAATGGTGGCCCAATGTTCGGCCCCTGCATCGGAACCGGCAAACAGCGCATTTTTTCGATTGAGCGCAATTGGCCTGATGGACCGTTCGACGGTGTTGGAGTCGATCTCGATGCGGCCGTCGTCGATAAAACGGGTCAAGCCATCCCAGCGTGACAGGGCATAGCGGATGGCTTCGGCGAGCTTGGTCTTCTGGCTGATATAGCCGAGTTGTTCACGCAGCCAGGGAGCGAGGCTTTCGGTGATCGGTCGGCTTTTCTGCTGGCGGACGGCGCTACGCTCCCCATGTGTGCGGCCACGTATCTCGTCTTCGACCGCGTAGAGTTCGGCGATGCGTCTGAGTGCCTCGCTGGCGATGGGTGCCGGACCGGCGGCGGCCAGTTCATAGAAGCGGCGTCGAACGTGAGACCAGCAGAATGCCAGCGACACGGTGTTCTTTGCCGCGAGCGGGCGATATCCACTGTAGCCGTCGACTTGCAGGATGCCGACGAAGCCATCGAGATGGGCCATTGGCCGCTCGCCTTTGCGATCCGGTGCATAGACATAGGCGACGCCGGGTGGGTCCTCGCCCTGCCACGGCCGGTCGTCCCTTGCATAGGCCCAGAGCTGTCCGGTCTTGGTTTTGCCGCGCCCCGGATCGAGCACCGGAGCTGTCGTCTCGTCGGCAAACAGCTTGGACGAAGACTTCAAATGATCGAGCAGCCGCTGATGAACCGGCCGAAGATGCCAGGCCGCGCGACCGACCCAGTCGGCAAGCGTCGAACGGTCGAGATCGATGCCCTGGCGCTTGTAGATTTGCGCCTGGCGATAAAGCGGCAAGTGGTCAGCATATTTGGAGACTAGCACCTGGGCGACGGTTGCCTCGGTCGGAATACCGCCCTCGATCAGCCTTGCCGGGGCCGGAGCCTGGACAACGACCTCCTCGCAAGCCCGGCAACCATACTTCGGGCGGCGCACCACGAGCACCCTGAACTGAGCGGGCACGATATCGAGCTTCTCGCTGACGTCTTCGCCGATCCGATGCAGGTCGTTGCGGCAGCACGGGCAGGCATGGTCATCGATATCCACCACGATTTCGACGCGCGGCAGATGTGCTGGCAGCGAACCCCGGTTCGTGCGCCGCTTGACGACCTGCGCCTGGCGAAGAGCGGCGACGGCTTGCTCCTTCTCTTCCAACCCGGCAGCCTCAACTTGCTCAGCCTCTTCAAGCCCCAACAGAAGCTGGTCTTCGGGAAGGGTCTCGGCGCGGCGGCCGAAGCGATGACGCTGCAATTCCTTGATGATCTGGCGAAGGCGGGCATTCTCTGCCTCGCGCGAAAGCACCATGGCTTTGAGCGCATTCAGGTCATCCGGAAGCTCGTCTGCCGTCATCGTCATGGATCGACAACAGCATATTTTACCGCTCCGATCGAGAGGCTGGATGGTGCTGATTCAATTGGTCGCGGCCGCTATCCAGCCTTTACCGGGATGCGCGTTTCGCTCGGCGCATGCACCCGTTTCCAGTCCAATCCCTCGAACAAAGCCGAGAACTGCGCAGCTGTCAGATGCATCGCGCCGTCCTGCATTCGAGGCCAATGGAACTCGCCATCCTCAAGTCGCTTGGCGACCAGGCACACGCCGCTGCCGTCCCAGAAGATCAGTTTGATCCGGTCCGTGCGCTTGGCTCGGAAGACGTAGATCGTACCGGAGAACGGATCGGCACCCATCTCAGCCTTCACCAGCGTCGCCAATCCTTCAGCACCTTTGCGGAAGTCGACGGGCTTGGTGGCGATCATCACCTTCACCGCACCGGACGGGCCAATCACGACGATGCCTTCAAGGCCTGGATCACGGCGGCAATGGTTGCCGCATCGGTGCCCGAGGCAATGCGCAGCATGGCTCCATCAATCTGCAATTCAATAGCCGCCTCCGGAGAAGTTCTTCTTGGCAAACGTGCCTGCCGCGCCTTCTTCGGCTCCGGCTTCTCCGGTGACACGATGACCGCTGGTGCAAACATCGGCTCCTCGACCGGCACAGAAAGAACCTCACATGGCTTTCGGGCGAGACGTCGCCATGTGAACAATTGCTGCGGCGTCAAACCATGCCGCCGCGCCACAGAGCATACCGTCACGCCAGGTTCGCAACTCTCCGCAATGATCTGCGCTTTCTGATCGTCGCCCCATTCGCGGCGACGGCCATTGCCAGTGAACACCTCGAACCGGCGCACCGGCTCATCCTTGGATTTAAGCGTAAGCTCTGAAATCGACATATGTCCAAGCCCTCTTTCGAGGCTGAACATCGACAATCATACGCTGATCCGGAAGGTGGGGTCAGCACAGCGCTTACGGAAGAGCAGATTATTGCGGTGCTGAAGGAGCGCCTTGATGCTTCCTATGTCTTAGGAATAAACCGTAACCTATGTGTCCAGAACGGACTCTGATTTATATGGCGCGCCCGACAGGAAACTCCGAGCGGAGGAGCTCGAGGTGTCCTAAATACTTGAAATCAAAGCTATCTCTCCAAGACCTTCGCTAAGCGATGTGAAGGAGAAGCGAGTGATTGGCAAGTGGTATAAGTGCCGCCGCTGTTGCAATCAGCTCCGTTTCAGAGGCACCACATTGCTACCATTCTCAGCTCGTTCCACTTTACGCGAGATGACCGGCTTGAACTCCACGACTCTTGCCGCCTCTGCCGTAAGCCATCCGTCAGGCAACCCTGATAGACTTTCCACATCGTGTGGCATTAGTGGAAGGTCTTGGCGCAAAGCGTCCTTAGTTATCTGCCCCTCTTCAACCAAAGCTCTGAACACATCCGCCAATAGGTTGGGCCGTTGGAGCGGCCAACTGTCATCGTAAGGCTCACCTTTGGAGCTATAGCCCTTGGCGCTGTAGATTTTGTACAGGCGGGTTGCGGCCTCACGGTCCACAATGCCGAGCCGTTGAAGCCGCATGATCTGAGCCTTGATCGAAACACGCCAACGAGCTTTTAGCCGCTCCAGTTCCCAAATTGCCCCGGTGTCGATTTCCACAGAGAACTGGCTTGCCGGCAGCAAAAATGCGGACGCAAAGTTGTGCGCCTGCTCTTCGATGGTCTTGAAATTCTCTTCGAACTCCGCCTCAGTTACAGCCCTGTGGAGGACGATATGCCCGAGTTCATGGGCGGCATCGAACTGGCGGCGGGCAAATGACTGCTTGTCGTTGGCCAGCAGGATGTACGGCCTTCCGTCAGTACCCCAACGGCTGAGGCCATCCAAGCGGTCAGTATCCATCTGCTCGCTCGCCACAACGACCCCGTTACTTTCCAGGAACGTGAGCATTTCGGTTACCGGGCGGAGGCCCAGCCCCCAAAACTCGCGAGCACGCTGCGCTATCTCCTCAAGGTCTTCCTCTCGTAGAGACCTGAAGTTTCTGCCCTCAAGCAACTCGGGGATGTTCACCTCGGGAAGGTAAGCGTAATGCTCGGCAACCGCCGTAACATCTTCGAGCCATGTTAGCCGAACCTGTTGAACCAGCCGGTCACCCTTGAGAGCACCTGCAAATGACCTAAAGAAAGACGGTCCTGCCCCCTCTGCTCTAGGTGTAAGAAAAAAGTCTTCGGGCAGTGAAAGCAGTGTGGAGAGTTGTGATAGCGCCAGAGGCTCAGGAAAAGACGCACCCTCTTCCCAACGCTGTACCGTACTTGGTGCCCGCCGCATCAGGTCAGCCAAAGCCTTGCGCGAGGTTATCCCCCGCGCTTGCCGCGCCTCGGCTAACTTAGCGCCGACAAATGATCCAACTCCACTACGCACGCTTCATCTCGTTTACTCTCCTTGGCCGGTAACTGCGGGATCGCCCTTACCGTCCTTGAAACTTTTGGTCACCTTCTTGAAGGCCACCGGCCGCTTGGTCTTCACGGCAGTCTCAGCCCCGTATCCTGCCAGGAACTCGTTGATGTCCCACTGGCAAATGAAGCTCTCAACCTTGCTGTCCACCAAGCTTATCGTCATCGAGGCGATCTTGCCCAACACCTGAGGATCGCGCCTAACCATGATAAGAACCAATCGTTTCCGATCATTGAACATCTCAGGCGGGTGGAAGAAATCCGGCGAGAGACCCCGATTTTGAGAGCAGAGCGCACGTCTGGAAGCGTTCTTAGAGGGAGCGTCCTCCTTTTCCCTATGCGACGCAAAGCCGACCATTGTTTGACCGAAGCAGCCAGTAGTCACATAGACGGCAGATTGCCGTATTTCATCGGGAGTGACCTCAACGGGAACCGAGGTGACGAACTCCGCGCCGTTCCGAGACAATATTTGTTCGAAGGCTTCGTCAATGATGTTGTGTCTGAGAATGCCGGCGCTTCTGCTTTGTCTACGCCGTGACAGCGCCAAGCCATTTGCAACGGACTTATGAGAAGTCCCCACCGCAGTATCCGCCTGCTCTGCGGCAATAGGGAACATCTCGATGGCCTCCACCAAGACATTTCGCGGCAAGTCCTTCCGAATTGCCAACTCAAACTCCAGCTTACGCTCATCGGTGATCATTTCGGCTACCTCGTCGCCTTAACCAATTTTGCATTAACATGGAAAACATGCCAGATTTTTTGCATTTTGCAACATGCGCATTCGCTTCCCCCCGGCGTTAACCCATTCGCTAACAGCTTTTATCGGTCCAGCGTGTTGCCAACAACTACTAGACCCCACAGGACCGGCATCACGGATGCGCGTAGCCCTTCCGACTTATACAGGGATCACATATCTCAGAGGCTATCCACGCGGCAGCGGCGAGGAGGTTCCCCCGGTGCCCTCTGCCATGGGCCCAATGCAGGCATGATGGCACCCTCCTGCCTCCGCACGCAATGAGTCACCAAGCCCGCCCCAGCCACCTCATGAACTTAGTCATAAGTCCGCGCCTCTGCGCTGCCCTGATGCTTCCCCAGTCGCCGTCGCCGTAGATGCGGAGCAGGTCGGGGCCAATATCTCCACGGTACTCGTAAGCGTCTGGCTCAGCTCCAGACTTTCTGAACGGGCTCGGCACCGAGTAGTACTCCCGCAGAAGCTCACGGTTTAGACCAGCGTCATCAACTTCAATCAATACTCTCGGGGCGGCATGGTACTTGCGCAGTGCCGCAGGGTCATTCAGGTCAAAGAGCCAAACCGAGGCGCTTTCCATACCCTCGACCGGGAGAGCCCGCCGGAGAAGCAGCCCCTCATTTCCGATAGCTTGCAGATTTTCTGGTCTCGTGGAGTGCCCAAATGCCATCGCCTTACCATCTTTCCTCTGGTTGGCACCTATGAGCGATGAAACCTTAAGGGATGCTAAGAGGCCACCGAGAAGTTTAAGCGCTGCGCAGATTTCTCGCGTACCGTCACAACATGCGGCCGCATCTGCTACAAGCGAAAGAAGATCAATCTCAGCTGGTCTTTGCCCGGCCAGGCCGTCGGCATCAAACAGGTCGAAGGCCATATTTGGCTCGCAAGCTTCATGGATTACGACCTGGGATACTTCGATGACGAGACATGCAGGCTCGAACCGCTGCCGAACCCTTTCGGCGCGAAAGTGTTACCTATGTCTTAAGAATAAACCGTAACCCATGTGTCCAGAACGGACCTTGATTATATGGCGCACCCGACAGGATTCGAACCTGTGACCTTTGGAATCGGAATCCAACACTCTATCCAGCTGAGCTACGGGTGCATGCCTGAGGCGGTTTGAATCGCCTGTCCGATGGGTGGTTCTTAGCCTAGCTTGCGGCCGGCTTCAATCGCGAATTTCTCAGAAATACCGATGCTTGCGGTTTACGGGGTGTTTTTATTCGTCAGCCTTTGGATTGAACGAAAAACTCCGCCGGCCTTGCGGGCGGCGGAGCGGGGTTGTCGGGGGGCAGGGCGCTTTAGCGCCGATCAGATCTGCATGGCGCCGGGGCCGGGGATGGCCTTCGGCGGCACCTTGCCGAGGATGATCATCCCCAGCACTTCGTCCTTGGTCACATCCTCGGTGCGGGCGTGGCCCACGAGCTGGCCGTTCTTCATCACCGAGACGCGGTCGGCGAGGTCGAAGACGTCGTGGATGTCGTGGCTGATGAGGAAAATGCCGATGCCTTCCTTCTTCAGCTGCTTGATCAGCTCGCCCACCTGCGCCGTCTCCTGGGGGCCAAGGGCCGCCGTCGGCTCGTCCATGATCAGGATGCGGGCGTTGAAGAGGATGGCGCGGGCGATCGCCACCGATTGCCGCTGGCCGCCCGAAAGCGCCTTCACCGGCTCCTTGAAGCGCTTGAAGTTGGGGTTGAGCCGCCCCATCACCTCGCGGGCCGAAGCCTCCATCGCCACGTCGTCGAGCGTGCCCCAGCGGGTCTTCAGCTCGCGGCCGAGATAGAGGTTGGCGGCGGCGTCGACGTTGTCGGCGACGGCCAGCGTCTGGTAGATCGTCTCGATGCCGTATTTCTTGGCATCGCGCGGGTTGCGGATGTCGGCCGGCTCGCCGTTGATCAGGATATCGCCGCTGTCGCGCTTATAGGCGCCGGAGAGGATCTTGATCAGCGTCGATTTGCCGGCGCCGTTGTGGCCGAGAAGGGCGACCACTTCGCCGGGGTAGAGATCGACCGAGGCATTGTCCACGGCGTGGATGCCGCCGAAGGAGATCGAGATGTTTTTCAGTTCCACAAGGGGAGTGCGTTGATCAGCCATGTCTAGGGCTCCTCTCACTTGGCACGGGCGCGATAGACGGTGTCGAGCCAGACCGCCACGACGAGAACGGTGCCGACGACGACGCTCTGCAGCGGCGTGTCGACATGCGCGAGAACCATGCCGGATTGCAGCGATTGCATGACCAGCGCACCGAGCATGGCGCCGGCGATCGTGCCGGTGCCGCCCGCCAGCGACGTCCCGCCGATCACGGCGGCGGCGATGGTGTAAAGCTCGTCGAGCGTGCCCTGCGAGTTGGTGGCGGCGTTGAGGCGGGCGGTGGAGATCGCGGCTGCGATTGCCGCCAGAATGCCCATCAGCGCGAAGATGCGCACCGTCACCCAGCGGGTCTTGATGCCGGCGAGCTCGGCCGCTTCAGGGTTGCCGCCGATCGCGAAGACATAGCGGCCGAAGCGCAGTCGGGTGGCGATGAAGGTCATGATGATGCCGACGACGATGGCGATCAGCACCGGCACGGCGATGCCGTAGGGAATATCCAGGCCGGTCTCCGGCCAGGGGATATTGTTGGTCTCGGCATATTTCTTGGCGATATTGATCGGCCAGTAATAGCTGTTGGCGATCGAGACCGCGCCGAGGATCAGCACGCAGCTGAGGATGGCGAGGAAATATTCCGCCCAGATCGGCCGGCGCGGAAAGCCGAAGCGGCGGCGCTGCCGGCGCGAGCCGATGATGCTGGCGACGACGAACAGGCAGGCGGCGATGCCAACGATCCAGCTCCAGGTGGCGCCGATCGAGCCCTCCGCGCCGCCGCCCATGATGCGGAAGGTCTGGTCCATCGGGGCAACCGTCTGGCCGCTGGTCACGAGCCAGGTCGCGCCGCGCCAGACGAGCAGGCCGCCGAGGGTGACGATGAAGGAGGGAACGTTCAGGAAGGCGATGATGATGCCCTGGAAGGCGCCGATCAGGCAGCCTGCCGCAATGCCGATGATGAGCGTGATCGCCCAGGTGAAGGGGCTGTCGAAGCCGATATACTCAGGCAGGATCTTGGCCTGGGTCACGCCCATGATCATGCCGCAGAGGCCGAGCACGGATCCGACGGAAAGATCGATGTTGCGGGTGACGATGATCAGCACCATGCCCGTCGTCATGATCGCGATGTCGGTCGTCTGAACCGAGAGGTTCCAGAGATTGCGCGGGGTCAGGAACAGGCCGCCGGTGATGATGTGGAAACCGATCCAGATGATGATGAGCGCGCCGATCATGCCGAGCAGACGCGTGTCGATCTCGGTCGCGCGGAAGAAGCGGGTCACCGGATTGGCTTCCGCCGTTCGCGGCCCGCTTGATGCTGTTGATTTTACCATTTCGGCCATGGGTTTGCCGTTCCCCCATTGTGTTTGGACGGGTGCGCCGGCGTGCCCGAGACTGTTGGCGGCGTCATCGTCTGTTCTTCAACTGACCATCGCGATGCTTCCGGAAACCGTGGCGTGGCGTCGCGACACCCTTCCGGCAGGGAATGCAGGTCCGCGATGGTGCGGCGGGGCGGAGGAACTGCATCCTTGGAGTTCTCATCCGCATCCGGCGCCGCAACGGTCTCTCCGCTGCGGCGCCGGCAGTTCAGTCCGAAGCGTGCTTACTTGCAGGCAGCGACGGTGCCGGCCTTGACGCCCTGGCAGGCTTCAGCCTTGGAAATCCAGCCGGCGTCGATGACGACGTTGAGGTTTTCCTTGGTGATCGCCTGCGGCTTCAGGAAGACAGACTGCATTTCCACGCCCTTCGGGCCGCCCTTGAAAGCCTGGGCGCCGTCGATCTTGCTCATGTCCTTGCCGCCGGCGAGGTCGAGAGCGATTTCGGCAGCGCGGGTGCCGAGCTCGCGGCTGTCCTTCCAGACGGAAACCGTCTGCGTGCCGAGCGCGATGCGGTTCAGCGCTGCCTTGTCGCCGTCCTGGCCGGAAACCGGAACGGAGCCGGCAAGGCCCTGGGCGTCGAGGGCTGCGATCGCGCCGCCGGCGGTGCCGTCGTTCGAAGCAACAACGGCGTCAACCTTGTTGTTGTTGGCGGTCAGGAACTGCTCCATGTTGCGCTGAGCATTCTCAGGCAGCCAGCCGTCGGTATAGGCTTCGCCGACATTCTTGATCTTGCCGGCGTCGATTGCGGCCTTCAGCACTTCCTGCTGGCCCGAGAACAGGAAGTCGGCATTCGGGTCTGAGGACGAGCCCTTGATGAAGACGTAATTGCCTTCCGGCTTCGCCTTGAAGACGCCCTCGGCCTGCAGGCGGCCAACTTCCTTGTTGTCGAAGGTGATGTAGAAAGCAGCCGGGTTTTCGATCAGACGGTCGTAGCCGACGACCGGAATGCCTTCGGCAGCGGCCTTTTCGATCGCCGGGCCGATGGCGTCGGAATCCTGGGCGAGAATGATCAGCGCGTTGGCGCCCTGCGAAATCAGCGATTCGACGTCGGTCAGCTGCTTTGCGGCTGAAGACTGCGCGTCAGCGGAAATATACTTGGCGCCCTTGGCTTCGAGAGCCTTCTTGATCGCGGCTTCGTCGGTCTTCCAGCGCTCTTCCTGGAAATTCGACCAGGAAACGCCGACGACGAGGTCGGCAGCCATGGCCGCGGTATGCACGGAAACGAGAATGGCCGCGCCTGCCATCAATTTCAAAATAGACTTCATACTATCCTCCCGAGTGAGTTGCGACCGGCCCAGCCCATGCTTCCTCCGGCCACCGCGAAAAGCTGTCGAGGGAAATTCGGATTATTTTCTCGACAGTCGAGAAATTTGATGTCAGAGATTTTTTCGGCTGTCAACACTGGGCCGTCAGCTTATTTCCCTTGCGGAACGGCGGCCGGAGATGCAGTGGAAAGTTGGGTGGGGCCAGAGCATGATGCCGAAAAGAGTGAGCGGTTTTCGGATGACATCATGCTCTAAACTATTGAATTAGATCAGGAGGAGAGGGCGGCATTCATGCTGACCAAGTCGAGCACGGAGCTGGTCCGGCAGCGAAACAGCGTGCTCGTGCTGTCCGTGCTGCGCCGTCACGGCGCGCTCGCCCATACCGAAATATCCGATTTCACCGGCCTTTCCTCGGCCACCATCTCGGCGATCACCGCCGATCTGGAACGTGCCCATATCATCGAAAAATCCGAGCAGCAGGCAGCCAGCGGCCGCGGCCGGCCGCGCGTGCTGCTGCGCCAGCGCCGCGATTGTGGCTATCTCATCGTCGTCATCATCTCCTCGGATGCGGTGCAATATTCGCTTGTGGATTATGCCGGCAAGCTGATCGATCGTTTCAGCGAGGAGCGCTCGCATGATCCCGCAGGGGCCGCCCGCTTCGTGGAAGGGGTGCGCGCCGGGCTCTCCCGCATTCTCGAGCGCTCCAGGATTTCCCAGGAAAAAGTGCTGCTGATTTCGATCAGCAGCAAGGGCCTGGTCAACTCCACCGAGCCGGTGCTCGTCTGGTCGCCGATCTTCGGCAGCGATCAGATCGATTTCGAATCGGCGCTCAGGCCGGATTGGCAGGCCAAGGTCATCCTCGACAATGAGACGCTGCTGGTCGCCGCCGCCCTCGGCGCCCGGGAAGAGATCGTCAAGGGCGCCGATTTCCGCTCGCTCGCTGCGCTCTCGCTCGGCCACAGCATCGGGCTCGGCATCGTCAGGCGCGGCGGCCAGAGCGGCCAGGAAATCTCGGCGCCGAATTTCGGCCATATGCTGCACATGGCGGGCGGCGGCCTCTGTCGCTGCGGCACCCGCGGCTGCATCGAGGCCTATGCCGGCTTCTACGCCATCCTGCGCAGCGCCTTCGAAGTGCCGCTCGATACGATCCCGGCAAAATTCGTCCCCGTCACCGAACTCGACAAAATCGCCGCCAAAGCCCGCCAGGGCCACCGCACCTCCACCATCGCCTTCCGCCAGGCGGGCCTCGCCCTCGGCAACGGCCTGTCGCGCATGCTCAGCCTCACCGAAAGCATGCCCATCGCCATCACCGGCCCCGGCACCCGCTATTACGACCTGCTGCGCCAGGGCATCGAAGAGGGGCTGGGCCAGTCGCATATCGTCCGCATGGAAGGCATGCCGGAAATCCGCGTCGTCGCCGACGAACCCATCCTCGTCTTCGAAGGCCACCTCAACCGCGCACTGTCGGTGATCGACCAGGATATTGTGGTCTCTGGGGTTCAGGGTGCGGAGAGTAGCGAAGGAAAACCCCTCCCCAACCCCTCCCCACAAGGGGGCGGGGCTTAACCCGTCGCCCCGACGGTGACCAACAGGAGAGGCCTTGCCGGCTGCTACCGTCCCACAAATTGTTACGTTGGAGGTTATCGCAAGCGGCGCGGCAGATTAGCCCCTCCCACCTGTGGGGAGGGGTTGGGGAGGGGTCTTCCAAACGCTCCGAACCACCGCACAGCTGCCCGGTTTGCGCCAGACGCCTGCCCCTCACCCTAGCCCTCTCCCCGTAAACGGGGCGAGGGGGCGTGCCTTGCGCGACGTTGGCGAGGGACCGAGAGCTCGCGGCATACCTCCTTCGCCCCGTTTACGGGGAGAAGGTGCCGGCAGGCGGATGAGGGGCTGGTCTCGCCGGCTCCGCAGCACGCCACCAAAACGCAAAACGGCCGGGCAAACACCCGGCCATCCACACCTCTCTCTCAAATCGAAAGCCGGCCGTCACCCAACCTTGATCAGCTTGCCTTCCTTCACCGACTGCACCGCCGCATCGGCGAGCGCCAGCGCCGCCAGGCCATCGGCGCCGGACGGCGAGATCTTCGTGCCCTTTTCGATCGCGGCGATGAAGGCGGCGATTTCGTTGGCGTAGGCTTCGGTGTAGCGGGTCATGAAGAAATCATGCAGCGGCGGGCGGGTGTAGCCGTCGCCGTTTGCCACTTCGATCGAGACCGGGCGCTGGTTTTCGGCAGCCGCCATGCCCTTGGCGCCATGCACTTCGATGCGCTGGTCGTAGCCGTAGGTGGCGCGGCGGGAGTTGGAGATGATCGCCTGCTTGCCGGATTTCGTCTGCAGGATCACCGAGACGCTGTCATAGTCGCCGGCTTCGCCGATCGCCTTGTCGACGAGCACGGCGGCGGTCGCCAGCACCGAGACCGGCTCTTCGCCGAGCAGGAAGCGGGCCATGTCGAAATCATGGATCGTCATGTCGCGGAAGATGCCGCCCGAGCGCTTGATGTAATCCACCGGCGGGGCGCCGGGGTCGCGCGAGGTGATCGTCACCATTTCGACATCGCCGATCTTGCCGTCGTCGATCACCTTGCGCACCGCCATGAAATGCGGGTCGAAGCGGCGGTTGAAGCCGACCATCAGCTTGGCGCCGGTTTCTTCCACCACCTTGATGCAGGCCTTGACGCGGGCGACGTCGAGATCGATCGGCTTTTCGCAGAAGATCGCCTTGCCGGCGCGGGCGAAACGCTCGATCAGGTCGGCATGGGTGTCGGTCGGCGTGCAGATGACGACCGCGTCGATATCCTTGGATGCCTCGATCGCCTCGATGGTGCGCACTTCGCAGCCATAGGCCGAGGCGATGGCGTCGGCCGCCTGCGGAAAGGCGTCGGCGACCGCGACCAGCGTCGCATTGGCGTCGCCGCTGACGGCTTTCGCATGAACCTTGCCGATGCGGCCGGCGCCGAGAAGACCAAATCTCACTGTCATAGCAACCTCCTTGAATTCGGAACAAATAAACCGAATTGCCATAAATCTGGAATTTTCATTCCATCTTCTCTGCGTCGCGTCAAGCCCGCGGCTCTTTCACATTTGCAAGATTCAAACTAAAGACAAGCGCAACAAATGCCATGGCCGGTGTGACACATGCCATGGGCATGGTGACATATGCGACCGCGGGGCCCAGATGCAACTGATTGATCCGAACCATCCGGCATACCGGCGCCTTTGGGTGCGTGTCGCCATCGTTGCCGTCTGCTTCGGCTGGGCGGCGTTCGAGATTGTCGGCGGCGATCCCTTCTGGGCGGTGCTCTCGGCCGCGGCGGGCGCCTATTCCTTCTATATGCTGTTCTGGACCTTCAATCCGCAGCCGCCGGAGGCGGCGGCAGTCGTCACGGCCGATGATGCTGATGGGGGCGAGCCTGAAGGAGACGAAGAGAAGAAAGCCGAAGAGAAGAAGGCCGAATAATCGAAGCGCGCCGCGATCTTTCCGATGCGCGGCACGCTTGACGTCTTTCGTTTGATACCATCGCAAATCCGACGCGCGGCTTCGCGTGCAGCCGGCCCGATCCCGGACCGCATTCCTGTCCTGTCAGAGTGACAGTTCCTTGGCTTGCGCGTCGATCTTTTCGCAGGCATTCCCGAATGGATCGCGCATCGGCACCAGCGGCGAAACGCCGAGCATGAGAAGCGCTTTCAGATGTGACCAGCCACCTCCCAGCAACGGCGCAAAGCATGTCATCGCGAGGCGTTCCTCGCCATAGAGACGCAGGTACTCTGCAAAATTGCTGAAGTTCTCGTGATTGCCGTTCTTCAGATGGAAGGTTTCGGCCGCAGCACCTTCGGCAAGGATAACTTCGTGCGTATCGAGCATGATGGCATAATAGTCGATCGATACGTCGGCGGCGGGAGTGACCGCTGCGATCGTCGTGCCGTTCACGAGGTCCTTCACCTGGATCAGGATGCCGTTCAGGTACAGCGCATGGCCAGGCGACAGATATAGATCGCAATGGGGGGTGTGCCCGTCCAGTGCGTGGCGGGAAACCCGGATCGGCACGACGTCCTTGGGCCAGCGCGCGCCGCTCTTCTTGAAACTTTGGCGACCGACCCACTTTACCGGACGGCTGCTGCCGTCAGGAAGGGCGACGCGATCGCCGATGCGAAGATCCTCGACAGGCTTCTCACCGCAATCCGTGAGGATCGCCGTTCCCCGCAGGAAACATTGTGGGCCGCTGCCGCTGCCGCCACCACCGGCACTGGGGCCACCACTTCCGCCGGAGCCACCGCCCCCGCCGGAGCCACCGGAGCCGCCGCGTCCCCATAGCCGCCCCATCGCTTTGGCCGGAGAGGTGGAAATGGCTGCGGCCAAGGTCGCCACGCCGGCGAGACGAGCACCGGCGGCTGCGGCTATACCTAGAAAATGTCTGCGCGCAGTGTTGCGTGGCAGTTTCGGATCTTCCGTAGATGGCATGTCGGCGGTCTCCTGAAAACATTTGCACCGCCCTATGTTACAACAGGTTGTATTGCATTCTATTTCCCTAAATAGCGCTACGGCCTACCGAAAAGGGCGTAGGCATGGTCCACTGGGACCCCAAAATACACTATATCAGGCACCAAAAAGCGGGAGATTTATCTGCTACCCGAAGGCGAAATAATCAATCTTGGTGCCACGGGCACGGGTTGAATCGCAGAAAAACAGCCCATATTAAATTCGCGAATCGCGCCGGAAACGGCCCCTTTCAGGGCCTCGGACGTTTGCCTGCGTTCGCGCTTCAGCTGTGCGGCAGGCGGCGCATCGCCTCGTCGATCAGCAGATTGGCGATCATCATGCGCCGGTTGGCATTGTCGCGGAAAGGCTCTGCGACGCCATCAGGATGATTGGCCTTGGCAAAGGCGCGCCGCTTCTCGTTCAGCATCTGTTGGCTATCGGCGGCAACGATCGCCAGTTCCCTGGCGATCTCTTCCGGAGCGATGCGGGCGAGATGGTCCGGCATGACCGGTTCCGGATCCGGCGGGGGAGCCTCATTTTGAATGGGTTCCTGCTCGAAATTGTCGAAATAGCCTTGGCCGATCCGCTGCGAGGCGACCGAGACACCCTCCATGACATCGAAGGCAAAGCCGGTGCCGAGGCCGGCCACACGGTGGGCGGCGGGCGCTTCGGCCTCTTCAGCCGTCTCGTCCTCGGCCTTCAGCCGCTCGAGCACTGATTGAAATACCGACTGTCCGAACAGCATCCGGTTTCCTCAAGAGCATTCCGTTTGGATTGACCGACGTGCTCTAATTTTTTCACGCAATTTCCGGACGCAAAAACCGCTGCGCACCTTTGCCGGAATTGCTCCGGCGCGCATTAAAGATGGGCAAGATGGCGCCGGGCTTGCGGGCCTCGTCAGCCCGCCTGCTTCAGGCTTTCCTCAAGGATCATGTCGTAGAGCAGCCTTGCGCTCGGCGGCAGCGCCCGTTCCCTGGCAGCGATCAGGCTGTAGGGCTTGACGTTGATGTCGAAATCGATCGGCAGCACACGCACATCGGCGGCCTTGGCGCCTTGGCCGGCAAGGAAATGGGCGACGTCGACGGCGACAGGAGCGATCGCATCGGTCTCACAGACGATGGCGCAGGTCAGCAGCAACGAGGAGGTGTTGACGATATTTTCCGGCAGCGCCACGCCGCGCGCCAGGAAAATGTCTTCGATCGTGCGGCGCAGCAGCGTGCCCGGCGGCTGGAACACCCAGTCGTAACCCCTCACATCGGCAAGGCTGCTCACCTTCTGCTTCAAGAGCGGATGGCTCTTGCGCACGATCAGGCAGGCCCGCTCGATGCCGATCTCCGTCACCTCGAACAGGCGCGGATTGAGATCGTCTGGAATGCGGCCGATGATGAAGTCGTGGCGGGCGGCGAGCAGTTCGCGGGCGAGCACATTGCTGGTCTCCACCTGGATGTTGATCTCGATGCCGGGATAGGCCTTGCGCACCTTGTTGATCGCCGGCACGACGAGGCTCATGGCCGGCGCCGTCACTGCGCCGATGAAGACCGAGCCGCCCTTGCCGCTCTTCAATTCGCCGATCTCGCGGCTCGCCTCGCGCAGCTCCAGCAGGATTTTGCGCGCCCGTCTGGCAAGGGCCGCGCCGAAGGTCGTCAGCACCACGCCGCGGGCCACACGCTCATAGAGCTGTGTCTTGGTGATCGATTCCATTTCGGACAGCATGCGCGATGCGGCGGGCTGCGAGATGTTGAGGACTTCCGCAGCTGCGGAAATCTGTCCACTATCTTCGATTGCGACGATCATCCGCAGGTGATTCAGCTTAAGTCCTGCACGTAAAAGGCCGTCATTGCCGAAATTATCACTGTGGATATCGACGTGGTCCATCGAAATGGGGTCTGAAACAATCGTCATGGTTGCAGCCTCCTCGCTGCGCTCCATCAAAAGTAATACTTTTTAACGATATACCAAAATTGTTATGCACGTTACCACTTATTCTATTTGACAGTTATAGGAATCCATACCAGTTTGCCGCCGTGTGCTGGTTGGCACTCAACACGTGTGAGATCGTGGAGGAGACCTACTTCGTTTCTCACCATCTGAAGTAACTATCCAATACGGAACCTGCCACAGTTTCGGGGCGGGCGATTTTTCGTCCGCTGCTTATTAACAAGGGAGAGAGAAATGAAGTCCATTATCTCATTGATGGCTGCGGCTGCCTTCGGCGTCGCTTCGTTCGTTGTGCCGGCAATCGCCGCCGACAAGGGCACCGTCGGCATTGCCATGCCGACCAAGGCTTCGGCTCGCTGGATCGACGACGGCAACAACATCGTCAAGCAGCTCGAAGCTGCCGGTTACGCCACGGACCTGCAGTATGGCGACGACGATATTCCGAACCAGCTTTCGCAGATCGAAAACATGGTCACCAAGGGTGCCAAGGTTCTGGTCATCGCTTCGATCGACGGCACGACGCTTTCCGACGTTTTGCAGAAGGCGCACGATGCCGGCATCAAGGTCATCGCTTATGACCGTCTGATCCGCGATTCGGGCAATGTCGATTACTACGCGACGTTCGACAACTTCCAGGTCGGCGTTCTGCAGGCTGGCTCCATCGTTGACGGCCTCGGCCTCAAGGATGGCAAGGGCCCGTTCAACATCGAACTGTTCGGCGGTTCGCCGGACGACAACAACGCCTTCTTCTTCTATGATGGCGCAATGTCGGTCCTGCAGCCCTACATCGACTCGGGCAAGCTCGTCGTGAAGTCCGGCCAGACCGGCATGGACAAGGTCGGCACCCTGCGTTGGGATCCGGCAACGGCCCAGGCCCGCATGGACAACCTGCTCTCGGCTAACTACACCGACGCCAAGGTCGACGCCGTTCTGTCGCCTTACGACGGTCTGTCGATCGGTATCATCTCCTCGCTGAAGGGCGTTGGTTACGGTACGGCTGCTCAGCCGCTGCCGATCGTCACCGGCCAGGACGCTGAAATCCCGTCGGTCAAGTCGATCATCGCTGGCGAACAGCACTCGACGATCTTCAAGGACACCCGCGAACTCGCCAAGGTCACTGTTGCCATGGTCGATGCCGTCATGTCCGGCAAGGAGCCTGAGGTCAACGACACCAAGACCTACGACAACGGCGTCAAGGTCGTTCCGTCCTACCTGCTGAAGCCGGTTGCCGTCGACAAGACCAACTACAAGCAGATCCTCGTCGACAGCGGTTACTACTCTGAAGACAAGCTGAAGTAAGACGTTAAGCAGGAGGCCGGAACCCGCGCTTGCGGGTTCCGGTCTTCGATTTTATGATCGCCAAGCCGCTTGGCGGCTCAAGGCGCTGGAACTTTGACTATGGACAACACCATCCTCGAAATGCGGAGCATCACCAAGACGTTCCCGGGCGTCAAGGCGCTGGAGAACGTGAACCTCAAGGTTCGCAAGGGTGAAATTCACGCATTGGTCGGCGAAAACGGGGCCGGCAAATCGACCCTGATGAAAGTCCTATCGGGCGTCTACCCCACCGGAAGTTATGACGGCGACATCGTCTATGAAGGCGAGACGCGCAACTTCAAGGTCCTGAAGGATTCCGAAGAAATCGGCATCGTCATCATCCACCAGGAATTGGCGCTGGTGCCGCTCCTGTCGATCGGCGAGAACATCTTCCTCGGCAACGAGAATGCCAAGAGCGGCGTCATCAGCTGGGATGAGACGTTCAACCGCACCAAGCAGCTGCTCAAGAAGGTCGGCCTGTCGGAATCTCCGAACACTCTTGTAACCGACATCGGCGTCGGCAAGCAGCAGCTCGTCGAGATCGCCAAGGCGCTGTCGAAGAGCGTCAAGCTGCTCATCCTTGACGAGCCTACCGCCTCGCTCAATGAAAGCGATTCCGACGCGCTGCTGACGCTGCTGATGGAATTCCGCAAGCAGGGCATCACCTCGATCATCATTTCCCACAAGCTGAACGAGATCCGCAAGGTCGCCGACCAGATCACCGTGCTGCGCGACGGCATGACGGTCAAGACGCTCGACTGTCACGCGGACGAAATCAGCGAAGACATCATCATCCGCAACATGGTCGGCCGCGATCTCGAAGACCGCTATCCCCCGCGTTCGGTGCCGATCGGCGAAACTATTCTCGAAGTGAAGAACTGGAACGCCTATCACCAGCAGCACCGCGACCGTCAGGTCCTGCACGATATCAACGTCACCGTCCGCAAGGGCGAAGTCGTCGGCATCGCCGGTCTGATGGGGGCAGGGCGCACCGAATTTGCCATGAGCCTGTTCGGCAAATCCTATGGGCACAAGATTTCGGGCGACGTGCTGATGCATGGCAAGCCGGTCGATGTCAGCACCGTGCGCCGGGCGATCGACGCCGGTCTCGCCTATGTCACCGAAGACCGCAAGCAGCTCGGCCTCGTGCTCAACGACACGATCCTGCACAATACGACGCTCGTCAATCTGAAGGCAGTGTCGAATGCGTCGGTCATAGACAGTGTCAAGGAATCCCGGGTTGCGTCCGACTATCGCTCGAAGCTGCGCATCCGCTCTTCCAGCATCTTCCAGGAAACGGTCAATCTTTCCGGCGGCAACCAGCAGAAGGTGGTGCTGTCGAAGTGGCTGTTCTCCAATCCCGATGTTTTGATCCTCGACGAGCCGACGCGCGGCATCGATGTGGGTGCAAAATACGAAATCTATACTATCATCAATCAGCTCGCGGCTGACGGCAAAGCCGTTCTGATGATCTCGTCGGAAATGCCGGAACTTCTTGGCACCTGCGACCGCATCTACGTCATGAATGAAGGGCGTATCGTTGCGGAACTGCCGAAGGGAGAAGCGAGCCAGGAAACCATCATGCGCGCCATCATGCGCTCAGGAGAGAAGAAACAATGACGCCGATCAACCAACCCATCGCTGAGCAAGGGCGCGTCGTCTCGATCGGAGACTACGTTCGCGGCAACATCCGGGAATACGGCATGTTCATCGCGCTGATCGCGATCATGGTGTTCTTCCAGATTTCGACCGGCGGCGTTCTCTTCAGGCCGCTCAACCTGACCAACATCATTCTGCAGAACTCGTTCATCGTCATCATGGCGCTGGGCATGCTGCTGATCATCGTCGCCGGCCATATCGATCTTTCGGTCGGTTCCGTCGTCGGTTTCATCGGCGCCATTGCCGGGGTGATGACGGTGCAATGGCACGTCAACTATGTCGTGGCGGCTGTCGTCTGTCTGGCCATGGGCGCGCTTGTCGGCGGTATCCAGGGCTATTTCGTCGCCTATCACAAGATCCCGGCCTTCATCGTCACGCTGGCCGGCATGCTGGTCTTCCGCGGTCTGACGCTGTTCGTGATGACGGCTTCGGGAACCGGCACCAGCATCGGTCCATTCCCGCCGGAGTTCCAGCTGATCAGCATCGGCTTCCTGCCGAACCTGTTCGATATGGGCGGCATCAACTCGACCTCGATCATCCTGACCGTCGTCGGCGCCGTCACCCTGTTCTACATGGCATGGCGCAAGCGGCTCTCGAACGAGAAGCATGGCAATGACGTCGAGCCCATGGGCTTCTTCCTCGTTCAGAACATCATTGTCGCGCTCGCCATTCTGGGGCTCGGCTACCAGCTGTCGATCTATCGCGGCTTCCCGAACGTGCTGGTCATCATGCTGGCCCTGGTCGCCGCCTACGCCTTCATTACCCGTCGCACGACGATCGGCCGCCGCATCTATGCCATGGGCGGCAATGAGAAGGCGACCAAGCTTTCCGGTATCAACACCGAGCGGCTGACCTTCCTGACTTTCGCCAATATGGGGCTGCTTGCCGGTCTTGCCGGCCTGATCGTGGCGCTGCGCCTCAATTCGGCGACGGCCAAGGGCGGCTTCGGTCTCGAGCTCGACGTCATCGCCGCCTGCTTCATCGGCGGCGCGTCGGCCCAGGGCGGCGTCGGCAAGGTGACGGGCGCGGTCATCGGCGCGCTGATCATGGGCATCATGAACAACGGCATGTCGATCCACGGCCTCGGCACCGACTCGCAGCAGATGGTCAAGGGTGCGGTGCTTCTCGCCGCCGTGTTCTTCGACGTCTACAACAAGAACAAGGGCTGAGCGCTCAAGCGCAGCCCCGCATTCGCAGTCATATGAATGATCAATTCCGGCTCCTGATGGAGCCGGACAGGCGGAGCTTTTTCTTAAAGCTTCCCGGAACGAGAAGGATCGAAGTCGTGCTTATTTCCCAGATCAAGGATGCCAACGGAGAGATCGTCGTCGCCGTGCGCGAGCCCGGCGGCGCAGCCAGATCGGTCAAGAATGCCGGCAGCGTCTATGCGCTGGCGATGGAAGCCGCCGATGGCGGCAAGTCGCTCGCCGCGGTCATCGAGGCCCATGGTTACGGCGATGCCGTCGATCTCGAAAAGGCCTATGCGGACGGCCGCTTCCTGCCGCCGATCACCCATCCGGACGCCGCCCACCTGCATCTGACCGGCACCGGCCTGACGCATCTCGGCTCCGCCGCCACCCGCGATTCCATGCACAAGAAGACCAGCGAGGCGGCCGAGGAAACGCTGACCGACTCGATGAAGATGTTCAAGATGGGTCTCGAGAACGGCAAGCCGAAATCCGGCGAAAAGGGCGTGCAGCCCGAATGGTTCTACAAGGGCAACGGCCACGGGACGGCTGCCCCCGGCGCGCCGCTCGTCTCGCCCTCCTTCGCGCTCGACGGCGGCGAAGAGCCTGAAATGGCTGGCATTTACGTCATCGCCACCGACGGTTCGCCGTTCCGCATCGGCTTTGCGCTGTCGAACGAGTTTTCGGACCACGTCACCGAACGGATCAACTATCTCTATCTGGCCCACTCGAAACTGCGCCCCGCCGCCTATGGTCCGGAAATCCGCATCGGCGCCGCCCCCGACGATATCCGCGGCACCTCGCGCATCAAGCGCGGCGACAAGGTGATCTTCGAAAAGCCCTTCCTGTCGGGTGAAGCCAACATGTCGCACACCTTCGCCAATCTCGAATATCACCATTTCAAATACGGCCTCTTCCGTGCGCCTGGTGATGTCCATGTCCATATGTTCGGCACGGCGACGCTGTCTTTTGCCGACGGCATCAAGGCGGAAGAGGGCGATGTCTTCGAGATCGAAGTCGCCGAATTCGGCCTGCCGCTCAGGAATCCGCTGAAGGTGGCCGCCGAAGAAGAGATCGCCGTCAAGCAGCTCTGATTTTTGAGATCCGGCCGCTTGGTGGCCGGATCGTGATGTAAACGGTAAAGGAGGCTTGTTCAGCCCATGACCATTTATCAAAACCTGATCGCCGGCGAATGGGTCGGCACGAACGCGACGAAAAACATCAACCCGTCCGATACGAACGAAGTCGTCGGCCTCTATGCCGACGGCAGCGCCGAAGACACGAAGAATGCCATCGCCGCCGCCAAGGCCGCCTTTCCGGCCTGGTCGCGCTCAGGTATCTGGGAACGCCACGTCATCCTGAAGAAAACAGGCGACGAGATCATGGCGCGCAAGGACGAGCTCGGCGCGCTGCTTGCCCGCGAGGAAGGCAAGACGCTTCCCGAGGCCACCGGCGAAGTCATTCGTGCTTCGCAGATCTTCGAATTCTTCGCAGGCGAAGCGCTGCGGCTGGCCGGCGAGGTCATCCCGTCGGTGCGCCCGAACATCGGCGTCGAAATCACCCGCGAGGGGCTCGGCGTCATCGGCATCATCACGCCGTGGAACTTCCCGATCGCCATTCCCGCCTGGAAGATCGCTCCGGCGCTCTGCTACGGCAACACCGTCGTCTTCAAGCCGGCCGAACTGGTGCCCGCCTGTTCCTGGGCGATCGTCGACATCCTCAACCGCGCCGGCCTGCCGAAGGGCGTGCTGAACCTGGTCATGGGCAAGGGCTCGGTCGTCGGCCAGGCCATGCTCGAAAGCCCCGATGTTCACGGCATCACCTTCACCGGTTCCACCGGCACCGGCCGCCGCGTCGCCGCCGCTTCCATCGAGCATAACCGCAAGTTCCAGCTGGAGATGGGCGGCAAGAACCCGATGGTCGTGCTCGACGATGCCGATCTGTCGGTCGCCGTCGAAGCCGCCGCCAATTCCGGCTTCTTCTCCACCGGCCAGCGCTGCACGGCATCCTCGCGGCTGATCGTCACCGAAGGCATCCACGACAAATTCGTCGCGGCCCTGACCGACAAGCTGAAGACGCTGGTCGTCGACAACGCGTTGAAGGCCGGCACCCATATCGGCCCTGTTGTCGACGAGCGGCAGCTGAAGACCGATACGGACTATATCGAGATCGGCAAGTCGGAAGGCGCCAAGCTCGCCTTCGGCGGCGAAGTCATTTCCCGCGACACGCCCGGCTTCTACCTGCAGCCGACGCTGTTCACCGAAGCGACCAACCAGATGCGCATCTCGCGCGAAGAGATCTTCGGACCGGTGGTCTCGGTGATCCGTGCGAAGGACTACGACGAGGCGCTTGCCATCGCCAACGACACGCCGTTCGGGCTTTCGGCTGGTATTGCCACAACGAGCCTGAAACACGCGACGCACTTCAAGCGCAATTCCGAGGCCGGCATGGTCATGGTCAATCTGCCGACGGCAGGCGTCGATTTTCATGTGCCGTTCGGCGGCCGCAAGGGTTCGTCCTACGGCCCGCGCGAGCAGGGCAAGTACGCGAGCGAATTCTACACCACCGTCAAGACCGCCTACACGCTGGCTTAAAACAAAGCGCGATGACCCGGGCCGTACGAGGCGGTTCGGGGATATCCCTGAAGGACAGAGACTATGAAAAAGAAAGCGGAATGGCCGCGCAGGCTGAGGTCGCAGGAATGGTACGGGGGCACGAGCCGCGATGTGATCTATCACCGCGGCTGGCTTAAGAACCAGGGATATCCGCACGACCTGTTCGACGGAAGGCCGGTGATCGGCATCCTCAACACCTGGTCGGATATGACCCCGTGCAACGGGCATCTCAGAGAACTCGCCGAGAAGGTCAAGGCTGGTGTATGGGAGGCCGGCGGCTTCCCGCTCGAGGTGCCGGTCTTCTCCGCATCCGAAAACACCTTCCGCCCGACCGCGATGATGTATCGCAACCTCGCCGCGCTCGCCGTGGAAGAGGCGATCCGCGGCCAGCCGATGGATGGATGCGTGCTGCTGGTCGGCTGCGACAAGACCACGCCGTCGCTTCTGATGGGTGCTGCCTCCGTCGATCTGCCATCGATCGTCGTCACCGGCGGGCCGATGCTGAACGGCTATTTCCGCGGCGAACGTGTCGGCTCCGGCACGCATCTGTGGAAGTTCTCCGAAATGGTGAAGGCCGGCGAGATGACGCAGGCCGAGTTCCTCGAGGCGGAAGCGTCGATGAGCCGTTCGTCGGGCACCTGCAACACCATGGGCACGGCCTCGACCATGGCCTCGATGGCCGAGGCGCTCGGCATGGCGCTGTCCGGCAATGCTGCGATCCCGGGCGTCGATTCCCGCCGCAAGGTGATGGCGCAGCTGACCGGCCGCCGCATCGTGCAGATGGTCAAGGACGACCTGAAGCCGTCCGAGATCATGACGAAGCAGGCCTTCGAGAACGCCATCCGCACCAATGCGGCGATCGGCGGATCGACCAATGCCGTCATCCATCTGCTTGCGATCGCCGGCCGCGTCGGCATCGATCTGTCGCTCGACGACTGGGACCGCTGCGGCCGCGACGTCCCGACCATCGTCAACCTGATGCCGTCGGGCAAGTATCTGATGGAAGAGTTCTTCTATGCCGGCGGCCTGCCGGTGGTGCTGAAGCGCCTCGGCGAGGCCGGCCTCCTGCACAAGGATGCGCTGACGGTCTCCGGTGAAACCGTCTGGAACGAGGTCAAGGACGTCGTCAACTGGAACGAGGACGTCATCCTGCCCGCCGAAAAGGCGCTGACGTCTTCGGGCGGCATCGTCGTGCTGCGCGGCAATCTGGCGCCGAAGGGCGCGGTGCTGAAGCCTTCAGCTGCCTCGCCGCATCTCCTGGTGCACCGGGGCAGGGCTGTGGTGTTCGAGGATATCGACGACTACAAGGCCAAGATCAACGACGACAATCTCGACATCGACGAGACCTGCATCATGGTCATGAAGAACTGCGGGCCGAAGGGTTATCCCGGGATGGCCGAGGTCGGCAATATGGGGCTGCCGCCGAAGGTGCTGAAGAAGGGCATCCTCGATATGGTGCGCATTTCCGACGCCCGCATGTCCGGAACGGCCTACGGCACCGTCGTGCTGCACACCTCGCCGGAAGCGGCGGTCGGCGGCCCGCTCGCGGTTGTGAAAAACGGCGACATGATCGAGCTCGATGTGCCGAACCGTCGTCTGCACCTCGACATTTCCGACGAGGAACTGGCGCGCCGGCTTGCCGAATGGCAGCCGAACCACGATCTGCCGACATCAGGCTATGCCTTCCTGCATCAGCAGCATGTCGAAGGGGCCGATACCGGCGCCGACCTCGACTTCCTCAAAGGATGTCGCGGAAACGCAGTCGGCAAGGACAGCCACTAAAACAGAATTTTTTAGGCCGGATCGGCCTAAAATCTGAATCGTTCTGTATAAAAGAGTTAGAGCATGATGCGCCCGAGAACCGCATCGTGCTCTAAAGCGCGTCGCGTCAAACTTGATTCATGCGCCGCGCTTTAGCTCTTTGTTTTCATGCATGTCGTTGCCGCAAAACCGCGGCACACTTTTGCGCGACATGCTTTAGCTGGTTATCCGAGGCGCGCTGACGATCTTCAGGAACAGGGCCTCCATGGCCTCTTCAATGCCGTCAGTTGGACTGACTGCGAAGTAGAAGCCGGGGGTGGCGCACTCTTCCATTTTCGTGGCGATCTTGCTCTCGAAAGGCTTAACCCAGTCATTGTAAAAGCTGTTGTCGGGTAGGGGCAAATACGTCGTGTAGAGGACGGCGACTTTGATGCCGCGATCTTTGAGCTTCTTGCAATAAGCCGTGTCGATGGGTTCGATGCATCGTCCGCCGTTTGCGCCTTTCGGGCTGGTGCATCCCGCCGGCTTATAGCTATCGCCAACACCGTCAGCGACAAAAAACACGATCTTCTGACGATCGGCATTGCTGGTGCCCATGCCGATGTTGCCCTTGATTTCGCCTTCAATCCCTTTCAGCGCTTCGTCAAAGCTGGTCTGCTGGTGGTCGCGGCCCATGGAAAACCATGCGCGAGACGCATCGTTGATGCAGCCGTTCGCCGAAGCCAGCGTCGAAAACAGCGTGCCGACGAAGAGCAGAACCATGAGGCCGGTGTTTCCGGTCACCCGGGCGGCGTCGAAAAGCGGTGTGCCCGCCTGGCCGAGATATTCCCACGGAATGAGGCCGGAACATACGTACCAGGTCATGGTCGCGGCGATCAGCAGGGTCATGATCCCCGCCATCGTGCCGTAAGGCAGCGAACGGGCCGGCGAGCGTACCTCTTCGGCTGCCTGGCATGTGCCCTCGATGCCGAGGTAAAACCAGAGGCCGAAATGCAGCGCCGCGATGATGCCGACCCAGCCATAGGGCATCGGGTCTGTGGTCACGGCGGAAAAGTCGAGCTGGACGGCCGAGCCGCCGAGCTGCACGACGAGAAACAGCGCGATGATGGCAAGAAATGCAATTGCCGTGATGACCAGATTGAAGGTCAGCGTCGCCAGGACGCCGCGGTAGTTCAGCCAGGCGAGGAACATGATCGAGAGCACGATGAAGGGCTGCTGATTGAGGCCGCTGTGGCCCTGCAACCCGGCGACGGTATCGAGCAGGAAACCGATCGTGATCGCGTTGCCGGCCTCCAGCATCGTGTAGGCCATGACCAGAAACAGACCCACATTGAAGGTCATCAGCGGGCCGACAGCGACGACGTTCTTGACCCGAGCCGGAAAAACATAAGATAGAAATAACAGGCGGGTTTATTGATAGAGACCGGCAGTCTTGTTTTCCCAGCGGGATATCGACGTGCAGAATACGCAGCCGACAAGGTCACTGGAATCCAGAATCTAATGCGCCTATGCCGGCCTTTCTCCCTCGGAGCGACGGCTGGCCGATGTGATGCTCGAGCATCAGATGGATCTGGCGCTTTACACGGCGGGCGAGCTTGCCCGCAAGGCGGGCGTTTCGACGGCGACGGCGGCGAGGCTCATTCGCACCCTCGGCTATTCGTCCTATCCCGCCGCCAAACGCCAGATCCGCGAGGCGATCCATTGGGGATCGCCGCAGGGCGGCGCGATCGATACGGCGCAGCATGCCGCCGAGGTCCCGACTTTGACGGCGGTGGTCCAGACCAATATCGACAACATCCGCGCCACGGCGGACGGAACGCCGCCGGAGACGCTCGATGCCATCTGCAGCGCCTGCGTCGAGGCCGAACGGGTCTTCGTGGTCGGCATGCGCAACGGCTTCGGCCTGGCGCATTATGCCGCGCATTACCTCGGCCTGATCAAGAACGACGTGCGGGTTCTGCCGGCGACCGGCACCTCGATGGCGCATGAATTATCGGGCATTCGCGAGGGAGATCTGGTGATCTGCTTTGCCTTCCGTCGCCGGCCGCGCAAGCTTCCGCTGCTTCTGAACGAGATCCGCGCCACGGGCGCCATCGCGGTGTTGATTACCGATATCAGTGCGGCCGAAAGCGCAAAGGCTGCCGACCACGTCATTCGATGCCGCTGCCATTCGCTGGCGGCATTCAACTCCTTCACCGCGGCCGCGACGATGATCGACTATATCTCCTGGACCGTCGCGGCGCGGCTGGGCGAGCTCAGCGTCGAGCGCTTCCGCATGATCGACCGGATGGTCGAACTGATCGACGATGTCGCCACGCCCAATCCACCCGCGGCGGATCAGAGAAATTCGCCCTGACATCAGAGGCGAAAGCGCCTGACAAAAACGGCCAGCCGAGGCACCGGTGAAAAAACCAGCACGTTTCCAACCAGAACGGCGCAGAGCCCGAGAGCCGCCAATGGACCGAGCTGATAATTTTCGAAAAACATCGAAATCGTCAGGGCAACGATCGGAAAGAGGACGGTCATGTAAGCGGCTTTGGCTGCTCCCAGCCGGTTAACGACGGTGAGATAGGTGGTAAACCCGATCACGGAGCCGAAAGTCGCGAGATAAAGGAGAGAGCCGACATAAGACGCTGAAGGATCGAAGGTAAATTCGACGCCCCGAATGGCGGCGAATGCCGAAACGATGCCCGCGCCATAGAGCATTCCGTATGCGTTTACCGAAACCACCGACAGTCCGTGTTTCCTGTTGCGCACGGACACAAGGTTGCCGACCGAAAAGAACCATGTCCCGAGGAGGGCAAGCATCACGCCGATCGCCACGTTGCGGTCGAACGCGGCGGCGGCAGCCTCATTCCAAAAAAGGCAGACAATGCCGGCAACACCGAAGGCCGCGCCGACGAGAATGCGCGCCGACGGCCTCTGGCCAAATGCGATCATGCCATTGGCAAGATTGAAGATTGTCGCCGCTGAGAAGATCACCGAAACAATGCCGCTCGGCACCAGGGTTTCGGCGATATAGAAGCACAGAAAATTACAGGAAAAGAGACAGATCGACTGCAGGAACACGTAGGGGTGATGACGCAAGGGAATGGGCTGAAGCCTCTTCGTAACCGTCAGGCCGACAAATAGTATCACGCCGGCGAGGGCGAAGCGGTAGGCGATCGACGCTTCAATCGGAACGACGCCAAGCTGGTTCTTGATGGCGATCCAGGTGGTGCCCCAGATCAGGACGGTTAAAGCATAGCAGAGGCCGGTCATGGTCTTTCACTCCGTCAACGACGATGGGAGGATGGATACCGAGCCGAACAGCCAGGTCTATGTCGCAGACTGTAGAGGCATTGTATATTCTTGGGTTTTTTGCCTTTGATCCTATTGATCAGCTGCGCCGTCCCCTTCAAACTCGTCCAGACGAGGCCTCGATGGATCATGGAACAGCAACACCGTCTGACAGTTAAAGAAGCGCTCTCAAGATCCGGCGCATGCCTTCAGCGCTCCGGCTTGGTTGACCGGGGGCTGTCGCTTGCGGAGTGGACCAATAGCGCAGGACAAGCGTTCTATGAGCGCCCCGATCATCACACGCTGAGCATCTATCTCGACGGCGGCGAAAGGGTCATCCGTGAGGACAAGCGGCTAGCGGGCGGAGCACCAGGCAAGCTTTGCCTATTGCCGGCCGAACACAAAAGCCAATGGCATATCGGCGGGCCGTTGAGGATGTTTCATCTTTACGTTGATCCCGAGCTCCTCGCTTATGAAGCGCTGACATCGTTTGACATCGACCCCAGACATATCGATCTGATGGATCTGACGTTTTGCGATGACCCGGCGATGGCGATGATTGTCCGGGGAGGGGTTTTGCCTCTGAACTGGCAAGAAAAGAGCGACCGTATCGCCCTTGATGCGGTTTGTAAGCTCCTCATTCATCGTATCCTGAAATCGCACAATCGGCAGGCGCGGCAAGAGGCGGTGCGCGGCGGGCTTTCACCCTCCGTGCGTCGCCGTACTGCTGATTACATCGACGCCAACCTCGACCGGGCGCTGACGCTTGATCGGCTGGCGCGGGAAGCCGGTCTGAGCACCTTCCATTTTGCCAAGATGTTTCGCGTCAGCTTCGGAATGCCTCCACATCGCTACGTGGCGGTGCGACGGATCGAGCAGGCAACGAGGCTCCTTCGCGACCGGGAAAACGGCCTTGCAGCCGTTGCCTCCGCCTGCGGCTTCGGTTCACAAAGCCATTTTTCCAAAGCTTTTAAAGCGGCCACCGGTGTGCCGCCAGGAGAATGGCGAAGCCTGCAGTGAAAGCCGCCGGCCACAGCCCTATCGGATTAGCCTGCGCGATCGGCGCTGTCGTTCCGACGTGCGGAACTGGAGCCTCTGCCGACAGCGCAGACCGTTCACATCAGAAACAAGCCGGCCGCGCCCGCAAGTGTCGCTATGCCGGTGGTGATCGCCAGTCGAACCGCATAACCGATGCTTCCCGCCGTTGCCGCAAGACCGGTTTTCGCCAGAAGATTGGCGAAGGCGGCAACCGCTATCGCATGCGCGGCCGCGTCCGCAGGCACGGTCTGCGACGACAGCTTGGCGATGGAGAGGGTTATCGCATCGAGATCGCCGAGCCCCGTGATGAAAGCGACCGCGACGAGCGACTGGGCTCCAAAGACTGCCAAAGTTGCCCGCGCCACGATGGTCACAACGGCAAGCAGAAGCGCAAAGCGGATGACGACCATCACTTCCAGCGGATTTCGCGGTGAAAAATCGGAACCGCCATCGGAGCGCCGCGACAATCCGGCGAGGCCGCCGCCCAAGGCAAGGATCGCGGCAGCCGGGCCGAGCGATGCCGCAAGCTCCTTGAGTATATCAGGCGCGATGACGCCGCAGATCAAAAGCACCCGGCTGAGGGATACGGCTCCCGCCAGCATCGCTCCGGCCGAAAGCAGCGGCGAGAGGGCGGGCGTCTGCGTCGACTGGCGGGCGAAGGAAAGCGTCAGCGCCGTCGACGAGACGATACCGCCGCAGGCCCCGGTCAGCAATATTCCGGCCTTGGCGTCGCTGAGCCTGATCATGACGTAACCGGCGAATGAAACTGCACCGATCAGGATTGTCATCATCCAAAGCTCGAAAGGGTTGATCGTCTGCCAGGGATCGACCGCCTCGTCGGGAAGAATCGGAAGAATGACGACCGTCATCGTCAGCAGGATCAGTGCGGCCCGTAATTCGAGCCAGGTCAGTTTCCGGAGAAATCCATGCAGCGGCTCCCGCGCCGCCAGAAGCGCGGTGATCGCGACGGCACTCGCCGCAGTCGCCGTCATATCCGCAACGACAGCGGCGAAGCCGAGCGCAAAGACCGTTATCGCGGCGATGGTGCCGGTCGCGCTGTAATCTTTCTCCCGTGCTGCCTGCATGCCGCTGAAGACGAGCACCGTGATACAGAAGAACACGAAGATGGCCGTCGGCAGGACCGGTCCTGTGATCGGCTGCAGAAAACCGCAAAAGCCGCCGAGGAAGCTCGACAGGCCATAGGTGCGGATGCCCGCCACTCTCTTGCCCGGCGCAGCCTGGCGTTCGCGCCATCCGCGCTCGATCCCAACGAGGATGCCGATCGCGAGCGCCAGGCTGAGACGTTGGAATGCGTCCGTCATCACCAATGAAGTCATCATCCGAAGATCCAGACATTGTCAGCCAGCCCGCCTTCGCGGGAACTTCTGCCAATATGCCACGACGACGGTGTATTCCGCTCTGCTTGTTTCTGAAATCCAACCATGGCCATGCGGCCCGATCATTGCGACGGATCAAAGTTGGCTGCGTCCTCTCGATGCGAGCCGGGATGCTTCTCGTTGAGCCATGCCAACGCGCGATACAGGACAGGTGTTAGCGGGGCGGATATCGGGCCTCGATGGGCTGTCCGAATTCCGCATCGTCTGGCGGCGTGACGTGCTGGTGAAACGGCGCGGCCGAGACCAATCCATCTGCAGGAGATCGCCGGCGCGCGATGGACAGGCCCAGCCATGGCGCTTCGAGGGGGAAAGGCCGGATATCGCCATCAGCTGAGCACAGAGATATCAGCCCTGGAAGACCGTCGAAATCCGGTGCGCGCATACAAGGGAGCTCAGATTTGGATCTCGCTCTTCCGAGCGGCTGATGCCGCTTAGCTCTGGCTCTGGCTTTGCATCTGGCCGCCATCCTCGACCTTCACGGTCACCGACAGCGTTTCTCCCGGCGTGCCGATACGCATGCCCGAGATCGGCGCGGCGTCGCGGTAGCAGAGGCCGGAGGCGACGCGGACGTAACGCGTATCCGGGCAGATCTCGTTGGCGGGATCGAAACCGACCCAGCCGAGGCCGGGAATATGGGCTTCGGCCCAGGCATGGGTCGCCGCCTGCTCGACCTTTTCCGCCATCATCAGATAGCCCGAGACATAACGCGCCGGCACCTGCAGGGCGCGGGCGGCGGCAATGAAGATGTGGGCATGGTCCTGGCAGACGCCGCTCTTCTTTTCCAGCGCCTGTTCGGCCGTCGTCGCGGTGTTGCTGGTGCCGGGTTTATAATCGACCGTCTGGTGGATTGCTTCCATCAGCGCATGCATGCGGGCAAGGTCGTTATCGCCAGCGACCCCCTTGATCAGTTCCTTGACCAGCTTGCCGCCCTTGGTCAGCGGCGTTTCGCGCAGGAAGAGCCAAAGCGGGCAGAAGCCGGTATGCGGGCCGGTGACGCCGTTATTATCCGCCGTCTCGACCTCGCCTTCGGCGAGGATGCGCGTCAGGTGCTGCGCGCCTTCCAGCGAGACCAGGTTGACGTGATTGCCGTACTGGTCGTCATATTCCACCTCGGGTGTGGCGCCCTCGACATTCAGCGACCAGCCGAGCACCTTCTGGGCGGCTGATGTCGGCGGCGTCAGCCTGAGCCGCTGCAGCGAGAACTGCGCCGGCTCGTCGTAGCGGTATTCGGTGAGGTGGCTGATCTTCAGTCTCATGTTCTGATCCGCTTATACGTAGAACCGGTAGCCGTCGGAAATTTCCGCGCCGAGCTGGTTGTTGCGCGCGACGAAATCCTCCAGGAATTCGTGCAGGCCCTGATCCATGACGTCGCGGATCGCCCGCGTCTGCAGCGTTGTGCGGATCGCATCGGCGGTATCGTGGGCAGGCAGTCGCGCCTCGTAATCCTGGGCGAGGTAGCCGAGATTGCTGACAATCTTCTCGTAGCAATAGGCCAGTGAACGCGGCATCTGGACATTCAGCGTCAGGAAGTCGGCAATGTTCATTGCCCGGTATTCGCCGTCATAGGCCCAGCTGTAGGCGCGGTGCGCCGAGACCGAGCGCAGGATCGATTCCCACTGGACATTGTCGAGCGAGGAGCCGACCGCCGAGACCGAGGGCAGCAGCACGTAATATTTCACATCGAGGATGCGGCTGGTATTGTCGGCCCGCTCGATGAAGGTGCCGATGCGGGCAAAATTATAGAGCTCGTTGCGCAGCGTCGAGCCGTGGAAGGCGCCGCGGATGAGACCGGCGCGGCGCTTGATGACGTCGATCACCTCAGGCATCTCGGCCGCCTTGACGCGCTTTTCAAGCAGCGCCTTCAGCTCGATCCAGCATTCGTTGGTTGCTTCCCAGGTCTCCCGCGTCAGCGCGGTGCGCACCATGCGGGCGTTGTTGCGGCCGGACTCGATGCAGGACATGACACTCGACGGATTGGCCCGATCGCGCAGGAGATAGTCGATCGCATCGGCATTGGTCAGCTTCGCGTGACCTTCGTCATAGGCCTCACGCACGCCGGCACTTTGCAGCACCCCATCCCAGTTGTCGTCGCCGGCGCTGCTGCGGGTCAGCGACATGCGCAGCCCCGCATCGACCAGGCGGGCGATATTTTCGGCGCGCTCGATGTAACGGAACATCCAGTAAAGGCCGTTTGCAGTTCTTCCGAGCATCAGTCCTCCAATACCCAGGTGTCTTTGGTGCCGCCGCCCTGGCTGGAATTGACCACCAGCGAGCCCTGTTTCAAGGCCACGCGGGTGAGCCCGCCCGGAATGATCTGAACCTTGTCGGACACGAGCACATAGGGGCGCAGGTCGACATGGCGCGGCGCAATGCCCTTGTTGACGAGGATCGGCACGGTGGAGAGCGACAGCGTCGGCTGGGCGATATAATTGTTCGGCTTGGCCTTCAGCTTCTCGGCGAAATCGGCACGCTCTTTCTTCGAGGCCGTCGGTCCCACAAGCATGCCGTAGCCGCCGGAACCGTGCACTTCCTTGACGACCAGCTCTTCCAGGTGCTCCAGCACGTATTTCAGGCTTGATGCCTCCGAACAGCGCCAGGTCGGCACGTTTTCGAGCAGCGCCTTGCTGCCGGTGTAGAATTCGACGATCTCCGGCATGTAGGAATAGATCGCCTTGTCGTCGCAGATGCCGGTGCCGGGCGCGTTGGCGATGGTGATGTTGCCGGAACGGTAGACATCCATGATGCCGGGAATGCCGAGCGCCGAATCGGCCCGGAAGGTCAGCGGATCGAGGAAATCGTCGTCGACGCGGCGGTAGAGCACGTCGATCGCCTCGTAACCGCGGGTCGTCCGCATCTTCACCTTGCCGTCGATGACGCGCAGATCCGAGCCCTCGACCAGTTCAACACCCATCATGTCGGCGAGGAAGGAATGCTCATAATAGGCCGAATTGTAGATGCCGGGAGTGAGCACCGCGACGCGCGGCTTGCCGGTGCAGCCGGGAGGGGCGAGCGAAGCAAGACTCTGACGCAGCAGGTAGGGATAGTCCTCGACGCGCTGCACCTTGTTCTCATGGAAGAGTTCCGGGAACATTTGCATCATGGTTTCCCGGTTTTCCAGCATGTAGCTGACGCCGGAAGGCGTGCGGGCATTATCTTCCAGCACGTAGAACTGGTCCTCGCCGGTGCGCACGATGTCGGTGCCGACGATATGGGTGTAGACGCCACCGGGCGGGCGGAAGCCGATCATCTCGGACAGAAAGGCGACATTGTTCTCGATCAACTCGCGCGGGACACGGCCGGCGCGGATGATCTCCTGCTTGTGGTAGATATCGTCCAGGAAGGCGTTGAGCGCGATCACCCGCTGCTCGATGCCCTGGGCAAGCTTTCGCCATTCACGGGCGGAGATGATGCGCGGAATGATGTCGAAGGGGATGAGCTTTTCGGAACTATCGGCATGGCCGTAGACCGCGAAGGTGATGCCGGTCTTCCGGAAGATATTTTCCGCATCGCGGGACTTGGCAATCAGATGCGACCGGTCTTGGCTGTTGTACCACTCAAAATATTTTTCATAAGGCGGGCGAGGACTTTCGTCCCCGGTAATCATTTCATCAAATGCCAAAGGTGCGGCTCCCCTTTTTTGTTCATTTGAATACAACGCAAATTGCAATGCAAGAACCATGCGCAGTTCGAGGAAAAGATTTTGCGTTGCGGGAAACAGGGGGAATTGGGGGATGGAAGCGAGGTGGCGGGTGGTTGTGCGCCAGGGACTGCGTAAAAAATGAGCAGATGATGACTTTTCGCTCGACCGATATGTGGAGCACAGCCTTCCCACTTGTTCCCTCATTTCTGTGCTCGTCACAGGAATCCAGCCGACGCGCGTCGGCGCAGCCAATGACTTCTACGGTGAAGTGAGTCTCCTGCGCCCAAGGACTTGGGCGCGCTGGATCCCTATGACGAGCACAGGGATGAGGGTGGGCGGGGATGCGTCGGCGATCCTTCTTGGCCATGGCATGGCGTCGAGCTGTCGATAGGGTCGTCCACCAAAAGTATCATCTTCAGCATGTCCGTCAGACCCAACCATCAGCGAAATTTCAAATAATCATCAACGCTTCGCCTTTGACTGTGACCGCCCGGTGCAGCTATCAGCACGGCGAACCCTTTTCTGCCGAGCTGCCTCATGTCCCTCGACCGCTTTGCCCCTGCCGTTTTCGTCCTGCTCTGGTCCACGGGCTGGGTGGTGGCGAAGTATGCGGCGCTGCATTCCGAGCCTTTCACCTTTCTTTCGATACGTTATGCGCTATCGGCCCTGGCATTCCTGGGCTTTTGCCTGGTGACCGGGGCGCAATGGCCGAAAAGCCGGGCGACGGCGCTGCGTGCGGTCTATTCCGGTTTCTTCCTGCATGGTTTCTATCTCGCCGGCCTCTGGTGGGCGATCGCCAATGGCGTGCCGGCCGGCATATCGGGCATTATCGCGGCGCTGCAGCCGCTGTTGACGGCGATGGCGGCTCCCTTTCTCGTCGGCGAGCGGTTGCAGCCGACCCAGAAGCTCGGTCTTGGCTTCGGCTTCATCGGCATTGCCATCGCCATTTCGCCGAAACTCCTCGATCCGGCGGCATCAGATCTCACCCATGCCGCGCTGCCGCTGGCGATCAACCTCATCGCCATGGGGTCCGTCACCTACGGCACGCTCTATCAGAAGAAACACCTGCAATCCGGTGACCTCAGGTCCATCGCGACGCTGCAATATGTCGGGGCGCTGCTTCTCACCCTGCCGCTTTCGCTGATCTTCGAGCATCAGCATTTCGATGGCACAACGCAGGCCTTTGCGGCGCTCGTCTGGTCGGTCTTCGGACTGTCCATGGGCGGCGTTGGACTGCTGCTTTATCTGATACGCCGCGGTCAGGTCTCCCGCGCGGCCTCGCTGATCTATCTGATGCCGCCGGCCGTCGCTTTCGAAGCCTTCATCGCTTTCGGGGAACCGCTGACCGTGCCGTTGATCCTGGGCACAGCGATCGTGGTCGTCGGTGTCTATCTGACGAGCCGCAAGGTCGTTCAGCAGGTACAGGCCAGAGCGTAGGCCGACGGCTGCCACATGCTTCAATGAAAAAAGGCCGGTTCGACCCGGCCTTTTTCCTTTGGTTCAATCAACGCTCAGGCGCGTTCGCGGCGCTGGCCGCCGCCATTGCGGGAGCCGGAGCCGCCGCGGCGGTTGCCGCCATTGCCCTCGCGGCGGGGTTCACCGCCCTGGGCCTGCTGCGGACCGCGGTCTTCGCCGTGCTTGCGGGCCGGGCGGCCGTGGGCGTGACGGCCGTTGCCGCGGTGATGACCGCTCGGCTCGCCATTGGCATGATGGCCATTGGGGCCGCCATGGGCAGGACGCTGCGGCTTTGCCGAGGGGCGGAAGTCGGAGGTCGAGACCAGATCGTTGTCGGGGCCGAGATTGGGGGTGGCTTCACCGCGGCGCTGGCCGCGGAAATCCTCGTTGCGGCTTGTGCGCTCGGGACGCGGACGGCGCTCCTGGCGGCTGCCGCGGTGCTCCGAGCGGTTCTGATCGCCACGGCCTTCGCCGCGACCCTGAGCTTCGCGACCCTGGCCGCCACCGCGGTTGCGGTTGTTGCCATTGCCGTTGCCGCGGCGGGGGCCGCTGCTGCTGATATTGGCCGGCGCTTCGCCGCTTGCGACTGCGATGTCGATACCCATCAGGCGCTCGATGTCACGCAGCAGCTTGGCTTCGTCGGGGGCGCAGAAGGCGATCGCGATGCCGTCGCGGCCGGCGCGCGCCGTGCGGCCGATGCGATGGACATAGGCGTCGGGCACTTCAGGCAGGTCGTAGTTGTAGACGTGGCTGACGGCCGGAATGTCGATGCCGCGGGCGGCAACGTCGGTGGCGATCAGGGTCTTGATGCTGCCGTCGCGGAAGGCCTTCAACGCCCGCTCGCGCTGGCCCTGGCTCTTGTTGCCGTGGATCGAGGCGACGGAATAGCCGATATTGTCGAGATGCTTCATCAGCTTCTCCGCACCGTGCTTGGTGCGCAGGAAGACGATGGCGCGGCCATCGGGGTTTTCGGTCAGCGACTTGCGCAGCAGTTCCGTCTTGTCGTTCTTGCCGGCGACGAAATGGACATACTGCTCGACCTTGTCGGCAGCCTTGCCTGGCGGCGTGACTTCGACCTTGACGGGATCGACGAGGTATTCGCCGGCGAGATCGGCAATCATCTTCGGCATGGTAGCCGAAAACAGCATGGTCTGGCGCTTCTTCGGCACCAGCTTGGCGATCTTGCGCAGATCGTGCACGAAGCCGAGATCGAGCATCTGGTCGGCCTCATCGAGCACGAGATAGCGCACGGTGGTCAGGGTGATGGCGCGGCGATTGACGAGGTCGAGCAGGCGGCCGGGGGTCGCGACCAGGACATCGGTGCCCTTTTCGAGCTGCAACTGCTGCTTGTTGATCGAGACGCCGCCGACGACGACGTTGACGCGCAGATGCGACTTGCGGATGAACTTCTTCAGGTTGTCGGCGATCTGGTTCACCAGCTCGCGGGTCGGCGCCAGGATCAGCGTCCGCGTCGTGCGGTTGTCGGGGCGCCGCTCGTCGGCGAGCAGCTTTTCAATGAGCGGCAGGCCGAAGGCGGCGGTCTTGCCGGTGCCGGTCTGGGCGAGGCCGATCAGGTCGCGGCCTTCGAGGAGGAGAGGGATGGCCTGTTCCTGGATCGGCGTCGGCGTTTCGATGCCGAGCTGGAACAAGGTGGCGACGATCGGCTTGGAGACACCAAGCGATTCAAAATTAGTCAAGGCAAAACCTTTCGGGGCGCCACAACGACTATCGCCGGAACGCACCATGCGATCCGGTTTCATTCTGGCGTCAAGAACCCCGCGTGAAGTGGGAACTTGTGAGTTGGAAAAAGCTTTCCAGCGCTTCTGGCCGCTGATGGGAGCGCGGCCTCTATCGAAATGCGCTTTTGTCCCTTCTTCCTGCGTCCGTATTTTCTAGCAGGGGCACGCTCACGCGGCGGCCGGAAGGATGAAAGCTGGGCTGCATGTGGCCCAGTTCGCTGACAAAGTCAAGTGCAGTGCACAAAAAGCCTCAACCAGGGTCAGGCGACGGCATGACGAGAAGGAAGCTTTCCGATGCGATTTCCGCACCGTTGATGAGGATGGCGATGCGGTGTTCGCCGGGGTAGTAACGCCGCGTCGTGATCGGCCGCATGGAATGGCGCCGTTCGATCGACTGGCTTTGCCCGGGCGCAAGAGCAATCGTCTTGAACTTGAAAACCTTGGGCGAGAGCGAGCCGTCGTTTTTCACGTGATGGATGGCGTAGTCGACCATCAGCGATTGCGCGATGTCGCCGGCATTGGTGACGCGGATCTGGAAATCCAGCCCTTCGCCGAATATTACCTCCGCATTCCGGAGCCGCAGGTCGCATGCAAGTGACGCGGCCGTGCCAAAACCGAAATTGGCGAGCGCCTGCGCGTGGCCGTTCTTCAGAAGCGTGCGCGAGGCATGTTTCAGCAGCCGGCGGCGTTCTTCAGAAGCCGCCTCGATATGACCGGCGATGAAGGCGGCGACCAGATCCGGATGATCCTTGGCGATGTCGTTCAGGCTGTTGGCGACGGAGCGGCGGACATAATCCTCCGGATCATCGATCAAAGCGGTCAGGATCGGCAGGATCGGCGCCGGGTCTTTCACCAGTTGCGGCAGACGCATGGCCCAGGGCAGGCGCGGCCGCGTTCCCTCGCTCGCCAGCCGGCGCACATGCCGGTCGGGATCACCGAGCCAGCCGGAGATAATGGCAAGCGCCCGCTGCTGCTCGCGGTGAATGAAGGGACGGATGCCGTATTCGGCGGTGAAATGCGGCGTCAGCGCCTTCAGCAGATCAAGGCCGAGCTCGAAATGATCGGGGCCGCGGGCGGCGATGAACTGGTTGACCGGCAGCAGCATCCAGCCGGTCAGCCCCGGTCTGCCTGATGCAGGCAGGCTTGCCGTTAGGATGGCGGCGGCTTGCGGGAAATCTTCGGGAAGCGTGGCAAACAGCGCGTCGCGGATCAGGGCCGAGCGTTCCATCAGCTCCAGCGCGTCAAGACTGCGCGTTGCCAACGCCATGAAACGATCCCTGTCGAAGGCGGGCGCATGGGCGGCGATGCGATCGGCCATGTCGGCGACCAGCGCCTGATGCAATAGGTTTTTGAGCGGTTCCGGCATGCTGATCCTCCCTCAGTGGGAGGATTGGACCGGCGCCGCCGGGAGGTCAAGCGGCGCCGGATCGCGCTTTCAACTATTCGGGGCAGACTTTGACGCGGTAGGGGTTGCCCCAATCGTCGTGCCGCCATTCGAGGTGGCAGTAGGATGGCCGGTAATAGGTCCGGTAGACCGGATAGGGGCGATAATAGGGGTAGGCGGGGTAGGCGGGATAGGCCGGGCGGGCGGCCTCGGACAGCAGGGCGCCGCCGACGACGCCGGCGGCGAGGCCGCCCCAGAAGGCATCGCGTGGACGGGCATCGGCGGTGGTGGCGGTGGCGAGCGAGGCGCCGGTAAGGGTCAGCGCAATCAGGCCCGTCGCCATGGTCTTATGAAGAACGGACATGCTATTTTCCTTGATCTAGACTGGCTTCCATAAAGCCGTGTTCAGGCTCCGCCCGGATCGCGGCGGCGCGATGGCCGTGCAAGCGTCTGCAGCATTAAATTTTCGTCATGATTTCAATGGATCGCGGCGTGGGGCGGCGGCGGTCTGTCCTTGTCGTACAAGCCGGGCCGCCAATGTGAGGCAGGTTCAGTTGGTGGGCCGGCTTGTAAAAATCCCCTGCTGAAATTTATGGTTAAAACCTTGTTAAAAGCCTTGGCGTTATAGTCTTTGTAGTTGATATTTCATTCATTGCGGGAGCGACAATTTCTTGAAATCAGCCGGGGACATACTGGAATTGGCTTGCTGCCGGATCGCCGATCTGGACACCCCGGCCTATGTCAAGAACAGCGAACTGCGCTACGTCGCCGTCAACGAAGCCTATGCCGATTTCCTCGGCCACGAGATTTCCGATTTCATCGGCCGGCGCAGCCGCGAACTCTTCGACCGTCCCGAGGAAGAGGAGCGCGAAGACAAGGAGCGCCGGGCGCTGGTGTTCGGCACCGAGGAAAACGCCATCTGCTTCGATGCCGCAGGCCTCGGCCATGAGCGCATCCAGATCGAGAGTTTTTCGCCGTCGCCGGAGCGGGCCTATGTGCTCGGCATCTTCGAAGTGCGTGATCGCCGCGCCGTTGGCAGTGAGACCGGCGGCAGCCCTCGGACTGTAAACGATTCCGATCTCGCCCAGGTGCGCGAGGCGCTGGAAAAACTCGACCAGCCGATCGGCATCTTTGCAGAGGACGGTCGCCCGCTGGTCGTCAACGCCGCCTACCGCACCGGCGCAAAGCCGGATGCTCGCAGCGATAGGCGCTGGCACGAGAGCGTCAACGAAGGCGATCTGTTGCGCACCATCATGGAGGACCTGCCGGTCGCGGTTTTCGTGCGCGACGACAAACACCGCCTCGTCTATGCCAATCAATATTACGAGACTTTCGGGGGCTACGACCGCTCTCAGGTGCTGGGGATGACCGAGCACGAAATGTTCGGGCCGGAGGAGGGAGAGGCGATCTACCAGGAAAACCGCCTGGCGCTGGAAGACGGCCTGTCGAAGGAAATCGAAAGCCAGATGCCGGGCAAGGATGGCCGCATTCATCCGCTCATCTCGCGGGTCAACCGCGTCGTGACGCCGGATGGGCGCACCTATGTCGTCGGCTCCTTTTCCGATATCGCGCCGCTCAAGGAGCGGGAGAAGGCACTGATCGAGGCGAAGAAGCAGGAAGAAGCGCTGCATCGGGATATCGAGAGCATCCTGCGCTCGCTGCCGATCGGCGTGCTGATCCTCGATAACGACCACCGGATTCTCTCCGTCAACGACGAATTCTACAGCATCTGGGAGCTGCCGCTCGACGACCGCTTCGATGGCCGCCCCTTCATCGACGTCATTCGCCGCAATGACGAGCTCGGCCGCTACGACGGCACGCAGACGCCGGAAGAGATCTACGCCTTCCGCAAGCACCTGTTCGAGACCGATGAGCCGGAGCCGATCGAGCTCGGCTGGGCGGGCGGCAAATCCGTCATCTTCGACAGCCGCCGCATCTCCAACGACCGCATTCTGCTGACCTATGCCGACATCTCGGCGGTGCGCGAGCGGGAAAAGGAAATTCATGAGACCCGCGCCGCGCTGGAGCGGGTCGGCGAAATGATGCGCGATGCGACGCATGCAATGTCGCAGGGGCTTGCCATCGTCCAGGACGGCATCATCAAGATGTCCAACGAGGCGATGGCCGATATTCTGCAGATTCCGGCTTCCTACATCGAGGCCGGGCAGGGTTGGCTCGGCATGTTCGAATTCTGCGCGGCGCGCGGCGATTTCCACGATGCGGCGGACGAAATCCTGCAGGAATGGCGCGCCAATATCGCCGCCAGGCAGCCGATTTCCACCGTCTTCCATGTCGGCGGCGAGCGCTGGGTGAACATGGATGCGACCATCAGCGAGGGACAGCATTGGGTGGCGCTCTTCACCGATGTCACCGAGCTGAAGAGCCGTGAAGAGGAACTGCGCCAGCTCCTATCGCGCGCCGAAGCCGCCGACCGCGCCAAATCCGAATTCCTCGCCAATATGAGCCACGAGATCCGCACGCCGATGAACGGTGTGCTCGGGATGGCGGAGCTGCTTGCCAAGACCAATCTCGACACGCGCCAGAAGACCTTCGTCGACATCATCGTCAAATCCGGCAATGCACTGCTGACGATCATCAACGACATCCTCGACTTCTCGAAGATCGATGCCGGGCAGATGAAACTGCGTAGAGCCGCCTTCGACATCACCGAAGCGGTGGAGGATGTGGCGACACTGCTCTCCTCGCATGCCGCCGAGAAGAACATCGAGCTGCTGGTGCGGGCCGCTCCGGATCTGCCGGCCGCCGTGATCGGCGATGCCGGCCGTTTCCGCCAGATCGTCACCAATCTCGTCGGCAATGCCGTCAAGTTCACCGAGCGCGGCCATGTCTTCGTCGATGTCGGTTTCCAGGCGGCCGCCGGCGGCGAGATCATGGCGAGCATCCGCATCGAGGATACCGGGATCGGCATTCCGGCCGAAAAGCTCGAATCGGTCTTCGACAAGTTCTCGCAGGTCGACGCCTCCTCGACCCGGCGGCATGAGGGAACCGGTCTCGGGCTTGCAATCACCGCCGGCCTCGTCGATCTCTTCGGCGGCTATCTCAATGTCGAGAGCGAATGGGGCAAGGGCTCGGTCTTCACCGTCAACCTGCCGTTTGCCGTGGCGGCCGCCCGTCTCGAGCCGAAGCCGCTGCCGATCAACGTGCAGGGTGCCCGCATCCTCGTCGTCGACGACAATGAGGTGAACCGGCGCATCCTCACCGAGCAGCTGCAGCTCTGGGGCTTCGACGGCGTCGCTGCCGAGGGCGGCGGCACCGGGCTTGCGATCCTGGAGGCGGCGGCCGATCTCGGCGTCAGCGTCGATGCTGTCATACTCGACTATCACATGCCCGACATGAACGGTGCCGATGTCGCGCGCCGGCTGCGCGCCGATCGCCGCTTCGCCGAATTGCCGATCATCTTCCTGACGTCGATGGATATTTCGGGCACGGAAAAGGAATTTGCGGCGCTGAACGGCCACGCGCATCTGATGAAGCCGGCGCGCGCCAATGTGCTGCGCAACACGGTCGTCGAAGTGGTGCGCGCCAGCCGCGTCAAGCAGGCTTCGGAGGCCGAGATCGCCCGGCTGCAGGCTGCAGCGGCCGCGCCCGTTCCGGCGCCTGCGCCTGTGCCGCAGCAGCGGGCGGCCGAATTCGTCGATGTGCTCGTCGCCGAGGACAACGAGGTCAACCAGATCGTCTTCACGCAGATCCTGCAGGGAACCGGCCTTTCCTTCCTCGTCGTCGACAATGGCGAGGAGGCGGTCGCCGCCTGGGAGCGGCATTCGCCGCGCATCATCATGATGGACGTGTCGATGCCGGTCATGAACGGCCATCAGGCGACCCAGACCATCCGCGAACGGGAAAAGGGGCAGGGCCACCGCGTGCCGATCATCGGCGTCACGGCCCACGCACTCGAAAGCGACCGCGAACTCTGCCTCGACGCCGGCATGGACGACTACATGTCGAAGCCGATCAGCCCGGAACTGCTGGAAGAGAAGATCCGGCAATGGCTCGGCAAGGACGAGGAGCAGCCGGGGCGTAGCAGCTACTGATCTTTGCGCAATTGGAAGCTGCCACCGGCTTTGGGATCCGATTTCTCGTGAATGTAAACCATTCGACCGCTGCTTCGGATGCCTCCACCTGATAAGAAACATCGGTGCAAAAGCAAAGGGTCACATCCTTCGCACTGTTTCCATTCCGAGAAGCTCAAGACACTTCCCGATCACTTGCGCTACCAGCTTGCAGGTCGCGAGACGTCCGGGTGGATCTTCTCCATTAAGCACTGCGCAGTCCGCGTAGAAGCGATTGAAGGTGTCCGCCACTTGATATGCCCGTTCAGCGATCTCGAACGGTTCAAGCTGCCGGGCGGCTTCGGACAGCGAATGCGGATACCAGAGGCATTCGACCAGCACCGCCCGTTCTGACGGATGGCTGACAGAGACCGTGACGCCCGGAACGATGCCTGCCGAGGCTGCCTTGTTAAGGATCGAACAAATTCTCGCGTAGGCGTACTGCAGATACGGTCCCGTCCGTCCCTCGAAAGAGGTCATCTTGTCGATATCGAAGACGTATCCGGTCTTCCTCGGGGTGGAGAGGTCGGCGAACTTCAGTGCGCCGAGGCCAACCGCAGTCGCCGAATCCTTGTCCTTCACTTTCTCGGCGGCCTTCGCAAGCGCCAGCTCGATCATGTCGCTGAGCGACGCCGTGGAGCCGTCCCGGGTCTTAAACGGCTTCCCATTCCATCCCCGGACGGTGCCGAAAGTTGCATGCCGCAGCTCAACACCGTGGGCATATCCTGCCGAGCGCGCAGCCGAGAAAACGCTCCCGATGTGGAGCGCTTGGCGGTCGTCGGTGCAGTAGATGATCCGTTGCGCACCGATGTCCCGCACCCGCCGCCGCAGCGTCGCCAGATCCGTGGTGCTGTATAGCGCGGCACCATCGCTCTTCCGCAGTAAAAGCGGGGGGACGTTGTCAGGTAGTCCCTCGCCGGAGACGTCGATGACCAGCGCTCCGTCGCTCTCCCGGGCAAGCCCGCGTGACACGAGGTCGTCGAGCATAGGGCCGACCTCGGAGTGGGCGTCGCTTTCGCCGAAAAATAAGTCGAAATGCGCCCCCAGCTGTCCGGCGGTGGCTGACACCGCCTCGAGGGAGATCTCCCGCATCCGCTTCCATGCGGCCGTGAGGATGGGGTGGCCGTCCTGGAGCAGGTTCGTAAGTGACCGGGCAACCGCAAGCGCGGTATCGTCCTCGCTCGCCGCATTGCCGGACTTGTAGAGTATCCCGAGCTCCTCGACGGACATTTCGTCGAAAGAGAAGTCTTTGATGAAAGACATGGGATCTCCGTGCCGCCAGCCGGAGGCGATAGCAGCGCCATGCAAGAGCTTGCCCATCTGCAGACCCCAGTCGCCGAGGTGAATGTCCGAGATCACGTCGTGTCCGATCTCGGCCAAGATGCGCCGGAGACTCTCGCCGATGACGAATGACCGGAGGTGGCCGACGTGCAGGGCTTTCGCGACGTTGGGGCCGCCGAAGTCGATGACGGTGCGGACGGGGGACTCTTTCCCGACGCTTAGCGTGGGATCTCCCAGCATAGCTGTCGCCTCTGCGGCAATGGTCTCGTTCGACAACCGGAAATTCAGGAAGCCAGGACCTGCGACGGACACGTCTTCGAAGACGTCATGGTGCGCCGCTGAGGCGACGGAGGCGGCCAACTCGCGCGCGTTCTTCCCGGCTGCCTTGGCGAGCGGCATCATATCGTTGCACTGGAGGTCACCGAATTCCGGCTTCGTTGACCGGACGACGGAAGGAGCGGCTTCAAGGCCGTTCAGCTTATATGCGGATGCGAGCGCGGCGAGCGCTGCCGATTTCACGGACATGGATCATTCCCTTTGACTGCATGACTAAAGGTTCGCGGAAGCTTGAGAGCTTCAGCGTCGTCGGACAGTCTTTGGAACGATATTCTCCATGTCGGTATGTCGGGCCTTTTGAGTTCCACCCGTCGATAGACGGTCCCGACGCCGAATGCAATCTTCGCGATAAGATTAGTTATAGGCGGAAACCAGCAATGCTACCTAGTTGCGGGTCTTTGTGGGACAGGACGATCACGAACGGTCGTCGTATCTGGCCGTCAGGCGCGCTGGGACATCGCCGATAGGCTTGAGGCGGCCCGCTTCCGCGTCGGCGATCCCCCGGCCGATTGCCAGATCGAGTGCCATCAGTCGTTTTTCCTGTTCCGATTTCACACGTTCGTCCATGTGGTTTTGGAGTTGCGGGCCAGAGTTCGCGTCGTTTGCCATATCCATTCCTTTTCGGAGATCATCGGCAAAGCGGTAATTGTTGGCAATATTGGCGATCGAATCCGGAATGCTTATTTGCCGGGCGCCTTGATGCCGCAGAGCATTTCGCGTTTGCCGGCGAAGCCCTGGCGGCGTTCGACGGCAAAACCTGCGGCGATGAGGTTGCGGCGGACGAAGCCGGCCGCGGCATAGGTAGCGAAGGTGCCGCCGGGGGTGGTCTTTTCGTGGACGCGCCGCATCAGTTCCTCCGACCACATGTCGCCGTTGCGCGACGGGGCGAAGCCATCGAGATACCAGGCGTCGAAGCCGGGCTTTGCGGCTGCGACGCCGTCGAGCGCTGCGCCGCAGACGACGCTGAGCCTCGTCTGGTCGTCGAGGTCGAGCGAGACGGTACCATCAGGCGTTTGCGGCCAGGCCGCCGTCAGCGCCTCGCGTTCGGCATCGATCTCCGGCCAATGCGAGAGCGCCCGGCCGATCTCCTCGCCGCGCATCGGGTGGAGTTCGAAGGAGATGAAATGTAACTGTTGGCCGCGCTTGCGGTGAAGCTTCCACTGCCGCCAGGTCTCGGCGAAGTTCAGGCCGGTGCCGAAGCCGAGCTCGCCGATCAAAAATTCCTGCCGCCCGTCCCAGCGCTCCGGCAGGCCGTTGCCGGCGAGGAAGACATGGCCGCATTCCAGCCGTCCATCCGTCTGGCAATAAAAATGATCGCCAAAGGCGGTGGAATAAGGCATATCGCCGTCGCGCCATTCGAGCGGCTGCGGCGCGCCCACGCCAATCTGATCGGGGTTCACGTCTGTCATGGAAAAAGCCGATAATCCTCGGCCGGTCTCAGGTCAATCATCCTGCGAATTGCTGGTCGTCGGCGGCGGCATCATGGGTCTCTGGGCGGCCGTCCATGCCGAGCGCCGAGGCATCGCCACCCTGATCGCCGATGCCGGCCAATTGGGCGGAGGGGCAAGCGGCGGCCTGCTCGGCGCGCTGATGCCGCATATGCCGGATCGCTGGTCGGAGAAGAAGCAGTTTCAATTCGATGCGCTGGTCTCGCTCGAAGACGAGATCGCCACGCTCGAAGCGGCGACCGGGCTTTCGGCCGGATATCGCCGTTCGGGACGGTTGATCCCGCTGCCGAAGCCGCATCTCGAAAAAATCGCGCGCCGACATTGCGAGGATGCCGAGCGGCATTGGCAGACCGGCGCGCGCCGTTTCCACTGGCATGTGCTCGACAATCCGCCGGTCGGCGGCTGGATCGAGGCCTCGGCCGGCGAGAGCGGCTTCGTGCACGACACGCTCGCCGCCCGCGTGGCGCCCCGTTCGCTGATCGCGGCCCTTGTCGCCCTGCTGCGGCGGTCAAAACATGTGCGCATTCTGGAGCATGCAACGGTTGCCGGCCTCGATCCGGACCGCGGCGTGGCCGAGATAGGCGGCGAAAGCATCGCTTTCCGTCACTGCATCCTGGCCGCCGGCCATCAATCCTTTCCGTTGCTGCAGGGCCTGACGCCGGGGTTGAAACAGCCGCTCGGCCAGCCGGTCAAGGGACAGGCGGCGCTGTTGAAAGCCGATATCGACCCGGCGCTGCCGACGATCTTTCTCGACGGGCTCTATGTCGTCGCGCATGAGGGCGGCTACGCCGCGATCGGCAGCACCAGCGAGAACCGTTTCGACGATCCTACCTCGACGGATACCCAACTCGACGCGCTGATTGCCGGGGCGCGGGAGATCGTGCCGACGCTCCGCGATGCCGTCGTCGTCGAACGTTGGGCCGGGCTTCGCCCGAAGGCGATCGACCGTGATCCGATGATCGGCCGCCATCCCGATCACCCGCGCCTGATCGCGCTGACCGGCGGATTCAAGGTCAGCTTCGGCCTGGCCCACCGGCTGGCGGAAGCGGCAATCTGTATCGCAGGCGATACAGATTGCGGATTTTTGCTGCCGGAAAGCTTCGCAATTTCAAGCCATATCGCAGCGGCTTCACGTTAAACGTGAATTCGCCGCCGCCTCGTTTCGTTATTCTGTCATGCAAATCACCTATCTGCTTGCGCATCGACGGCGCCTGAGATCACCGGCGCTCCTTTTCCTGATGGAGGAAATCGCATGCGCTATGCCATTTGCTTCACGCCCCCGGCAAGCGACCCGCTATCGCTCATGGCCGCCCATTGGCTTGGCCGAAACGTGTTTTCCGGCGATATGCTGGAGCCTCCGGCCGTGCGCGGCCTCGGCATTCACGAGATCGCCTTCCATACGGCCGTGCCGCGGCGCTACGGTTTTCACGGCGTCTTGAAGGCGGCGTTCCACTTGTGTCCGGACCTGTCCGAAGCGCAACTCCTGCGCGATCTCATGCGTTTTTCCGGGACTGTCCTTCCCTTCCAGATTCCGCGTCTCGAAGTCGCCAGGCTCGGCAATTTCTACAGCCTGCTGCCGAGTGCTCCCTGCGAGCAGATCCAGTATCTCGCTTCGGCGATCGTGCAGGAATTCGACCGTTTCCGCGCGCCGCTCAGCGAGGCCGATATCGAACGCAGCGATCCGGACGGGCTGTCGGCGGCGCAGTTCTCAAATCTGCATCGCTGGGGCAATCCTTACGTGATGGAGGAGTTCCGCTTCCATATGCCGGTGACGGGTCCGGTCAACGCGATCGACATGCCGCGCATCGAGCCGGCGCTGCGGACGGTTTTCGAGGCTGTGCTCAGCGAACCGGTCATGGTTTCGAACGTGGCGCTGATGATCGAGGAGGGTACCGGCGGGCCTTTCCGGGTTCATTCGCTGCATCCGATGGGCAAGGTCAGCGCCCGCAAGATCGCCTGACAGGCGATGAGCTAAATGCTTGTGCAGAAAGGATAAAATTCCGCTGCGCAGTTTCCGTCTCGACATTCCGGCTGCGGATGCTACCGTTCTCCGTCTTTTCAGAAGGTGATTTGATGGTATCCGAGACTTATCCGCGCAATCTCGTCGGCTACGGGCGTCAGACGCCCGATCCGAAATGGCCTGAAGAGGCACGCGTCGCCGTGCAGTTCGTCATCAATTACGAGGAGGGCGGCGAAAGCTCGATCCTCGATGGCGATCCGGCGTCGGAAAATCTGCTGTCGGAGATCGTGGGCGCGGCCGCCTGGCCGGGGCAGCGCAATCTCAACATGGAATCGATCTACGAATATGGTTCGCGCGCCGGTTTCTGGCGGCTCTGGCGGATGTTCACCGATCTCAAGGTGCAGGCGACCGTCTACGGCGTGACGCTGGCGATGGCGCGCAACCCGGAAGCCGTCGCGGCGATGAAGGAGGCCGGCTGGGAAATCGCCAGCCACGGTTACCGCTGGCTGGAATATAAGGATTTTCCGGAAGATCTGGAGCGCAAGCATATTCTCGAAGCCGTGCGCCTGCACACCGAACTCACCGGCGAGCGGCCCTATGGCATGTACCAGGGCAAGCCCTCAGACAATACGCTGCGGCTGGTGCAGGAGGAGGGCGGCTTCCTCTATTCCTCCGATTCCTATGCCGACGACCTGCCCTTCTGGGTCAATGGCGTCGACGGGAAACCCTTCCTGATCATTCCCTATACGCTCGAAACCAACGATATGCGTTTTGCGACCCCGCAGGGTTTCAACACCGGCGACCAGTTTTTCACCTATCTCAAGGATGCCTTCGATACGCTCTATGAGGAAGGCAAGGCGGGCAGCCCGAAGATGATGTCGGTCGGCCTGCATTGCCGTCTCGTCGGGCGCCCGGGTCGGGCGGCGGCGCTGAAGCGCTTCATCGAATATGTGCTGAAGCACGACAAGGTCTGGATTCCGCGCCGCATCGAGATTGCCGAGCACTGGCACAAGCACCATCAGCCGGACGCGATCTGATGCTGTCGCGCGAGGATTTCGTTTCCCGCTTCGGCGGCGTCTTCGAACATTCGCCTTTCATCGCCGAGCGCGCCTATGACGCCGGCAGCGTGACCGAGCCGCTGACGGCATCAGGGGTGCATGCGGCGCTTGCCGCGGTCTTCCGCGCGGCAAGCCGGGAGGAACGTCTCGGCGTGCTCCGCACCCACCCCGACCTTGCCGGGCGCCTTGCCATATCGGGCGAACTTACCGAAGACAGCCGCAAGGAGCAGTCCGGCGCCGGTCTCGACCGCCTGAGCCCCGCCGAGCACGCCCGCTTCACTGAACTCAATTCGGCCTATGTCGAAAAATATGGCTTTCCCTTCATCATCGCCGTCAAAGGACTCGGCAAGGAGGATATCCTGGAAGCTTTCGAAACACGGATCGGCAACAGGCGGGACGAAGAATTTTCGACCGCGACGGCGCAGGTCGAAAAGATCGCGCTGTTGCGTTTGACCTCGATGCTGCCGGAGGCTGAATGAAGGAGAGACGCGCCATCGACTATCTCAACGACATGCAAAAGGCGGCATCCCAAGCGCTGTCCTTCATCGGCGGAATGGATGAGGCGGCTTTCGCCGAGGACCAGCTGACCTTCAAGGCCGTTGCCTTCTGCCACTTCACCATCGGTGCCGCGGCATCCCGTCTGCTGGTGAGCCATCCGGAATTTGCCACCGAGCATCCCGGCCTGCCGTGGACGAAGATCTGCGGCACGGGCAATCGCATTCTCGACGACGTCTTCGATCTCGATCCCTCAGAAATCTGGGAGGCGACCTATCGGACGCTGCCGGAGCTGCTTCGCGAGATCGATGCCGTCCGATACTGGCATGCCCAAGGCGAATGAAGCAATGTCTCAGTTTCTCGACATTCGTCCACTCACCGGCGCCGCCTTCGCTCCCTTCGGTGAGGTGATCGAAACCGATCCGGCCTCGATGCGGCTGATCAATGGCGGCACGACGGAGCGGTTTCATGCGCTGGCCGCGGCGGAGGCGGCGGGCGAGGGCGCCCGCGTGATCATCAGTCTGTTTCGCGGCCAGCCGCGCAGTTTCCCCTATGACATCGACATGATGGAGCGTCATCCTTTCGGCAGCCAGAGTTTTTCGCCGGTTTCCGGCCGTCCTTTTCTGGTCGTCGTCGCCGAGGACGCGAGCGGATGTCCGGGCAGGCCGCAGGTGTTTCTGGCACGCGGGGATCAGGGCGTGAATTACCGCCGCAATGTCTGGCATCATCCGCTGATGGCGCTTGGCCAGGTCTCCGATTTCCTGGTCGTCGACCGCGACGGGCCAGGCAACAATCTGGAGGAATTCTTCTTCGAAACCCCCTTTATCATCAGAGAGCCAGCCCTATGACCGGTCTGACTACCCATGTTCTCGATACCGCCTTGGGCAAACCGGCCGAGCGGCTCAGGATCGATCTCTTCCAGCTCGACGGCGAGATCCGCAGGCATTTGAAGACGGTCGAGACCAATGCCGACGGCCGGGTCGATGGCGGCCCGATCCTTGCCGGCGAAAATTTCCGGGCCGGCACCTATGAACTGGTCTTCCACGCCGGTGATTATCTGAGAGCCAGCGGCACGCCGCTGCCGCATCCTGCCTTCCTCGATCTCGTGCCGATCCGCTTCGGCATCGCCGATGTCACGGCGCATTATCATGTGCCGCTGCTGATCTCGCCCTACGGTTATTCCACCTATCGAGGAAGTTAGGAATGCGTTTTGCTGCGATCGCCGACATTCATGGCAACCATCCGGCGCTTGAAGCCGTGCTTGCGGATATTCGCGCTGAGGGCATCGAGGACATCGTCAATCTCGGCGATTTCTTCAGCGGGCCGCTGGAGGCCGGCCGGACGGCGGAACTGCTGATGACGCTCGGCCTGACCTCGGTTTGCGGCAATCATGACCGTTATCTGATCGAGCAGGATCCGGCGGCGATGCATGCCTCGGATGCCTCAGCCTATCGGCAACTGATGCCGGCCCATCTCGACTGGATCCGCAGCTTGCCGTTCGATGCCGTTTATCGCGACGAGGCCTATCTCTGCCATGCGACCCCGAAGGACGACAATCTCTATTGGCTGGAATCGGTCTCGCCTGAAGGCTTCGTCTTCCTGAAGCCGATCGAAGCGATCGAGGCGCTGGCTGAGGGTATCGACCTGCCGCTGATCCTCTGCGGCCACAGCCATCTTCCCCGCGCCGTCCGCCTCTCCGACGGCCGGCTGATCGTCAATCCCGGCAGCGTCGGCTGCCCCGCCTATGACGATGTGCTGCCTTATTACCACAAAGTCGAAGCCGGCCACCCGCTGGCGAGCTACGCCATTCTGGAAAAGACGGCGGCCGGATGGATATGGCAGTTCCGAACCGTCGCCTACGACCATATGGCGATGTCGGCACTCGCCACCGAAAGAGGCCGTGCCGACTGGGCGAGCGCGCTGGCGGCGGGTTGGGTGAGATAGCCCAGACCCGCCAGCCCTTCGATCAATCCTTCGTCGGCGCCGAAGGGGCGATCGGTTTCGCCGGGGCTGCGGCCGGTGCCGGTCCTGCCGGAGGTGCTGCGGGTATTGCCGGCTTCACCGGAGCCGCAACCGGCTTTGCGGGTTTTGCGCCATCGAGATTTCCAAGGAGGGACGAGATGGCGTTGTCGCCTTCGAAGCCGGCCTCTTTCAGCAATTTGTCGAGGATCGGCTTGTTGGCCTGATAGGAGAGGAGCTGGCCGGCCAAGCCTTCGCCGAGACCGATGCCGCTGTCGCCGTTCGCGCCGTTTCCGCGGCCGAGCATGCCGCCGGTGTCGAAAATCCTGATATCAGAGATCTTTTCGATCGGCTTGACCGCCTCGGCAAGCGCCGCGGGAATGATGCGGATACGTTCGCGGGTGATCTCGAACTCGATGATGGCAGAGCTCAGTTTGTTACGCGCGTCGTTGAGCAAGGCTTCGCTCTCGGCCGCGGCCTTGCCGGTTTCGAGAATACCCTTGGCCTTGATGATCGCCGCATCCGCTTCGGCGGTCGCCAGCGTCTTGATGGCTTCGGCCTGATCGATCGCCGCCTGTTTTTCGGCCTCGGCGCCGACGGTGACGGCGGTCGCTTCGGTTTCGGCTTTCTTGCGGGCGTCGATCACGGCGATCTGCTTTTCGCGCTCGGCAATCTCGATCGCCTTGGCCGTGCCGACCTTTTCCTCTGCCGCGATCGCGAGCGCCCGGGCGGTTTCGGCGGTGGCCTTCGCCTCGGATTCCTCGCGGCTCTTATTGGCGACGGCGATGGCGCTTTCCTGGGCGACGATCTGAAGGTCGCGCTTGGCTTCTGTTTCGCGTTGCTGGACAGCGCGGGCCGCGTCGATGTTGGCGCTTTCGCGGGCCTGCTTGGCGGATGCCTCGCGTTCGGCGATCGCCTGTTCGGAGGCGATGCGGGCTTCTTCCTCGGCGCGTTTTGCCGCCTGCTCCTGCTGGGCGGTTTCGGCGCGCGTCGCCGCGGATTTGTTGGCGATATCGCGTTCCTGGCTGAGCTCGGCTTCGCGCTTGGTCCGCTCGATGGTCAGCGACTGCTGGCGGGCCTCGAGATCCTTCTGGGCGATGGCGACTTCGGTATCGCGAACGATCTCGTTTCGCTCCTTCTTGCGGCCCTCGGTGATGCGGGTCAATGCCGCAAGACCTTGCGCATCGAAGAAGTTGTTGGCGTTGAAGTGCTTGATATCGGTCTGATCGAGGCGTGTCAGCGACACGGATTCGAGCTCGAGGCCGTTCGACTGGAGATCGGCGCCGACGGCTTCCTGCACGGCCTTGACGAAGTCCATGCGCTGTTCCTGCAGCGCGTCGAGATTCATCGTCGCGGCCACCGAGCGAAGGCCGTCGACGAATTTTGCTTCGATCAGGATACGAAGCGCCTCGGCATCGTTGGTGCGGTTGCCGAGTGTCTGGGCGGCAAGCGCAATCGAGGAGGCATCGGGTTTGACGCGGACGTAGAACTCGGCGCCGATATCGACGCGCATGCGGTCCTTGGTGATCAGCGCGTCGCCTTCGCCGCGGCGGACTTCCAGTCGCAGCGTCTTCAGGTTCACCCTGGCGGTGGAATGGAAGATCGGCAAGACGACCGAACCGCCGTCGAGCACGACTTTCTGGCCGCCGAGGCCGGTGCGCACATAGGCTTCGTCACGGCTGGAGCGTGTGTACAGGGAGGCGAGGACAAAACCGATACCGAAGATCAGAACGATTGCAATGCCGGCCGGTAGAAGAATGTCATACATCATGACTGCTCCGTGAAAGATTGATTGTCCGATCCGGTGGGGTCCACCAGGGCGGGAATGGCGATAAATACATCTGCGTTGCGATCGACGAGGAGAACCTGCGTGCCGATCCCAAGCGGCGGCTGATCCTTGGCGGCTCTGGCTCTCAGCACATGCCAGTTTCCATGCTGGTCCTTGACGCGGACGCGTCCCGGCAGTCCCTGATCGAGCGGGCCGATGGACACTTCGGCAGTCCGGCCGACAAAGGTGTCGAGATCGACCGCATAGGTCTCGTCGTGCGGCACGATCCGCGCCACGGTTCTGCTCGATGCCCTGACCATGGGGAAGGTGATCAACAGGGCGGGAATGACGGCGATGACGGAGGGCAGCGGCGCCCAGAAGGTGTTGGCGACCGCCTGGATGGCAAAGCCCGCGATGGCGAAGAAGCCGAGCATCAGCATCAGCAGAATGAGCAGGGGCACGCCGCCGAGATTGAGCCAGGAGAGGTAGCCGGCAATGCCGTCATGGCCATGGAAATCCGGTTTTCCGAGAAGCTCCGTTATCGAAAAACCCATGACGGTTGCGAGCATCTCGATCGCCGTCAGGCCCGCAAGCACGGCGGCGGCGATGGCAAAGGGGGCGCATTCGGGGGCGAAGAAAAGTGCCATCGGCGTTACCGGTTATCCGTCTTGAAACGTGCGAGGCGTGCCTCGATCGCCCGTTCGCGGTGCAACCGGTCGAGTTCGTCCAACTCGGAACTATTGATATGCTCGGCTGACGGAACGCCGGTCAGCCGCGAGACCGCTGCGGCCGCCCGCGCAGCACCTGCGCCGGGCGAGGGCTGGCCATGGCCGGTTGCGGCCTGTTCGGGATGCTGGGCGATGCTGCGCTTGAAATCGGCAAGACGCGCATCCGCCTCGCGGCGCGTGGCGAGCACGGCCTGCAGCGCTTTCTGGCCTTCATCAACCTGTTCCCTGGCATCGGCCAACGCCTTGTCAAGCGCTGCGATCTGGGATTCGAGGTCGATCTGGCGGGCAACGCCGGCCTTTGCCAGGTCATCCCGCCCGGAGGAGACGGCAAGACGGATCTTTGCGTCGAGCGCGTTCATGTCTTCGACGATTTCGTCCCTGCGGCTCTGGATGCGGAATTCCTCGGCGCGCGCCTTGCCGAGATTGGTGCGGGCATCGTCCGCCGCCGCATCGATTTCGCGGATCGCCTGTTCGATGACGGCGATCTTGTTGACGCCTTCCGCCTTGTCGATCGCCGCATTGGCGATGCCGGCGATCAGGCGGCCCATGCGTGAGAGAATGCCTTCGTTCGTCATGTTTTCCTCCATCCGAGCGGAATTCGGCGTGACGCCGATGTGAATCTCGTAGCGGTCGGCGCCTGCGACGAGATAGGCCGGAAAATTACTCTCCCATCCCTTGGAATAACCCGCGACATCGAAGGGCACGGCAACGCGGCCGTGTACCGTGGCGATGGTCAGGTCCGAGGGGCCCTTGATGGCGAAGAGCTTGTCGTCGAGCGGCAGAAGCGGCGGATCGGCAGTGGCGCCGCGATTGGCGGCAAAATCGCGAAGGCCGAGTGTTACCAGCCTTGCCGGCAGACCCGTCTGCTCGCGGACGGTTTCATAGGCAATGTCATGCAGCACGACGAGGTTGGCGCCCGCTGCATCAGGGACGAGATCGGTGAGGATTTCGATCATCCTGGTATAGGCGGCAATGGTGTCATCCAGCGCTTGTCGGGCACTGGCATCCGGCGCCAGCGTGTAACGCAGCAATGATGGATGCGATGTTCTGCCTGGGTTTGCCATGGAATAAAACATAAAGCACCGCTTTTGTGCTTTCAAGGGGTCGCGCTAAAAATACAACCTAAGCTTAATGTGCCGTTAGGAGCAAAGAGGGCAGCGTCGGTTGTGGATCACATTGCCGATGGAAGAACGGCGGCAGGCCAGATCCGTTTCCTATCGGGCCGCCGTCTGCGCCTCGCGAATCCCGGCCCTGATCCGGTTAATGATGGTCCATATCAGAAGGAGCGCCACCACTGCCCAAAGCCACGACGTCCATGCTGCAAACGTACCACCAACCGCGACAAAGATGCCGAGCGCGCCAAAAAGCACCGCGCGGTCGCTCTTGCCCATCGGCCCGTCGTAACGCCGGCTTGCCCCGACCGTTTGACCCAGAACGCCGGTAAACTCCGTCAATGCCGAGAGGAATATGACTGATATCGCCGGCATCAAGCCGTTCGGATCGATGAGCGCAAACGGCAAATACAGGGCGGCATCCGACACGACATCGCCGATCTCGTTCAGATAGGCGCCTAAAATGCTTTTCTGCCCATGCTCGCGCGCGAGCATGCCATCGATGGCGTTGAGGCCCATGCGCAGCAGAAACCATACAGGCACCAGCAGGAACCAATGCGGAAGCGGGGCGAGGCTCAGGAAAAGGCCAAGTGCAACCGAGGCGACGGCGGCAACTGACGTCACCTGATTGGCGGTGACGCCTCGTGCCGCAAGCGAGCGCACCAGAGGGCGAAGAATATTCTGAAACCGGGACTTCAATTGATAAACAGACATGCGACCTCAGTGGAATTTTACGGCATTTGAACAGTCTATCCCGGCTCGGGCAGTGCGGATTGTCGTAGCTGTGGGAAAGCCCGCACTTCATATCGGCTCACCCAAAGGACTTATCATTTGCAGCTAGACTTTTGCAATGAAAGCAACTCACTGTTGCCGCCAATGGATGCAACCTATCCACCGATCAGAATTGGAGATGACTGTGCTGCAGACTGCCGATAGCGAGCAACCGTCCTCGACGACCAGACCCATGCATGAATCCGAATTCGCATCGCATGACGGCACTCGACTGTTTTATCGGACGTGGCCTGTGATCGGTGCTTCGCCGAAGGGCGCAATCATTCTTCTCCATCGCGGCCACGAACATAGCGGCCGCGTCGCCCATCTCGCCACCGAACTCGGCCTCGATGATTTTGCCTTCTACGCCTGGGACGCACGCGGCCACGGGCGTTCGCCTGGAGAGCGCGGCTATTCGCCATCCTTTGCGGCCTCGGCGCATGATCTCGATTGCTTTGTCCGCCATGTCAGCGAGACAAGCGGTACTCCAGTCGAAGACATCGCCGTCATTGCGCAGAGCGTCGGCGCGGTTCTCGCCACCACCTGGGTGCACGACTATGCGCCGCCGATCCGTGCGCTCGTGCTTGCCTCGCCGGCCTTCAGCGTCAAGCTCTACGTGCCTTTTGCCAGGGAAGGCATTGCGCTCTGGGAAAAGCTCAAGGGGACATTCTTCGTCAATTCCTATGTCAAGGCGAGGTTTCTGACGCATGATCCCGAGCGCATCGCCTCCTTTGAGGCCGACCCATTGATCACCCGGCCGATCGCCTCCAACATTCTGTTGCAGCTTTATGAAGCGGCCGCCCGCGTCGTCGGCGACGCCCGCGCCATCACCGTGCCGACCCAGCTGCTGATCTCCGGCAGCGACTGGGTGGTGCGGCACGCGCCGCAGCATCGGTTTTACGAAAATCTCGGCAGTCGCATCAAGGAACGGCATGTGCTTGCCGGCTTCTACCATGACACACTCGGTGAGAAGGACCGCGCGATTGCGCTCGCCGAGGTCCGCCGTTTCATCGATGCGCATTTCACCGAGCCCCGGGCGCCTGCCGATCTTCGCACTGCCCATGTCCAGGGTTATACCAAGGACGAGGCCGACCGGCTCGCGAGCCCTCTGGACGCCATGTCCCCGCGCGGCATCTATTGGGCGCTCAGCCGTCTCAACATCAGGCTCGGCGCGCTGGTGTCGGAAGGCATAAAGACGGGAGTCAAGACCGGTTTCGATTCCGGCTCGACGCTCGATTACGTCTACGAGAACAAGCCGCGCGGGCTCGGTCCCGGCGGCCGGTTGATCGACAAGGTGTTCCTCGAGGCGATCGGCTGGCGCGGCATCAGGCAGCGCAAGCTGCACTTGCAGGAGCTGATCGACCGCGCGCTGCAGCGCCTGAAAGCAGCCGACCGCAGCACCCATATGCTCGACATAGCGGCCGGGCACGGCCGTTATGTCCTTGATGCGATCGAGGCGGCTGCCGTGCGTCCCGATAGTGCGCGCTTGCAGGATTATTCCCCGATCAACGTCGACGCCGGCCGTGCCAGCATTGCCGCGCGCAGACTGGGTGATTTCGTCAATTTCCGCCAGCAGGATGCCTTTGACGGTGAGGGGCTGGCAGCCATCACGCCGGCTCCGGATCTGGCGATCGTCTCCGGCCTTTACGAGCTGTTTTCCGACAATGCGATGATCGCCGCTTCACTCGATGGGATCGCCCGCGCGATGCAGCCCGGTGGTCTGCTCGTCTACACCAACCAGCCATGGCATCCGCAATTGGAGATGATTGCCCGTGCGCTCACCTCCCACCGTGGTGGTCAGGCGTGGGTGATGCGGCGGCGCACGCAAGATGAAATGGACCAGTTGGTCGCCGCAGCCGGTTTCCGCAAGATCGAACAGCGCATCGACCAGTGGGGTATTTTCACCGTCTCGCTGGCGGAGAGAGTTTGAGGGCAAAGCCTTGGGGCAGGTACGTTCTACTCTTTCCCAGACAGCGCCGGTCCTGAAGCGGGCGGCGCTCTGGCTCGCCTTCCTGGCGCCGTTCTTCTATCTGAGCTATGGCAGCGCCAATTGGCTGGCATCGCAACGCGCCCATGTGCCGAACGTCGCCTTCGCATGGGAAAGCGCTATTCCGTTCTTCGCATGGACGATCATTCCCTATTGGTCGATCAATCTGTTCTACGGGCTCTGCCTGTTCATCAACGCGACGCCGCGCGATGTCGATAGGCTGGCGAGACGCTATCTGACGATCCAGTTAATAGCGGTCGCCTGCTTTATCGCGTTTCCGCTCGAAGCGACCTTCGTGCGGCCGGCAACGAGCGGCCTGCCCGGTTTCATGTTCGCCATGCTCGGCGGCTTCGATAAACCGTTCAACCAGGCGCCGTCGCTGCATATCGCGCTGCTGGTGGTAATCTGGGACCATCTGCGCGGCCGGCTGCCGCGCAGAGCGCGGCTGCTCTGGCACGCCTGGTGCTTCCTGATCGGTGCCTCCGTGCTGACCACGTGGCAGCATCACGTCATCGACATACCGACCGGCATGCTGCTCGGCCTGTTCTCTGCCTGGCTTTTTCCGCGCGATGCCGGTTCGCCTCTCGCGAAGTTTGCGATGAGCGGCGATCCAAAGTCGCGCCGGCTCGGCATCTATTATCTGTGCGGGGCCGTAGCATTTCTCGGCCTTGCAGTGCTCTGCACTCCTCTATCGGCGGCAGCGCTCCTGTTGCTCTGGCCGGCTGTTGCGCTGGCGATTATCGCGCTCGGATATTTCGGCGCCGGTCCGCAGATCTTCCAGAAACGCGTCGATGGCCGGGTCACGCTCGCCAGCCGCTGGCTGCTGGCACCCTACCGGCTCGGCGCCCACATCAACATTCGGCTCTGGACCCGGAGAATGCCGGCATCGGTGGCGATTGCCGACGGCGTCCATCTCGGCCGTTTTCCACATCGCCATGAAGCCGACCGTTTTGCCACGGTGATCGACATGACCGGCGAACTTCCGCGCCCGAGCGGGGCGCACGCACGCTGGTGCAGCTTTCCGACCCTTGACCTTATAGCCCTTGACGAGATCCAGACGCTTGCCGCGGCTGATGTCATCGAGGCTGCGCGCCAGCAGGGGCCGGTTCTCGTCTGCTGTGCGTTGGGCTTCCAGCGCAGCGCCTGGGTCATCGCGCGTTGGCTGCTCATCAGCCGGCGTTGCGAAGATCCAGTCGAAGCCGTGCGGTTGATCGAACGGGCGGGGCGGCGTGTTCATCTGCCCGCGGAAAGCATCCATGCCGTGACGGAGGGCCTGCAATGACGCAGTGGAATAGCACGGCCTCGGCAGCGGCACGAAATCTCGGCGGCAACTCGATCTGCTGCGGGCTGACGGCGTTGTTGCCACTGATCACCGGCCCGATCACCGCGGGATATCGCGGCTTCGCCCCATTGCTCGGCTGGCTCTTGATGGTCGTTTTCTGTCTGATCGTCCTTGCGCTGGCGGTCCATCTCCTCTTCGATGCGCTGCTGTTTCGCCTCGCGTCGAGCCACGAGACGGAGGCCGCCGGTCTTGCCGCCGTCGATGACCTGCTGTCTCGAATGCAGCTTCGTAAGCCTGATGGGACAACGCGTGGCCTCGATATGCGGATTGCCGGATCGCGCCGCATCGTCTGGCGGCAGCGTTTGGCGCTCGCCGCCTGTCTCGTGATTTTTGCGATCCTTCTGTTCACTGCGGGCGACGGCCAGCCGCTGTGCTGATACGCATGCGGCTGCGTATATCACCGGTCCTGCCGACGCCATTGGGCGTCCAGCCCTTGCCGATTTCTCTCAGCCGCGCCCTGATATGATCGATGCGTTCACGTCGTTGATGTCGCGCTTGCCGCAAAGCGCCATGGTGATGTCCATCTCCTTGCGAATGATGGAGAGCGCGAGCGACACACCTTCCTTGCCCATGGCGCCGAGGCCATAGAGGAAGGGGCGGCCGATATAAGTGCCCTTGGCGCCGAGCGCCACGGCCTTCAGCACATCCTGGCCGGAGCGAATGCCGCCGTCGAGATGGACTTCGATGCGGTCGCCGACAGCCTCGACGATCGCAGGCAGCATGCTGATCGAGGAGGGGGCACCGTCCAGCTGGCGACCGCCGTGATTGGAGACGACGATCGCATCGGCGCCGGTATCGGCCGCTGCCCTCGCATCCTCCGGATCGAGGATGCCCTTAATGATCAGCGGTCCGCCCCATTGTTCCTTAATCCAGGCGACATCGGCCCAGGAGAGCCGGGGGTCGAACTGCGCGTGCGTCCATGCGGCGAGCGAGGTGATGCTGGAGACATTTTTCGCATGACCGATGATGTTGCCGAAGGTGCGGCGCTTGGTCTGCAGCATATCCAGGCACCAGAAGGGCCGGGTCGCCATCTGCCAGAGATGTTTCGGGGTGAATTTAGGTGGCGCAGACAGGCCGTTGCGCAGGTCCTTGTGGCGCTGGCCGAGGATCTGCAGGTCTGATGTCAGCACCAATGCCGAGCATTTGGCGGCCTTGGCGCGGTTGATCAGGCCGAGCACGAAATCCTTGTCCCGCATCACATAGAGCTGGAACCAGAAGGGCCGCGTCGTCACCGAAGCGACATCCTCGATCGAGCAGATGCTCATGGTCGACAGCGTGAAGGGAACGCCGAATTCTTCCGCCGCGCGCGCCGCCAGCATCTCGCCATCGGCGTGCTGCATGCCGGTGAGCCCGGTCGGCGCCAAGGCCACCGGCATCGATACTTTCTGGCCGATCATCGTCGTTTCCAACGTGCGGTCGGTCATGTCGACCATCACCCGCTGGCGCAGCTTGATCTGGCTGAAATCGCTCTCGTTCGCCTGATATGTCGATTCCGTCCAGGCGCCCGAATCCGCATAATCGAAAAACATCTTCGGCACACGGCGCTGTGCGAGCTTTTTCAGATCGGCGATGGTGAGCGGCGTGGTCATGAATTGAACCTTCACATCTGAATGCGGCTGTCGGTGGTAACGTGGTTTCGCAGCAGTATTATGGGAAATGGGCGCGTGAGGCAGCTTCGCACGGCCGATTGGGGCAATGGGCGTGTCAGCGAAGCGCCGCCTTCAGGGCAACACCCGCCACATAGGTCTCGATGACCGCCCTGTCGTCGCCCATCGTCTGCAGCAGGAAGAGTTCTTCGGGCAGCGTCTTCACCGCTTCCATCTTCAGCGCCATGGCCGGGGTCGCCGCCGCGTCGAGGACGACGAGATCGGCTTCGGTGCCGGGGTCCAGCGTGCCGATCCGGTCGGCGAGCGACAGCGCCTCGGCATTGCCACGCGTCATCAGGTAATAACTTTCCAGCGGGTTCAGCCGTTCTCCGAGCAATTGCTGGATCTTGTAGGCTTCGTCCATCGTCTTCAGCATCGAATAGCTGGAACCGCCGCCGATATCTGTGGCGACGCCGATGCGGACCGGCTTTTCGCGTCGCGCCAGCGCCTTCAGCGGGAACAGGCCGGAGCCGAGGAAGAGGTTCGAGGTCGGGCAGTGGACGGCGACCGAGCCCGTCTCGCTCATCACATCGGCTTCGCGCTCGGACAGGTGGATGGCGTGGCCGAACAGGCTTTTCGGCCCGAGCAGGCCGTAACGGGCGTAGATGTCGGTATAGTCGATCGCGTCGGGATAGAGCTCGCAGGTGAATCTGATCTCGTCGTGGTTTTCCGAAAGATGCGTCTGGATGTGCAGATCGGGAAATTCGCGGGCAAGCGCTGCTGTCGCTTCCATCTGCGCCGGCGTCGAGGTGATAGCAAAGCGCGGGGTGATGGCGACGTGGTTGCGGCCCTTGCCGTGCCAGTCCGCTATTACCTGGCGGGTCTCGTCATAGCCCATCTCGGGCGTGTCGAGCAGGCCCTGCGGGGCGTTGCGGTCCATCATCACCTTGCCGCCGACCATGCGCATGTTGCGCTTCATCGCCTCGGCGAAGAAGGCATCTGCCGAGGTCTTGTGCACGGAACAATAGGCGACCGCCGTCGTGGTGCCGTGGCGGATCAGCTCGTCGTAGAAATGCGTGGCGATCCTTTCAGCATGAGCGCTTTCGACGAAACGGCATTCCTCGGGAAAGGTATAGGTGTTCAGCCATTCGAGCAGGTTGGCGGCATAGGAGGCGATCACCTGCATCTGCGGAAAATGCAGATGCATGTCGATGAAGCCGGGTAGGATCAGATGCGGGCGGTGGTCGATTTCGACCACATCTGCAGCTGCTTTTGCCTTGATGTCGGCATAGGGGCCGACGGCCGCGATCAGCCCGTCTTCGATCAGCAGGCCGCCATCTTCCTCGTAGAGATAGCTCTGGCTGTCGGCCAGACTGAGCGGCGCCCGATGAAAGGATAGCAGGCGGCCGCGCAGGAGTGTCGTCGTCATTGTTTTTTGCCTTCGACTGCACTTTCGAACCAGGCGACGAGCAGCTTGCGTTCGTCCGGCGTAATATCGGTGATGTTGCCGGGCGGCATGGCATGGCTGCGGCCCGCCTGTATATAGATTTCGCGGGCATGGGCGGCAATTTCCGCGTCGTTTTCGAGCATGACCTCCTTCGGCGGCCGCACGATGCCCTCATAAACGGGCTCGGCGGCGTGGCACATGGAACAGCGCGTCGCGACCAGTTGCTTGACGGCGGGGAAATGCGGATCGCCGGCAAATTGCTGGAAAGCGGGCGCCACCGCCGCCGCATCCGTTTCACCGGTCAGCAGTTTCGGCACTGTGGAAAGCCACATGATCAGGATGAAAAGGACGAGGGTGACGATCCAGGTCCAGGTCGGCCGGCCCTTCCTGGCATGTGTGGTGTTGAACCAGTGGCGGATGGTGACGCCCATCAGGAAGACCAAAGCGGCGATCACCCAGTTGAACTGTGTTCCGAAGGAGAGCGGATAGTGGTTCGACAGCATGAAAAAGATGACGGGCAGGGTCAGGTAGTTGTTGTGCAGCGAACGCTGTTTGGCGATCTGCCCGTATTTCGGATCGGGAACCCGTCCGGCGATGAGATCGGCGACGACGATCTTCTGGTTCGGGATGATGATCATGAAGACGTTGGCCGACATGATCGTCGCGGTGAAGGCGCCGAGATGCAGGAAGGCGGCGCGGCCGCTGAAAAGCTGCGTGTAACCCCAGGCCATGAAGACCAGCACGACGTAAAGGACCGCCATGAGGCCCCAGGTATTTTTGCCGAGCGGGGATTTGCAGAGCAGGTCGTAGATGATCCAGCCGCCAGCGAGTGATGCCAGCGAGATCAGGATCGCCACCGGCTTCGAAATATCGAGCACGTGGCGATCGATGAGGAACAGGTCAGCGCCGCCGTAATAGACGATGCACAGCATCAGGAAGCCGGAAATCCAGGTGAAATAACTCTCATATTTGAACCAGGTCAGGTGCTCCGGCATTTGCGCGGGCGCCACCAGATATTTCTGGATATGATAGAAACCGCCGCCATGGACCTGCCATTCCTCGCCATAGGCGCCGGGCGGCAGATGCGGGCGTTTCACCAGTCCGAGATCGAGCGCGATGAAATAGAAGGACGATCCGATCCAGGCGATTGCGGTGACGACATGGAACCAGCGCGCCGCGAAAGCGAGCCATTCCCATGCTATGGCATATTCATACATCGAGTTCCCCTATCTTCCTCCGACTCGTGACATTGCGGAAATTTTGGCGGGGAGGGAAGAGGAGATTGAAAGATGGCGTCCGCATAGCGGCCGTTGCGTCAAAAGGAGCAATGGAATGATCACCGCGCTCTACAGCGATCAGCTCATCGCCGAAAATGCGCCGATGGACCGGCGGCTTGCGGCGCTCATTCTTTCGCGCGGGAGCAGTATCGGCTATATCGCCTCCGCCCCGGAGCCCCAGCGGGAGTTTTTCAACGAGAAACGACAGTATTATCTCAGATACGGGCTTTCCCTCGATCTCTTCGTCGATCTCGATGCGCTTTCCAGCGACGAGGAGATCGGCCGGCTGTTTGCCTGTAACGCGATCCATCTCACAGGCGGCCACACCGGCGACTTTCTGAGGCGGCTGCGCCAAAGCGGCATGCTGGAGAGGCTGCGCGCATGGGCGCTTGACGACGGCATTCTCGTCGGAACCAGCGCCGGAGCAATTTTGATGACGCGGAGGATCGCCGTTGACGCCCTCTTTTCCGGCGGTTCGCCGGATGCGGTGCGGGATGGCGCGGCGCTCGATTTGGTGCCTTTTGAATTCTTCCCACACCTGAACGACGATCCCGGTTATCTCCCCGCGCTGCTGCGCTACAGCGAGACGACGGCAACGCCCATTCTCGCGTGCCGGGACGGCGAAGGTATCATCCTCGGCGATGGACTTGTCGAGATGTTTGGCGCCCCGTTGATGATTTCCGGCGGTTTTGCCGAAGCCGCCGAGCGCGGCCGCATCGCAGATCTGCTGTCTCGTGCCTAAAAGCTGCCGAGATGACTGTGCATTATCTCTGACTTATACATGATGTGCTAATTCGGCACGCCTTGAACTATGGTGAGTGGATTACAGTTACTTTGCAGGCCGCCGGCATAAAATAAGAACCATTAGATCATCGGCGGCGCATTCATCGACGGAGAAGATGCCCATGCGCAGCATTCTGACGTGTGTGATGATTGCGTACGCGTCGCTGGCGACGGCTCACGACGCACCCTCGGGGTGGAGTTATGATCCATATTGTTGCAACGGCGACAGTCACAATGGCGACTGCCAGATGATCCCTTCGAAAAGCGTGGCGGTGACGCCGGGCGGATATCGTGTGACGCTCTTGCCGGGCGACCATCGGCTGGTCACGCATGCGCATGTCTTCCTGCTGCCAATGACGAAGGCGATGCAATCCGGCGACAATGACTATCATCTCTGTCTGTTCCCGAACGAGGATACGCCGCGCTGTTTCTATGCGCCGGAGATGGGATACTGAGGCTACCCACCCGCATCAGGTGCTTCAGTTTTCGGCCGTCTTCATCTCTTCGAGGATCCAGTTGCGGAAAGCCTTGATCTTCGGCACGTTGCGACGGTTTTCGGGATAGGCGAGCCAGTAAGCCTTGCCATCGCTGCGGGTCAGTTCGAAGGGCTGGTACAGCCGGCCTAGCGCGATCTCGGCCGCATAGAAGGCCGGGTTGAGGATGGCGATACCATGTCCTGACATCGCCGCATCGGCTTCCACCGCCTGGGAGCCGAGCTGATTGCGCGGGCGGCGATCGAGATCCGTGTCGGTGACGCCGGCCGCCTCGAACCATTGTTTCCACCAGATATCGCCGGCGTCGAAGAGATCGAACTTCAGGAGATCACGCGGCTCCCTGATGCCGCCGGCCGATTCCGCCAGCTTCGGGCTCAGCATCGGCGTGAACTCCAGCCCCATCAATCGGTGCAGGGTCAGCCCCGGCCAATTGCCGTCACCCCAGCGGATGCCGACATCAATCTGCTCGCGGGAGAAGTCGATAATGTCGGAGGTCGCCTGAAAGCGCACCGCGATCGCCGGATGCTTCAAATGGAAAGAGCCGAGGCGCGGCGCCAGCCATTTCGAGGCGAATGTATGGGTCGAGCTGATGGCGAGCGTGCCTTCGACACTGTCGCGCGCCGTCGCCATTGCATCGTGCAGCATGGCAAAGGCTTCGGTCACCTTCGGCGCCAGCCGCTCGCCGGTCTCCGTCAGCGCGATCTGCCGGGGACGGCGCAGGAAGAGCGGCTCGCCGACATTCTCCTCCAGCAGCTTGATCTGGTAGCTGACGGCCGTCTGCGTCATGCCGAGTTCGTCGCCCGCCTTGGTGAAACTGCCGAGCCGGGCAGCGGTTTCGAAGACGCGCAGCGCATTCAGCGGGAATTGCTTCGACAGTTTCATGGATAAGTTCTCTTGATGCAGGCAGACGGTCGTTCGATTGGAATTGCAGCATTTTCGGCGGCAAACTGCAACTCATACCATCAATCTGACGAGGTGATGTCATGGATTGCTCCACGATCGAAGAGAACCGGCCGCCGCAAAACATCGGCGTTTTCCGGCGTCTTGTCGGCAGGCTGGCGGGCAGCGCCAACCGTTTCTGCTGTCTGACCCGGCTCGATCTTTCCGCTACACCGGACCGCGTCAAGCGCGATCTGGGTTTCCTCGACGGGCGCGAGCCCTTTTACGAGGACGAGCGCATGCGGTAGGCGCCAAGAGCCGTCAAAATCTCGGCGGCGGTCATGGCGGCGATCACTTCGGGTCGTTTGTCCCTGACCGCGGCACCGCCGATCGGCAGCGTTAGCCGCTCGATCCATGCGCGCTCCCCGCCGCCTTCGCGAGAAAGCCAGCTCGCGAAGGTGGCGCGCTTGGTCGCCGAGCCGATCATGCCGGTATAGGCAAGGTCGCTCCTATCAAGCGCTTCGCGGGCGATGAGAAAGTCCAGCGCGTGGTCATGCGTCAGGATGACGACCGCGCCGCCGGCGGGAATATCCTTCACCAGCGCTTCGGGCATTGGCACGAGCCGGGTTTTCGTTTCTGCCGGCAGGTTGGCGAGCTCATCCTGCCGTGTTTCGACGATTGTGACCGACAGCGGCAATGGCGCCAGAGCCGCGGCCAGTGCCCGGCCGACATGGCCGGCACCGAAGAGATAGACTTCCGGCAGACGCTCGATCTCGCCGGCAAGTTTTGCCTCCAACCCATCTTTCAACGGCTGCGTCAGGCGGCGAAACCGCAACTGCGTGCGCCCGCCGCAGCACTGGCCGATCTCCGGGCCGAGCGGGATGTCCATGGCGGCGGTTCCGCCGGTTCCAGCCAGCATCTCCCGCGCATTCGCGATTGCCATGAACTCGAACTGCCCGCCGCCGATTGTGCCCCACAGTGCGGTCGACGAGACGAGCATGAAGGTCCCGGCCTCACGCGGGGTGGAGCCTTGCGTGCCGGTGATGTCGACGAGGATGCTGTTGGGATGGGCGGTGAGGAAGGTCGGGAGGTCGGTCATGGGAGTTGGACCTCGCGGTCGTTGGAGTATGCCGCGAAGACCCCCTCATCCGACCCTTCGGGCCACCTTCTCCCCGCTGGGGAGAAGAGGGAGAATGCGGCGCTCTCGTTGATCCCGTCAGCGTTTTTACATGTGGTTCCCGCAGGTTCAGCGATTTGTTTGAACGATGCCCGAACGTCTCGCTTCCTCTTCTCCCCAGCGGGGAGAAGGTGGCCCGAAGGGTCGGATGAGGGGGCTTGGTTCAAGCGCATTACGTTCTCAAATTCTCCGTACGAGCGATCGCAGGATAGAAGCGAAGGATATCATCGCGCTGGAATATTCGCCTTTCAAGTGCGGCAAGGATCGTCTCAAGGACTGCTCTTCGCTCTTGGGTTATTTCATGATTCCAAAATCGGAGGATTGAATAATCCAGCCCGGTTTAGCAACAAGGTCCGAGCCATGTCAGACATATTGTCGGCGTGATGAAATCCATCGATCTCGACAACCAACCGTTCTTCCCGGCATATAAAATCGACGATATAGACCCCGAGGGGAACCTGTCGTGCAAATTTGTATCCGTTCAACTGCCGATTTCGCAGATCACTCCAAAGTCGATATTCTTCCTCGGTTTCGGTTTGTCGCAGTTTGCGGGCCTGTGTGGTCTTGCCGGGCCGACTCTTTCTAATGATCTTCGAGATCAGACATCCGAGGGATCGCCTACACCCGCTTCATCCGCTCCACCGCCATCAGCACCCGCTCCGGCGTTGCAGGAGCATTGAGCCTTGGGCAGACCTTGTAGTCCGCGACGCTGGCGACTGCCATCGACAGCGCTTCCAGCACCGAGATCGCCAGCATGAAGGGCGGCTCGCCGACGGCCTTGGAGCGGCCGATGGTGGCCTCCGCGTTCTCCGACCATTCGGCAAGGCGGACGTTGAAGATCTTCGGGCGGTCGGAGGCGAGCGGGATCTTGTAGGTCGAGGGCGCATGGGTGCGCAGGCGTCCCTTGTCGTCCCACCAGAGTTCTTCCGTCGTCAGCCATCCCATGCCCTGCACGAAGGCGCCTTCGACCTGACCGAGGTCGATCGCCGGGTTCAGCGAGCGGCCGACATCGTGCAGGATGTCGGTGCGATCGATCAGATATTCGCCGGTCAATGTGTCGATCGAAACCTCGGTGCAGGCGGCGCCATAGGCGAAATAATAGAAGGGCGTGCCGCGGCCGGCCTTGCGGTCCCAGTGGATCTTCGGCGTCTTGTAGAAGCCGGCGGCGGAAAGCTGGACGCGGGCGAAATAGGCCTGCTTGATGAAATCGGGGAAGGGGATCTCGCTTTCGCCGACGCGCACGCGGTTGGGCAGGAAGACGACGTCGGGCGGCGCCACATCCCACTTCTCGGCGGCAAAGGCCACGAGACGTTCCTTGATCTGGCGGGCGGCATCGAAGGCCGCCATACCGTTCAGGTCCGAGCCGGAGGAGGCGGCGGTGGCCGAGGTGTTCGGGACCTTGGCCGTGGTCGTCGCGGTGATCTTCACCCTAGAGATATCGACCTGGAAGCTGTCGGCCAGCACCTGCGCGACCTTGGTATAGAGGCCCTGGCCCATTTCGGTGCCGCCATGGTTCAGATGGATCGAGCCGTCCTGATAGATATGGACGAGGGCGCCGGCCTGGTTGAAGGCGGTCATGGTGAAGGAAATGCCGAATTTCACCGGCGTCAGGGCGATGCCCTTCTTGATATAGCGGCTGTCGCGGTTGAAGCCGATGATGGCGTTGCGCCGCGCCCGGTAGTCTGACGTTTCCTCCAGCTCGTCGACGACGCGGGCGATGATATTGTCCTCGACCTCCTGATGATAGGGCGTCAGCGTCCGCCCGGAGCCCGGCTGGCCGTAGAAATTCAGCTTGCGAATGTCGAGCGGATCCTTGCCGAGGGCGTAAGCGATTTCTTCGATGAGACGCTCGGCGGCGAGCATGCCCTGCGGCCCGCCGAAGCCGCGGAAGGCGGTGTTGGAGACAGTGTGGGTTTTCAGCGGTTTCGACTGGAGATGCACATGGGGATAGAAATAGCTGGAATCGGCATGGAAGAGGGCGCGGTCGGTCACCGGTCCCGACAGATCCGACGAGAAGCCGCAGCGCGCCGCGTAAGTGGCGTCGACCGCGTGGATGCGGCCTTCGGCATCGAAGCCCACCTCGTAATCGACAAGGAAATCATGGCGCTTGCCGGTGGCGCTCATGTCCTCGTCACGGTCGGGGCGGAACTTGACGGCGCGGCCGAGTTTCTTGGCGGCGATCGCCGCAAGAGCTGCGAACTGGTTGCCCTGCGTTTCCTTGCCGCCGAAGCCGCCGCCCATGCGGCGCACGTTGACGGTCACGGCGTTCGACGGGATATCGAGCACATGGCCGACAATGTGCTGGATTTCGCTCGGATGCTGTGTCGAGGACCAGACGGTGACCTCGTCGTCCTCACCGGGAATGGCCACGGCGATATGGCCTTCGAGGTAGAAATGCTCCTGTCCGCCGATGCGCATCTGCCCCTTCAGCCGCATTGGAGCATTCGGCATTTCCGTTTCCGGCTCGCCGCGCTGGAGCGTCATCGGGGTGATCACCAGCGGGCCGCCATTGGCGAGCGCGCCGTCGATATCGTGCCAGTGCGGCAGGTCGCGATAGTCGATCTTCGCCAGCCGGGCGGCGCGGCGGGCTGCGTCGCGTGTTTCGGCGATGACGGCAAAGATCGGCTGCCCGTGGAACTGAACCAAGGTTTCGGCGAGCAGCGGCTCGTCATGGCTGCCGTTGGAGCTGGTGTCGTTGACGCCGGGCACGTCCTTGCCGGTGAAGACCCAGACGACGCCGGGATAGGCGGCGACCTCGGAAAGATCGATGCTGATGATTTCGGCATGGGCGCGGTCGGAGAGGCCGAGCGCGCCGTGCAGCAGGCCGGCGGGTTCGGGAATATCGTCGATATAATCGGCGCTTCCGGTGACGTGTTTATGCGCTGAATCATGACGCAGCGAACCATGCATGGGGCCCGAGATGACGACTTTGGGATTTTCGAAGGTGGACTTGTCCATTAGATGAGCCCTTCGAAAGGAAATGTTGTGACAGGTAGCCCCCTCATCCGCCCTTCGGGCACCTTCTCCCCGAGGGGAGAAGGGGTAAACGAGACGGCGCGGCACTCCCTTCTCCCCAGCAGGGAGAAGGTGCCGGCAGGCGAATGAGGGCGGCGGCTGGCGCCAACGGTTGACTTCTCCATCACGCCACCTCCTCGAACCGCTTCAGCTCCGCCGGCGCGCCCACCGTTTCCAGATAAAACCGCGTCAGCAGGTTCTTCGCCGTCAACTGGCGGTATTCCGCCGTGGCGCGCCAGTCGGTCAGTGGCTGGTAGTCGGCATCGAAGGCGGGGCGGGCGGCGTCGATCGTCGCTTCCGTCCATGGTTTGCCAATCAGCGCGGCTTCGACAGTCGGAGCGTGCTTCGGCGTTGCCGCCATGCCGCCGAAGGCGATGCGGATGTCGGTGACCATCTCGGCTTCGTCGAGCGTCAGCAGGAAGGCACCGAGCACGGCGGTAATGTCTTCGTCGCGGCGCTTGGTGATCTTGTAGGCGGCAAAACGGCTGGTTGTCTTGGGATAGGGCACGAAGACGCTCTCGATGAACTCGCCGGGCTTCCGATCCTGCCTGCCGTAAGCGATGAAGAAATCCTGGAGCGGCATTCGGCGCTGGCCTTCGAGGGAGCGCAGCGTCAGCGTCGCGCCGAGCGCGATCAGCGGTGGCGGGCTGTCGCCGATCGGCGAGCCGTTGGCGATGTTGCCGCCGATCGTGCCCATGTTGCGCACCTGCTCGCCGCCGATGCGGTCGATCAGCCGCCCGAGCGCCGGGATCTTTTTCGAGATCGCCGCGAAGGCGCCGGTATAGCTGACGCCAGCGCCGATGGTGACGCCGTCCTCGCTTTCGGTGACCGATTGCAATTCGCTCAAGTGATTGATGAAGACGACAGGGCTTAGCCGCTTCATCTGCTTCGTTACCCAGAGACCGACATCGGTGGAGCCGGCGACGACGGTTGCGTCGGGCTCCTGCGAGAGGACTTCCGCCAGCGCTTGCGGCGAAGCCGGAATGATCAGCCGGTCTTCGTCCTTGGCAATCCTGATCGTGCTGCTTGTCTGCATGGCCCAGAGCCGCGCGACGATTTCCGAGCGTGTCCGCTCCAGCGGGTCGAAGAGCGCGCTCGGCCGCGTCAGGCTCACCTGCTCGGCGGCCTTGACGATCGGCTCGTAGCCGGTGCAGCGACAGAGATTGCCCTGCAAGGCTTTTTCGATCTGCTGGCGGCTCGGCTTCTCGGTCGTCAACCAGAGGCCGTAGAGCGACATGACGAAGCCCGGCGTGCAGAAGCCGCATTGCGAGCCATGACAATCGACCAGCGCCTGCTGCACCGGATGCAGCGCGCCGTCCCGGCCGGCGAGATGCTCGACCGTCACCACATGGGTGGCGTGCAGCGAGCCCAAGAAACGGATGCAGGCATTGACGGATTCATAGGCGAGCTTGCCATCGGCGAGCCGGCCGACGAGCACGGTGCAGGCGCCGCAATCGCCTTCCGCGCATCCTTCCTTGGTGCCTGTCAGGCGTCGCTTCAGCCGCAGGAAATCGAGAAGCGTTTCGGTCGGCCCGACATCGGTGAGCGCGATGTCCTCGCCATTCAGGATGAAGCGGATGCTGTCGTTCATGATATTCCCGGTTGTTTTTTCCAAATGGTTAAGCCGCCGTCCAGCCACCGTCAATCGAGATATGCGTTCCGGTCACCTGCCGGGCGGCGTCGCTGGCAAGGTAAAGCGACAGCGCACCGATTTCTTCGGCCTTGACGAATTCACGGGTCGGCTGCGCCTTGAGGATGACCTCGCTCTTCACCTGTTCCTCGGTCATGCCGCGGGCCCTGGCGGTATCGGGTATCTGCTTCTCGACGAGCGGCGTCAGCACGTAGCCGGGGCAGATGGCGTTCACCGTCACGCCGAATTCGGCAAGCTCCAGGGCGGCTGCCTTCGTGAGGCCTAATATACCATGTTTTGCGGCAACATAGGCGGATTTGAAGGGGGAGGCGACGAGCCCGTGCGCCGAGGCGATGTTGATGATGCGGCCATGCTTCTTCGCCTTCATCAGCGGGATGGCGGCGCGCATGGTGTGAAAGGAGCTCGACAGATTGACGGCGATGATCTGATCCCATTTCTCGATCGGGAAATCCTCGATCTTCTCGACATGCTGGATGCCGGCATTGTTGACCAGGACATCGACGGTGCCGAAGGTCTTTGCCGCCGTTTCGATCAGGTCGGCGATCTCCGCGGGCTTGGTCATATCGGCCGGATGATAGATCGCCCGTGCCTTGGATACTGATTCAAGCCGTTCGACGATCGCCTTGATTTCATCGGCATTTCCGAAACCGTTGATGACGACGTTGTCGCCGGTTTCGGCAAAGGCGGTGGCGATCGCAAGGCCGATACCGCTGGTGGAACCGGTGACGACGACTGATCTGCTCATATTTCTCTCCTGGCAGGCCGATGCTGCGTTGCAACGTTAGTGGCGAGGTTATGCCCAAAGCCGGCAGGCTGGCAATTCCGCTTTATTCGCTTTTCTCACCCGCATCCGTGTCCTATTGATTTGTCACGATAATCGACATGCCGAGCATTTCCGTTTTTCTTCGAATCACGGAAATGTTCTATCTCTTTTTCCACGCAATTCCGGACGCAAAACCGCTTCGCACTTTTGCTGGAATTGCTTTAGAGGAGGGAATTGCATGAGTGGATATGTTCTGGCGATCGATCAGGGAACGACATCGACGCGGGCGATCGTCTTCGACGGCGATATGCATGTCGCCGGCAAGGGCCAGAAGGAGTTCACTCAGATCTATCCGCGATCCGGTTGGGTCGAGCACGATCCCGAGGAAATCTGGGATTCGGTCGTCTCCACCGTCAACATGGCGTTGCGCGATGCCGGGATCGCGGCCAAGGATGTGGCAGCGCTCGGCATTACCAACCAGCGGGAGACGGTGGTCGTCTGGGAGCGCGAGACCGGCCGACCGATCCAGAATGCCATCGTCTGGCAGGATCGGCGCACGGCAAGCTATTGCGACAATCTGAAACGGCAGGATCTGGAGCGGCTGTTCACCAAGAAGACCGGCCTGATCCTCGACCCGTATTTTTCCGGCACCAAGCTTTCCTGGATGCTCGCCAACGTCAAGGGGGCCCGGGCGCGCGCCGCCAGGGGGGATCTCTGCTTCGGCACGATCGATACCTTCCTGATCTGGCGGCTGACCGGCGGCAAAAGCTTCGTCACCGATGCCACCAACGCCTCGCGCACGCTGATGTACAACATCGCCGAAAACGCCTGGGACGAGGATCTGCTCGATATTCTGCGCGTGCCTGCCGCCATGCTGCCGCAGGTTAAGGATTGCGCTGCCGATTTCGGCACGGTCGATCCTGAAATCTTCGGCGCAGCGATCCCGATCCTCGGGGTTGCCGGAGACCAGCAGGCGGCCACCATCGGCCAGGCCTGTTTTCAGCCGGGCATGCTGAAATCGACCTACGGCACCGGCTGTTTCGCGCTGCTCAACACCGGCGCCGATATGGTGCGTTCAAAAAACCGGCTGCTGACCACCATCGCCTATCGCCTGAACGGCGAGACGACCTATGCGCTTGAGGGGTCGATTTTCATCGCCGGTGCGGCAGTACAATGGCTGCGGGACGGGCTGGGGATCATCGGCAGCGCCGCCGAGACCAATGCACTTGCCGAAAAGGCCGATCCGACGCAGGAAGTCTATCTCGTCCCCGCCTTCACCGGGCTTGGCGCACCGCATTGGGACGCCAAGGCGCGGGGCGCGATCTTCGGGCTGACGCGCAACAGCGGCCCGGCGGAACTTTCCAGGGCAGCCCTTGAAGCGGTCTGCTACCAGACCCGCGACCTGCTCGACGCCATGCAGAAGGACTGGAAGAACGGCGGCGACGACACGGTGCTGCGCGTCGATGGCGGCATGGTCGCTTCCGACTGGACGATGCAGCGGCTCGCCGACCTGCTCGACGCCCCGGTCGACCGCCCGGTGATCCTGGAGACGACGGCGTTGGGGGCTGCCTGGCTCGCCGGCAGCCGGGCGGGGGTCTGGCCGGACAGGGAGGGTTTCTCGGCAACGTGGAAACGAGACCGGCGCTTCGAGCCCGATATGGACGAGAAGGTGCGGGCGGCCAAGCTCAAGGGCTGGAAGAGCGCGGTCCGGCGGACGCTGAGCGAGGGGTGAGGGGATGATGTCTCGCTAAACCTCGACCGCGTTGGTTCAGCTCAGCCAGTTCTCGACATCACGAGGTCCATTTACCACGGCGACGATAGAGATGCCGTAAGGCATCGGTTCGTAGATAACGACGTAGCGGCCCTTCAATCAGAATCCGCGCTGTCGGGCTGAGCGCGGGGCGTGGAGAGCCCATATGAGGATGCTCGGCAGCAAGTTCCGCCTTTTCCAGAATCCGCGTGAGAAGGGCGTCGGCGGCCGGTTCATTGTCCGGCGCGATGGAGCGCCAGATGTCGCGCAAATCTTCTTCGGCACGGGGACTGAGAAGGTATTTAGCCACGCGAACGGGCTTCCGCCTTCAACTCCGCCAAAAGGGTTTTTGCATCGATTTCACGGCCTGTGCCGCTCGCCATGTTATAGGCCTTCTTGAGGCGGCCGATTTCCAGCAGCCGGACTTCTTCCCGCTGCTCCCACAGGCGCAGCGCGTCGCGGACGACTTCGCTGTTGGAGGCATAGGCGCCGGATTCCACGGCATCGTGCAGGCGCGCGATTTGCTGCGGGGAAAGAGATATGGTCAGGGTTCTCATCGCTGGTTGTAGTGCGACTAACAAGAACTAACAATCTTTATTAATGTGATTGTATCTTGTTGCCTTTCGGCTGGCCGGTCAGCCAGGCCCCGATGCGGCAGCTCACCAACAATTTTTAATGCGGCCTGTCGGCTAAGCGGTTACTCCTTCGTCATTCGGAAAGAGGAGTGAGTGATGCTTTATGCAATCCTTTGTTACGCCCATGAAGAAACCGTCTTCGCCTGGACCAAGGAGGAGGAGGCTGCCGTCATGGAGAAGCTCTACGCCGTGCAGGAGCCGCTTGCCCAATCCGGCAAGCTCGGTCCCGTCGGCCGGCTGATGCCGACGACGGCTGCGACCACTGTGCGCAAGGGCAAGGACGAGCCTTTGGTCATCGACGGGCCTTTTGCGGAAACGAAAGAGGCTCTTCTCGGCTTCTACGTGGTCGACTTCGAAACGCTCGACGAGGCGGTCGCCTTCTCGAAACAGCTTTCCTCCGTCAATCCGGGTTCCACCTCTTACGAAATTCGGCCGTTCTACGTCTTCAGGCCGGGAGATGCTTCATCATGACCGATATTGCCTGGATCGACCTCGCACTTGCCTCGGCCCGCCCGAAGGCGCTCGGTGCGCTGCTGCGCTATTTCCGCAATCTCGATACCGCGGAAGAGGCGTTTCAGGAGGCATGCCTGAGGGCGATCCGCACATGGCCGGAGAAGGGGCCGCCGCGCGATCCGACAGCCTGGCTCATCTTCGTCGGGCGAAACAGCGGGATCGACGCGGTGCGCAAGCGGTCAAAGCTTCAGGCACTGCCGGATGAGGACCTCATCTCCGATACCGAGGATGCCGAAAGCGATATTGCCGAGCGGCTGGACGATTCCCACTATCGCGACGATATTTTGCGGCTTCTCTTCATCTGCTGTCATCCCGATCTGCCGGCGACCCAGCAGATTGCGCTGGCGCTGCGCATTGTTTCCGGCCTTTCGGTGCCGCAGATCGCCCGCGCCTTCCTGGTGTCGGAAAGCGCCATGGAGCAGCGCATCACCCGCGCCAAGGCGCGCGTCGCCAAGGCAGGCGTGCCGTTCGAAACGCCGAGCCCCGAGGAAAGGGCCGAGCGTCTTACGATCGTCAGCACGATGATCTATCTCGTCTTCAACGAAGGCTACAGCCAGGCCGACCCGAAGCATGAGGCGGCCGCCTTCAGCGACGAGGCGATCCGGCTGGCACGGTTGATGCTGCATCTCTTTCCGTCCGAACCGGAGTTGATGGGGCTGCTTGCGCTGATGCTTCTGCAGATCTCGCGCCGGCCGGCGCGCTTCAGCGCCGAAGACGAGATCGTGCTGCTCGAGGATCAGGATCGCTCGCTCTGGAACCAGCCCTTCATCAACGAGGCCCTGGCGCTGCTCGACAAGGCGCTGCGCCATCGTCGGCCCGGCCCCTATCAGCTTCAGGCGGCGATCGCCGCCATCCATTCCCGCGCGAAACGCGCTGAAGACACCGACTGGGTCGAAATCGATCTGCTCTACCGCGCGCTGGAGCGTGTGCAGCCTTCGCCTGTCGTAACGCTTAATCGCGCGGTCGTGGTTTCCAAGCTGCATGGGCCGCAGGAGGCGCTCGATCTGATCGATCCGCTCGGCGAGAAGCTCGGCGGCTATTTCTACTATCACGGGCTGCGGGGCGGGCTGCTGAAGCAGCTTGGCTTGACCTGTCAGGCGCGCGAAGCCTTCGACCGCGCTATTGCGCTTGCCCATTCGGCGGCTGAGGCAGCCCATATCCGCCGGCAGATCGACAAGATGCAGGAAGAGACCACGCAGCCGATCGCAAAATAGAACGCAAGAAAAGTCGGCGCGCTGTCGGAACGGAGAAGTTCGACACGTCCTTGCAACACCTGATGAGAAACAGGTTTCACCTCAATGGAGAGATGTCGAAATGACCGCCAGCACGCAACATGAACTTACCCTCGTTCGCGAATTCGACGCGCCGCGCGAGACGATCTACAAGGCGTGGACCGATCCCGATCTCATGAAGCAGTGGTTCGTGCCGAGGCCCTGGGGTGTTGCGGAAGCAACGCTCGACGTGCGCCCCGGCGGTTCCAGCGTCATCGTCATGCAGGATCCCGAGGGCAACCAGTACCCGAACCGCGGCGTCTATCTCGAGATCGTCGAGAACGAGAAGATCGTCTTCACCGATGCCTATACCAGCGCCTGGGTGCCTGCCGAAAAACCCTTCTTCACCGGCGTCATCCTGCTCGAAGATCTCGGCAATGGCCGCACGAAATATACGGCCAAGGCGCTACATTGGCGCGCGGAAGACAAGGAAGCGCACGAGAAGATGGGCTTCCACGAGGGGTGGGGCAAGGCCGCAGACCAGCTGGCGGAACTGCTGGCGACGATGTGAACGGCGAGTGAGGCGGCGCGGGGAGGCCGCGCCGTCCTCATGCTTCAAGTGCGGCCTGAGGCCGCTTGGAAGATGAATCCGCCGATGCCTGAAAGTCGTTGAATTCAGATTCGAATTGGTGGTCGGGCGGGCCGGTGTCGCTGTCGACGCGGGATCGATCCTGTGTCAATCTGAGGGCATGAAGGGATACGTCTACATCCTTGCGTCCGCACGCAACGGCACGCTCTATACCGGCGTGACGCGTGATCTGGCCGGGCGGTTATACGAGCACCAGAAGGAACTGACGCCGGGCTTTACGTCGAAATATGGCGTCAAGACGTTGGTGTGGTTTGAGGAGCATGATTTGCTGACGGCAGCGATCACGCGAGAGAAGACAATCAAGAAGTGGCCGCGGCAGTGGAAGCTCAATTTGATCGAGCGAGAGAATCCTGAGTGGGAGGATATTTCGTTTCATCTGCTGGGTCTGTGAAGATTCTCTCGTCGCGCGGACGCGCGACTGCTGGATTCCTGTGACAAGCACAGGAATGAGGGAGGTCCTGGATTCGGCAGCGCTCAAAAGCGATCGTATTCGCGCTGGAGGATATGGAGTGCAGGTTGATCACCTCGCTCCCTCATTCCTGTGCTCGTCACAGGAATCCAGCAGCGCCGTGTCTACGGCGCAAAGACTCTTTGCCGTGCTGTCAGAAGCCTCGCCGCACTATCGAAATTCTCGAACATTCCGTTCCAGAGTTTGTATTTGTGTTCCCTGCCGCCGGTCCTTATCTCCAGGTTGAACTCAACAGGGTGCCGACGATGGAACTGGGTCTTTATACGTTTGCGGATGTCAATCCAAATCCCTCCCGCAACAAGGGGGCGGAAGGGGCAGAACGGCTGAAGAATCTGATCGAGGAGATCGAGCTGGCCGATCAAGTGGGGCTCGACGTCTTCGGGCTCGGTGAACATCATCGGCCGGACTACGCGGCGTCGGCTCCCGCGGTCGTGCTGGCGGCCGCGGCTGTCAAGACGAGGAATATCCGGCTGACCAGCGCCGTCACCGTGCTTTCTTCCGATGATCCGGTGCGGGTCTTCCAACAGTTTTCGACGCTCGACCTGATTTCGAACGGCCGCGCCGAGATCATGGCGGGGCGCGGCTCCTTTATCGAGTCCTTCCCGCTGTTCGGCTACAATCTCGAGGATTACGACCAGCTTTTCGAAGAGAAGCTCGATCTGCTGCTAGCTTTGCGCAATAGCGAGACGGTCGATTGGGAAGGCGAACTGCGCGCGCCGATCCGTGGGCGCGGCGTCTATCCCAGGCCGCTGCAGGATCAGCTGCCGTTGTGGGTTGCCGTTGGTGGCACGCCGCAGTCGGTCGCGCGCGCCGGCGCGCTCGGCCTGCCGGTGGCGCTGGCGATCATCGGCGGCGAGCCGCGCCGGTTCGCGCCGCTCTTCGATCTGTACCGGGAGGCCGCGCGCCGGGCAGGACAGGATCAGGCGAAGCTGAAGACCAGCATCAATGTCCACGGCTTCATCGCCGATACGACGGCCGACGCTGCCGAGCAGTTTTATGGGCCGCAGGCCGAAGTGATGAACCGCATCGGCCGCGAACGTGGCTGGGGGCCGACGAGCCGGGCACAGTTCGACATGTCGCGCGGACCGAACGGGGCGCTTTTCGTCGGCGATCCCGAACTGGTCGCCGAAAAGATCATCGCCCATCATGCGCTTTTCCGGAACGACCGCTTCCTGCTGCAGATGGCGATCGGCCTGATGCCGCATGCTGAGATCATGCGCGGCATCGAGCTCTACGGGACGAAAGTCGCGCCGATCGTCAGAAAGGCATTGACTGAAACGGACGGAGGGGCGAAAGCCACCGCTTAACCAAGGCGGCCGTGGCCGCCCTGCGCAAGGCCGGAACAGACGAATGGTGATCGCAAACGACGACGAACTGGCGAAACTCAAGGAGATCGGCCGGATCTGCGCCAACGCTATCCAGGTGATGGCGGCGGCGATGGAGCCGGGCATGACGACGCTGGAGCTCGACGGCATCGGCCGCAAGGTGCTCGAGGAGGCGGGCGCGCGCTCGGCGCCGGAGTTCTGCTACCAGTTTCCGGGTGCGACCTGCATCAGCGTCAACGAGGAAATCGCGCACGGCATTCCCGGGCCGCGTGTCATCCGCGCCGGCGATCTCATCAATATCGACGTCTCGGCCGAGAAGGACGGTTTCTTCGCCGATACCGGCGCTTCCTTCGCGATGCCGCCGGTCAAGCCGAAAATCGAGCGGCTTTGCCGCGACGGCAAGCGGGCGCTCTGGGTCGGGCTGAACCAGGTGAAATCCGGCGAGCCGCTTGCCAGGATCGGCACCGCCGTCGGCGCCTTCGCGCAGAAGAACCGTTATACGCTGGTCGCCAATCTGGCGAGCCACGGCGTCGGCCGCTCGCTGCACGAGGAGCCGGCCGAACTCTCGACCTGGCCGGACCCTTCGGAAAAACGCGTCATGACGGATGGTCTCGTCTTCACCGTCGAGCCCTTCCTGTCGCTCGGCGCGACCTGGGCCGAAGGCGGCGACGATGCATGGACGCTTTATGCCGATCCGAAGGCGCCGACCGTGCAATATGAACATACGGTTGTGGCAACGCGTAACGGGCCGGTGATCCTGACATTGCCGGATGGGCGGGCTTAGGGGCGGCTTGCGGAGGTACGAGTTCAAAACCCAAGGATGACACGCATCCCCGTCGCACAGCCGCATTATACAGCAACGGCAACGTACAAGGATGAGGCTCTCTTGGAGGCTGCGCCCATCCTCCTGCGCCTGCTTTCGCGGAATTGATCGATCGATCAGAATTACTTGATTGTGATGCAGATGCTGCGGCGCGATAAGCGCTGTATGCTCGAGCGCATCCGCCACTCCCCGCCGAACCTCGTTTCCACAGCCGCTGCGGGCGCCGTCGCCATGGCGGCGGCCATGGGCTTCGGGCGTTTCTCCTACACGCCGATCCTGCCCGGCATGATGAGCGGCGTGCCGCTTTCGGCGGCGGATTCAGGTTTTATCGCCTCGGCGAATTTCGTCGGTTATCTCGTCGGCGCCGTGCTTGCGGCCTATGGCTGGGCGGCGGGGCGGGAGCGGCTGGTGGCGCTCTCGGCACTGCTGGCGACCGCGATCCTGCTCGCCGCGATGGCCGCCACCGATTCCGTCGCCGTCTTTGCCGTCATCCGGTTCCTCGCCGGCCTCGCCAGCGCCTTCGCGATGGTCTTCACCTCGTCGATCGTGCTCAGCCACGGGGCTGCCGCCGGCAACGACCATGTGCAGGCGGCGCATTTCGGCGGGCCGGGAGCGGGCATCGCGCTGTCCTCGGTCATGGTGTTTCTCATCGGGCTCGGTTTTCACGACGGGCCGGACGGCTGGCGGGCCGACTGGATCGGCGGAGCGCTCTATTGCGCGGCAAGCCTCGTCGTCGTCTTCCTGCTCTTGCCGTCAGCACCGGCGCAATCGGCGCGCGCGGGCAAGGAGCCGGCCCTCGTCTGGAGCCGGCCGATGGTGCTGATCACACTGTCCTACGGCCTGTTCGGCTTCGGCTACGTCATCACCGCGACCTTCCTCGTCACCATCGCGCGTCTTTCTGCAACAGGCCCACTGGTCGAATTCCTTTGCTGGTTCATCGCCGGGCTGACGGCGGCGGTGGCGCTGTTTGCCTGGAAGCCGCTGGTCAGGCGGCTCGGGCTCGGCGGCGTCTATGTCGCAGCCCTTCTGGTCGAAGCCGCCGGCGTGCTCGCCACCGTGATTCTGCCGCACTCTGCCGCACCGCTGATCGGCGGGGCGCTGTTCGGGGCGACGTTCCTGGCGATCACCGCTTACGGGCTGCAGATCGGCCGCAAGCTTTCGCCTGACAGCCCGCGGCGGATCCTGGCGATGATGACGGCCGCCTTCGGCCTCGGCCAGATCGTCGGGCCCGTCGTTGCCGGCTGGATCGCCGAGCGCAGCGGCAATTTCACCGCCCCAACGGTGATCGCCGCCGTCGCCCTTGTTGCCTGCGCCGCGCTGGTGATGCCGGTGATCAAGAAAATCGCGTAAGCGGTTACATCTGCGTAACAATCGGCTAAACCCATTGCTGCTTCCTTCGAACTGCCTTAGTTTCCGGCAAAATCAGTGTTCCACGACACTCCCGAGACTCACAGTTCAGGAAAGCAAAGCCCCCCGTGTTTCATTCCTTCTTTCCCCGACCGAAGCTGTTTTTCACCTCTGCCGCCGTATGGACGCTCGCATGCATTTTCTTTTGGTATTTTGTGGGTATTGAGCTTTCGACCAATCTCGGCTTTCCTCCGTTGCCGGAGAGTGCACAGCCGGTCGGAGCCGCGTTTTTTATCGCGCCTACCAATTTGTCATTCTATGTGTTTTTTATACTTTGTTCCGCTTTATTTTGCTCTGCGTGGCACGTTTTCGCCAAAGACAATCCCTGGAAAATCTGGTCGGTTTGGGGAACGGCAATTCTCGTATTCATTACTTATTTTGGCGTTCAGATGGATGTTGCGATCAACGTCTGGCGCGGCCCATTCTTTAATCTTCTACAGGACGCGCTTGCAGGGAAGCCCGGTATTACCGACAGTAATTTTTATGTTCTTCTTGGAAAATTCTTAGAAATAGGCGCCGTCGGCGTCGTTGTCTCCACATTTAATCTGTTTTTTTTAAGCCACTACGTCTTTCGTTGGCGCACTGCCATGAACAATTTCTATATGTCCAAATGGGAAAAGTTGCGCCACATCGAGGGAGCTTCCCAGCGCGTACAAGAAGATACAATGCGCTTTGCAAGAATTCTCGAAGATCTGGGGATTAGTCTCATCGGGTCTGTCATGACTCTTATTGTATTCTTGCCGATTTTGTCGGAGCTGTCGAAGTATGTTACAAACATTCCCATTATTGGAGCGCTGCCTAATTCCCTAGTTTGGCTGGCACTTATTTGGTCCGTGCTTGGAACTGTTTTGCTGGCTCTTGTTGGTGTTAAGCTACCTGGTTTGAATTTCCGTAACCAGCGAGTGGAGGCAGCTTACCGTAAAGAACTGGTTTACGGCGAGGACCATGACGACAGAGCGCAGCCTCCGACTGTGAGGGAACTGTTTACGAACGTTCGACGTAACTATTATCGAATGTATTTTCACTATCTGTATTTTAATTTTGCTCGTTTTGGATACGGGCAAGTGGATGCAATTTTCCTCTACTATGTTCTGGTGCCGACTTTCGTCGCGCATCAAATTACGCTTGGTATTTGGCAGCAGATTTCAACGGCCTTCGGCCAGGTCAGCAACTCGTTCCAGTATCTCGTCAGTTCGTGGACGACGATCATCGAGCTGCTCTCCATCCATAAACGCCTCAAGGCCTTCGAAGCGGCCATCGATGATGAGCCGTTGCCTGCGATCGACCAGCATTATCTGGAGCGTGAGGCGGGCGTCGTGCATGTGGATGGTTGATGCGCGAGGCTGGCTGGATGAGCGGGGTGTGCCGTGTGGCCCCCTCATCCGGCTGCCGCCACCCTCTCCCCGCTGGGGAGAAGAGACTGGTGGCAGCGTCTCGCGTTTATCCATCGCTTGAGAATATGTTCGCCGAATTTGCGATTCCCTCTTCTCCCCAGCGGGGAGAAGGTGCCCGTTAGGGCGGATGAGGGGGCTGCGCGGCACCACCTCTCGTTTTCAAAAGGTTTTCGTCATAGCCCCGACGTCTGCTGCAATCTGCCCCGTGCCTCGATCATCGGGATCGCTTCGGAATAGCTGACGCAGGCGACGTCCTCTCGATGGCAGACGTCGCCGACCAGCCGGTCGAGGGCGCGCCAGTAGGCGCCGCCGTTCATTTCGACGAAGTGGAAGCCGAGCTGGAGGGGGATTCGGCTGCCGGCATATTGCTTGTCGAAAGCTTCTTTGAAGGCTGAATAGGCGCGGTTCTCGAAGGCAGCGCTGTCTGCTGTGTCTTCTTCACCTTTGGAATGGCGGACGAATAGATTGTAGTCCATGCCGATGATCGGCTTTTCGCCCGGGCCCTCGGGGATCAGTGGCAGGCCGAAGCGGACGATGCCGTCTTCCTCGACAGGCATGGCCGGGCCCTTGGTGACGAGGCTCGCATCATAGGAAAAGCCGGCCTTCTTTTCGGCGGCGATCATGTCGGCGCCCGCCGTCGCCGATAGGTAGGGCGCGCGGAAACCCTTGATGCCGTGATCGACCAGATCCTGCCAGCCGGCCGGCTCCTCAAGGCCGACGCTTGTCCAGGCATTTTTCAGGGTCGCGTGGAAGGTCGCGTATTCGGCCGACCAGTCGGCCTCGCTCCACTCGCGGCCGTCGAAATGGCCGCAGGCATGGCTCGATATGTCGTGACCTTCGAGATGGGCGTGCCAGATATTGCCAAGGCGCTCGCGGATCTCGTCGTCGCTCTGGGCGAAGCCGACATTGGATTTTCCGCGCTTCTGGTGCGGCGCCTGGTAGGCCTTCTTCGCCGCCTCGTTCATCAGGAAGGTGCAGGAGAGAAAATAGGTGAAATGGGCGCCGTTCTTTGCGGCCATTTCGCGGCTCTTCAGCCAGAGCGCATTGTCGTGAGCGCCGTCGAACGAGATGATGACGAGCTGCTTCGGCCGGTCGGCCGCCTCCGCGATGGCAGGGAGGAGGAAGGAGGCAGCCAGACAGGCGGAGAGCAGAGGACGAGACATGGGCACCGCGACAATTTGTTCGCGGTTTCCCTCCGATAGAATTGCGGCGAAGCTGCGGTCTCAACTGGTATTTTTTCCCGCCAGCCGGTAAGTCATGACAAACGGCACGGAAGGGACCCGCCATGACTTTGCTTATCGTCGGCATCATACTTTTCCTCGGGGTGCATCTCGTGCGGGTGGTCGCCCCCGGCTTCCGCCGTTCGATGATCGCAAGCCTCGGCGAGAAGGCCTGGCGGGCGGCCTATTCGATCGCGAGTCTGGCGACGCTGATCCTGTTGATCTACGGATTCGGTCAGGCCCGCCAGGTGACCGGCATGCTTTACAGTCCGCCGGTCTGGACGGCGCATATCGCGATCACGCTGATGCTGATCGCGATGATCTGTCTCGTCGCCTCGCTGCTGCCGGCGGGGCATATTGCGACGAAGACCAAACATCCGATGGTGCTGTCGGTGAAGATCTGGGCGCTGGCGCATCTGCTCGCCAATGGCGAGACCTCGTCGGTGCTGCTGTTTGCAGCCTTTCTCGCCTGGGGCGTCATCCTGCGCATCTCGCTGAAACGGCGGCAGCGGGCTGGCGAGATCGTGCTTCGGCCGTTCGTCTCGGCCAAATACGATCTTTATGCCGTTATCATCGGCATTGTCGTCTGGGCGCTGATCATCTGGAAGCTGCACGAATGGCTGATCGGAGTTTCGCCGCTGGCGATGTAACGAATCTTTCATATCCCCCTTACAACGGCGGTAAAATGGGATAGAAGGCCCGAGAATGTGCATGTCATGAACATGCTATAGGTATTTCCGCGGCCGGAGACGAGAATGACATTCAACGACGACAGCTTCATCCGTGAAGTCAACGAGGAATTGCGGTCCGACCAGATGAAGGGCGTCTGGCGCCGCTTCGGCCGTTATATCATCGTCGTCGCCATCCTGATCGTCCTCGGTACCGCCGGCAAGGTTCTCTATGAATATTGGGACGACAATCGCTCCTCCGGCACCGGCGACCAGTTCCTGGCGGCGATGAAGCTTGCCGACGAGAACAAGAACGACGAGGCGCTCGCCGCGCTCGACAAGCTGGAGAAGGAAGGCCACGGCGCCTATCCGGTGCTGGCGCGCATGCGGGCCGCGACCGTCCAGGTGCAGAAGGGCGATGCCAGCGCGGCAATTGCCGCCTTCAACGAGATCGGCAAGGACAATGGCGTTCCGGCCGCGGTGCGCGATGCCGCCAAAATGCGCGCCGGCTGGCTGCTGATCGAAAACGGCTCTTACGAACAGGTTTCGGCCGCGATCGAGGAAATGGCCGTGCCGGGCAACGCCTTCCGCCATTCGGCACGCGAAGCGCTCGGCCTTGCTTCCTATAAGGCCGGCAACATGGCGCAGGCTCGGCAGTGGTTCCAGTCGATCGTCGATGATACCGACAGCCCGCGTAATGTTGCCAATCGCGCCCATATGATGCTTGATCTCATTACCGCATCCGGCAAGGCGCCCGCCGCGCAGGGCTGAGTTTTAAGGAAAAAGAATGAGTTTCACGGTCGCGATCGTCGGTCGTCCGAATGTCGGCAAGTCGACGCTTTTCAACCGCCTGGTGGGCAAGAAGCTGGCGCTCGTCGACGACACGCCGGGCGTGACCCGCGACCGCCGGCCGGGCGATGCGCGGCTGATGGGCCTGACCTTTACCATTATCGACACGGCCGGCCTGGAAGAGGCCGACGAGGAAAGCCTGCAGGGCCGGATGCGCGCGCAGACGGAAGCGGCGATCGACGAGGCCGATCTTTCGCTCTTCGTCGTCGATGCCAAGAACGGGCTGACGCCCGTCGACACCGCGCTTGCCGAAATGCTGCGCCGGCGCGGCAAGCCGGTCGTGCTCGTGGCCAATAAATCCGAGGCGCGCGGCTCCGACAGCGGCTTCTACGATGCCTATACGCTGGGGCTTGGCGAGCCGACGCCGATTTCGGCCGAACACGGCGAAGGCATGCTCGATCTGCGCGATGCGATCGTGGAGGCGATCGGCAAGGACCGGGCCTATCCGGCGAAGGAGGATGTCGCTGTCACCAACGTCGACATTCCTCAGTCTGAAGAGGGCAGCGACGAGGACGAAGAGCCAGCCTATGACGAGACCAAGCCGCTCAGGGTGGCGATCGTCGGGCGTCCGAATGCCGGTAAGTCGACGCTGATCAACCGGTTCCTCGGTGAGGACCGGCTTTTGACCGGGCCGGAGGCCGGCATCACCCGCGATTCCATCTCGGTCGAATGGGATTGGCGCGGGCGCACCATCAAGATGTTCGATACCGCAGGCATGCGGCGCAAGGCGCGGGTGACCGAGAAGCTGGAGAAGCTCTCCGTCGCCGACGCGCTGCGTGCTATCCGTTTTGCCGAGACCGTGGTGATCGTCTTCGACGCGACGATTCCCTTCGAGAAGCAGGACCTGCAGATCGTCGATCTCGTGCTGCGCGAAGGCCGTGCCGCCGTGCTTGCCTTCAACAAGTGGGATATGATCGAAGACCGGCAGGCAGTGCTTGCCGACCTGCGCGAAAAGACCGACCGGCTGCTGCCGCAGGCGCGCGGGATCCGCGCCGTGCCGATTTCCGGCCAGACCGGCTGGGGGCTCGACAAGCTGATGCAGTCGATCATCGACACGGACAGGGTCTGGAACAAGCGCATCTCGACGGCGAGGCTCAACCGCTGGCTGGAGACGCAGCAGATCCAGCATCCGCCACCTGCCGTGTCCGGCCGGCGCATCAAGTTGAAATACATGACCCAGGTCAAGGCCCGCCCGCCGGCCTTCATGATCTCCTGCACTCGCTCCGACGCGCTGCCGGAATCCTATACGCGCTATCTGATCAACGGGTTGCGCGCCGATTTCGACATGCCGAGTGTACCGATCCGTATTCATTTCCGTTCAGCTGAGAATCCGTTCGAAGGCAAGAAGAGGCGGACCTAGGAGTTCTTGGGGCGCTGGTGCCTGGAGCACGACCTATCTAGATCGACTTGAACTAAGCCACGCTTCCATTCAGCGCCTCGCGCAGCGCCACGATCTCGGCCTGTAGGCGGTTTAGATCGGCGACATCGCGACCGCTGGCCTCGGCGATGCAGCTGGGGATGCCGGTGGCCTTTTCCTTCAGTCGCTTGCCCGCATCGCTTAAGCGGATAACGACGACGCGTTCGTCCTCGCTGCTGCGCTCGCGCTTGATATAGCCGGCGCTTTCCAGGCGCTTGAGCAGGGGCGTCAGTGTGCTCGATTCCAGGAAGAGCTTTTCGCCGAGGCTGCCGACGCTCTGGCCGTCCTGTTCCCACAGCGCGACCATGGCAAGATATTGCGGATAGGTGAGGCCGAGTGTGTCGAGCAGCGGCTTGTAAACCCTGTTCAGCGCATGGCTTGCCGTATAGACGGCAAAACAGATGAAATTATCGAGCTTCAGCTGATCCTGCATGGTCATCTCCAGAACTGAGCGAAAGTATATCGTGCGATAAATAATCGCAAGCGATTTTGCTGCATGGCAGGTATGCTGAAATTTAAATTGTCCAAGAAATAATCGTGCGCGATATAAATGACGTGTTCACGACGAACACCAAACCGAGAGGATAAGACAATGTCGACCATCAAGACCGCCGTTTCCGCCGCAGCACTCCTGGCAGCCTCTGCCGCCGGGGCGCTTGCCGACCCGGTACTCGAGCCGACAACGCAGACATTCATCGACGGCCTTGCCGGCGGAAAGCCGATCTACACGCTGTCGCCGGCCGATGCCCGCAATGTTCTGGCCGGCGCGCAGAAGGGTGACGTCAAGAAGCTTGCCGCGCGGGAAGAAGATAAGGTCGTCAAGGCGGGCCCGACCGGCAGCATCAAGCTGCGCATCATCCGCCCGGAACATGCCAAGGGCACGCTGCCGGTTATTCTCTATTTCCATGGCGGCGGCTGGGTGTTGGGCGATGCGGATACGCATGACCGGCTGGTGCGCGAAATCGCCAATGGCGCCAATGCAGCCGTCGTCTTCGTCGATTACGAACGCTCGCCGGAAGCCCGTTATCCCGTCGCGATCGAACAGGCCTATGCGGCGACCAAATATGTCACCGAACACGCAAAGGAGTTCAACGTCGACGCCGGCAGGCTAGCGGTCGCGGGCGATAGCGTCGGGGGCAATATGGCGGCTGTGGTGACGCTGCTTGCCAAGGAGCGTGGCGGTCCCGCCATCGACCAGCAGGTGCTGTTCTATCCAGTCACCGACGCCGATTTCGACAATGGCTCCTATAACCAGTTCGCCAATGGCCCGTGGCTGACCAAGGAAGCGATGAAGTGGTTCTGGAATGCCTACCTGCCCGACGAAGCCAAGCGCAAGGAACCGACGGCTTCGCCGCTGCAGGCATCACTGGAGCAGCTGAACGGCCTGCCGCCGGCGCTCATCATCACCGATGAAAATGACGTTCTGCGCGATGAAGGCGAAGCCTATGGCCGCAAGCTCAGCCAGGCCGGCGTTCGCGTCACGTCGATGCGTTACAACGGCACGATCCATGACTTCGTGCTCTTGAACGCCATCGCTGAAACGCCGGCCGCGCGCAGCGCGATTGCGGTCGCGAACGACACGCTTCGCAACGCTTTGCACAAGTAAGGCGATTGAAGCTTTTTGTTTTCACGCAATTCCCGGCAAAACCGGTTTGCGCTTTGCCTGGCAAAACCGCTTCACACTTTTGCTGGAATTGCTTTAGTCCGAGGAAGGGAGAGGCCCGGCGGTTTCGCCGGGCTTTCTGCTTCTTGGCAGCGACTTGGCAAATTGCCAGGCCTTCTTCCATTTCGGCGTGATGACGCCATTGGCGGCGCGGATATTGTTGATGAACTGCAGCGTTGCCGCTTCCCAGGAATATTGCATGGCAAGCTCGCGCGCCTTGACGCGCGAGGCGGAGAGGGCGGCAAGGCAGGCGGCTTGCAGGTTCTGGTCGAGCGCGCCGACCTCGCTGCCCTCGCCAATGATATCGAGCGGGCCGGTGACCGGATAGGCTGCGACCGGCACGCCCGATGCCAGCGCTTCAAGGATGGTGTTGCCGAAAGTGTCGGTGAGCGAGGGAAAGACGAAGACGTCGGCCTGGGCATAGGCTTTCGCCAGATCATCGCCGAACTTCACGCCGGTAAAATGCACATCGGGATAGCGCTGCTCCAGTTCGGCGCGTGCCGGGCCGTCGCCAACGACAACCTTCGAACCGGGCAGGTCGAGATCGAGAAAGGCCGGCAGGTTTTTTTCCAGCGCCACGCGACCGACCGTCATGAAAATCGGGCGAGGGAGGCCGAATGGCTGCTCCTCAAGCGGCATGGGATGGAATTGCGTGGCGTCGATGCCCCGGGTCCAGGGCATCAGGTTCTTGATGCCGCGGGCCGAAAGCTCGCGAGCAAGGCTCGGTGTCGCGACCATGCAGCCGGCGCCGCCATTGTGGAACCAGCGGACGAAGGCATAAAGCCAGCTTTGCGGAATCGGCAGGCGGGCGGAAACATATTCGGGAAAGCGCGTGTGATAGCTGGTGGAGAAGGGCATGCCCTTACGCAGGCACCAGCGGCGGGCGGTCAGCCCCAGCGGCCCTTCGGTGGCGATATGCACGTAGGAAGGTTTGTGTTTCTCGATCTCGCGGGCGATGCGGCGGTAGTTGGCGATCGACAGGCGGATCTCGGGATAGGTCGGGCAGGGGATGCTGTTGAAGCGCTCCGGCGTTACCATCGAAACAGCCACGCCCATCTTCGCCAGCTCGCGATTGGTGTTCTCGATCGAGCGCACGACGCCGTTGACCTGCGGATGCCAGGCGTCGGTGACGATCACCAAGCGTTCCGGCAGGCTGCCGGCGGCTGTAGCATTGGCCCAGCTCTCGCTGTGATGAGTGTTTGCCGGACGTTGCAGCATGTCGCGATTTCCATCCGCGTTGCATCGATATGCCAACGCTTAGCCCCAGCGCGGGGTTCCGGAACGGCGATTCCCGCTCGCCTATTCTGAGGCATGACCATGATGGAAATATTACAGCCGCATGCCAGCGTTTGCGGGCCTTTGGGCGACCCGATCCCCGCGAATATGTCAGCGGCCGATCGCGAGTTTCATGCGGGAAGAAGGACGGCGCCGGTCGGGGACCGGCGCCGCTTGGGAGGTTAGGCGGCAGCGGAAGCGGAACCGGCGAGCGGCACTTCCGAAATCGTCTTCAGAACCTGGGAAGCGATCTGGTAGGGGCAGCCCTGCGAGTTGGGGCGGCGATCTTCCAGATAGCCCTTGTAGTCGTTCTTGACGAAGGAATGCGGGACGCGGATCGAGGCGCCACGGTCGGCAACGCCGTAGGAGAACTTGTTCCACGGAGCCGTTTCGTGCTTGCCGGTCAGGCGCTTGTCGTTGTCAGGACCGTAAACGTTGATGTGGTCCATCAGGTTCTTTTCGAACTGCGCCATCAGCGCTTCGAAATAGGCCTTGCCGCCGACTTCGCGCATGTACTTGGTCGAGAAGTTGCAATGCATGCCCGAACCGTTCCAGTCGGTGTCGCCGAGCGGCTTGCAGTGATACTCGATGTCGATGCCGTATTTTTCGGTCAGGCGCTGCAGCAGGTAGCGTGCCATCCAGATCTGGTCGGCGGCCTTCTTGGAGCCCTTGCCGAAAATCTGGAATTCCCACTGGCCCTTGGCCACTTCGGCATTGATGCCTTCGTGGTTGATGCCGGCAGCGAGGCAGAGGTCGAGATGCTCTTCGACGATTTCGCGGGCGACGTCGCCGACGTTCGAATAGCCGACGCCGGTGTAGTAGGGGCCCTGCGGAGCCGGGTAACCCTGCTCGGGGAAGCCGAGCGGGCGGCCGTTCTGGTAGAAGAAATATTCCTGCTCGAAGCCGAACCAGGCATCTTCGTCGTCGAGGATGGTGGCGCGAGCATTGGATGCGTGCGGCGTGACGCCATCGGGCATCATGACTTCGCACATGACGAGCGCGCCGTTGGTGCGAGCCGGGTCGGGATAGATGGCGACGGGCTTCAGCACGCAATCGGAGCTGCGGCCTTCGGCCTGCATGGTCGACGAACCGTCGAAGCCCCAGAGCGGAAGCTGTTCCAGCGTCGGGAATACGTCGAATTCCTTGATCTGCGTCTTGCCACGCAGGTTCGGTACCGGAGTGTACCCATCGAGCCAAATATACTCGAGCTTAAATTTTGTCATCGTGACTCTCTCAATGCTACGAAGGTGAGCAAATCCGGAGACGATCTCGGCGCGCAAGCGCATCCAACCGCCAGGGGATGCACCTATTAAAGCATGTAGCGTGCCAGTTCGGCTGCCGTGGCGAAAAAAATCGCAAATCAGCCTCCGGACATGCATTTTCTTTTGCCGAAATCATCCCGTTTTGACGGCTGAAGGCCGTATCATCAGCAAGAAACCGAATTTTCCGCTTGGGAACCGGATGAAAATTTCGGCGTTAGCCTGGCGTGATCAAGTGTTGAACAAATAGGCGGACGCTCTCGGCGCAGACAGCATATCGATCAATCATAATATGGAGATGCATATAATTTGTGCAATTTGCATAAACTATGTGCATCGTGCTATGGTCGCGGCCTTGAATGTCGATGCGCCGAACTGAATGGAGGCGATCTCATGCCCACCGGTTTCCATCGTGAATCCGCAACGGTCTACCAGTTTCCCGTCAAGCCGACGCGAGCCGTCAACCGGTTCGAACGCGCCCGGCTGATGGAGCGCGAGGCAGCCGATATCTGCGACGCGGCGCTCGACAGTTGCTGGTATCATGACGAGGCGGTTCGCGAGACCGAGCGACCGACGAAGTCCTGAGTTTTTCCCATTAACGGGTCGGAATGGCGACAAGGCGGCGAGCGCTTTGGCATGGCATTCGTACCGGTGTCATGTGCGGACTCAGCCGCCGTTCAACCCCAGTTTTTCCTTTGCCACCAATGCGCCGTGTTCACTGACGACGCGGGCCGCGACGCTTGCGGCGAAGCGGGCGGCGGCGGCTGCATCCGTTGTTTCCAGATAGTGCGCGAGGAAGGCGCCGTTGAAGCTGTCGCCGGCGCTGGTGGTGTCGACCACTTGCTCGACCTTCTCGGCCGGAACGAAGCTCTCCTCGCCGGCGAAATTCAGCCTGACTCCGTCCGCGCCGTTCTTGACGACGATATGGACAGCGCCCAGCGCGCGATAGCGGTTGATCGTTGCCTCGATGGAATCGTCGCCGAAATGGGCGGCCTCGTCGTCGAAGCTCGGCATGACGATCACCGAGGAGCGGGCGCCCTCGCTGATCGTTGCGTGCATGATGTCGTAACTCGACCAGAGGCGGGGGCGAATGTTCGGGTCGAACACCACGAGCTTGCCGGCAGCCTTGGCGCGGCGGATTTCGGCGAGCAGCGTCGTGGCATCCTCCTGCGGGAGGATGGCAAGGGTGATGCCGGAGAAATAGACGAGGTCAGCACTCTCAACCGCTTCGCGCAGGCGGTCGGGATCGGCGGCCAGGCTGCGGGCAGCCGAACTGTCGCGCCAATAGCTGAAGGAGCGCTCGCCGTTCTTCAGATTGATCATATAAAGGCCTGATGTTTTGCCCTTGATGCGGCGGATGAGGCTCGTGCCGATGCCTGCCTTGTCGATGAAGGCCACCATCTCATCCGACATGGCGTCGTCGCCAAGCGCGGTAAAATAATCGACCGACCAGTCGGGGCCGAGGCAGGCGCGGGCATACCAGGCGGTGTTGAACGTATCGCCGGCGAAACCTTTACGCAGCAAGCCGTCACCTGCCTGCGAGAGCTCCACCATGCATTCACCGATCGATAGAAACCGTCTGCTCACCTTGTCCTCCCGGCATTGCTCTTCATCGCTGATACGCGGAGCCAGGCGGAGTGACAAGCTTTGATATCATGGCCGCCGATATCGCAGGAGGCAAAAGCCCGCCTTCGCGGCGAGGCGAAGGCGGGTGCGGGCGAAGGCCCTTATTCGTGGATGGTGTAGCTGCCCATCTGGCAAAGATCCTGCGTATCTTCGGTCGTGTCGAGATCCGAGTTTTCGTCGAACTCGAAGCGCATGTCGTATTTGCAGACGGTGCGGCCATCGGCGATGGTGATGTTCATGGTCTCGCCTGGATTGAGCACATTGTCGCCGAAGACGTCTTCTTCCCAGCTGTTGACGCCCGTCGGCGAGCTGTAGAAGCGCGTCAGGACGGAATTGGTTCCGTTGGTGAGCTGGAATTTCAGATCTTCGGCAAGCGACGGCACGGCGGAAGCGGCGACGACCGCGGCGGCAAGCGCGAGCAATCCAGAGACTCTCGATTTCATATATGCGTTCCCCTCGCCCATGATCGGGCGAAGACAGGGATAGCATAGTGGCATCTAAATCTTTGTTATCGGAGACTATAGATTCCGAGATAAGTCTGTTTTCGGAACAGTTCACCCCAAAGATGGATGGCAGATCTTCTGCAAAGAGCGGAGGTGCTGCACTCGACTTTCAGACGGCCTAGAAAGCTCGCCAACCCCTCCTTCGTCATACTCGGGCTTGCCTCCGGTCGATAAGGTCGCAGATCCTCGGTACAAGGCTGAGGATGACGTGCTAGGGTGAGATTTGTCGTCAAACTGAAGGCTGCTTCATACGGCTGTCGCTTCATTCATGGCCTGTCCATATGGTAGCAGGCGGCCTTCTGGCCGGGGCGGACTTCCTCGGTCGGCGGCATTTCGGTGCGACAGATATCGGTCGCCTTCCAGCAGCGCGGCGAGAAGACGCAGCCTTTCGGCGGGTTGAGCGGCGAGGGCGGATCGCCCTGCAGACGGATGCGGGTACGCAGCCGCGCAAGCTTCGGATCCGGGATGGGTGCTGCGGAAAAGAGCGCCTGCGTGTAGGGATGGGCCGGATGATCGAAGACGGTGGCGCAGTCGCCTGCCTCCACCACCCTGCCGAGATAGAGCACCAGCACATCGTCCGAAATCAGCCGCACGACGGACAGGTCGTGGCTGATGAAGATCAGCGTCAGGCCGAATTCCTTGCGCAGTTTGCGCAGAAGCGTGATCACCTGGCCCTGGATCGAAACGTCGAGGGCCGAAACCGGCTCATCGCAGATGATCAGCTTCGGTTTGGTGATGACGGCGCGGGCGATGCCGATGCGTTGCGCCTGGCCGCCGGAGAATTCGTGGGGATAGCGGTTGATCATCTCCGGCACCAGGCCGACGGCGGTCATGATCTCGCGGACGCGTTCGGTGCGTGCGGCCTTCGAAAGCTTCGGCTCGAAAACGGTGAGCGGTTCGGCGATGATATCTCCAACGGTCATGCGCGGATCAAGCGAGGCGATCGGATCCTGGAAGATGATCTGCATGTCGCGGCGGGCGGCGCGCATTTCCTCTTCCGAGATGTCGAGAAGATTGCGGCCCTGCCAGAGGATGCGGCCCTTCTGCGATTTCAACAGCCGCAGAATGGAGCGGCCGAGCGTGGACTTGCCGCAGCCGGATTCACCGACGACGCCGAGGGTGCGGCCTTCGGCGAGATCGAAGCTGACATTGTTGACGGCGGTGAGGAAAATCGGCGGCTTGAACAAGCCCTTCGCCGGCAATTCGAATTGGGTCGTCAGGTTCTCGACCCTTAGAAGCGATCGGTCAGCCATGGTTCAGCAACTCCTCACGACGCGGGAACGGGTGGTAGCAGGCGGCGCAGTGGCGCGGCGCCAGGGTTTCGAGCGGCGGCGGACGATCGATGCAATCGTCCTGGACCTGTGAACAGCGCGGCGAGAAATTGCAGCCCTTCGGCAGGTGCTGCAGGTTCGGCGGGCGCCCGGGGATAACGACGAGCTCATCGACGTCCTGATCCGGGCGCGGGATCGAGGCATGCAGCGCCGCCGTATAGGGATGGGCGGGATTGTCGAAGAGCTCGTCGACCGGCGCTTCTTCGACGATGCGGCCGGCATACATGACGGCGACGCGGTCGGCGAGGCCGGCGACGACGCCGAGATCGTGGGTGATCATGATCAGCGCGGTGTTCATCTCCGCCGTCAGGTCGTTGAAGAGATCGAGGATCTGCGCCTGGATGGTGACGTCGAGCGCCGTCGTCGGCTCGTCGGCGATGAGCAGCTTCGGTTTGGTGAGCAGCGCCATGGCAATGACGATGCGCTGGCGCATGCCGCCTGACAGTTCGTGCGGATAGAGGTGGAAGCGGCGCGTCGGGTCGGGGATGCCGACGCGTTTCAGCATGTCGAGGGCAGCCTCCGATGCGGCGCGCGCCGTCAGGCCGCGATGAACTTCAAGCTGTTCGGTCAGTTGCCGCGAAATCTTCAGCGACGGGTTGAGCGCGGTCATCGGGTCCTGGAAGACCATGGCCATGTCCTTGCCGCGGATCTGGTCGAGCTCGCGCGGCTTCAGCGACAGTACGTCCCTGCCTTCGAGCAGCGCCTGTCCCGCCGTCCTGCCGTTCTTGGCGAGCAGCCCCATGATGCCGAGGAAGGTCTGGCTCTTGCCCGAGCCCGACTCGCCGACGATGGCAATGCGTTCGCCACGCCGAACGGTAAGATTCATGTTCGAGACCGCCTTGACCTCTCCATCAGGCGTTTTGAAGGTGATCGAATAGTCCTTGAGTTCGAGAAGGATGTCTTTTTGCGTTTCATGGGCCATTCTAGCGATCCTTCGGGTCGAACGCGTCGCGCAGGCCGTCGCCGATGAAGAGCAGGCTGAGCAGCAGGGCCACGAGGAAGCTTGCCGGGAAGATCAGCAGCCAGGGCATGCTTTCCATGGCATCGGTTCCCTCGGCGATCAGCGTGCCGAGCGAGGTCAGCGGTTCCTGGACGCCGAAGCCGAGATAGGACAGGAAGCTTTCGGTGGCGATGATTTCAGGCACGGTCAGCGCCGCGAAGATGACCACCGGGCCGACGAGGTTCGGAATGATGTGCTTGACGATGATCTTGAACGGCCTCTGCCCGGAGGCACGGGCCGCCTCGATGAATTCGCGATGCTTGATCGACAGCGTCTGGCCGCGCACGATGCGGGCCATGGTCAGCCACTCCAGCGCGCCGATGGCGGCAAAGAGCAGGTAGACGTTGCGGCCGAAGATCACCATCAGCAGGATGACGAAGAGAATATAGGGAAGCGCATACATGATATCGACGAAGCGCATCATGATCGCATCCAGCCTGCCGCCGATATAGCCTGATATCGCGCCGTAGAGCACGCCGATGACGACCGAGACGACGGTCGCCGTCAGCGCCACGGCAAGCGAGATGCGGGTGCCGTAGAGCACCCGGGCGAGAAGATCGCGGCCGTTCGGGTCGGTGCCGAAATAATGGCCGGTCTCGATCGACGGCGGGATGCGGAAGGCGGCCCAGTCCGGATCTTCGTAGTTGAAGGGAATGAACCATGGGCCGAGGAAGGCGGCGAGGATCAACAGGGCCAAGACCACGATCGACAAGACGGCGGCCTTGTTGCGCCCGAGGCGACGGAGCGCATCCCTGGTGAGCGAACGGCCTTCGGGAGCCAGGCCCTCGGCCTCCAGAAGCTCCTGGGCGAGCAGTTCGCGTTTTGCGGGGTTGAGGATCATCGGTTTCTCACTTTCGGGTCCAGCCAGGCATAGGCGATGTCGACCAGAAGGTTCAGGAACACAATCAGCACCATGTAGAAGATGACCGTGCCGAGAACCATGCCGTAATCGCGGTTCAGCGCTGCGTTGACGAAGTAGCGGCCGATGCCGGGCAATCCGAAGATGCTTTCGACAACGAGCGAACCGGTGAGAAGGTAGCTTGCCGCCGGCCCGAGATAGGAGACGACAGGCATGAGCGCGGGCTTCAGCGCATGGCGCATCACCGTCAGCCGCGGGCCGATGCCCTTGGCCTTGGCGGTGCGGATGAAGTTCTGATTCATCACCTCGATCATCGAGCCGCGGGTGATGCGCGAGATGCGGCCTGCATGCGGAAGCGCCAGAACGACGATCGGCAGGATCAGGTATTTGATCGAGCCGTCACCCCAGCCGCCGACCGGAAACCAGGCGAGGTGGATGCCGAAGATCAATTGCAGGATGGGCGCGATCAGGAAGTTCGGCAGCACGACGCCGACCAGGATGAGGGCGCCGAGAATATAGTCCGGCGTCTTGTTCTGATAGAGCGCCCCCAGACAGCCAACGGCAATGCCGACGATGATGGCGATCAGGAAAGCAGCCGTACCGATCGTGAAGGTATAGGGCAGACCGATCATGATCTGCTGGGCGACGGAAAAATCCTCGCTGGCGAAGGAGGGGCCGAGATCGCCCCGGAGCAGGTCACCGACATAGATCAGATACTGCTGGATCAGCGGCTTATCCAGATTGTAGTGGACCGCGAGGTTTTTCAGGATCACCGGCGGCAATGGCCTTTCGCCATCAAACGGGCCGCCGGGGGCAAGGCGCAAAACGAAAAAACAGGCTGTGACGGCGATCCACAGAACGGGGATCGTCGATAGCAATCGACGGAGGGCGTATTTGATCATGGTCGTGGGCCGGTCCTTCCCGCGAGAGGCGGGAAGGACCGTTTTCCCTTACTCTTTCATCGACAGCCAGCGGGTGCGGTGGATGTCCTGGATGTTGTCGACGAAGCCTTCAATCTTCGGCGAAACAACGTTTTTCGAAACGTAGTAGTAGATCGGCAGGGCGGCAGAATCATCGAGCGCCAGCTGCTCGGCCTTCTTGAAGATTTCGGCGCGCTTCTTCAGATCCGTCTCGGCGTTGCCGTCCTTGATCAACTTGTCGTACTCAGGATTGGACCAGCGGCCGTAATTCATCTGGACGCCTGTGACCAGGAGGTTCAGGAAATTGTCCGGATCGTTGTAATCGGCGAGCCAGCCGGCGCGACCGATCTGCACTTCGCCGCGCTGCAACTGGTCATAATGGACCTTTGTCTCGGCATTGACGAGTTCGACATTGACGCCAAGCGGCTTCCACATCGAAGCGATCGCCACGGCGATGCGCTTATGGTTGTCGTTGGTGTTGTATTTGAGTTCGGCGGTCAGCGGATGATCCGGACCGAAACCAGCTTCTTTCAGCAGCTTCTTGGCTTCTTCGACCTTATCCTTATAGGGAAGATCCTTCCAGGAGACGTATGCCGGCTCGCCGTAGTTTGCCGTGCCCGGCGGGACCCAGGAATAGGCCGGCAGTTCGCCGGTGCCGAGAATCTGCGGGCCGATGACCTCGCGGTTGATCGCCATGGAGAGAGCCTGGCGCACGCGCTTGTCGGCGAAGGGCGGTTTGGTCGAATTGATGACGTAGTAATAGAGGCCGGAGAAGGGGGCGACATGCGCCTGGCCCGGCAGGTTCTTCTTCATCCACTCGTACTGGTCGGTGGGGAAATCGGTGAGGATGTCGAATTCGCCGGCGCGGTAGCGTTTCAGCGCGGCTTCCTGATCCTCAAGCACGAAAAACTTCGCGCCGTCGATCTTCAGGTCCTTGGCGCCGTACCACTGGTCGTTCTTGACCGTGGTGACGTGCGAGCCGGGCACCCATTCGACGGGCTTGTAAGGTCCGTTGGTGACGATATTGCCGATCTTGACCCAATCCTGGCCCTTCGCCTCAACGACGTGCTTGGGCAGCGGATAGGCGGTGTAGTGCATCAGGGCATTTAGGAAATAAGGGGTTGGGTTTTCAAGGGTGATTTCAAGCGTCTTGTCGTCGATGGCCTTGACGCCGAGCTGGTTGAGATCGGTGATCTCGCCCTTGTTGATCTTTTCGGCATTCTTGATGGTGAATTGCAGATAGGCATAATCGGCGGCGTTCTTCGGGTCGACGAGGCGCTGGAAGGCGAAGACGAAGTCTCCTGCCGTTACCGGCTGGCCATCGGACCATTTGATGCCGTCGCGAAGTTTGAAGGTATAGACTTTGCCGTCAGGTGAAATCGTCCAGCTTTCTGCCTGGCCGGGAACCGGATTGTCCTTGGCGTCCTCAGTGACAAGACCTTCGAAAATGTCGCCGGCGATACGATTCTCCCAGTCGCCGGAAAGCTTCTGCGGATCGAGCGATTGCGGGTCGCCACCATTGTGAATGTTGAGCGTGGCCGCATGCGCCGAAAACGCCAGCAATGTGCCAAGCATTGCGGAGGCGAGAAATTTTTTCGTGAACTGGTTCATCGTGGGTCCACCTTTCTAGGCTTTGCGCCTTTATTAGACATCTGTTCCCGACATTTGACCTCTTACGTGCAGGTCAGTGCGCACCTTATCGCAAAGGAATCGCGTTGCAACCCCAAATCCGGAAGCTGGAAACGGGTTGTGGACAAGCCTATATACGTCTCCCCCTTGTCGGATCGCGACGACGTGTCGCTGCCTTCCGATGGCCTCCATTCCGGCCCCACCCCGGTTGTCTTTTGCCCCGTCCGCTTTAGTGTGGCGGCGCAGACGAGGCAGGAGATATAGCCGATGGCATTGCAGGCAGGCGGGAATGCGGACTGGTGGCGCGGCGCGGTGATCTACCAGGTCTATCCACGCTCGTTTCAGGACACCAACAGCGACGGGCTCGGCGACCTCAAGGGGATCACCCGCCGGCTGCCGCATATCGCCGGTCTCGGGGTCGACGCAATCTGGCTTTCGCCCTTCTTCAAATCGCCGATGGCCGACATGGGCTATGATGTTTCCGATTATTGCGACGTCGATCCGATCTTCGGGACACTTGCCGATTTCGACGAGATGATGGCCGAGGCGCACCGGCTCGGCATCAAGGTCGTGATCGACCAGGTGATCTCGCACACTTCGGACCGGCATCCCTGGTTCGTCGAGAGCCGGACGAGCCGGACCAATCCCAAAGCGGACTGGTATGTCTGGGCCGACCCGAAGCCGGATGGCACGGCGCCGAACAACTGGCTGTCGATCTTCGGCGGGCCGGGCTGGGAGTGGGACGGCGTGCGCCGGCAATATTACCAGCACAATTTTCTGACCTCGCAGCCGGACCTCAATTTCCACAGCAGGCAAGTGCAGGATGCGGTGCTGGAGACGGTGAAGTTCTGGCTCGATCGCGGCGTCGACGGCTTTCGGCTGGACACGGTCAACTATTATTTCTGCGACAAGCAGCTCAGAAGCAATCCGCCGCACGAGCCCGATGAAGATGATGCAGGTCTCGATGCGCCCGACAGCAATCCCTACGGCATGCAGAATCACCTCTACGACAAGACGCAGCCGGAAAACGTCGATTTTCTCAAACGCTTCCGGGTGCTGCTCGACCAGTACGAGGATCGCACGACCGTTGGCGAGGTCGGCGACGGGGCACGTTCGCTGAAGACGGTGGCCGCTTATACGAGCGGCGGCGATAAGCTGCATATGTGCTACACGTTCGACCTGCTGGGACCGGATTTCACCGCCGAGCATATTCGCGGCTGCGTCGAGGCTTTCCAGAAGTCGGTGACCGACGGCTGGGTCTGCTGGGCTTTTTCCAACCACGACGTGATGCGCCATGTCAGCCGTTTTGCGCTGACGGCGGAAGAGCGGCCTGCGATCGCCAAGCTGGCGATCTCCGTGCTTGCAGCGCTGCGCGGCTCGATCTGCCTCTATCAGGGCGAGGAGCTCGGTCTGCCGGAGGCGGAGCTTGCCTTCGAGGATCTGCGTGATCCCTACGGCATCCGCTTCTGGCCGGCCTTCAAGGGCCGCGACGGATGCCGCACGCCGATGCCCTGGGAAGCGGGCAAGGCGCATGCGGGCTTCACATCGGCCGAGAAGAGCTGGCTGCCGGTGCCTTACGAGCAGGCTGCACTTTCCGTGGATACGCAGGAGGGAAGCGACAGCTCGGTGCTGCATCACTATCGCAGCACGCTCGCCTTCCGAAAAAACCACCCGGCGCTGATCGACGGCGAGATGACCTTCATCGGCACCAACCAGGACCTGCTGGCCTTTACCCGCGAAAAGGACGGGGAAAAGCTGCTTTTTGTATTCAACCTGACGCGCGAGCCTGCGGAATTCCGCCTGCCGGAAGGCTTGGTGCTCGGCGAGCGGCTTGAGATGCCGGGCTTTGAAGCGGTGGCAGGCCCGGGGCTGGTGAAGCTTGCGGCCCTGGACGGGTTCTGTGCGCGGATTTGAGGTCCAATTCAAATTGAAACATCCCATGGGATGTATTATGTTACTCCTATGAAGCGGGTCGTGCTTGATACCAACATATTGACCGCCGCTCTTCGCAGCAGAAGCGGCGCATCCTTCGCGATATTGCAACTGACAGCGAAGAGGGCGATCCGGCCGCTAGTCACGACGGCGCTTTTTCTGGAGTACGAAGCGGTGCTGAAGCGTCCGGAGCACGTCGCGGTTCATCGGTTTATGCCACCGGAGATCGATGACCTGATGGCGGAAATGGCTGCGTTGGCCGAGGCGGTGGATGTGCATTTCCGCTGGCGGCCCCAACTGTCGGATCCGCAGGACGAGCTGGTACTCGAGGCGGCGGTCAATGGACGTGCGGATGCGCTTGTGACGCACAATATCAGGGATTTCGAAGCGGTGAAGGACCGGTTCGGGCTCCGGGTCATTCGTCCCTCGGAGTTGCTGGAGGAAATCAGGAAATGAGCACGAACACCTATCCGCTCAAACTTCCAAGCTCAATCAAGGCGGCTGCTGCCCGCCTTGCGAGGGAAGACGGCGTGTCTCTCAATCAGTGGATCGCATCGGCGGTCGCACAAAAGGTCGGTGCCGTCGAAACTGCCGAGGAATTTCTCAAGAGACGGGCAGGCGGCGCGAGTGGTGATGGTCTTTTGAAGCTGCTCGATAAGGTGCCGGAAGCAGAACCCGCCGAGAATGATGAATTACCGGAAGGCTGGCGATAGGCACAGTCTGTGCTCCTCCGGTGCTCGGCAGGCAGATCACCCGATCAGTGCGAACTTGTCCACATCGACCATGCCGCGGTCGGATATCTTCAGGTGCGGGATGACCGGCAGCGGCAGGAAGGCCAGTTGGAGGAAGGGTTCCTCCAGCGTGGCGCCGAGCGCGAAGGCGGCCTTGCGCAGATGGTGCAGCGTATCGCGGACCGTCTCGTAGGGCTCGAGGCTCATCAGGCCGGCGATCGGCAGGGCGATTTCGCCGGTGACCTTGCCGTCCTCGACGACGACGAAGCCGCCCTTGATTTCGCCGAGGCGGTTTGCGGCGCGCGCCATATCGTCCTCGTCGACGCCGACGACACAGATATTGTGGCTGTCATGGCCAACGGTGGAGGCGATCGCGCCCTTCTTCAGGCCGAAGCCCTGGACGAAGCCGTTGGCATGATTGCCGTTCTTGCCGTGGCGCTCGATGACGGCGACCTTGATGATGTCGTTGGCAAGATCGACTGATGTTTCGTTGCCTCTGACGGGCAGGCGGTAGCGGCGATGCTCGGTGATGATCTTGCCCGGCATGACGCCGATGACCGATGTTTCGCCCTCTCTGGCCGGCACGCCGAAATGGGCTGCATTGACCGGCCGGGCTTTGACGCTGTCGAGGCCAATCGGCGCGACCGGTTTGCGCGTGGAAAAGAGCGCATCGGTGACGCGGCGGCCGGCGGAGAAGACCATGTCGGCGCGGCAGCCTTCCAGACTGTCGAGAACCACCAGATCGGCGCGCCAGCCGGGCGCCACCAGGCCGCGATCCCTGAGGCCGAAGGCGCGGGCGGCCGAAATCGAGGCGGCGCGGTAGACCGCCAGGGGCTCGACGCCGCTTGCGATCGCCGTGCGGATCATGTGATCGAGATGGCCCTGTTCTGCGATGTCGAGCGGATTGCGGTCGTCGGTGCAGAGCGCGAGGTAAGGCGAAAGCCGTTCGGTGATGATGGGGATCAGCGCGGCGAGATCCTTCGATACCGAGCCCTCGCGCACCAGGATATGCATGCCCTTGCGGATCTTTTCGAGCGCCTCGGTGGCGGTCGTGCATTCATGCTCGGTGCGGATGCCGGCTGCGAGGTAGCCGTTGAGGTTGTTGCCGGTCAGCAGCGGCGCGTGACCGTCGATATGGCCGCCCTGGAAAGCGTCGAGCTTGGCCATGCAGACGGGATCCTTGTGGATCACGCCGGGGAAATTCATGAATTCGGCAAGGCCGATGACCTTCGGATGGTGGCGGAAGGGCAGGAGGCGCTCGATCGGCAGATCGGCGCCGGAGGTTTCGAGATGCGTTGCCGGAACGCAGGAGGAGAGCTGGACGCGAATGTCCATGATCGTCTCGAGCGCGGACTGGAGAAAGAATTCGATGCCGGGGGCTCCCAGCACATTGGCGATTTCGTGCGGATCGCAGATCGCCGTGGTGACGCCATAGGGCAGGACGCAGCGGTCGAATTCATGCGGCGTCACCAGCGAGGATTCGATGTGCAGATGTGTGTCGATAAAGCCGGGAACGACTGTTTTTCCCGATATGTCGATCTCGATTTCACCCTGGTAATTGCCCGAAGTGCCGACGATGCGTTCGCCGCCGATGGCGATGTCCGACTGGACGAGTTCGCCGGTGACGAGATCGAAGAAACGGCCGCCCTTCAGCACGATATCGGCGGGCACGCGGCCGACGCCCTGGTCGATGAGACGTTCGAGCTTGGTGGTCATAATCTACCTCTTCGACTGATTTCTGCCATTGATACCGACTGAATGCTGGAAGATACCCGGCTGCTTTGATCCTTCCGGCAGCAGTGCTAGTGAAGCGAGAATACAGATGTCAATTTCCAACTCAAGGTCATGATATGAAAGCAATTATTTCGGCGGCCTGTGCGGCTGTCGTGTTGTTGAGCGGCTGTGTAAACAACTCAGCGGTACTCAAGACTGATAAGCACGGGAAGGTGAGCCAGGTCATCCTTGAAAGGTCGACCGGAAGTGTCGCTTCGGACGAAGATCTGAAGCGCGTCTTGATCTCCAGTTTCTACGCGCGTGTCTCGAACCCGATACCCAGTTGGACTTATCGTCAGCCAATGGTCCTTATCAAGCATCCTACAGTGGAGAGCTATCTGCGCGAGGATAAGAGGCAGCACGATTGAGCGGCACTTCATCCCCCAAAAATACAACCGGGCGCCGCGAGGCGCCCGATCCTGCTTTCGTCAATGCTGCTGATTATTCAGCGGCGACGATCTTGCCGCCTTCCCACTTGTAGAGCGAGAAGCTCTGCGAGGTCAGGTCGCCGGTCTCGCCATAGGTGACCTTGCCGATAGCGGTCGGGATCTCCTTGCCGTCTTTCAGCGCGGCCGCGACGGCTTCCGCGTCCTCGGCGCTGCCGGCCTTCTCGATGCCGGCTTTCAGCACTTCGACGGCGGCATAGGCGTTGAGCGTGAAGGCCTCGGCCGGGATGTTCTTGGCGGCGAGCGCATCGGCGGCAGCCTTGGAGTCCGGGTTCTTGGTGGCGTCGGACGCGTTGGTGAACAGCGTGCCTGCTGCCGCATCCGTACCGATCGCCCAGAATTCGGTATTGGAAAGGCCGTCGCCGCCGATGATGGTCGCGTTGGCGGCGAGGTCATGCAATTGGCGGGCAAGCAGGCCGCCTTCCGGGTGATAGCCGCCGAAATAGACAACGTCGACCTTTTCGGATTTGACGCGGGTGGTCAACGCGCTGAAGTCCTTGTCGCCTGGGGTGATCGCGTCGTTGACGACTTCGGTCATGCCGCCGGCGTTCAGCGTCGCCTTGAAGGCGTCGGCGAGGCCTTTGCCGTAGGCGCCCTTGTCGTTGACGATGGCGACGCGCTTGTCCTTGAAATTCTTCAGCACGTATTTGGCGGCGACTTCGGCCTGCTGATCGTCGCGGCCGCAGGTGCGCAGCACGTTGGTGAGACCGCGCTTGGTGAGGTCGGGCGCCGTTGCCGTCGGGGTGACCATCAGCACGCCGTTTTCAGCCAGCACGTCCGAAACCGGAATGGCAACACCCGAGGTCACCGGGCCGACGACGAAACGGATGCCGTCGGCGACGACCTTGTTGGCGGCGGAAACGCCCTGCTTCGGTTCGCCGGCATCGTCTGCCAGCTCGAGGACCACCTTCTCGCCGAGAATGCCGCCCTTCTTGTTGATCTCGTCGACGGCGGTCTGAGCGCCGTTCTTCACCTGATCGCCATAGGCGGCGACGGGGCCGGTCAGCGGCGCAATCAGGCCGATGGTGATATCGGCATGGGCGAGCGGCACAAAGGCAAGCGACGCAACGAGTGTCGCCGTCAATGTCTTGAGGGTCATTGTCTGTCTCCTTGGGTGGGGTCCTTGGACCCGCGATGAGGTGCCGCGCCGGTTTTTCCGATCATTCAACGGCCCGTTGGGCCGTGCCAAGGACGATCGACAAGGGCGCGATCAGTGAGCCTGCCGGCCATATTTGACTCGGGAAGGCTCATGACGAGATTTCTAGGAATTTTGACGGGATTGCGCAAGTTCATAACAAAATGGAAGGAAAATCGGATCGATCCGGCCGAAAAGTCGCTTGAAGGCGATCGTTTTCTTCGGTTTTCGGTGATTTCTCATAAGGGGAGTTGCAAAGGGCAGACCGTTGCCCAGGCGAAACCGCCTCCGTATGGTTGTCTTTATCTTTCCCATTAACCGTTAGTTTGGCTGGTGGCAGTAGTATCCCGCGATACCCAAAATACCGCAGCATTGAAAAAGAGACCCATACAAATAATTAGATAGACATAGCGGGAAACAAAGACTTGATGCTCAAGCGTATCGACGCCAACCAGGTGCGTATCGGAATGTTTGTGGAGGCCGTCGAGGGCCTGTGGCAGGACCCGCTTTTGTCCAAGCGCAGATTCTCCCTGCGGCGCGAGGTCGATGCGGCAAACATTCGCAAATGCGGCACCGCCAGCGTGGTCATCAACACCAGCAAGGGTCTCGATATCGGCGGCCTGCCGGGCCGTGATATCGAGATCGATATCCAGGCCGCGCGTGAGACCGTCCAGAAATCCGTGCAGGTGCTGGAAGAGGCTTTCGCGAGGCTGCGGAATGGCGATGCGATCAGCGTCGCTCATGTGGCGCCGGTGATCTCTTCCGTCTCCAAGTCGATGGAGGAAAATCCCTCGGTTTTCCTGAACGTCACGCGTTTGAAATCAAAAGACGAAGTGACCTTCCTTCATTCCATTTCGGTGAGCGCGCTGATGATCCTGTTCAGCCGCCATCTCGCACTCGACGAGCCTACGGTGCAGATGCTCGGCACCGCCGGGTTGCTGCACGATGTCGGCAAGCTTGAAATTCCGCTTGAGGTGCTCAACAAGGCCGGGCCTCTGGAAAAGGACGAGATCAGCTTGATCCGCGGCCATCCGGAGAAGGGACACGCATTCCTGTCGCGGCAGGAGGGCATGTCGGAGATCGTTCTCGATGTCTGCCTCAATCACCACGAGCGCATCGACGGCAAGGGCTATCCGCGCAGGCTGTCCGGCAGAGAGTTGAGCCTCCACGCGCGCATTGCCACGATCTGCGATGTCTATGACGCGATCACCTCGGTGCGGTCATATAAGGCGGCATGGAGCGCGACCGACGCACTGAAATGGATGTTCGGGAACGAAGGGCACTTCGACCGCCGTCTGCTGAAAAAATTCGCTCTCTGCCTTTCCGTCGCCTCGGTGACCTGAGGTCGATCCCTCGTGGCGACAAAAAGGCCTGCGTGGGCTTGCACCCGTCGAAGGCCATGATTTTGAAAGCTTGAGAACTTTCTCAGATATTGTTCTGCAGGATGGTCCGCAGCTTGCCGAAGAGTTCGTCGATATGGTGCTTCTCGATGATCAGCGGCGGCGAGAGCGCGATGATATCGCCGGTGGTGCGGATCAGCAGGCCGCTTTCGTAGGCTTTCAGGAAGGCGGTAAATGCGCGCTTGGTCGGTTCGCCGGCGATCGGATCGAGCTCGATCGCGCCGATCAGGCCGGTGTTCCTGATGTCGATGACATTGGGGCAGTCCTTCAGCGAATGCAGCGCGTCGGCCCAGTAGTCGGAAAGCTCGGCGGCACGCGTCAGCAGCCCTTCTTCCTTGTAGGTGTCGAGCGTGGCGAGCGCGGCGGCCGAGGCGATCGGATTGCCGGAATAGGTGTAGCCGTGGAAGAACTCGATCATGTGCTCCGGGCCGTTCATGAAGGCATCATGGATCTCGGAGGTGACGAAGACGGCGCCCATCGGAATGACGCCATTGGTCAGTCCCTTGGCGGCGGTGATCATGTCGGGCTTGACGTCGTAATATTGTGCGGCGAAGGGAGCGCCGAGGCGGCCGAAACCGGTGATGACCTCGTCGAAGATCAGCAGGATGCCGTGCTTGGTGCAGATCTCGCGCAGCTTCTGCAGGTAACCTTTCGGCGGGATGAGCACACCGGTAGAGCCTGCTACCGGTTCGACGATGACGGCGGCGACCGTCGAGGCGTCATGCAGGGTGACGATCCGCTCCAGTTCGCTGGCGATGTCGCCGCCATGTTCGGGCTCGCCGCGGGTGAAGTTGTTCTTGCCGGGCTGGTGGGTGTGCGGCATGTGATCTACGCCGGTCAGCAGCGTGCCGAACATCTTGCGGTTGGTGACGATGCCGCCGACGGAGATGCCGCCGAAATTGACGCCATGATAGCCGCGCTCGCGGCCGATCAGGCGGAAGCGTGAACCATTGCCCTTCACGCGGTGATAGGCGAGCGCCACCTTGAGTGCCGTCTCGACGGATTCGGATCCGGAATTGGTGTAAAGAACGTGGTTCAGGCCTTCCGGCGCAATGTCGACCAGGCGGTTTGCCAGTTCGAAGGCCTTGGGATGGCCGAGCTGGAAGGCCGGGGCGTAATCGAGTTCGCCGGCCTGCTCGCGGATCGCCTCGGTGATCTTCGGGCGGCAGTGGCCGGCATTGACGCACCAGAGGCCGGCCGTGCCGTCGAGCACCTGGCGGCCGTCATGGGTCGTATAATACATGTCCTTGGCGCCGACGAACATGCGCGGCTCCTTCTTGAACTGGCGATTTGCCGTAAACGGCATCCAGAAGGCGCGAAGATCATTCGGTGCGTTGAGGCGATTGGACATGCTGTTCTCCTGGCCGCTGACGGCCCTTTTCCCGGGGCTTCACGCCCCAAATTTTGACTGCCCGGTCAAATTATCAGGGCTTCTTCAAGCGTCAACGGTAAAACGCCCGGGAGCCGTCCGTGACAGGAAGGCTTGAGTTTTGACCGGATCGATCTGGGGATATTCCGGGACAGGCGGGTGCAGCAAAAAGGGCACGACCGGCAAATCGCAAGATCTGCCGGTCGTGCCATAAGGTTCAGGTGCTGAAATATCGTTGCCGCGCTTCCGGAAACATCCCCTTGCGGCACGGCATCGGCCGACATTCATGTCAGCGCTATCATCAAGCGGCGGATCTGTTCCTGTTCTGCACGAGGTAAATGTCTTCGAGCGTTGCCAGGATCTTCATCACCGGCTCGGAGGTGCTGGAATAGTAGATGGTCTGTGCATCACGGCGGGTTTTGACCAGCTTCTGTGCACGCAGTTTCGACAGGTGCTGAGAGAGTGCCGACTGGCTGAGGCCGACCTGCGTTGCAAGCACGCCGACGGCCACTTCGCCCTTCACGAGGCTACACAGGATCAGCAATCTTTTGGGATTTGCCATGGCCGACAATAAAGCTGCCGCCACATTGGTGTGATCGGCCAAATCAGTGGTTTCCATATTGTTATCTTCCTAATGCGAAACGTACATCATGCGTGTTGGCACAGGCCGTCAGTCGGATTTCGACCGACGCCCCAAAACTAGCAAGTGGGGTCGAAGATTGTATATACCTAAATTTAAGGTATCGAGTATGCTATTTTAGATATGTTTGAACAAACGTGATCGGCATCCCCAGCGAGGGTTTCGAATTCATATCGCAGCAGAAAATCGCCGGAAATCAGGTCAAAACCTGAGAGATCGATACCACAAATGCGCCAGGAAGCCGATTTCGGCGCTTTTAGCCTGGCAGCGAGGGTCTTTGCGATGTCGGGGTGGCGTGCTACTAAATCTCGCACTGTTTCTGCCGCGCCGGCGGCAATCTCCTCATTCGCGGCCGACTGGATGATGAGATCGTTCCCATCGAGCTGGTAGGCGCGGCCAAAGCCGCCATTGAGGCTGGCCCGCTCCGGTTTGAGGCGAAAAAAGAGAAAATCGGGAAAGTCGATATAGAGCTTCGCCTTGCTGTGGCGGGCGAGAAAACGAGTGCGCAGACGCTCGTGGAAGGCGTTGCCGCGCTCGACGGGTTCCGCCAGGCATTGGGTCGTCAGGCGAGGGTGGGCGAGCGGATCGCCCTTGCCGGGCTCGCCGGTCAGGAGTGAGGCGCGCGCGTCACGGCCGAGCGCTTTGGTATGGGCCGAGAGTTTCGAAACGAGAATGACGGGGGTGCCGTCAATATCGGTCGCGACGAGCACACGGCTGGCGAAGGGAAAGCCGGTCTCGGGGTCGAGAACGGCAATCGCCGCGTGCCGCGCGGAGCGCAGCAGCACGCGGGCGAGTTTGCGGGCGTCGTCGTCGGTTTCGCGTATGGGCGAGGGCTGATCCTTCATATCCGCTTTGTGGCAAAGCGGATTGAAAACATCAAGCGTCCTGCTTGCGGCGATGGCGGGTGAGACCGGCGACGATGTCCTGGGCCGAGATGGTGCCGACGATCGTGCCGTTCTCGACGATGCCGATACTGCCCGGCTGGCGGGCAAGGGCATCGAGGATATCGACGAGCGGTGTCTCGGCGCGGGCCGTGGCGCTGACACTCATTCCGGCGGCTGTCTGACCGAGGCCGGACTGCATCACGTCGGCCGCCGTCAGCATGGTGATCGGGTTGAGATGCTGCACAAAATCGGCGACATACTGGTCGGCGGGGTTCTTGACGATGTCATGCGGCGTTCCGCACTGGATGATGCGGCCGCCCTCCATGATGGCGATGCGGTTGCCGATGCGGAAGGCCTCGTCGAGATCGTGGCTGACGAAGAGGATGGTCTTCTTCAGCCGCCGCTGGAACTCCAGGAGCTCGTCCTGCAGGCGGGTGCGGATCAACGGGTCGAGCGCCGAGAACGGCTCGTCCATCAGCAGGATCGGGGCGCCGGTGGCAAAGGCGCGGGCAAGCCCGACGCGCTGCTGCATGCCGCCTGAGAGTTCGTTGACCTTGCGGTCGGCCCATTTCGTCAGGTTGACGAGTTCGAGCTGCTCGCCGATGCGGACCTTGCGCTCGGCCTCCGGCATGCCGGCGAGCTCGAGGCCAAAGCCGACATTCTCGGCGACGGTGCGCCAGGGCAGGAGGGCGAACTGCTGGAACACCATGGAGACGGTGTGGGTGCGCAGTTCCCGCAGGGCCTTGGCATTGCATTTGTAGGGGTTGACGGAGCCGGTGGCGGTGGAGACCGCAACATCGCCGCGCACCACGGGAGCGAGCCCGTTGACGGCGCGCAGCAGCGTCGACTTGCCTGAGCCCGAAAGGCCCATCAGCACCAGGATCTCGCCTTCCTCGATCGTCAGCGACGCATTGGCGACGCCGAGCACCAGGCCGGTGGCTGCACCGATCTCGTCGCGCGTTTTGCCCTGGTCGGCCATGGCAAGGGCCGTTTGCGGCCGATCGCCGAAGATGATGCTGACATTCTTGAAATCTATCGCCGTCATGCGCCGTCTCCTTCGTCCCCTGCGCGGAATATGCGGTCGAGAATGATCGCCAGGATGACGATACAGAAACCGGCGTCGAAGCCTTTCGCTATGTTGACGGTGTTCAGCGCGCGCACGACCGGCACGCCGAGCCCGGGAGCGCCGACGAGGGCGGCAATAACAACCATCGACAGCGACAGCATGATGGTCTGGGTGAGGCCCGCCATGATCTGCGGCGCGGCGAAGGGAAGTTCGACCTTGCGCAGCACCTGCATCGGCCGCGCGCCGAAGGCGACGGCGGCTTCCACCAGTGACGGCGGCGTCGAGATGATGCCGAGGCGCGTCAGGCGGATGGGGGCGGGGATCGCGAAGATGACGGTGGCGATCAGGCCCGGCACCATGCCGAGGCCGAACAGGATGAGTGCCGGGATCAGATAGACGAATGTCGGGATGGTCTGCATGAGATCGAGCACCGGACGCATTGCGGCATAGACCCAGGGGCGGCGGGCGGCGGCAATGCCGAGCGGAATGCCGATCACCATACAGACGAAGGTGGCGGCCAGCACCAGCGCCAGCGTCTCCGTCGTCTCCTTCCAGTAGTCCTGGTTCACGATGAGCAGCAGCCCAAGACAGGTGAAGAGGGCGATCGCAATCGACCGGCGCAGCCAGAAGGCGATGGCGGTGATGGCAGCGATGACGATCAGCGGGTGAGGCTTCTGCAGCACGAAGAGCAGGCCGTCTATGGCGCTGGACAGGAGGAAGGCGAGCTGGTCGAAGAACCATGCGCCGTTCGAGGTCAGCCAGTCGACGAAGGCTTTGGCCCCTGGGCCGATGGGAATTTTAAATTCGGTGATCCAATTCAAGGGAGCGCCTATCCAAAAAAAATCAACAATCGGACAAAAATGAAACGGGGCGGCGAGCCGCCCCGTTCATATCATCAAAGGCCGAGGCCGGTCTTGGCGGCCGCCAGCGCGTCGCCCTTGCCGTCGCGGGTCTTGACGCCGGCGAGCCAGGGCTCGAGGGCGGCAGGGTTCGCCTTCAGCCATTCGGTAGCCGCAGCTTCCGGCTCTTTGCCGTCGTCGAGGATCTTGCCCATGATCTGGTTCTCCATGTCGAGGGAGAACGTCAGGTTCTTCAGCATCGCGCCGACGTTCGGGCACTCGCCGACATAGCCGGCGCGGACATTGGTATAGACCTTGGCGCCGCCGAAATCGGGGCCGAAGACATCGTCACCGCCGGTGAGGTAGGTCAGCTTGAAGTTGGTGTTCATCGGATGCGGTTCCCAGCCGAGGAAGACAACGGGCTTGCCCGCCTTGTCGGCACGGGCGACCTGGGCGAGCATGCCCTGTTCGGAGGATTCGACGACCTCCAGATCCTTCATGCCGAAGGTGTTCTTTTCGATCAGGTCCATGACCAGGCGGTTGCCGTCATTGCCGGGCTCGATGCCGTAGATCTTGCCGTCGAGATCATCCTTATGAGCGGCAATATCCTTGAAGTCCTTGATGCCGAGTTCCGCACCCTTAGCGTTGGTGGCGAGCGTGTACTTGGCGCCGACGAGGTTGGGGCCGAAGGATTCGACCGACTTGTCGTCGAGATAGGGGCGGACATCCTTTTCCTGCGTCGGCATCCAGTTGCCGAGGAAGATGTCGATGTCCTTGTTCTTCAGCGAGGTATAGGTGACCGGCACCGAGAGAACCTTGACGTCGGTCTGATAGCCGATGCTCTTCAGGACGACGGAGGCGGTGGCGGTGGTGGCGGTAATGTCAGTCCAGCCGACATCCGAGAAGCGGACGGTGGAGCAGCTGTCGGGATCGGCGGCGAAGGCGGCGGTCGCAACGGAGAGGGCGGCGACGGCAGTTGCGGTAACGAGTTTGAACGTGCTTGTTGTTTTCATTTTAGACTCCCAGTCTTTAAGTTCCCAAGCCAACCACCAATAGCCGAGTTTGACAAGCGACCTGAGTGCGTTTGCGTCGTATCGACCCATGCGATTGCGACGTCGGCGGATTTTTCGCGGCACCTGGTTTTCAGGCGACCCGGCGATTTTCGGGCTGGGATTCTTGTGATTATCGCGCGCAGGGGGCTTTCCTTTGCCATTCTTAGCTTTCAATAAACCGATCAAGGAGAGATCGGATGGCAAAACTCTATTTCAACTACTCGACGATGAACGCCGGCAAGTCGACGATGCTGCTGCAGGCCTCCTACAATTACCAGGAGCGCGGCATGCGCACGGTGCAACTGATCGCCGCCTTCGACGAGCGCACCGGCCGGGGGGTCATCGGCTCGCGGATCGGGCTGGAGGCGAGCGCCATTCCCTTCGAGCCGCACGAGGACCTGTTTCGGCTGATCGCGGCGCTGAGCGGAGAAGGGGCGCCGATTGCCTGTGTCTTCGTCGACGAGGCGCATTTCATGACGCCTGCCCATGTCTGGCAGCTTGCCCGCGTCGTCGACAGGCTCGGCATTCCTGTGATGGTCTATGGCCTCCGAACCGATTTCCAGGGCAAATTGTTTCCGGCCTCGCAGGAACTGCTGGCGATCGCCGACGAAATGCGCGAGGTGCGGACGATCTGCCATTGCGGGCGCAAGGCGACGATGGTGGTGCGGCTCGACGCGGAGGGCAAAGTGCTGCACGAAGGCGCGCAGATCGATGTCGGCGGCAATGAGAAATATGTCTCGCTCTGCCGCAGGCATTGGGACGAAGCGATGAACGGGGCCTGGATCGCCGAGCCGGTCTGAAGCCGCGATGCCGCCTGTTTTTAGCAGCGCAAGCGACCTGCTTTCCATTTTACGCCATTCCGGACGGAAAACCGCTTCACACTTTTCGGCATCATGCTCTAGCTTGGACAATACGAGATTCCTGGAGAGGCCTGTGCGCAAACCTCCGCCATTCCAAAGCCAATACGAAACTGCCTGCAGCCTTGCCGAGAGGATTGCGGCCGACGGAGCCTATTGCGTGGCCGCGATCAGCGCCTTCGGCGGCGATGAAGCACGTTCGGCCGACGAGATCTTCCTCGAGCAGAATGCCCGGTTCCAGGACCATATCGCCGATGCTGCAGCACTCGACGCCCTGCAGGCCGAACTGGTCTTCTCCCTTGACCGGCTGACGGCCGAGGTTTCGGCCGATCTCGACAGTTTCCGGGCGCTGACGCTGCGCGAGAAGCTGGCCGGCTGGACGTCACGCCAGCGGATGTGGCGCATGTATACCGACCGCGTGCGCGAGGCTCCGGTCATCGAACGGCTGCTCGAACTTCTGACGAAATCGGATGCGCTCGCCAGGCTGATCGGCGGCCAGCGCGCTGCGATCATCGAACGGCACAGGGCCGCCGAACGCGGTCTGGTCGACATCGTCGAGCAACGGCGCCGGCTGGTCGATTCCATCGATATCGCCCGCCTCAAAATGAAGGAGCTCAACGCCAAGGCGCTGACGACGCAGGGCCGTATCGGCGTCTACGGCAACAGGGCGCATTGGGAGCAGATGGAGGCGGAGCGGCGGGCGCTGAAGGCCGAGGCCGAGCAGATCTCCGCCGGCGAGCACGAGATGCGCGACGACAGCCAGCGGCGCGAGCGTTTCATCGGCCTGTTCCAGACCTTTGTCGATTCGCTGAACGGCCGGATCGCTGCCTGCAACGTGCTGCTGCGCAAGCTGATGATCGACGTCGAGGAACGGCTGATCATCTACCAGGCGCAGGTCGATACCGACAGGCCGGGGATGAAGATGCGGATCAAGCCGGAACTCTTTCCCGATATTGCCGCGCCGATCGGGCTGTTTGCGAAGGGTACGCTGGTTGCTCAGGATCTGGAACGGCGCAAGAGCCGCGCCGATCTGGAATTTACCGGCAGGTTTCCGACCTATGCCGAACCGCTGCCGGGGACATCGGGAGCGCCTCTGATCGACACGGCGCGCAAGTCCTTCCGTTTCAGCCTGCCTTTCCTGCGTTCCTGACCCGTAGGGCCTGGTCCGCGCCCCTGCGGCGATTCCTTCAATCCGAAAAATCGAAGGGCTCGTGTTGTGCTCGGCCCGTCGAGCGCATATGTGGGTGTGGCAATGTCCCACTGCATAACTCCTTAAATCGGAGTCGATTTAAGGAGTTATGCAGTAATTGAAAGTGTTACAGCGTCGTTGGCGCGTCTGAAAAGACGCGCGGCGCTGTGGTGTTCGCCTCGCCTTACAGGAGACGACGATGCTTGACCGGATAGCCGGTTTTTTCAGGCTGATCGGCCAGATGATCGGTCGCTGGGCCCGCCTGTTTTCCGCCTGGGCCTTCTGGCCCTTTCTTGCCGCGCATGGCTGGTATCAGCGCCGGAGCTGGATGATCCGGCTGCCGGTCATCGCGCTGGTGGCGCTCTTGGTCGTGCTTTACGGCTATTTCTTCTGGCAGACGCAGGCCTGGTCGAATTTCAACACGGCCTTTGTCGATCAATACCGGCTTTCCGAACGCAAGGTCGCCGCCGGGCAGGAAGTACCGGTCGCCGAGGGAAGCAACACCTCGGCCTCCAAGACCTGCCAGCGTTCGGCCATCGTCGACGTCACGGCCGACCTGACCGACTTCAATGTCAACCAGAACGCATGGATCTCTTCCATGCTGCTCTATAAAATGGGCTTTTTCGGCATCGACTGGGATCACACGCCTTTCCTCGACAACAAGGCGTCGTTCCAGCGGGGCATCAATCAGGCGGTCCGGCGGACGTCGGCGGAGCTTGTCGATACGCTGGGGCGCGTGCGCGGCACGTCTGGTATCAACAACGATCTGCAGAGCGCCCGCGGCAACCTGCAGTTCGACGAATACAGCTGGTATTTCGGGCTCAATCCTTTCGGGCCGAAAACGCCGACGCCCTCTTATTACCGCTCGGCGATCGGCAGCTTGCGCAAGTTCAACACCGATCTTTCCGCCTGCAATGTCATTTTCGACGGCCGCGCCGACAACCTCATGCAGTTCATCGACCGCATCGCCAACGATCTCGGCGGCACGTCCGACATGCTCGCCGAGCGTTCGGAAAATCATAATCGCGGCTGGTTCGATACGCGTGCCGACGACCGGTTCTGGTTCGCCTACGGCCAGCTCTACGCCTATTACGCCATCCTTGCCGCCGCGCAGGCGGATTTCTCGCAGGTGGTGCAGGAGCGTAATCTCGGTGCGGTCTGGGGCAGCACGATGCGGCAGTTCCAAGCGGCACTGCGTATCCAGCCGGCGATCATCTCGAACGGACGCGAGGACGGCTGGATCATGCCGAGCCATCTCGCCACCATGGGCTTCTATATTCTGAGGGTGCGTTCGAACCTCGTCGAAATCCGTTCCGTGCTCGACCGTTAACACCTTCTGGAGTCAGCGGCGCGTCGTATTGTCCTCGAAGCCGACGACGCGCAGTTTCTCGACGAACTCATAGGTGACGCCGACGATGCCGCCGCCGCTTTCACCGTCCCGGAAGCGGCCGACGCTGCGCACCAGCTTGTGGCCGCCAAGCCGATTGTCGACGCGGTATACGAAATGGAAGCCGACGCCGCGAAGGCTCGCCTCTTCGAAGGTCTGAGCGATCAGGCTGCGATCATCCTCGTGGATGCGCGACATCAGCTCGGTCAGATTGACGGGCCCGTCGCTGTAGGGGAGGTCGAAGATTGCGTGCACATCCTCGCTTGCAAAGAAATGCCCTGTCTCGATGTCGATGCGCCAGAAGCCGAAAAGGCGATAGGCAGCAAGCATCTGGACGATTTCCGCATCGGTGATGCCAATGTGGGCGCGGGATTGCTCCATCTTGTCCATGATGGGCTGTTCGAAGCGAAGAGACACGTTTCCCCCAGATCACGGGTCCCCCAGATCACGGGACGACGTCCTGACTCTCTTCCGATACCTCAGTTGATCAGCTTCAATCGAATTGCCTTGGCGACCAGCTGGGTGCGGTTGACGCAATCGAGCTTTTTGATCGCATTCGTCATATAAGCATTCACCGTATGGTCCGAGAGCGTCAGGATCTGGCCGATTTCGATCGAGGTCTTGCCCTGGGCAGTCCAGCGCACAACCTCTAGTTCTCTTGTCGACAGCGCGTTATGCGCGCATTCCTCGTTCCGCTTGACTGCGTTGTATGCGTCGAGGGCATGCAGAATGATCATCGCCAGCTCGTTGACCTCGCTCTGGCCGAGTGCGGCGCGCTCGCCGCAGAACCAGAAGACCAGGCGCTGGCCATTGGCTGCAATGGTCGGCATGGCAACACCCGCCGGTATGGCATGGCGCAGCATCAGGGCACGTAGCTCGGCGGGGAAGGCCTGACCATTGACGGCGTCGTTGAGGTGCCAGGCCGGCGGGACGGCGGATTCCCTCAGCCGTAAGCCGAAAGGGCAGCCGCGCATCATGTGCGCGCGGTCGAACTCCCTGATGTAAGCGGCCGGAAGCGAACTTTCGATCAGCAGGGGTTTCAACAGGAGATCTTCCGGGGAGGGCGCGTGCATCAGCGTCGCATGCGACAATCCAAAAGCTGCGGAGACCCTGCCGAGCGCTTGGGCAAACAGACTGCGCGTTCGGGCAGTGGCGAGCTCTGACGAAAGCAATGACTGTCTTTCAGAGGTGGTCATGTAAGACATTTATACGCCCCCGGCAGTCCCAATGTTAACGCTATCAAACACAGAAAGGCGGCCGAATGCTAGTCCCAATTGACTTCACATCTGCTGATTTACTCATATTGTGTAAAATTATCGACAGGGGATCGCGCTTTAGTTGAGTTGCGACTTGCAAATATAGCGTTGTGGTATCTTGGACTTCCTCCATGCGTATAGTCATGGGTCTCGCGCAGTGATGCAGGAAGAGAATCGCCTTGGAAAGTGTCTGGCGGCAACACTTGTCGAAAACCGGCTTGCTGGTGATCAACGCAATTGCTAAGCGTCTTGCCATGTATAATTGAGGCAATTTAATCGTGCGCTCTGCGATTTCTTTTTTCGTGAAGTCCCTATTTTCCCCGATATTGCTTGTTTTATTATTTCTGACCCTGCTGATCGGATCTGCAACCTCGCAGGCTGCCGGGCAGAAGAAGCAGGCGGGGCAGCCGCCGATGCGCTTCATCCTCGTGCGCAGTCTCCTGTGCATGGAAGACTGTCCGGAATGGATATCGGCAGAGGGACGTATAACCTCGGATACGCCGGCTCAGCTCCGAAAAATTCTGAAGAAGATCGGCGAGCGGAAATTGCCGATTGTCTTTCTTTCGGAGGGGGGTGAAGTCGACGCGGCCTATGCAATGGGCCGAATGATCCGCAAGGCCGGACTGGAAACAGCGGTCGGCGGCACCCGGCTGAAGGACTGCCCGGCGGAAGACATGCGTTGCGATGCTGCTGTCGCAAAGGACGGGGCCTCGCTTGGTGACACCTATTCCTATGGTGCATACTGCTTTTCCGCTTGTCCGCTGGTGTTTGCTGGCGGAACCGTGCGTGCGGCGCCGCAATGGGCGTTCATCGGCGTCCATCAGATCACCACCATTTATAGCAAGGTGCGCGTTTCCTATCGCATCGAATACAAGATGGTGAACGGCAAGAAGACGGAAATCTCCCGCAAGGAGGTTGGACGCAAGTCAGCGGGGCAAAGCAGTTCGACCAAACTTGGAAAGAAGGCAGCCGCTGCCCTGACCGCCTATCTGAAGGAAATGGGCGTCAGCGCCGATCTAGTCGGTGTGATGATGAGTGCCACGCCTGACAAAATTAACGTCGTACCGCCCGAAGACGCACTTCGAATGGGCCTCGCAACCGACGTGTTGGCGTATAACGAATGGCCCGGCATGCCGCTTTGCGCGTCGGACGCGGCGGCTGAGGCCGTTTGTCACCGCCGCCCGGCGGCCGAGGCGCCGGCCCAGGATGCGGCTGCGGTCACCCGCGAGCCGGAAAGCCGGCCGATGGATTTTCTGGTGATGTATGACGGCAATTGCCAGGACGAGTGCACGCAGTGGATTTCTGCGGAAGGAGACATCACGCCGGAGACCCCGGCTCGGCTGAAGGCGATCTTGAAAACGCGTGGCGAAAAAAAGCTGCCGGTCGTTCTTCAGTCCAATGGCGGAGACATGGATGCGGCTTTCGCGATGGGGCGTATGATCCGGGCTGCTGGCCTGGAGACCTCGATTGGCAGAACGCGGTTACCCAACTGCCCAACGCTGGATCCGCGCTGCAAGGCGAACATGGTCAAAAGCGGGCCGACCAAGGGCGAAGTCTCTGCCGGCGGTGCATACTGCCTTTCGACCTGTACTCTCGTCCTGATGAGCGGAACGCCGCGTCTTGTCGGATATTCCGATATCGGCCTCGTCAGACCCACGAAGGCTGAATATCCAAAATTCTTCGCCTATGTTGACGAGATGGGCGTCAATGCCGAGTCTTTCGAGACGATGATGCTCGCCAGCTCGATTGGGCAAAAGACCATACCTCGTTCCCAGGCGCTCGAGCTTGGCATCATCAATGGTATCATCCCTTATGGTGACGAACCCGGTTATCGCCTGTGTGGACCCGATGCCAATGAAAGTCTCCGGTGCCCGAGAAAAGCCGAGGCAGGGATCGCTCCTGCTGCTGCCTCGCTAAATTGATATCAGATTGCGGAAGAGAGTAACTCGGCGTTCCCGCTGTCGAAGCGTCTCTCTTCCCTTCTCTAAGCCTTATCCTTCAAGTCATTCTTCGACGTCGCGCTCATCAGCTTCTCCAGGAAGCCGAGCATGACGGCGGAGGCGACGAAGGCGAGGTGCATCAGCGTCAGCCACATGATCTTGCCATCCGCATATTTGTCGGCGTTGAGGAAGACCTGCAGCAGATGGATGGAGGAGATGGCGACGATCGAGGAGGCGACCTTGATCTTCAGGCTGCCCGAATCGAGCTTGCCGAGGAAGGAGACTTCGTTGTCGGCTTCGCTGGCTTCATCGAAGCGGCTGACGAAATTTTCATAACCGGAGATCATCACCATGACGATCAGGCTTGCGACGAGGGCCGCATCGATCAGGCTGAGCATGGCAAGGATCATCTCGGCCTCGTCGAGAGCGAAGACGCCGGCGGCGATCTTCAGAAGCTTATAGCCGAAGGAAACGGCATAGACGGCTAGCGCCGCGACCAGACCGATATAGAAGGCGACGAGGATCCAGCGGCTCGACAGAATGATGCGCTCGATGATGAGTTCCAGTGCTTTCATGTTTTCACCTCGGGGGAAATCGCGATCTTTGACCGCCACATAAACATCCAGCGTGGCGGCCGCAAGGCGCTGCACTATTCACACCCCGCCGATATTTCGCTATCCCGATGAGGAGAGAGCAACGCCTCCGCGCCCGGCGGAAGGCCGGGACGGGGAACATCCATGCCAGCGATCAAATCCGATATCGAAATCGCGCGTGCTGCGGCCAAAAAGCCGATCTTCGAAATCGGGGCGAAGCTCGGCATACCGGTCGAGCATCTCGTTCCCTACGGTCACGACAAGGCAAAGGTCAGCGCCGAATTCATCGCCGGAGAAGCGGACAAGAAGGACGGCAGGCTGATCCTCGTCACTGCGATCAATCCGACGCCGGCGGGCGAGGGCAAGACGACGACCACCGTCGGGCTCGGCGACGGGCTGAACCGGATCGGCAAGAAAGCCATCATCTGCATCCGCGAGGCCTCTCTCGGCCCCTGCTTCGGCGTCAAGGGTGGCGCGGCCGGCGGCGGTTATGCGCAGGTCGTGCCGATGGAAGACATCAACCTGCATTTCACCGGCGATTTCCATGCGATCACCTCGGCGCACAATCTCTTGGCGGCGATGATCGACAATCACATCTACTGGGGCAATGAAGAGAATATCGATATCCGCCGCATCACCTGGCGGCGGGTCATGGATATGAACGACCGGGCGCTCAGAAGCATGGTCTCCTCGCTCGGCGGCGTTGCCAACGGCTTCCCGCGCCAGGGCGGGTTCGACATCACCGTCGCCTCCGAAGTGATGGCGATCCTCTGCCTCGCCACCGATCTCAAGGATCTGGAGCGGCGGCTCGGCGACATCATCATCGGCTATCGCTTCGACAGGACGCCGGTGCATGCGCGCGACCTGAAAGCCGACGGCGCCATGGCGGTGCTCCTGAAGGATGCGATGCAGCCGAACCTCGTGCAGACGCTGGAGAATAATCCGGCCTTCGTGCATGGCGGGCCCTTCGCCAATATCGCCCATGGCTGCAATTCGGTGACGGCGACGAAGACGGCGCTCAAGCTCGGCGACTATGTGGTGACGGAAGCGGGTTTCGGTGCCGATCTCGGCGCCGAGAAATTTTTCGACATCAAGTGCCGCAAGGCCGGGCTGAAGCCGGATGCGGCGGTCATCGTCGCAACCGTCCGGGCGCTGAAGATGAATGGTGGGGTGAAGAAGGAAGATCTCGGCACGGAGGATGTCGCGGCGCTGAAGAAGGGCTGCGCCAATCTTGGCCGGCATGTCGCCAATGTGCGCCGGTTCGGCGTGCCGGTCGTCGTGGCGATCAACCATTTCGTCTCCGATACCGACGCCGAGATCGCGGCGGTGAAGGAATTTGTGTCGCGGCTCGGCGCCGAGGCGATCCTTTGCCGTCACTGGGCGCTGGGTTCGGCCGGGATCGAGGAACTGGCACACAAGGTAGTGGAACTGGCCGAATCCGGCCAGACGAAATTCCGGCCGCTCTATGGCGACGATATTTCGCTGTTCGAGAAGATCGAGATCGTCGCCTCGAAGATCTACCATGCCGGCGAGGTGACGGCCGACAAGGCGGTGCGCGACCAGTTGCAGACATGGGAGGAGCAGGGCTACGGCAAGCTGCCGGTCTGCATGGCGAAGACGCAATATTCCTTCTCCACCGATCCGAATCTGCGCGGCGCGCCGGAAGGCCACATCGTTACTGTGCGCGAGGTGCGGCTTTCGGCCGGAGCCGGCTTCGTCGTCGCCATCACCGGCGAGATCATGACCATGCCCGGCCTGCCGAAATCACCGTCGGCGGAGCGGATTTTCCTGAACGAGCAGGGCTATGTCGAAGGGTTGTTCTGATCAGAGAACGGCTTTCCAAAGCGCCCGACCAGACGACGCTCTCGGCACTTTTCAAAGTCTGGATCGATAAATAGCTGGATGAAAAGGCTTTGCAGCGTACCGAGAAGCAGCATGCCGATGGCAAAGACCCAATGGAATTCACCGGTAAAGATGAAGCCGACAGTGACGATCAGGAGTGCCGCGATGATGTTCGCCACGATCTTCATTTGTCGCTGATCCTCTTTACCCGGTTGCAGCTTCGATTTGGGTATTTCGCGGCACAATTCAAGCAAGATCGCATTCGTTGAATGATCAATGGCAATAACGATAGCCCCCCTTCCGTTCGATCACGTCGAGATGGAAATGGGTTTCATGGGCAGCGTCGCTTTCGGGGTCGAGGACGGTGGTGAAATAGAGGCAGCCGGCGGCGCTGACGGTGCGCTGGAAGGCGCCGGTTAGTGTGGAGTCCTCGCGGCGGGAGCGGACGGCGACGTCCTCGCCCTTTTCGAAATGGAAACTTGCAATATCGATGGCGTTGCCGCGGGCATGTTCGGAGATCTTGCCTGTTCCGGCGCCGTTGCGCAGGCGGCACATATAGGACGTCGCCTGGTTGACGGTGGTGAGACGCCGCTGTTCCGGCAGGGCGGCGGAGGCGGCGGGGATCACGCTCTCCTTCATCCAGCGGGCAAGGGCGAGTGCGGCCGGGCAGCGGATCGTCGCCTCCGGCTTCAGCGTGATGCCGGGCAGGGCTTCGGAAACGATGATCGGCTTGTCGATCCCGCAGCCGTTCCCGTCGTCGATGCGCGGCGCGTCCTTGAAGACGACGCCCAAGGCCTTGAGCGCAGCGGTGCATTCCGCGTGCTCTGCATCGTTTTCGGGTTCGATCGTCAGATGCTGCTCTTCGAGCGTCTGTTCGGCGGGTGGCTTATTGTCTTCCTCCGGCGTCTGCGGGCCTTTGCCCGGCGGCAGCGGCGGACCCTGCATCGGTTCTGCCGGCGCGGGCTTTGCCGGTTCGGGCTTTCCGGGTTCGGTTTGGGGCGCCAACGGCTGGTCCGGTTCCCGTGTCTCAGGCTCCTTCACATCAGGCTTCGGCTGAGGTGCGGGCACGTCATCGGGTGCCGGCGGTTCAGCCTTGTCAGGCAGCGGGGCAGGGCTGGTCGTATCGCCGGTATCCGGCCGAGGTTGGGGTAAGGGACCATGCGGGGGCAGGCGGGCACCGCCAAGAAAGGTGGCTGCCGCGAGGAGGATCGCCAGTATCGAAAGTTTTCTCAACGCATCCGTTTCCGTCATGTCGATCGCGTAGGGGGTAACGCATTATGGCGGTTTTCGTTGCAATTGCGCAACGTCAGGAAAGATCGTTAAAACTTGATTGGTATATTCAGCATAAGTCATCGGATTATGTTGACAAAACTTCTCATGTTTTTTATGCGGCGAAAAGAAGGCGGAATTTCGCACCGTCTTCATCCGCAAAAGCCCAGCCAGCCCCTCGAGCGTTCGACGCGCCACGACCAGCCAGCCCGGTAATCATCATGAGAGGGTAGGTTATGATCGTCCGGTATTGGCGCTCGGTTCTATTGGTTTGCACGGCAGTTGCAGCTGTTCTTCCTGTTTCGCAGTCTTTCGCGCAAAGCGCTGCGGCGACCACGCCGCAGGCGACGACGGATGACAGCACCGTTCTGCAGAAGATCGTCGTCAAGGGCAACCGCGTGGCGCCGGGCAGCGTCGCCGATACGCCGCTTGCAACGGAGATCACCCAGAAGCAACTGGAAGAGAAGCAGGTCACCAATTATGACGATATCGGCCGTAGCATCGATGCGGGCGTAAACTATTCGCGCGGCGACGCCGGCTTCAACCTGCGCGGCCTTTCCGGTGCTCGCATCCTGACCACGATCGACGGAATTCCGATCCCCTACATTTCGAACAGCTCGCGCCAGGGCGCTTTTGCGCCGGCCAACGCCAATGGTGGCGGCGACACTTTCGATTTCGACTCGCTGTCCTCGCTCGATATCGTGCGCGGCGCGGATTCGAGCAAGGGCGGTTCAGGCATGCTCGGCGGCGCCATCGTTCTCAATACGCTGGAGCCGGAGGATCTCATCCCCGAAGGCCGGGACTGGGGTGCGATCGTCAAGTCGACCTATGACAGCGAAGACAGGAGTCTTTCCGGCTCGGCTGCCGCCGCCAAGAAGATCGGCGGCACCTCGATCCTGTTCCAGGGCGGCTACCGCAAAGGCCATGAACGCGACAATATGGGCGATAACGACAGCTATGGTCGTTTCCGTACCCAGGCGAATCCGGCTGACTTCGATCAGAACAACCTGCTCTTCAAGCTGCGCCAGGACCTGGAAGGCGGCCATCGCATCGGCCTGACGGCGGAACGGTTCCGCCGCGATCTCAAGACCGACCTGAGAGAACTGCAGGGAACCGGGCGCCCCTACATGATCGACAATTATGACGGCCGCGAACGGCGCGACCGCGATCGTGTATCGCTCGATTATGACTATGAAGCGCAGTCTTCCGACGCGTTCTTCAGCAGTGCGCGCGCCACGCTTTATTGGCTGGATTTGAAGAAGGAAGCCGGTAGCAGGGGCCGTACGACCGCCAATGTTGCCTATGGCCGCAACAACGAGATCGAAAACGAAACCTGGGGCTTCAGCGGTACGGCGACGAAGGATTTCGAATATTCCGGTCTCAGTCATTCCGTTCGCGTCGGCCTCGACGTCGGCGTCTCCAACTGGAGCCAATATAGCTGGGCTCTTTGCCCCACATCGACAACATGCCCGGCACTGAACAACCAGGCGGAAGTTCCCAATGTGGACAGCCAGACCCTTGGTCTTGTTGTCGAAGACAAGATCGAGATCGGCAATACCGGCTTCGCGCTGACACCCGGCTTCCGCTTCGACTGGCTCAGCTACGATCCCTCGACCGGCGGCGATTTTGCCAACAATACCGGCCTTACCCGTTTCGGTGGTCTTCGCGACCGGACGGAAGCCGCCCTGTCGCCGAAGATCCTTGCGACATACGACCTGACGCCTGACGTAGAGCTCTACATGCAACTGGCGGTCGGTTTCCGTGCGCCCACCGTCGACGAACTCTACAGCCGTTTCTACAACCCCACGGGTCGCTACGCCCAGCTTGGCAATCCCGATCTGGAACCGGAAATCGGCCGCGGCATCGAAGTCGGCGCCAATTTTGACACGGGCGATGTTACCGGAAGGGTCGCGCTTTTCCACACCCGCTACCAGAACTTCATCCAGACGGTGACGAGCGTCGACGCGACCGGCTTCACGGAGTTCAATTACACGAACGTGGCAGCAGCCACGATCTCGGGTATTGAAGCCAGCGCCGTCAAGACCTTCAACAACGGCATCAACCTTCATGCGTCGCTCGCCTATGCTTATGGCAGGAACGAGGAAACCACCCAGCGGCTGCGCTCGGTGGCCCCGTTCAAGGCGATTGTCGGCGGCGGCTGGAGCAACGAGACTTTCGGCTTCGACCTTTCCTCGACGCTTTCTGCCGGCATGCTGACCGATCACCTCAAGACGCCCATCACCAACACTGCCGACACGACCTTCGATGCGCCCGGTTATGCCATCGTGGACCTGACTGGCTGGTGGACGCCGGAACAGCTGCCGGGCCTGCGCGTTCAAGCTGGTGTCTATAACATCTTCGACCAGGAGCACTACAACGCGCTCGCCGTGCGCGACGTCAATCTCAGTTCGGCGGCGGCGTCCCAGCCGCAGGAGTGGTATTCCGAGCCTGGCCGCACATTCAAGGTGTCGCTCACCAAGACCTTCTGAGCCAGTCATGCCTTCAAGGCTGGGGCAGGGGCGGCTTTCGGGCCGCCCCTTTCATTCGCGCAATCGCCTCTTGCGCGGCGGCTGATCTCAGGCTAACTGTTTCCTCCATGATCAAGTCCTTGAACATTGCTGTTTGGTGGTGGGCTCGCTAAGGCGGCCTCGACCAATCGTGTCCAAAGACGACGAGTGAGCCGCCCGAAACTTCGAGGCGGCTTTTTTATTTATCGGCGCCTGTCGTCCGGGCCCCGATAACGGAGTGGAACAATGGTAACGATCCTGCGGGATGATGGTGCGGAAATCTACGAGACGAAGGGCGGCATATCAGTCACGCGGCAGCGGCGGGCGATCCCCTACGGCGATGCGGTCTCTTCCTATATCGACAAGCTCGACGAGCGCCGCGGTGCGGTTTTCTCGTCGAACTATGAATATCCGGGCCGCTATACGCGCTGGGATACCGCCGTCGTCGATCCGCCGCTCGGCATCTCCTCCTTCGGGCGCGACGTCTGGATCGAAGCCTATAATGAACGCGGCGAGGTGCTGCTCGGCTTCGTGACCGAGCGGCTGAAAACGGTGTCCGACCTCGTGCTTGGCGCTTCCTCCGCCCGCCGTCTCGACCTCTCGGTCAAGGCGCCGGACCGGGTGTTTACCGAGGAAGAGCGCTCGAAGATGCCGACGGTCTTTACCGTGCTGCGCGCCGTCACCGATCTGTTTTATTCGCAGGCGGATGCGAGCCTCGGGCTTTACGGCGCCTTCGGCTACGACATCGCCTTCCAGTTCGACGCGATCGAGCTGAAGCTGACGCGACCGTCTGACCAGCGCGACATGGTGCTCTACCTGCCCGACGAGATCCTCGTCGTCGACAACTACGCCGCCAAGGCGTGGATCGACCGTTACGATTTCGCCAAAGGCGGCGTGACGACGGAAGGCAAGGCTCAAGATATTGCGCCGGAGCCTTTCAAGCACACGGATGCCATTCCCCCGAAGAGCGATCATCGGCCGGGCGAATATGCGGAGCTCGTCGTCAAGGCGAAGGAAAGTTTCCGCAAGGGCGACCTCTTCGAAGTCGTCCCCGGGCAGAAATTCATGGAGCGCTGCGAGAGCAAGCCTTCCGACATTTCCAAGCGGCTGAAGGCGATCAATCCGTCGCCCTATTCCTTCTTCATCAATCTCGGCCACCAGGAATATCTGGTCGGCGCTTCGCCCGAAATGTTCGTGCGCGTTTCCGGCCGACGGATCGAGACCTGCCCGATCTCGGGCACGATCAAGCGCGGTGACGACCCGATCGCCGACAGCGAGCAGATCCTGAAGCTTCTGAATTCGAAGAAGGACGAATCCGAGCTGACCATGTGCTCCGATGTCGACCGCAACGACAAGAGCCGCGTCTGCGAGCCCGGCTCGGTCAAGGTGATCGGCCGCCGGCAGATCGAAATGTATTCGCGCCTCATCCACACGGTCGACCATATCGAGGGCAGGCTGCGCGACGACATGGATGCCTTCGACGGTTTCCTCAGCCACGCCTGGGCCGTCACCGTCACCGGCGCCCCGAAGCTCTGGGCGATGCGCTTCATCGAGAGCCGTGAAAAAAGCCCGCGCGCATGGTATGGTGGCGCGATCGGCATGGTCGGCTTCAACGGCGACATGAACACCGGCCTGACGCTGCGCACCGTGCGCATCAAGGACGGTATCGCCGAGGTGCGCGCCGGTGCGACGCTGCTCAACGATTCCGACCCGCACGAAGAAGAAGCCGAAACAGAACTGAAGGCCTCTGCCATGCTTTCCGCCATCCGCGACGCCAAGACCGGCAATTCCGGCAAGACCCAGCGCGATGTCGCAAGCGTCGGCAAGGGCGTCAGCATCCTGCTCGTCGACCATGAGGACAGCTTCGTTCACACGCTTGCCAATTATTTCCGCCAGACGGGGGCGACCGTTTCGACAGTGCGCACGCCGGTGCCGGAGGAAATCTTCGACCGGCTGAACCCGGATCTGGTCGTGCTATCGCCAGGACCCGGAACGCCCAAGGATTTCGACTGCAAGGCGACGATCAAGAAGGCCCGGGCGCGCAACCTGCCGATCTTCGGAGTCTGCCTCGGCCTGCAGGCGCTCGCCGAAGCCTATGGCGGGGAATTGCGCCATCTGGCGCTGCCGATGCACGGCAAGCCCTCGCGCATCCGGGTGCTGGAGCCGGGCATCGTCTTCTCCGGCCTTTCCAGGGAAGTAACGGTTGGCCGCTACCACTCGATCTTCGCCGATCCCTCGACGCTGCCGCGCGAGTTCATCATCACGGCGGAAAGCGAGGACGGCACGATCATGGGCATCGAACACGCCAAGGAGCCGATCGCCGCGGTGCAGTTCCACCCGGAATCGATCATGACGCTCGGCGGCGATGCCGGCATGCGGATGATCGAAAATGTCGTGGCGCATCTGGCGCGCAAGGCGAAGACGAAGGCTGCCTGAGCGCAATTCCTTCGCCCTTCCTGCGTTTGCGGGAAGGGCGGGCGTCTGCCGAAAAGTTCGGTTGACTTTCCCTAGCAAATCAGAACATTTCAGGAACGATCAACCGGAACCCGTTGCCGTGGCCAGTGAAAAGTTCATCGTTCTCCCTTATCGCAAGAACCGCGGCAATCTCGTGCCCGGCGAAATGCGCCAGGCATCGAACTCCGTCAGCGCGGAAAAGATCGCCTCGGCGATGGCTGAGCGTTTCGTCGGCGTGGCGGCCTATGCCGTGATCGTCGACGAGGAAACCGGCGATATGTCCTCACCGCGACTGCTGGCGCGATATGGCGAGATTGCCGATCTCAACGCCGCCTGAGGCATCGGTGTGCCATGGAGACGTCGCTTTACCTGCCCGTCAAAGCCTTCCTGGAGGCCGCCGGCTATGTCGTGAAGGGTGAGGTCGGAAAATGCGATCTCGTCGGCTTGAGCGATGGCGACCCGCCGGTCGTGGTGGTCTGCGAATTGAAACTCTCCTTCAACCTCGAACTCCTCCTCCAGGCGGTCGACCGTGCGGCGATGAGCGATGAAGTCTGGATCGCGGCGCGCGTTTCCGCCAAGGGACGCGGGCGAGAGGCCGACAGGCGCTACCGCGACCTCTGCCGGCGGCTCGGCATCGGCATGCTCGGCGTCTCCGACGGCGGCGAGGTCAGCATCATCGTCAGTTCGATCTCGCCGATGCCACGGACCAACCCGAAGCGGCGCTCGCGCCTCGTCAGCGAGCACCAGCGCCGCCGTGGCGATCCCGCCGTCGGCGGCGGTTCGCGCGCACCGATCATGACCGCCTATCGTCAGCAGGCGCTGCTCTGCGCCTCGGCACTCGAGCAGGGGCTCAAGCGGCCGCGGGAGATGAAGGAACTTGCGGCCAACGCCGGAGCGATCCTGCGCGACAACGTCTATGGATGGTTCGAGCGAATAGAAAAGGGTATCTACGCGCTGACACCGGCAGGGCAGGCCGCGCTCCTGCGCTGGCCGCAGCCGGTCCGTTCCGACCCGGCTCCTTGAACCGTCCGGCAGCCGCCCGTGAACGACGTTTCATTCCCTTTGACAAATCCTGCTTCATCACCCATACCACCTTCAACTGAACCGCCTTCGCGATAGTCGCGTGGGCGGTTTTGCGTTTCAATGGCTTAAGAGCTGCAATTCATTCGCAACCGCAGGGGGACGATATGAGTGACAACGGCGACCTTACGGTTCGGACGCTGGCGATGTGGGGGATTCCGCTGTCGCTCGGCGTCATGGGCCTGAAGATGGTGGCCTGGTGGGTCACCGGGTCGGTGGCACTGCTATCGGACGGGCTGGAATCAACGGTCAACGTCGTTGCCGCTTTCATCGCCTTTTTCGTCATCCGCTATGCGCAGAAGCCGGCAGATCACGACCATCCTTTCGGCCATCACAAGGCGGAATATCTGTCAGCCGTCACTGAAGGCGTGCTGATCGTCGTCGCCGCACTTCTGATCGTCAACGAGGCTGTCGGTTACCTCGCCGAGCCGCGCATGCTTGATGCGCCGGGGCTCGGCCTGGCAATCAATGTCGCGGCCGGTGTCATCAACGCGGTCTGGGCGCGGCTGTTGATCCGGACCGGGCGCAAACACCGCTCGGCGGCGCTTGCCGCCGACGGGCAGCATATCATGTCCGATGTGGTGACCTCCGCCGGCGTGCTCGTCGGCCTGCTGCTGGCGCTGGCGACAGGCTATGCGATCTTCGACCCGGTGCTTGCCATTCTCGTCGCCGTCAACATCCTTTATCAGGGCTGGAAAGTGATCTCGCAATCGATTGGCGGACTGATGGACCAGGCCGTCGATCCGCTGAACGAGGAGGCGATCAAGCAGGCGATTGCCACCCATGCCGCGGGTTCGATCGGCGTGCACGACCTGAAGACCAGGCGGGCGGGCGCCGTCACCTTCATCGATTTTCATATGGTGGTGCCCGGCACTATGTCCGTGCGGCAGGCGCATGATATATGCGACCGCCTTGAGGATGCCATCAGTGCGGTGCACGAGGGCGCCAAAATAGCCATTCACGTGGAGCCGGAGGGCGAAAAGGCCCATGGCATCCGCGTCAAAGTCGTCAAGGAGGCATGATGCCGAATACCGATGTTTCCAGCCTGTCGATGCTGGGCCAGCAAACCGAAACCGCACAATCGCCGGAGGCGGCGGTGCTTGAAAAAGTGCCGTCCAACCATGCCGGCACCGACTACGTGGTGCGCTTCACCGCGCCGGAGTTCACCTCGCTCTGCCCGATGACCGGACAGCCGGATTTCGCCCATATCGTCATCGATTACATTCCGGGCGAATGGCTGGTGGAATCGAAGTCGCTGAAGCTCTTCCTGCATTCCTTCCGCAACCACGGCGCATTCCACGAGGATTGCTCGATCTACATCGCCAAGCGCATCGTCGAACTGCTCGATCCCAAGTGGCTGAGGATCGGCGCCTACTGGTATCCGCGAGGCGGCATTCCGATCGACGTGTTCTGGCAGACGGGCAAGCCGCCGGAAGGCGTGTGGCTGCCGGAGCAAGGTGTCGCCACCTATCGCGGACGTGGGTGAGCTGCGGTCGGGCGCAGCCCGAGCAATCGATCCAGTGAATCGATTGCAGCAGCGAACGCCCTGAGCCAAAGCGAAGGGCCGGGCGAGGGTGCGGCAACCGGTGTCCCTTGTCCGACCGATGGCCGAAGGCTTCAGCGCTGGTTCTCAAACATCCGTAACGTCGGACGAATCATCGCTGTAATCGTCACCGTCGTCGTAATCGGCCTGCTGCACATTGGCATTGTCGTTGTCATCGGCAGCGTTGTCCGAGGCCTGGCGGGTGTCGTCATTGCCGTAATAGTTGTTGATGACGGTTTCCTCGGTGGGCGCGCTGGCATTGCCGAAGGGGTTGGCGCCGAAGGGCGAGCCCCAGCCGAGCGAGGACATGTGATTGCCGAAGATGCCGCTCAGCGAATTGGCAAGCAGCATGCCGCCGGCAACGCCGGCTGCCGTGCCGAGCGCGCCGCGCAGGAAGCTGCCGCCGGCCGATGGCGCAGAGGCCTGCTGGCTCCAGGGGCCTGTCGGCTGCTGCTGCGGCTGGCGGCCATCGCGGTCGTAACCGCGCGAATCGTCATAGGCGCGGGACTGGCCCCAGGGACCGGGATTGGCGGGAACGGGTGCAGGCTGCTGCGTCTGGGTGTTGCCGAAGATCGAGCTCAGGAAGCCGCCGCCCTGTTCGGCCTGGCGGTGTTCGCTCGCGCCGGCTTCCAGCTGGCGGACATGCTCCTCGAGTTCCTTGATATGGTTGGCGGCCGCCTCCAGCCCCTTTTCCTGAACGATGACGGCCTGGGCGAGGTAATAGGTGGCGGAGGGCTGTTCGCGCGTCGCCTGGTCGATCAGGGCCTCGGCGTCGCGGTCGCGCGGCTGGGCAGCTGCGGTGCGCACGCGGTCGAAGAGGGCGGTCAGCAATTGGCGTTCTTCGGGTGACATGTCCTGCCTCCTGTTGGTCCGGAGCGCTCCCGTATCCGACCGGACGCGTAAAGTGCTCCACGATTTTTCGGTGCAGCTATCGCTGCGTGAGGTTGAGGTAGGAACCGATTCAGGCTTTTCAAAGCCTTTCACCGTTACATTTCAGTAAGGCTTGCAGAACGGCGCGCGGCTTCTTAAGGATATCTCCATCGCTTCGGTGCCTTGTGTTTTTCCCGCATTGTTTTAGGCATTGAGTCGCACTATGTGCGGGGAAGCCGAATTCATCTCCAAGAGGTTCGAATGAACGACGAAGACCAGGACGACAAGACGAAGGAACTGCCGCTCGGCAAGGAAACGGAGGCGAATCTTTTCAAGTCGCGTTCGATCTTCATCTACGGACCGATCAATCAGGAATTGGCGCAGAAAGTCTGCTCGCAGCTCGTGGCGCTTGCCGCGGCCAGCGACGAGGACATCCGCATCTATGTGAACTCGCCCGGCGGCCACGTCGAATCCGGCGATTCCATCCATGACATGATCAAGTTCATCAAGCCGAAGGTCTGGATGATCGGCACGGGCTGGGTCGCCTCGGCCGGTGCGCTGATCTATGTCGCCGCTCCGAAGGAGCAGCGCCTGTGCCTGCCGAACACCCGCTTCCTGCTGCACCAGCCCTCGGGCGGCACGCGCGGCATGGCATCGGACATCGAGATCCAGGCACGCGAAATCATCAAGATGAACGAGCGCCTGAACAAGATCATGGCGGCGGCCACCGGCCAGCCGCTCGAAAAGATCGCCAGGGATACGGATCGCGACTACTGGCTGTCGGCCGAAGAGGCGAAGGACTATGGCCTCGTCTCGCGGATCGTGACGTCACAGGCCGATATCTGAGGTTTCTCATTCAAAACTGCTAAGAAACCGCCCTCGCCCTGCAGATCGCAGGCGAGGGCGGTTTGCTTTTGGCGATGCCTGAACGGAGATAGGGCCTATCGGCGAGGACTGAACGGAAAGAGCTGAATTCGGACTTGCGCCTGCGGCAACCGTCATGCTCCATGCGCCATTCCCGCAGATCGCGAGTCCCGCCATGCTCAAAGATTTTTCCGTCCAGGCCCTGTTCATGGGGCTGCTGACCGCCTTCGTCGGTTCCGCCAGCTCGTTTGCCGTCGTGCTGCACGGGCTCGAGGCGGTCGGTGCTACGGATGCGCAGGCGGCCTCGGGGCTGATGGCCTTGTCGATCTCCATGGGTGTCTGCGCGATCGTGCTCTGTGCCGCCACACGATTGCCGATCAGCATCGCCTGGTCGACGCCGGGCGCGGCGCTGCTGGCCAGCACCGGGCCGATCGAGGGCGGCTTCAATGCGGCGGTCGGGGCATTCCTGATCTGCGGCGCGCTGATAGTCGTCGCCGGCCTGTTCAAGCCGCTCGGCCGGGCGGTCGCCGCCATTCCCGCGCCGCTTGCCAATGCGATGCTCTCAGGCGTGCTGATCGGCCTCTGCTTCGCGCCGGTGAAGGCGATCGGCTTCAACCCGCTCCTCGGCCTGCCGATCGTCATCGCCTGGATCGTCGTCGGCGCCTTCAAACGGCTCTGGGCGGTGCCGGCGGCACTCGCAGCTTTCGTGCTGGTGCTCACCTTCGGCGTCGATATTCCGGATGGTGCGCTCAATTCGCTCGAACAATCGCTGGTGCCGACGGCGGAAATCATCCCGCCGGTGTTCAATCTTGCCGGCCTCGTCTCGATCGCATTGCCACTGTTCATCGTCACCATGGCCTCGCAGAACATTCCTGGTATCGCCGTCCTGAAGGTCAATCACTACGATCCGAAGCCCGGTCCGCTGTTTGCCGTCACCGGCTTCTTCTCGCTGCTGTCGGCGCCGTTCGGCGGCCACGCCGTCAATCTGGCGGCCATCACCGCGGCGATGTGCGCCGGGCAGGATGCTCACGCTGATCCGAAGAGGCGCTATTGGGCAGCGCTGATCGCCGGCATCGGTTATATCATCCTCGGGTTGCTCGCCGGCGCGGTGACGGCTTTCGTCGCGCTTGCGCCTCCGATCCTGATCGAGGCGGTGGCCGGGCTGGCACTGGTCGGGGCTTTCTCTTCCTCGGCGATGTCGGCCTTCCAGGCGCCGGAGTCGCGCGAGGCGGCGGCGATCACCTTCCTCGTCACCGCTTCAGGCGTTTCCTTCGGGGGCATTTCCGGCGCCTTCTGGGGGCTGATCGCCGGCGGGCTGATGCTGGCGTTGTCGCGGCTGGTGAGTGTTTGGAAAGACCGAGGCCAGCCGCGGTAGCGGAGTGTCGTTTGCGCCGTCGGCGGCCAAAAGCCCGGGCAAGGGCTTGCCAGTTTCACCGCCCAAGGCTATAAGCGCGGCCATGAAGACCACAGGCGCCAGAATTTCCGACACGATTGCACGCGGCCGCATCGCCCTGCGTGACAATACGCGCGCCCTGACCTCGCTTCTTCTCCTCGGCCTTACGCGCGGTTGCCGGGTCCTTTGAGGAGCGCCCGGCGGCCGAAAGCCCGCCCGGCCATCGCTCCTCGCGACTCACTTTCAAAATTGACCGAACGACCGACAAGGTCCGCATTTGTTTATCGCCAAGCCTGACACGATCGGCTAAGAGCGGAGCAAATGCCGGGACGAGGAGACGATATGATGAACGCAAAGACGCAATTCTCCGAGGGAAAAACGGCCTCCGCCAAAGGCATGCCTGACGCTGCCGTGAAATATCGGGCCTATCCACAGGTGAACATTCCCGACCGCACCTGGCCGACGAAGACCATCACCAAGGCTCCGGTCTGGTGCTCGGTCGACCTGCGCGACGGAAACCAGGCACTGGTCGATCCGATGGGCCATGACCGCAAGGCGCGCATGTTCCAGCTGCTGCTGGAGATGGGCTTCAAGGAGATCGAGATCGGTTTCCCCTCCGCTTCGCAGACCGATTTCGATTTCGCCCGCTGGTGCGTAGAGGAGGGCAACGTGCCCGCCGACGTCTCTCTGCAGGTGCTGGTGCAGTGCCGCCCGGAACTGATCACCCGCACCTTCGAAGCACTGGAAGGCGCAAACCGGCCGATTGTGCATTTCTACAACTCGACCAGCGAGCTGCAGCGCCGCGTCGTTTTCGCCAAGGATGTGCAGGGCATCAAGCAGATCGCTGTCGATGCCGCCAAGATGATAACCGACATGGCCGTCAAGGCAGGCGGCGGCTACCGTTTCGAATATTCCCCCGAGAGCTTTACAGGCACGGAACTCGAAGTGGCGCTGGAAATCTGCAATGGCGTCATTGAGGTGGTCAAGCCGACGCCCGATAACAAGCTGATCATCAATCTGCCGTCCACCGTCGAGATGGCGACGCCGAACGTCTATGCCGACCAGATCGAGTGGATGTGCCGCAATCTCGACAATCGCGAGAACCTGATCATCTCGCTGCATCCGCATAACGACCGTGGCACCGGCATCGCCGCTGCCGAACTGGCCTTGCTGGCAGGTGCCGACCGCGTCGAAGGCACGCTCTTCGGCAATGGCGAGCGCACCGGCAATGTCGACATGGTGACGATGGCGCTGAACATGTTCACGCAAGGCGTCGATCCCGAGATCGACTGCTCCAATATCGAGCGCATCAAGGAAGTGTTCGAATATTCCAACCAGATGGCTATCGGCGAACGTCATCCTTACGTCGGCGAGCTGGTCTATACGGCTTTCTCCGGTTCGCATCAGGATGCGATCAACAAGGGTATGAAGGCTGCCCAGGTCGCCAACCACCCCGTCTGGGAAGTGCCGTATCTGCCGATCGATCCGCGTGACGTCGGCCGTTCCTACGAGGCGATCATCCGCATCAACTCGCAGTCCGGCAAGGGCGGAATCGCCTATATCCTGCAGCAGGATTACGGGCTGAACCTGCCGCGCAACTTGCAGGTGGAATTCCGCGAGGATATCCAGCGCATTACCGACGTCGAGGGCAAGGAGCTTCCGTCAAAGCGGATCTACGACCGTTTCATCGAGCGCTACGTGACGCAGCCCGATGGACGCCTCAAGTTCGCCGACCACCACACCTATCCCGATACTGAGCACAAGGGCCAGCGGATCGTGGCGGCCGAGATTACCGACAATGGCGAGATCAAGCGCATCGAAGGGCGCGGCAACGGCCCGATCGACGGCTTCATCAACGCGCTGTCGCATTATCTCGGCATCGAGATGTCGGTTGAGGACTATTCCGAGCATTCGCTGCAGCACGGCTCGAACGCGGCGGCGATCTCCTATGTCGAGACCTCCTATCCCGGCGGCAAGCTCTTCGGCGCCGGCATCAATACCAACATCGTCGCGGCCTCGCTGGAAGCGATCGTCTCGGCCGCCAACCGCGTGCTCGAGGTGAAGGCCGGCAAGGCCTGATCGAATTGGGTCAGGCCGCGACCGCGCTGGTGTGGCGCGGCCTGATGATGCAGTCGGCGATCATGCCGGCTTCGTCATTCGCCTCGGCATGGCGCTGGCCCCAACGGCAGAGCGCCAGCAGCACCGGCTCGAGTTCGAGGCCGAGTTCGGTCGCGCTGTATTCCACACGGGACGGGACTTCTGCAAAGACCTGGCGGGTGACCAGCCTGTGCTCTTCCATCTCACGCAGCTGCTGGATCAGCACCTTTTGGGTGATCGCAGGCATCATGCGCTTCAGCTCGGAAAGACGCTTCGGGCCGGAGAAGACATAGTAGAGGATGACGGGTTTCCAGCGCCCTGAAATCACCTTCAGCGCGCGCTCGACCGGCAATTCCGGCAGTCTTTTCATCGGTTCGGCCATGGTCACCTCCTGGTGGGTAGGGCACGAAAGAGTATGTATTCTTGCTTCCCATCCTATTGCTAAACCTGCCCCACGCCAATCAAACGTGAGGTTCCCTGTCATGAAAGCCATTCAGTTCACTCGCTTCGGTGCGCCGGATGTTCTCGAACTTGTGGAGCTGCCGGTTCCGGAGTTCAAGCGTGATGAGGTGCTGGTCCGTGTCCATGCTGCGGGCGTCAACTTCTTCGAGGTGCTGATGCGGGCCGATCGTTATGCCGTGACGCCGGAGCTGCCGATGTTTCCCGGCGTCGAAATTGCCGGTGTGGTCGAACGGGCGGGGCCGGACGCCGACGCATCGCTGGTCGGCGCACGCGTGGCGGTTCCTCTCTTCGCGGTCGGGCGCGGCGCGGGTTATGCGGAATTCGTCGCGGTCGACGGCGGATCGGTGGTGCGGCTGCCGGATGCGATCTCTTTCGGGGCGGCTGTCGGATTGATGGTGCAGGGGCTGACGGCGCTGCATCTGACGCGCCGCAGCCTTCCGAAAGGCAAAAGCGTACTCGTCAGTGCCGCAGCCGGCGGCGTTGGCTCGCTGCTTCTGCAATTGGCAAGGCGCAACGGGGCCGAGATGGTGATCGCGGCAGCGAGCGGCGAGGAGAAGGGGGCGCTTGCCCTGTCGCTCGGCGCCGATCATGCCGTCGATTATACCGCGCCTGGCTGGCAGGAAGATGTCAGGAGGCATAGCGGCGGGCGCGGAGCGGATATTATCTACGAAACTGTCGGTGGTGCGTCCTCAAAGGCTGCGGTCGATGCGCTGGCGCCTTGCGGCGAGCTGGTTCTGGCGGCGATGGGGAGGTTCGGACTCAAAGCGGAGGAGATCGAGCGGATGCTCGGCGACAACCAATCGATCAAGGGGTTTTCGCTGTTGCCGCTGCTGACGCCGCCCCACAGGCTTCGGGAGGATCTCGGCGAGCTTTTCGATCTTGCGGCAACGGGCCGGCTGACGGTCGTCGAAGGTAGTCGCTTCCCGCTGCACGAGGCGGCGGAAGCCCATCGCACCATCGAGGAGCGAAGAGCTGTGGGCAAGGTGGTGCTGGTGCCTTAAATCGAAAAAGGCGGATGCGACGCGGCTCCGCCTTCTCGCATTTTAAAGCGCGTCGCATCAAACTTGATTCATGCGACGCGCTTTAGCTCTTTGTTCTTACGCATGTCGTTGCCGCAAAACCGCTGCACACTTTTGCGCGACATGCTTTAGATCGCCGTGGCGATCTTCATGGCGAGCTGGCCGAGGGTCGCTTCGGCGGAGGGGCCGGCAAGCACATAGGAGGTGCCGGCATTGTGCCAGGTCACGAGGCCGATCTCGTCCTTGATTGTTTCCTTGAAGTCGTCGGTCTCCGGTGGCTGCGCGTCCTTGCGGAAGCAGATGGAGATGACGTCGCCGTCGGCGTTGGAATAAACGAGCTGGCCGACAGGGCGGCTGTCGCCGAGGATGACGCGCGCGCCCTGGAAGGTCCAGGCTTCGGCGCTGAGGTCGGGCACGCGGAAGGGCACGCCGATCGCCGTCGTGAGCCAGCTGGAGATTTCCTCGGCCTGCGAGGCCGGCACTTCGACGAGATGACGAGGCTGGCGGATCAGCAGGCGCTGATAGGCGGTGACGTCGCCCAGCCAGTCGCTGGTATTGGCCGGCGCCGTCGCGGTGGTCGTGCTGGCGATTTCGTCGGCATCCGGGCTGGTGCCGACGAAATAGCCGATGCCGCAACCGACGACGAAGAGGATAAGAGCGGCGGCCAGCGCCTGCGGGCCGCTCGGGGCCAGCTTCACCGGCGGGCGCGTGGCGCGCTGGGCGATCGGCGTCTTCGGCGGCTGCGTGCTCTTGATCGAGCGGACGAGGGCGAGCGGCACCGGCTCCTTCAGGATGTCGTCGAGGCGGTGGCGGCCGAAATCGGCGCCGTGGCGAAGCTTCTCGTGCAGCCGGCGCGCATTCTCGTCGGTTGCCAGGCGCTGCTCCAGCTCGTGGCGCTGTTCGGGCGAGACCTCGCCATCGAGAAGGGCGGTGAGCTGGGCTTCGAGCGGCAATTTCCTAAGATCGAGCAATTCAGTACCTGTGGATCGGGTGAGTGCTGGCGAGCCCGGCAAAATGCAGCCTTGCGGTCGCGAGCTGTGAGACGACATTTGCCACCGGCGTGCCCATGATGTCGGCCGCCTGCTGATAGCTGTGGCCTTCGACGTCGACGAGCAGGAACATGCTGGAAAGACCTTCCGGCATATCGGCGATCATGTGATGGATTGCGTCGGGATCAACTGCGGTCGAGCGTTCGCGCGCGGCTTCGCGAATATCGGTGACATTGCCGCGGAGAGAGGCCTTGGGCTTGCGCTTGCGGCTGTCGTCGGTCCATTGCTGGCGGGCAAGCGTGTAAATCCAGCTTTCCAGCCGGCCTTCACCGCTCCATTGATGGCCCTTGGCGATGGCGCGCTGACAGACCGCCTGGACGAGTTCGTCGGCCAGAGCAGCCTCACCCGCGAGCGTGATCGCGAAGCGGCGAAGGCGGGGCAGAAGGCCGACGAGATCACGCCGGAGATCGATGGTCGTTGCGGGTTGACGCATTGTTTATCCAAGAAGCATTCACAATGGTTTCGCGGACGAAGGGTTCGCCGTCGGGCGCGAAACCGGCTTTATCGACGCCGACGATGCATGTGCTTTATGAAACAAGTCTCCTGCACTTCGCAAGCATCCGGCCGTCTTCATCCCCTTTTCTCAAGGGATTTTCGTATTGTAGACCACAAAACTTGCGTCAATATGTCTTGTAGCCATTCAAGCTTTGCAGCAGAGCGCGATAGGCCCACGTGCCTTCGCCGCCGCGATCGCGGATTTCCACGAGCTGCACGCGGGCGCCTTGGATATCTCCCTGTTCCACCAGCGCCATGCCCATGTAGGAGCGGGCGAGGATGTAGTTCTCATCCGCCTGCAGCGCCTTGCGGTAGTAGGACATGCCGAGCTCCATGCGGCCGGCCTTGCGGTTGGCGTAGCCGAGGTAGTTTAGGATGCGCGGGTCGTTCTGGTTGCGGGCGAGATTGAGCACGGTGATGGCATTGTCATACTGGCCGGCATAGGCAAACTCGCGGGCGAACTTGTAAAGATCGTCGTCGTTGAAGCTGCTCTTCTTCGGATTAACGCATTCCTTCTTGGCCTTGTCCCAGACCTTGCCGCCGGTGCAGGTCTTGGTCGTTTCGGTCTTCGGCGGCGGATTGGTGTTATCGTTGCTGTCGCCGACCGCGAAAGCGGCGGTGGCGATGCCGAAGGCAAAGCCTGCGGCGAGCGAAAGTCTGGACAGGTGACGGAAAGAAGACGTCATTGGCGGGGCTCCGTTCTGAGGCGATGCAGTTGGCCGGATTGTACGCCTACCGCTAAAAATACCAAGAGGGTAAGCGGCCGCCATGGCAATTGTTGCGGCGATGGCCCGACCTCCTCTCAGGTCGGGTCAAGTGCTGGATAAAAGAGTCCGGAGCCGGCGCTAACGCGCGAAAATATCAACGCTTTCCGCCATCACCGCGTCGCCGGACCGGTTGACGCTGAAGCGCTCGCCGCTGAGCTCCCAGGCGCCGGGAGAGCCGTCGATGGAGAAGAGGTTGTAGGCGCCGGGCGGCTTGATGCTGCCAGGTCCCTGCGAGGCTGAGGCGATGCCGACGACGGGCACCGGCTGCACCTGGCCGCGCAGCCAGTGCAGCGTGTTCAGGTGTGTGTGTCCGTGCAGCACGAGCTCGGCGCCGCCGGTCGAAATTACCGCGGCGAAGCGGCGGATGCCGATCATCCGCTTGTAGAAGGTCGTGGCGCCGCGGATCGGCGGATGATGGATCATGACGACCCTGAAGAGGCCGGCTTCGCCGGCCGCCCGCAACATGTTGACGGTATCGCGCGCCTGGCGCGCGCCGAAAAAGCCGGAGGCGGCAAAGGGAGGGGTGGCGACCGCCGTCGAGCAGCCGACGATTGCGACTTTGCCGCGGACGCGCAGATAGGGAAAGATGTGGCGATCTTCCTGCCATTGCGGTGGGGAGAGATCGCCGCGGACATACTCGTACCAGGCGCGCATCGATTTCTCGTAGGCACCGGGCACATAGGCGTCATGATTGCCGGGAACGACGGAGGTGTCGGCGGGATCGCCGAGCGCGCGCAGCCAGGCGGCGGCGGCGCGGATCTCAATGCCGCTCGCCAGATTGACGAGATCGCCGGTGACGGCCAGATGATCCGCCTGATGGGCGCGGATGTCATCGAGCAACAGATCCAGCGTGCTGCCGAAAAGGTGCTTGCGTCGATTTCGATGCCAGTTCACAAAGCCCGTTATGCGTTTTGAAAACAGCTCCTGGATGGAAAGACGGGGCAGCGGCCCGAGGTGGACGTCGGAAATATGCGCGAGCTTGAACATGCTACGAGACATAGACCAGCTTATTGACAAATCAAACACATCCGGTGCGATGAAGGGCTGAAACGGAACGATGGTGGATAAAGAAAAGCGGCCTCTTCATATCAGGACGGCCCTGCGCCTTCTGCATGTCTATTTCTCCTTCGCCCGCGGCATGACGATGGGCGTCAGGGCCGCCTGCTTCGATGCGGAGGGGCGGATTTTTCTGGTGCGCCACAGCTATATCGGCGGCTGGCATATGCCGGGCGGCGGGCTGGAGCGCAACGAGACGGTCGAAGAAGCGCTGGCCAAGGAATTGCGGGAGGAGGGCAACCTCAGGATCCTCGGCAAGCCGCAATTGGTTCAGGTCTATTTCAACACCACGACCACAAGCCGGGACCATGTCGTGTTCTACCGGGCGAGTGTCGAGCAGACGGCGCCGCGCCCGCCCGATTGGGAGATCTCCGACAGCGGCTTCTTTCCGCTCGACAGCCTGCCCGAGGGCACGACCGAGGCGACGCATCGCCGCCTGGCCGAGCTTCGTGGCGAGCAGGAGCCCGACCACCGCTGGTGAGGGCTGCGCAGTTTTTTAGGCCGCGGCAAGCAATTTAAAGTTCTACAGCGTCCTTTGCGCGTCTGAGAAGACGCGCGGCCCTGTAGCACGGCCATGCGGGCTGTCGAGATCGAGCGCCGGGCCGACGGGAACGATGCCCGTCGGGTTGATCGTCTTGTGGCTGCGGTAATAGTGCTGCTTGATGTGCGTGAGGTTCACCGTTTCGGCAACGCCTGCGGTCTGGTAGAGGTCGCGCAAATATCCAGGCAGGTTGCGGTAGTCGGATATCCGGCGGATGTTGCACTTGAAATGGCCGACATAGACGGGATCGAAGCGCACCAGCGTCGTGAACAGGCGCCAGTCGGCCTCGGTCTGGCGGTTGCCCAGGAGATAGCGGCCCCTGTCCAAGCGTTCATCGAGCATGTCGAGCGTTTCGAACAGCTTACCGACATTTTCCTCATAGGCTTCCTGGGTAGTGGCAAAGCCCGCCTTGTAGACGCCGTTGTTGACAGTGTCGTAGACGATGGCGTTCAGCGCATCGATTTCGGCGCGGAGATCTTCGGGATAAAAATCGGCCTTTGCGCCGGTCAGCGCGTCGAAGGCGCTGTTGAACATGCGGATGATCTCGGCGGATTCGTTGCTGACGATCGTGCCGGTTTTCTTGTCCCAGAGGACGGGAACGGTGACGCGGCCGGAATAGTGCGGATCGGCCTTCACGTAAATCTGCCAGAGGGTGGTGGCGCCGAAGAGCTGGTCGCCGGTGGCGCCATCGCCGACCTTGAATTCCCAGCCGTTGTCGAGCATCAGCGGGTCGACGACGGAGACCGAGATAAAATCCTCCAGCTTTTTCAGCTTGCGGAAGATCAGCGTGCGGTGCGCCCAGGGGCAGGCAAGCGAGACATAGAGATGGTAACGCCCGGCCTCGGCCTTGAAACCGCCGCTGCCGGAAGGGCCGGCCTCACCGTCCGATGTCACCCAGTTGCGGAACTGCGAAGGCTGCCGCTTGAACTGGCCCTTGCTCTCCTTCGTGTCGTACCACACATCGTGCCAGACGCCGTCCACCAGCATTCCCATGATCTTCATTCCTTTGGTTGCGTGTCGGGACCTGATTTAGCTGAGATAGCGAGGCTTTGCAGGCGGTAAAGGTTGAACAGTGTGTCGCGCCGTTCCGGCACTGCATGGTCCCGGTGCCGTCATGTGCATTTTGCGTTGGACGGCGGAAATTTTTCCTGCTATCGGCCTTCACACGATTTTAGGATCCCTGCGTGATGTTCATTTCCAGAAACCCGCGACGACGCTGATGCTCCCGAACGCCGAAGGCGTGTTCGAGACCCATCAATCTGTCCATCCGGTTTCTGTCATCATGTACAAGCACGATCTCGTCTACCTCACCGAAGACGCGTCCCACGACGCCGCCATCGAACACATCAACGAAGAAGCCTTCGGTCCGGGCCGCTTCACGCGGGCGGCGGCTCGCATCCGCGAGCAGGGGCCGCACGACCTGTCTCTCTCCTTCATCTGCGCCGACGACGGCGAGACGATCGCTTCGGTGCGCATGACGCCGGTGCTGGCCGGCACGGTAAAAGGCCATCTGCTCGGCCCGCTTGCCGTCCGGCCCTCGCACAAGAATATAGGCATCGGCCGGGAGCTGGTGCGGATCGCAGTGGAGGCGGCAAGACGCAAGGGTTCGGAAGCCGTCATCCTCGTCGGCGATCCGCCCTATTACGGCCCGCTCGGCTTCGAGAAAGTCGCCTATAACGCGCTTTCCTTCCCGGGGCCGGTCGATCCCGGCCGCGTGCTCGTCGTTCCGATCGCCGAGGGCGTGCACGAGCGGCTGAAGGGCATCATCGCCTGGCACGGATGATTAGAGGTTTTTCCGGAGGAAGCTGCGCGTGCGGCCCTCCGGGAAATCCTCGAGTTCCCCAAAGACCTCATAACCCTGGCGCAGATAGGCGCTGAGAGCCTGCGGGCTGAAGGTGTCGATCCAGGCGCCGCGGCAGCCGCGCGCCCTGGCCTCTTCTTCCGCCTTTGCGAGGATCCTGCCGGCGAGGCCGGTGCCGCGCAGCGTGTCGGGAATATAGATCATCTGGGTGAAGAGCCAGCCCCAGGCAGTAAAACCAGACAGGCCGCCGGTCACCTTGCCGTCGGTGTCGCGGATGAGAACGGCGAGCGGCCGGCGGTCGGCGGGGCCGACATCAGCGGCGTTGAAGGCCGAGAGCGCATCGGTGATCGCCGCCAGTTCCTCCGGTGAGGGCGAGGCGGTCAGCTCGAATTCCGGCATGCGATTATCGCCCTTCACGCCACCACATGGTTCCGAAGGCAAGCAGCAGGATGCCGACGCCGGCAAAGCCGGCAAAGAGCGGCAGCGTGTTGATACCCTTCAAGACCGTTTCGCTGGTCATGCGGATCATCATGCGATCGTTATCGGCGACGCGGACCTGGCCGCGCACCGGCAGGATCGGCGGCACGGTGATCCTGCCGCTTTCGTTGGCGACGCGGGTGACGAGACCCTTGCTTCTGTCGGCCACCGGCTTCAGCACATCGGTCGTCGAGATCATCGCCTTGAACTCCGGCGCGTCGACGGCACCGATATGGACGAGCGTCGACAGCTTGCCGTTGTGGATTTCGAAGAGACCGATCTCGTCCATCCTTTTCTCGGCCTTGTAGAGCCCGGGTTCGGTCTGGGTGAGCGGCAGGGTTTCGGTCTTGCCCGAGGGATAACGCACGGTGGCGTTGCCGGGATTGTCGCCGATCGTCTGGCGCGTGACTTCAAGCGTCCGGCCGGAGGCGCGCGCCGTCAGCGCCTCTTCCTCGAGCGCCGGCTCCTTCATCAGCCAATGGGCGATGCGGCGATAGAGCGATACGTTCGGACCGCCGCCTTCGAAGCCGCGCGCCCAGAGCCAGCCCTGATCGGAAAGCAGCATGGCGACCCGGCCCTGGCCAGCGCGGTTCAGCACCAGCAGCGGGTGGTTGTCGGCGCCCAGCATGATCGTCTCACCCTGCGGCCGGTCGACATCGACGCTGCGGAACCAACGGCCCCAATGCGGCGGATCCTCGCCCGAGCCGTCGAGGCCGCGGGTGACGGGATGTTTGCGGCCTTCCTCGGAGAGGCGCGGGTAGAAAGCCTTTTCGATCATCTCCCCGGTGGGGGTTGCCGGCAGCACCGAGGAAAGCGGTGTCAGTGCGATGGAATCGGGGCCGGCATGCTCGGGACCGGCGGCGATCAGCAGCGCGCCGCCATTGTCGACATATTGGGCGATGTAATCGTAATAGAGCAGTGGCAGTACGCCGCGGTGCTGGTAGCGGTCGAAGATGATCAGGTCGAAATCCTTGATCTTGTCGACGAAGAGCTCGCGGGTCGGGAAGGCGATCAGCGACAGCTCGTTGATCGGCGTGCCATCCTGCTTTTCCGGCGGCCGCAGGATGGTGAAATGGACAAGATCGACCGAGGCATCGGATTTCAAAAGGTTGCGCCAGGCGCGTTCGCCGGCATGCGGCTCGCCGGAGACGAGCAGGACGCGGAGATTCTGGCGGATGCCGTCGATGACGTGAACGGCGCGGTTGTTGGCGGTGGTGACTTCGCCCGGAAGTGTGGCGACCGAGAATTCGAGCACGTTGCTGCCGCCGGCCGGCACATTGAAGGAGAAGGGCGTGTCCTGGCCGGGCGTCGCCTGCAGGGTGGCGATCTCGTCTCCGTTCAGCTTCACGGTGACATTGGCGGTGCCGCCGGGGCTCGGGCCGTCGTCGAAGACGCGCAGAACGACCTGCTGCTCCTCGTTGACGATGCCGAAGCGCGGCCCCTTGATGACTTCGATGCGGCGATCGAATTCATTGGCCTTGCCGGTGATGAGGCCATGGATCGGCGCATCGAAACCGAGCGCCTGATTGGCGGCCGGAACATCGTGGACTTCACCGTCGGTCAGCATGATGGCGCCGCCGATGCGGGCAGGCGGGACATCGGCGATATTGGCCGACAGCGCGTCGAACAGGCGTGTCGACGGCACGTCGGAATTGGGATCGCCTTCGACATCGACGAAGCGGGGCTCTATCTGGGGGAAGCGGGCGAGCTGTCCCTTCAGGGCCGCCAGCGCATCGTCGGTCGTCTTGACGCGATCGGGCGTCTGCTGGCTCTGGCTTCGATCGACGAGAACCGGGACGATCGTCGACAGCTGATCCCGGTCCTCCTGCAGCAGCACTGGATTGGCAAGGGCGGTCAGCATGGCCAGCGCCGCCAGCGTTCTGATCCAGGCGCCGCGAATGCCACGCCAGATCGCGAAGGCGGCGATGAGGACGCTGACGGCGGCCAGTGCGGCCAGAACTGGCCAGGGCAGGAAGGGCGAAAAGTCGAACGTCATCTCACTGTCCTAACCGTTCGAGAAGGTCGGGAACATGGACCTGGTCGGTCTTGTAGTTGCCGGTCAGCATGTACATCATGATGTTGACGCCGGCACGGTAGGCATATTCGCGCTGCGCTTCATCGGACGGCACGGTCGGAAGCATCGGCACGCCGTTGTCGTCGATTGCCCAGGCGCCGGCGAAATCATTGCCGGTGATCAGAATCGGCGAAACGCCGTCGGCGGTCGCAGCCGATTTTTCGGTCGCTTCGCGGCCGCCCTGCCGAGCCTCGATCCAAAGCGGGCTGCCGGTGTAACGGCCGGGAAAGCTCGACAGGAGATAGAAGGATTTCGTCAGCACGTGATCGGAGGGCACGGGTTCCAGCGGCGGAATATCGAGATTGGCAAGGATTGCCTGCAGCCTCTGGCCGTTGGCGCTGACATTGCCGCCATTGTCCAATGCGCTGATCTGATCGCGTGTGTCGAAAAGCACGGTGCCGCCATTGCGCATATAGGCGTCGATGCGGCTGATCGCCGCCGCCGACGGCATCGGCGCCGTTGCCGAAACCGGCCAGTAGATGATCGGATAGAAGGCGAGCTCGTCTTTGGTTAGGTCGATGCCGACGGGCGGCGCCGGCTCCAGGGTCGTGCGAAACGTCAGGAACTGGGTGAGGCCCTCGAGGCCGCGCTCGGATATCTCGTCCACTTCCCGTTCCCCGGTGACGACATAGGCGAGGTGCGTGTTGTCGAGCCTCTGCAAGATCAAGTCGTCGCCGGGCTGGGAGTCGTTGGCGTGAAGCGTGCCGGGCTGCATGAGAAAGCCGGCACTGAGCGCAACGGCGATCATCGCCGCTGTACGGGCAGCCGGGCGCAATCGTGAGAATGCGCCGTTCATGAAGAGGACGACCAGGCTATCGGCCAGCAGCAGCAGAAAGGCCGCGAGAAAAAGCGCGGGCTTTGCCGACCAGCTTTCGCCGCCGATCAGGCCTTCGCGCACGGCATTGGTCCCGGCTGTGTCGAGCGGCGTCAGTTCGGCGTCCTCAGGCAGTACGTTCAGGGAGGTGAAACCGTCTTCCGAACCGTAAAGCCCGGGTGGGTTGTCGAAATTCGCCGTCGGTTCGGCTCCGGCCTGTGGAATGAGGGGCCGCGCCGAACCTGTCTCGGAGACGAGCGTGCCCTTGGCCGTCAGCATACGGAATGGCGGCAGGGTTTCGGAGACACGCGCATTACCGCGCGCCTCCGGTGTCACGCCGCCGGAGCGCGATATCTGCAGGAGGTGGCGCAGCATGTCGACGAAAGTGCCGGAGATCGGCAGATCGGACCAAGTCGCTTCCGCCGTGACGTGAAACAGGACGATCTGCCCGGATGCGAGCTGTTTCATCGTCACGAGCGGCGTGCCGTCAGCCAGGCTCGCCCAAGTGCGTTCGGCCAGATCGGGCGTCGGTTCGGCCAGCACCTGCCGCTTGACGACGACATCGGCGGGGCGCGCTATGCCAGCGAAAGGCCCGAAACCCGGAAATTCGGCCAGCGACTGCGGCTCGCTCCAGGACAATGTGCCGCCCAGCGCCCGTTCTCCCTGGCGCAGGATAACGGGGATCAGCGGATCGTCCGCAGGGGCCGCGGCCATGCGCGGACCGGCGAAACGCAACAGCATACCGCCATTCGATATCCAGCGTGTCAGCGGTTCGTAGGTTTCTTCAGGCAGACGGCCGATATCGGCCATGATGATGATGGAGGGATTGCTGGCGAGCAGTTTCGGTATGGCGACCGAAAGATCGGAATCGCTGGGCTGGATCAGGTCCGCATAGGGTTGCAGCGCTCGCTGAATATAATAGAGCGGCGAGAGCAGCGGCTGGAACTCATCCCCGCCTTCACCCGACAGGAGGACGACGCGGCGGCGCTTGAATGCGTCGTCGAGAAGATGGACGGCGCCGGCCGTTGCGCCGTTATCGACGCTGACGCGGGCGAAATCGTTGCGCATCTCGAAGGGCGCGGTGATCGAACTCGTCGCAACGCTCTGGCCGGGTCGGAAATTCACCCTGCCGTTGGCAATCGAGCGGCCCTGGGTATCGACGGCGTTGAGCGCCACGGATGCGGCACGCGAAGTGTTGAGCCGTGTGACCTTGACGGTCATGGCGTCAGCCGCATTGTTGGCCGCGGTGATGGCGACCGTGCGGTCGGCATCACCCTCGATAAGGCGGAGATCGGCGGGCTGAAGTTCTGCGAGCCGTTGCACCGTCGCGTCTTCTGATTTGGCGGCGACGCCGTCGGTCAAAAAGGCGAGGGTGCCGGGCTTGATGCCGTTCAGCGCGGCGCGCAGCGCCTGGAAGGCGCGCTCACGGTCCGGCACCAGCGGTCGCGGCTCGGCGGCGCGCAGCTTGTCGCGGGCGGCAGCGGCGGTGCCAGGAACGGCGTTGTTGCTCGGATCGGCAGTGAAGGCGATCGACACCGGCGTGCCGGCGGATTCCGCATCGTCTATCAACGCATCGGCTGTCTGGATGCGGCGCTCCCAGTCGGGTGCCGCCGCCCAGCTGTTGTCGACGAAGAGGACGAGCGGACCGCCGGATGCCAGCGAACTGGTGCGCGGGTTGAAGACCGGATCGGCGATCGCAAGAATAACAGTGGCGGCGAGCAGCATGCGCAGCAGCGTCAGCCACCATGGGCTCTGCGCCGGCGTCTCCTCGCGCTTCAAGACGGAGGCGAGGATCTTCAGCGGCGGGAAGACCTCGGTCTTCGGACGCGGCGGCGTCAGCCTGAGCAGCCACCAGATGACCGGCAGGGCGATGAGGGCGCCGAGAATGGCAGGATAGGCGAAAGCGAAGGGAAGGGCGTTCACAGCTGCCCTCCATGCGTTGCCTTGGCCGGCATGCCGGACAAATACATGTGCACCGCGACCAGCGCCTCCGAGGCGAGATGATCGGTGCGGTGCGTCGCAAAGGTCCAGCCGAGATGGCGCAGCGATTGGCCGAGGCTCTCCCTGCGGGCGAGGTAGGCGTTGCGATAGGCCTCGCGAATGTGTTCGGCGCGGCCGGAGATAAGCCTGGCGCCGCTCTCCGGATCGGTGAATTCGGTGCGGCCGCTGTAGGGGAATATTTCCTCGGCGGGATCCGATATTTCGACCACATGGCCGCGCAGGCCGCGGCGGGCGAGCGGGCCGAGGCGTTCCATGATCGCCGGCGCATCATCGAGGAAATCGCCGATGAGGACCAGGTCGCTCCAGCCGCGGATCATTCCTGTTTCCGGCAGGCCGCCGGTCAGCGGCGTGTGCATGAGCGCGGCCGCAAGGCGCTCGGCGGCATTGCGGGTGGAGGCGGGTTCCATGATGCCCGGGCAGCCGATGCGCTCGCCGGAACGGGCGAGGATTTCGGCCAGCGCCAGCATGACGACCAGCGCGCGGCTTTCCTTGGAGACGCTGCCATAACTCGACTTGTACATCATCGAGGGCGACATGTCGCACCAGAGCCAGATCGTGTGGGCCGCCTCCCATTCGCGCTCGCGCACATAGGTATGGTCGTCGCGGGCGGAACGGCGCCAATCGATGCGCGACAGGCTTTCGCCCTCGGCATAGGGACGGAACTGCCAGAAATTTTCGCCGATGCCGCGTTTGCGGCGGCCATGCCAGCCGGCGATCACCGTGTTGGCGATGCGCTTGGCTTCCACCAGGCAATCCGGTACCAGGGCGGCCCGCTGCCTGGCGCGGGAAAGGGCATCGCTGCCTGACGTCGGATTGACGATCTGTCCGATAGATGCCACGCGTCCGGCTTCCTTATCCCTTTGCCTGCTTGACCAGTCCGGCAATGACATCGCGCACCGACATGCCTTCGGCGCGGGCAGCGAAAGTCAGCGCCATACGGTGCTGGAGAATGGGTTCGGCGAGCGCGAAGATATCGTCGAGCGACGGCGCCAGGCGGCCTTCGTAGAGCGCCCGGGCGCGGGCGCAGAGCATCATCGCCTGGCCGGCGCGGGGACCGGGACCCCAGGCGACGTTCTTGTCGGTCGAGGCATTGCCCTGGCCGGGACGGGCGGAACGCACCAGCGCCAGGATGGCGTCGACGACCGTGTCGCTCACCGGCATCTGGCGCACCAGGGCCTGAATCTCGATCAGCCGCTGCGCGTCGATGACGGCTACCGGCCGGGTTTCCCCCAAGCCCGTCGTCTCAAGCAGGATCTGGCGTTCGGCGGCGAGTTCGGGATAGTTGACGTCGACCTGCAGCAGGAAGCGGTCGAGCTGAGCTTCGGGCAGGGGATAGGTGCCTTCCTGCTCGAGCGGGTTCTGGGTGGCGAGCACGTGGAAGGGCGCCGGCAGATCATAGCGCTGGCCGGCGATGGTGATGTGATATTCCTGCATGGCTTGCAGAAGCGCCGACTGGGTTCGCGGCGAGGCGCGGTTGATTTCGTCGGCCATCAGCAGTTGGGCGAAAACAGGGCCCTTGACGAAGCGGAAAGAGCGGCGTCCACTGTCGTCCTGATCCATCACTTCGGAGCCGAGAATATCCGAGGGCATCAGGTCCGGCGTGAACTGAATGCGGTTGGCGGCAAGGCCGAGCACTTCGCCGAGCGTCGTCACCAGTCTGGTCTTGGCAAGGCCAGGGACGCCGACGAGCAGAGCATGACCACCGGACAGCACGGCGAGAATGGTGTTCTCGACGACGCTTTCCTGACCGAAGATCACCTTCGAGACTTCTGTGCGGATGGCGGCGATATCGGAGAGCGCCTTTTCGGCAGCGGCGACGATCGCCTTTTCATCGAGGCTGGCTTCGGTCTTCATCATACCCACGGGCATCTCCAACGGCTGAAATCATTCGGCAGCGAATCGGCGGACTTATACATCTGCCTCATACTCGATAGAGTTATGGAGATGCGACGGGCTGACAAGTTCGTTGCGAATGACTATCTCGTGACTTCACTTCGTTAAGGACAAACCGGGACGGAAGAATGGCAGCCGAGGAAATCAGCGGACAGGCGGATGCGGCGGGACTTGCCGCCATGATTTCGCGCGCGTCTGACGAAAGCGGCGGAAAAAAACGCGGTTTACCGCCGGTCGAGCGGTGGAATCCGCCTTTCTGCGGCGATATCGACATGGAGATCAGAGCCGACGGCACGTGGTTCTATATGGGCACGCCGATCGGCCGGCCGGCGCTGGTGCGGCTGTTTTCGACGGTTTTGCGCAAGGACGACGACGAGAAGACCTATCTCGTAACTCCTGTGGAAAAGGTCGGGATCAGGGTCGCCGACGCGCCGTTCATTGCCGTGGAGATGAACGTGACGGAGTGGCAGGGCGAACAGGTGCTGACATTTCGCACCAATGTCGGCGATGTCGTGGAGGCGGGAGGAGAGCATCGGCTGCGCTTTGCCATTGCGGACGGCAACGCCGAACTGAAACCCTATCTGCATGTGCGCGGGCGGCTGGAGGCGCTGGTGTCGCGTGCGGTGATGTATGAACTGGTCGCGCTTGGCGAGATCCTCGACGTGGAGGGGCTGGCGATGTTTGCGCTCCGCTCCGCCGGCCAGGTCTTCCCTGTCATGCTGGCCGACGAACTGGATGCTCTTTGCCGATGAATGATGCGATCACCCACCGTTATCCGCTGTTCTCAGCCGCCGAATTCCGCCGCCGCGCCCTCAACCAGAATGGTGGGCCGGTCGACCATGCCTGGCGCGATCACGGCGACCATATCCTCAATCCCGATATCGTCGCCGAGGTCGAGACCTTCAAGCTGCGCGACGCCGCCGTGCTCGTGCCGGTCGTCGACGACGGTGAGGAGGCACATGTGATCTTCACCAAGCGCACGGCAACGCTGCGCAAACATTCCGGGCAGATCGCCTTTCCCGGCGGGTCGATCGATCCATCCGATATCTCACCTGAGATGGCGGCGATCCGCGAGACGGAGGAGGAGATCGGCCTCGCCGGTTCCTTCGTCGAGACCGTTGGGCGGTTGCCGAATTATCTTGCCTCGACCGGCTTCCGCATCACGCCGGTGCTCGGTGTCGTCACGCCGGGGTTCGCGCTGACCCTGAACCCGGCCGAGGTGGCTGACGTCTTCGAGGTGCCGCTGTCATTCCTGATGAACCCTGCCAACCATGCCCGCGACAGGCGTGTCATCGACGGCATCGACCGGCATTTCTACCGTGTGCCCTATGAAACCAGAATGATCTGGGGCATCACCGCCGGCATCGTCCGCACGCTTTACGAAAGGCTTTATGCATGACCGGTCTTGCCGACCAAGCATGGTTCCGCGACCCGGCTCTCGGCCGGATTCTTCCGCTTCTCAATACCGATGGCGGAGAAGGGCGGGTGGTCGGCGGCGCGGTGCGCAACAGCCTGATGGGCCTGCCGGTCAGCGATATCGACATCGCCACGACGCTGACGCCGGAGATCGTCATGGAGCGCGCGGCGGCGGCCGGCATCAAGGCGGTACCGACAGGCCTGCAGCACGGCACGGTGACGCTCGTCATCGACGGCAAGCCCTTCGAGGTGACGACGCTTCGCACCGACGTCGAGACCGACGGGCGCCACGCGAAGGTCGCTTTCAGCACCGATTGGAAGGCCGATGCCGAGCGGCGGGATCTGACGATCAACGCGCTTTATGCCGATGCCAAGGGCGAGGTAGTGGATCTGGTCGGCGGGCTTGCCGATATCGAGAGGCGCAACATCCGCTTCATCGGTGACGCGGCAAAGCGCATCGCCGAAGATCATCTGCGCATCCTGCGCTTCTTCCGCTTCTTTGCCTATTACGGTTCCGGGCGGCCGGATGCGGAGGGGCTGAAGGCGTGTTCGGCGGCGCGTTCGAAGCTGAAGACGCTGTCGGCGGAACGCGTCTGGTCGGAACTGCGGAAGCTCTTGAGTGCTGCCGATCCCGGCCGGGCGCTGCTGTGGATGCGGCAGGTGGCGGTGCTGACGGAAATCCTGCCGGAATCGGAACGATGGGGGATCGATGCGATCCCTTCGCTGGTCGCCACCGAAAAGGCGCTCGGCTGGACGCCCGATCCGCTGCTGCGGCTTGCGGCGATCGTGCCGCCCGATGCGGTGCGGCTGGAAGCGCTGGCAGCCCGCCTCAAGCTCTCGAATGCGGAAGCGGCCACCCTCAGGGCCTGGGCAATGGCCGCACCTGTTAATGACGACATGTCGTCGTCGGCCTTCGAACGGCTGCTCTACCGCAACGGCGCCGACGGCATCACGACGCGGCTGAAGCTGGCGCTCGGCGTGGCGCGTGGCAAGGCTGAAGCGGATTTCGACGAAATGGCGCGGTCGGCGCGGCTCACCAAGCTCCTGGATCAGGCCGCAAACTGGAAGAAGCCGCAATTTCCGCTAAACGGCGGCGATGTGATGTCTGCGGGAATCGCCTCAGGCCCGCGCGTCGGCGAACTGCTTGCCGGCCTGGAAAACCAGTGGGTAGAGGAAAATTTCGTTTCCGACCGGGCGGCACTGCTCGCCCGGCTACAAGAACGACTGCAATAATCAGGCGGCGTTGACCTCGTCGCGGATGCGAGCCTTGATATTATCCACCATGTTCTCACGGATCGTGGTTTCGCCGTGAGCATTTTTCAGATGTTCGACGGCGCGGCGGACCACCTCGGCGTCGCTATCCGCCCGTGTATGCCAAGCGCAGCCCGGGACGAGAGTGCCGCATTCGAAAAGTCGCATGGTCTTCTCCTCTGTTCGAAACACAAAGACGATCGCGATCTGACGCGATTTATGAATGTGCGGGGGGAGGGAAGGTTCCGGCCGGCATCCATATGCCGGCCGGTAAAGGCCGTGTCAGTCGGGCATCGCCCAGGCTTTGTAGGCATCCGAAAGCTGGCCGGGCATGTTGCTGTTGGCGGCCGCTGCTTCATTCTGCAGCTGTTCCGGCGACTTTCCTCCGGCCAGCTGCAGCTTGACCTGCTCGATGAAGCAGGACAGCGGCAGATCCGAGCCGCTCTTGGCCCGCAGTTTCTCGGCGATGCGCGTCAGAAACTCGGATGTGTCGATCGTACGAGATGTTTCCTGGGCATCCGTGGACGCGGGCGAACCACTTTGTATCGTCATGACAATCCTCCTCCGATTGTTACGCACATACATATAAAGTTAGGACGCGCTTAATTTTCGTGAAGGTCAATCAACTCGAATTTATCGACGAGATATCACAGTCTCATGGCCAGCGGACGACAGGAGGCAAGGACGAAAGAATGGATTCAACGTTGCCGCCGGTCTTCAGGCCGAAGATCGTGCCGCGATCATACAGCAGATTGAATTCGACGTAGCGGCCCCGGCGGATCAATTGTTCGTCACGGTCGGCCTCTGTCCACAGCTTATTGAAGTTGGAGCGGACAATCTTCGGATAGACCATGGCAAAGGCCCGGCCGACATCGCGGGTGAAGGCGAAATCGGCGTCCCAGCCGCCGGCCTCCTCGCTCGAATGCAGCCAGTCATAGAAGATGCCGCCAATGCCGCGGGCCTCGTTGCGATGCTTCAGGAAGAAATATTCGTCGCACCAGGCTTTGTAGGCAGCGTAATCGGCGACGGCATGATTACGGCAGGCGATCTCCATCGCCTTGTGGAAGAGCTGGCTGTCCTCGTCCTCTTGGGTGCGCCGGCGCGACAGCACCGGCGTCAGGTCGGCGCCGCCGCCGAACCAGCGGCTCGTGGTGACGACCATGCGGGTGTTCATATGTACAGCCGGAACATTCGGATTGACGGGATGGGCTATCAAGGAGATGCCCGAGGCCCAGAAACGCGGATCGTCCTTGGCGCCCGGTATCTGCGCCCGGAAGTCCGGGGAGAATTCGCCATGGACGGTGGACGTGTGGACGCCGACCTTCTCGAAGACCCGGCCCTCCATCATCGACATGCGGCCACCGCCGCCGGCGCCGTTTTCGCGCGACCAGTCCTTGGCGGTGAATCGGCCGGGCTCCTGATCGGAGAGCGGGCCTTCCAGCTCGTCTTCGAGGGCTTCAAAAGAGGCGCAGATCGTATCGCGCAGTCCTTCGAACCAGCTGCGGGCGGCAGCCTTCTTCTCTTCGATATCCTCAGGCAAGCCGATCGGCAGTTCCGGTCTTTCCATGTCACGCCTCCGGCGGTCGGCATCCGTTTAGGGGTGCGACTCGCTCATTCCTCGTTGCCGGCCACGTCTAGCAGGTGGCGCCGCTTCTCGCCAAGCCAAGGGCAACGCTGCCCGGCGTTTCCAAGATTCGACTCGCAAATCAAGTATTTCGATACTACCTTTTCCGAAGAGGTAGGTTTGATGAAAAAAGTTCCAGGACCTCCGTCCTTCGACGGCCTGAAGCGCAGGATAGCAAGACATCGGGCGGAAACGTCCTCCCGCCGGAAAGACCATTTCGTGCGTGAGACATATTGCCTCGGCCTCCTCGACGCACGCGCCAAAGCGCGCGAATGGTTCGACGAATATCCGAAGGCGGCCTACTGGACAGAGGTGGAAAGCTGGCGCCAGCTCGACGGCGACCAGATCGAATTCACGATGCGCCGCCTGCCTTCGGCCGATTGACCGTCACTCCGCCGCGGGTCGTACGCGGCTTTCGATCAGCAGACCGCTCTCATCCATGATCGGATGCGCCACCGAGACGATGTGGGCGTTGATACGCTTCAGGTCGCGCAGCATGTCGAGATGCAGCGAACTCGTCTGCAGGCTGTCGGCGCGGCCGTCGCGCAGGCGTTCGAGATGGCGCTCGGCCGACTGCTTCTCCATCCGGCGCACCTCGACCTTTACCTCCATCATCTGCCGCGCGAGATTGAAATCGCGGGTGACGAAGATCGTCTGGGCGACGCGCAGATTGTCGATCGTCAGATCGAACAGCTTGCGCAGTTCCTGATGGCCGTCGTCGGAAAATTTCAGGCCGAGCGAGATCTTCTTCGCCACCTGTTCCCGCAAGCCTTTCTCGATGATGTCGCCCATATGTTCGAGATTAATCGCGTAGTCGATGACGACGATCGAGCGGCGGGCGTTCTCGTCGGTGAGACCCTCGCGGCCGAGCTTCGAGAGATAGACCTTCACTGCCTGCTGCAGCCGGTCGACGCGCTCTTCGAGAGCCGGGATTTCGGCAAGCTTGCCGGCATCATTCTGCTCGAAGGCTTCGGAGACCCTGACCAGCATGCGCTCGATGAGGTCGCCGACGCCGAGCACTTCGCGGGTGGCGCTGGTCAGGGCAATGACGGGTGTCGAAAGCTCCTGCGTGTCGAGATATTTCGGGGCGTTGTCAGGCTCGGCCTGATCCGGCACCAGCCGGGCCATCAGGGTGGCGAGCGGCCGGGAGAATGGCCAGGCGAGGGCTGCCAGCAGAAGATTGAAGGCGAGATGCGCATCGACCGGCAGCTTGGCCGGACCGAAGGGCAGCATCTGGATGAGTTCGGCGCCATAGCCCGCCAGCGGCAGGGCGATGAAGCAGCCGAGCGCGCGCACCGCGAGGTTGCCGAGAGTGACGCGCCGCGCCGAAACCGGGCCGGACAATGTCGCAATGACAGGCGGGATCGCGCCGCCGAGATTGGCGCCGAGCACGAGAACGATGACAAGTTCGGCCGAAACCAGACCCGCCGAGGCGAGCGACAGGATTAGCACCACCACAGCCAGGCTCGAGGAGGAGAGGAAGGCAAGAGCTGCCGAGAAGAGCAGCGCCACGGGCAGCGCCCCGTCCAGAAGGCCGATAAATGCGGCGAGAGCCGGGGAGGCGCGCATCGGTTCCGTCGCGAGGCCGAGCAGATGCAGCGACAGCAGCATCAGACCGATGCCGATCAGTGCCGCGCCGCCGCCCTGGCGGGTGCTGGAGCGGCCGCGGTAAAGCACGATGCCGGCCAGGATCAGCAACGGAGAGAGCCATTCGATGCCGGTGGCGACGATCCAGGCGGTGATCGCCGTGCCGACATTGGCGCCGAGCAGGACGATCTGCGCCATGCGCGGCTTGATCAGGTCACGTTCGACGAAGGATGCGGTCATCAGCGCGGTTGCCGTCGAACTCTGCAGCGCGATGGTCGCCCCCAGTCCCGACAGGAAGGAACGGAAACCGCCGCGCGTGCCGCTCGCCAGACCTGTTCTCAGCCGTGCGCCGAAGGCCCTGGACACGCCGTCCTTCACCTGCGCAAGGCCGAACAGCAGCAAAGCCACGGCGCCGAACAGGTTGATCATGATGACTGTGGAATCCATTTTCTTGCTTTTATTCTTCTTTCATCTGTCTTGAGAGGTGTAGGCTTGGGTGTAGCCTACCAAACTGTTGAAATTATGGAGGCTATACGATATGTTTGTTTGCTCGGCTAATAAATATAGACCGATTTGGCGCGGATTGACAACGTCATTTTCCGACACGGTCCGGAGCTGATCGGCTATTTCGCCGACGCCGGTGCCGGTCAAGCCCAGACGGTCAACTCCAGACGGTCTGGCGCATCGCCTCGCCGACGATCATCGCGGCCGAAACGGCGATGTTGATCGAACGCTGGCCCTCGACCATCGGGATCAGGATGCGGGCATCCGCCTTCTCATGCACATGATCCGGCACGCCTGCGCTTTCGCGGCCGAAAAGCAGGATGTCGCTGGGGTGGAAGGCAAAATCGGTGTAGCGGTCGGCCGCCTTGGTCGAGGCTAGGATCAGGCGGCGGCCGGTCGTGGCGCGCCACGCCTCGAAGCGATCCCAGTTGACATGGCGGGTCAGCGCAGCGGCGGCGATATAGTCCATGCCCGAGCGTTTCAGGTTGCGGTCGGAAACGTCGAAGCCGGCCGGTTCGATCAGATCGACCGCAAAGGCGAGGCAGGCGGCAAGTCGCAGGATCGTGCCGGTATTGCCCGGAATATCCGGCTGGTAGAGTGCCAATCTGAGGTCCGTCATCGCGCCGCTTATTTTCGTTGGGACGCGTGAGACCTAAAGCAACTGCCTTTTCGCCGCAACAGGGCGCGTTTTGGCCCGGAAACATTCAGTTTACGCCATTATGGGGCTGGAAATTTCGCAATTTTCGCGTTATCCATGCACAACTTCAATCGCCAGCAGGGAGGGCCGTCATGAATATTTTGCTCGCTATGCGCTTTCCCGCCGTGATGCCGATTAAGGCGACGCGCCGCCGCTAGGGCGCATTTCTTCCCTGAATCTCCCTTTTTGATCCATTGTGCGGCTGCTTCAGCCTCGCCCCTTGAACGTTCGGTTCCCATATGTGCATGCAGTGCGCCGGGATGGCGCGAAGCCGGGAGCCGAAACGCTGACGTTTCGGAGCAATTTCATGTTTGGCTGGTTCGAACAGCGACTCAATCCCTTTCCGAGCGAGGAGCCCATCGCTCCGCCGAAGGGTCTGTTTGCCTTTTGCTGGCACTACAGCAAACCGGCAGCGCCCTGGCTCGGCCTGATGGCCGTGCTGACGGCGCTGATCGCCGTCGGCGAAGTGGCGCTCTTCCAGTTCCTCGGCGATATCGTCGACTGGTTGACCAATGCCGACCGCGCCACCTTCCTTGAGACGGAAGGCCACAAGCTGTTCTGGATGGCGGCGCTGGTGCTGATCGGCCTGCCGCTGACGGCCGGCCTCGATTCCCTCATCATGCACCAGATGCTGCTCGGCAATTATCCGATGAGCGCCCGCTGGCAGATGCATCGCTTCCTGCTGCGCCACAGCATGACATTCTTCGCCAACGAGTTTGCCGGGCGTGTGGCGACCAAGGTGATGCAGACCTCGCTGGCGGTGCGCGAGACGGTGATGAAGATCCTCGACGTCTTCGTCTATGTCGTGACGTACTTCCTGACGATGATCATCGTCATCGCAGCTGCCGATTGGCGGCTGATGATCCCGATCCTCGTCTGGCTCGCCGTCTATATCAGCATCGTCGCCTATTTCGTGCCGCGGCTTCGCAAGATCGCGGCGGCGCAAGCAGATGCGCGCTCGATGATGACGGGGCGCGTGGTCGACAGCTATACGAATATCGCCACCGTCAAGCTGTTTTCGCATGCCGGCCGCGAGGAGGTCTATGCCAGGGAAGGCATGGACGAGTTCCTGCAGACCGTACACAAGCAGATGCGCAAGGTGACGCTCTTCCACATCAGCGTCTACCTCAACAACTGCATCGCGCTCTTCGTCGTCTCGGGCATGTCGATCTGGTTCTGGCTGAACGGGGCGATCTCGGTCGGTGCGATTGCCATCGCCATCGGTCTTGCTATGCGCGTCAACGGTATGTCGCAATGGATCATGTGGGAAGTCTCGGCGCTGTTCGAGAATATCGGCACGGTCTATGACGGCATGGAGATGATGAGCAAACAGCACGACATCGTCGATAAGCCGGACGCTCCTCCCATGACGGCGAAAAAGGGCGCGATCCACTACGACCGCATCCGCTTCCACTACGGCAAGAGCAAGGGTGTCATCGACAACCTGTCGCTCGACATCAAGGCGGGCGAGAAGGTCGGTCTCGTCGGCCGCTCCGGCGCCGGCAAGACGACGCTGATGAACCTGCTGCTGCGCTTCTACGATCTGGAGGGCGGCCGCATCACCATCGACGGGCAGGACATCGCCGGCGTCTCGCAGGAAAGCCTGCGCTCCCTGGTCGGCGTGGTGACGCAGGACACCTCGCTGCTGCATCGCTCGATCCGCGACAACATCGCCTATGGCCGTCCCGAGGCCTCGGATGCAGAGATCACCGAGGCCGCCAAGCGCGCGAATGCCTGGGAGTTCGTCGAAGGGCTCGTCGACATGCAGGGCCGCCAGGGGCTGGACGCGCAGGTCGGCGAACGCGGCGTCAAGCTGTCCGGCGGCCAGCGGCAGCGCATCGCGATCGCCCGCGTCTTTCTGAAGGACGCGCCGATCCTGGTGCTCGACGAGGCGACTTCGGCGCTCGATTCGGAAGTCGAGGCGGCGATTCAGGAAAACCTCTTCGCCCTGATGGAGGGCAAGACGGTCATCGCGATCGCCCACCGGCTGTCGACGCTGACGGAGATGGACCGGCTGATCGTGCTCGACAAGGGCCGGATCATCGAGGCCGGCTCCCACGGCGAACTGATCGGGAGCGGCGGCATCTACGCCGACCTCTGGAACCGCCAGTCCGGCGGCTTCCTCTCCGATCACGCCGAGGAGGCGGAAGAGGCGGCGGAATGATAGATGGCCCTCCCGGCACAAGAGCGGGGAGGGCTTCTTAACAGTTGAGAACAGTTAAGAAGCTGTGGTACATTTGCTGATCCCAGCAAGGAATGTGCTTATGGCGACCGTAACGATCTCATTGCCCGACAGCCTCAAGGCTTTTGTCGAAAGCCAGATGGCCAGCAAGGGCTATGGCAATGTCAGCGAATATTTCCGGGGCCTCGTTCGGGATGCGCAGGAGCGCGAAAACGAGGCGCGGCTTGAGGCCTTGCTGCTCGAGGGCCTGGCATCTGGGGACGCCGTTGAGGCAACGCCCGCATTCTGGAGCGATCTGAGGAAGGAAGCCGCGCAGTTGCTGGCAGCGCAGAGCAAGAACAAGTCGCCATGAAGCTTGCCGTCAAACCGGCAGCTCGCGACGATATGTTGTTGCAGCTTTCCTATCTTGCGGAGCGCGGCGGAGAGGAACTCGGTCTGCGGTTTCTGCATGCCGCCGAACAGTCTTTCGTGCGTCTTCTCGAATATCCGAATTCTGGCACGCCGAAGACATTCGGCAATTCAAAACTGGCGTGCATAAGATCGTGGCCCGTTCCGGGTTTCGAGGATATTCGCGCCTATTATACCGTGGAACATGAATCGGTTACGATCTTGCGCGTTCTGCACGGCCGTCGGGATGTTGTCGGTATTCTCGGCGGGAATTGATGCCGCGCTTGCTCTGCGGCGGTTCAAAGACTGTCGGCCCAGTCGATGACGCGGTCATGTTCGACGAGGATGATGGTGTTGGCGGCGGCCAGCGTGCGCAGCGCGGCGATGCGGCGGTGCTCCTCCTGGTCGAGCCAGGCGGAAACGGCCTCGGTGACGATTTCGTCGCGCGGCAATGCCAGGTCGAGAGCCAGGGCATCGAGCCTTTCCGCGAGCGGAAGCGGAATATGCGCATCGAGCATTTTCGTTTCCATGAACCTTCTCTCCGGTGAAGCGCGATCGTATCGTCAGATTGTGACCGGTTCGGGGGTAATCAATGGCGATGCCGCCGATGTTATCGATCATTACCAAAATATAACATTGCGTCCGCTTTTCATTCCCTTTGCCGCCCCGCCCAATCCGCCTATATCGCTTCCATGTTCCTGCGCCCCATCCTTCGCCTGTTCGAAACCTGGATCGATCCGTTTCGTCCGCGCGCCAATCTTCAGCCGCCGGGCTCGACGCTCGGGTTTGTCTGGTTCTATATCGGCCAGGCGAGGATGCCGTTCATCGCCATGCTTATTCTCGGCGGCACATCGGCGGCAATCGAGGCGGCGCTTTTCTGGTTCGTCGGTCGACTGGTCGATATCCTCGGCAGTATCACACCCGGCGCCGGTTGGAGCGGTCTTCTGGCAGCCCATGGCGGCGAGCTGTTCGGCATGCTCGCTCTCATCGGGCTCGTGCGTTTTGTCGTCGCCTTCCTGATCGCGCTCGTCGATCAGCAGGTGATCACGCCGGGTTTCTATAATCTAGCACGTTGGCAATCTTATCTCCATGTCTCCCGGCAGTCTTTATCGTTCTTCCAGAGCGATTTCTCCGGACGCATCGTTACCAAGGTCTGGTCGGCCGGGCAGGCCACCGGGGATCTCGTCACCTCGCTGATGGAAAGCGTCTGGTTCGTCGGCATTTATGCGGTGACGACGCTCGTGCTCGTCGCCCGGCTGGACTTTTCCCTTGCCGCCGTCGTGCTGTTCTGGCTTGGCGCCTTCGGCCTACTTGCCCGCCACTTCGTTCCCAGGATCCGCCATCATTCCCGCGAAACGGCGGAGGCCGGATCGATGCTGAACGGCCGAATGGTCGATTCCTACAGCAACATGCAGACGCTGAAACTGTTTGCCCGCGACGAGGAAAGCGACCGCTACATGCGGCAGGGCTTCGATATCTTTCAGGATACGGTGCTGCGCTTCACCCGGTTCATCACCGGCGTCAGGGCTTCGATGGCGCTTCTCTCCGGCCTGATGATCGTGACGATGGCTGGACTGAGCGTCGATCTCTGGCTGCGCGGCCTGGTCAGCTCGGGTGCGGTGGCATTCTCGCTGGCACTGGTGCTCAGGCTGAATTTCCTGCTCGGGCGGCTGATGACGCAGTTCAACGGCATCATGCGCAATCTTGGCACCATCCAGAATGCTGCCGAGCTGATCTCCCAGCCTCTGGGGCTCGTCGATCGGCCGGATGCGAAGAGCCTGCTGATCCGGCAGCCCGGCATCCGCTTCGACAATGTTTCCTTTCGCTACGGCAAGGGTCACCTGCCGGTCGTCGAGAATTTCTCCCTGACAATCCATCCGGGCGAAAAGGTCGGGATCGTCGGACGTTCGGGCGCGGGCAAATCGACGCTGATGAACCTGCTGCTGCGCCTCTACGACATTCAGGACGGCCGCATCCTCATCGACGGCCAGGATATTGCCGCCGTGACGCAGGAATCGCTCAGAATGCAGATCGGCGTCGTCAGCCAGGATACCTCGCTGCTGCATCGTTCGGTGCGCGACAATATTCTGTTCGGACGGCCGGATGCCGGCGAGGAGCGGTTGGTCGAGGCGGCCAGGCGCGCCGAAGCCATCGACTTCATCGAGCGCCTGCAGGATCAGCAGGGCCGCAGAGGTTTCGATGCACATGTCGGCGAACGCGGCGTCAAACTCTCAGGCGGGCAGCGGCAGCGCATTGCCATTGCCCGGGTCATGCTGAAGGACGCCCCGATCCTCGTTCTCGATGAAGCGACGTCGGCGCTCGATTCGGAGGTGGAAGAAGCGATCCAGTCCAACCTTCATCGGATCATGGAGGGCAAGACCGTGCTTGCGATCGCCCACCGGCTGTCGACGATTGCCGCACTCGACCGGCTGATCGTCGTCGATCTCGGCCGGATCATCGAGGAGGGCAGCCACGACGAACTGCTTCGCCGCGGCGGGCTATATGCCGAGCTCTGGGCGCGTCAGTCCGGCGGCTTCCTGGCGGCGGACGACGATCAGAACTCAGGGATCGACGACGAATTCCGCCATCAGGCCAAAATGATTTGAACCGAAACTGTCCTGAATGCGGCGGACAGATTTCAGCCGCAGCGGCGCTTTGCTGAAGACGTGATCGATTGGAATGCCGAAGGCGCCTGCCTTAATCGGCCATGTCGCCGGCTCCAGCGATACCGTGCCGAGGCCCTGGCCGCGCATGAGCCACTGCACGTCGGGCGCCAGGATCGACGTATTGAAATCACCGGCAAGGACGAGCGGCCCCGGCAGGGAAGGAATGATCTCTGCGAGATCCCAGATCTCCAGGCCGTGGAATTCGTCATAATAGGGTTTGGTAAGGTGCGCGGCGAGGAAATTGACCTTCTGCCCGTCGAAATCGATGGTCGATATCGTCAGCCGGTTGCGCCAGAGCAGGCCGAGATTGCGGATGCGGGGTTCGATGAGCGGACGCTTCGACAGCACCAGCGTATCGCATTCCTGCATGCCGACGCCGCAGCCGATGTAATAGGGATAGGTCTTCAAGAGCCGCGGCAGTTCCGACAAAACCGGTTCGGCCTCCAAGATGTTGACGACATCGGCGCCGGAGGCGATGGCCAGGTCGGCGATTGCGCCGCCGTTCGCGAAATTATCGTTCTCGATATTGAAAGACATCAGCTTGAAGAGAGCCGGCCGGCTTTCTTCCACAGCGGGCTCGGCGAATTCGCGCATCATCATGACGCCGTGGATGGCAAGGACCACGGATACGCTAAGTGTCAGCACCCCATACCAGTGCCGCTTGACGAGAAGGGCTGCGATAGACCCCGCCGCTGCGGCCACCGCCAGATGGACCTGGAAGCTGTAAAAGAAGGAAAGCAGATAGAAATCTCTGACGTAGCGCAGCGAGACGACGGCGAGGACGAGCGTCGTGAGGACGCTGAATACGCAAAAAATCGTGTCTCTCATTCGTTCCGGTCCGGCTCGCTGGCGTGGCTGCCATCGCGCCTATCACGGCGACCCTTTTGTTGCAATGCAGCATAGTGGCAAGCTTGTGTTTGCCTTAAAAAAATCCTCGGAAATTCCCGCGACATTGTGCCCTCGTCCCCTTGCCAAGGCTGGACATAATTTGCGATCAAGCTTAGAACGCGCCGGATTGCCGGGGAATCTATGGCCGAATTGTGTCCAGATCGATTCGCCGGCAGAGGGGGCAGGGCGGAATTCCGCTATAATTGCGCAGAGGATGGTTAGGCCGTGAGCGAACACGTAACGACAAGCGAGGCTTCAGCAGAGCCTACTCGCCGTGATTTCCTTTATCTCACCACTGGAATGGCGGGTGCTGTCGGCGCCGTCGCGGTTGCCTGGCCGTTCATCGACCAGATGCGCCCGGATGCGTCGACGCTGGCTCTGGCTTCCATCGAAGTCGATGTCGCGAGCCTCGAGCCCGGTATGTCGCTGACTGTGAAGTGGCGCGGCAAGCCGATCTTCATTCGCAACCGTACGCCTGAGGAAGTGAAGGCAGCCGCCGATGTTCCGCTGGCCGATCTCAAGGACCCGGTCGCCCGCAATGCCAATCTGCCGCCCGAGGCTCAGGCAACGGGCGTCGATCGTTCAGGCGGCAAGGACAAGGAAAACTGGATCGTCATGATTGGCACCTGCACCCATCTCGGTTGTGTGCCGCTCGGCCAGGCCGGCGAATATAATGGTTGGTTCTGTCCCTGCCATGGCTCGGTTTATGATACGGCCGGCCGCATCCGTAAGGGTCCTGCGCCGCAGAATCTGGCGATTCCGACCTTTTCATTTATATCCGATACCAAGATCAAGATCGGTTGAGGGGAGACTGATTAATGAGTGGCCATTCCAGCTACGAGCCATCAACCGGCCTTGAGAAATGGGTCGATGCGCGCCTGCCTTTGCCGCGCATGGTCTATGACAGCTTCATTGCATATCCGGTTCCCAGGAACCTGAACTATGCCTATACGTTCGGTGCCATGCTCGCCGTCATGCTGATCGTACAGATCCTGACAGGCGTCACGCTCGCCATGCATTATGCCGCCGACACGTCGCTGGCTTTCAACTCTGTTGAAAAGATCATGCGCGACGTCAACCACGGCTGGCTGCTGCGCTATATGCATGCCAACGGCGCCTCCTTCTTCTTCGTGGCCGTTTACCTGCACATTGCCCGCGGCCTCTATTACGGTTCCTACAAGGCGCCGCGCGAAATTCTCTGGATCCTCGGCGTCGTCATCTACCTCCTGATGATGGCGACCGGCTTCATGGGCTATGTTCTGCCCTGGGGTCAGATGTCCTTCTGGGGCGCGACCGTCATCACCGGCTTCTTCTCAGCCTTCCCGCTGGTCGGCGAATGGATCCAGCAGTTCCTGCTTGGCGGCTTCGCCGTCGATCAGCCGACGCTGAACCGCTTCTTTTCGCTGCATTACCTGCTGCCCTTCATGATTGCCGGCGTCGTCGTCCTGCACATCTGGGCGCTGCACGTCACCGGCCAGACGAACCCGACCGGCATCGAGGTCAAGACCAAGACGGACACCGTGCGCTTCACGCCTTATGCGACGATGAAGGATGCGCTCGGCGTCTCCGTCTTCCTGCTGGTCTATGCCTATTTCGTCTTCTACCTGCCGAACTTCCTCGGCCATGCCGACAACTACATTCCGGCAGACCCGCTGAAGACGCCGGCCCACATCGTTCCGGAATGGTACTTCCTGCCGTTCTACGCGATGCTGCGTTCGATCACCTTCAACGTCGGCCCGATCGATTCCAAACTCGGCGGCGTGCTCGTCATGTTCGGCGCGATCATCGTGCTGTTCTTCCTGCCTTGGCTCGATACCTCTAAGGTTCGCTCGGCCGTCTACCGTCCCTGGTACAAGCTGTTCTACTGGCTGTTCGTGATCAATGCGATCATCCTCGGCTGGCTCGGCTCGCAGCCCGCGGAAGGCCTGTTCACCACGATTTCGCAGATCTGCACGCTCCTCTACTTCGCTTTCTTCCTGGTCGCGATGCCAGTTCTCGGCCTTGTCGAGACACCGCGGCGCATCCCGAACTCGATCACCGAAGCGGTGCTCGAAAAGCGCAACAAGACAGCAGCAGCCAGTGCTGCGGCCAATGCGTAAGCGCGCGACGGAAGGAAACAGAAATATGAAAACGCTTGTTGCAAGCATTCTTCCGCTCGCAGTCGCTGCCCTTCTGGGCAGCGCCGCCTTCGCCGAGGAAGCCACGCCCGCCAATGGCGCGGCGCCCGCCCATCACGAGGAAGGTGCGACGCCGCACTATCCGCTGAAGGAGCCCAAGGAAGAGGAGTGGAGTTTTGCCGGTCCGTTCGGCCATTACGACAAGGCTCAGCTTCAGCGCGGCCTCAAGGTCTACACCGAAGTCTGTTCCGCCTGCCATTCGATGAACCTCGTGCCTTTCCGTATGCTCGACGAGCTCGGCTATAACGAGGCACAGGTCAAGGCTTTCGCTGCGAACTACGAGGTCCAGGACGGGCCGAATGCGGCCGGCGAGATGTTTACCCGCAAGGCAGTCCCTTCCGATCACTTCCCGGCGCCTTTCGCCAATGCGGAGGCGGCCGCCGCTTCCAACAACGGCGCGGCTCCGCCTGACTTTTCGCTGATCGCCAAGGCTCGCGAAGTCGAGCGCGGCTTCCCGCAATTCGTCTTTGACATCTTCACGCAGTATCAGGAGAACGGTCCGGATTATATCCACGCACTGCTGACCGGCTATGAAGAGCCGCCGGCCGGTTTCCAGGTGCCGCAGGGTGGACATTACAACCCGTATTTCCATGCTGCCGCCGTCCTCGCCATGCCGAAGCCGCTCTCCGACGGCCAAGTGACCTATGACGATGGCGCGCCGCAGACCGTCGACCAGTATTCCAAGGACGTCTCTTCCTTCCTGATGTGGGCCGCCGAGCCGCATCTCGAAGAGCGCAAGCGCACTGGCTTCATGGTCATGATCTTCCTGGCGATCTTCACGGTGCTGATCTACCTGACGAAGCGCTCGGTCTACGCCAACAAGGAACACTGAACGTTCCCGATCAACTTCAAAAGGCGGCCTCGGCCGCCTTTTTTGTTGGTTCCGCCCCGGGCAATTGATAGGGTGCCGCCGATTTAAAGCGCTCGCAGATATGGACTTTCCATGGACAAGAATATGACTTCGGAGCTTGCCGCCAGCATCCGCTCCATTCCAGACTATCCCAAGCCCGGCATCATCTTCCGCGACATCACCACGCTGCTCGGCAACCCCCGCGCTTTCCGCCGGGCGGTCGATGAACTTGTGCAGCCCTATGCCGGGACGAAGATCGACAAGATCGCCGGCATGGAGGCACGCGGCTTCATCCTCGGCGGCGCGGTGGCGCACCAGCTTTCCTCCGGCTTCGTACCGATCCGCAAGAAGGGCAAGCTGCCGCACGATACGGTGCGCATCGCCTACAGCCTGGAATATGGCGTCGACGAGATGGAGATGCATCGCGACGCGGTGCAGCCCGGCGAAAAGGTGATCCTGGTGGACGACCTGATCGCCACCGGCGGTACTGCCGTGGGTGCGACCAAGCTGCTGCGCCAGATCGGCGCCGAGGTGGTCGGCGCCTGTTTCGTTATCGATCTGCCGGACCTTGGCGGCCGCAAGAAGCTGGAAGAGCTCGGTGTCGTCGTGCACACGCTGGTCGAATTCTCCGGCCACTGAGTCCGTAGACATTCCCCAGCAGCGTCAGTCGAATTCGAGCACGCCGCTTTCGAAGCGCATGACGGCTTCGCCGTTCTGATTGACGCCTTCGCAGAGAATGGTGTTGAGGTGCCAGCCCGGCCGCGATGCGAGCGGCCGGCTGGAGAGGAGGGCGACGGAATAGGTCACGACGTCGCCCGGGAAGATCGGCCGCAGCCATTGCAGTTTCTGAAAGCCCGGCGAGGGGCCGAGGTTCGGCGCCTTCAGGCCCCTTTGGGCGAGGGCGACGCTCTGGCTTTTCCAGAAGGCGAGGAACGTCCGCATCCAGGCGGCGGTGGTGTGCCAGCCCGACGCACAAAGACCGCCGAAGAGGGTGTCCTTGGCGGCTTCCTTATCGACATGAAAACGCTGCGGATCGTGACGTCTGGCGAAGCGGATGATGTTTTCCTCGGTGAAAGTGTAGCTGCCGATCTCGGCCTTCTCGCCGACGGCGTAAAGCTCGGACATTTTCATGCCAATACCTCCGGGCTCATGCCAATACCTCCGGGCTCGTGCCGATCCCCGGCTCGGGGCGCATGCGGATCATGACGGAGTTTTCCGAGAGACAGACGAGCTCACCGCGCTGATTTTCCACCTCGTGGCGGAATTTGGCGATTCCGATGCCGGGGCGCGAGCGCATCGGCCGGGCTTCAAGCACGGTCGAGTGACCCTGCAATGTATCGCCTGAAAGCACCGGCTTTCGCCATTCCATCAGGTCGATACCCGGCGCACCCTCGCAGAGCGCGTTCAGGATGTAGCTGTCGGCCATCATCCGCATGAGCATCGCGGACGTATGCCAGCCGGAGGCGGCGAGACCGCCGAGAATGCTGGCGCGGCCGGCAGCCTCGTCGAGATGCATCGGCTGCGGGTCGAATTCGCGTGCGAATTCGATGATTTCATCGGCGAGCACCAGCTTCGGGCCGAGGGCGAAGCGGCGGCCGGGCTCAAAATCCTCGAAGGAAAGCTTTTCTGCCGACATTCGCTTCTCCCGCCATATGCAGCGCCTGGAACAGGAAGTTTTTAGGCCGGCTCGGCCTAAAATCTGAATCCTGTTCTACATTAAAGAGTTAGAGCATGATGTCGCCCGAAAACCGCTTACACTTTTCGGCATCATGTTCTAGTGCTTACAACAGCATCCGCGCGGGCTCAATGATTCCGGGGAGAGAAACCGGCATGACGGAACTGAGGTCGATACTCGACGAGGCGGCGCGTCAGGGGCTGATTTCGCCGGAGGCGGGCGGGCGGCTTTTGCCGTTCCTGAGCGAGCGCGGCGTCGCTGTCGTCGGGCATCCCGCCGGCGTCGCCGAGGTGCAGCCGGCCATGGCGGCGGAGGGGCAGGCATGGTCGGATACTGAGACGCCGCGTTTCGTGCGCGGGTTCCACGACGTGCTGATCACCATCGGCGTTATCGTGGCGCTTTGCGGCCTCTGGGGGCTTGCCGCACTTTATGCCGTGCTGCCTGCCATCATCGTGCTTTCGGAAATCCTGGTGCGCCGCCAACGGCTTGCTTTGCCGGCCGTCAGCCTGACGATCGCGCTGTTCTGCTGGACGTGTCTGCTGATGTCCCGTTTCTTCCCGCCGTGGACGCCGACCGCGCAATCCTTCGGAGCGGAGGCGACGCAGTTCGCCGCCGGATTCCCGATCATTCTCGGCGCCTATTATGCCCGCTACCGCGTGCCGCTGTCGCTGGCGCTCGCCATCATGTCGGCGCTTGCCTTCGTTCTCACCCTGCTTTTGCGGCTGGTGCAATGGGCAAGCGGCAATCCGGCATTTTTCCTCGATCATCCCGCCGTGCTGGCGCTGGTTGCCCTGATCTGCGCGCTCGGACTGTTTGCGCTGGCTCTCTATTTCGATCTCGGCGACCGGCTGCGGCGGACGACGCGTTCGGATATCGCTTTCTGGCTGCATCTCGGGGCGGCGCCGGCACTGCTCTACAGCACCGTTTCCCTACTGTCGTTCGGGGGAGGCGTCCGTATTTTTGACGTCGCGAATATGTCGGCGCGGACACCTGCAGTCGTCGCGACGGTGGCGGCGCTGATGCTGATCGGTCTCGTCATCGACCGGCGCGCCTTCGTGACGTCGGGTCTGCTGTCGCTCGGTGTGGCGATCTTCAGCGTCTTCCGACAGGGAAGCGCCACTGTGGATACCTACATCTTCACGACGCTGATCGTTGTCGGCGCGATCGTATTGATCATCGGCACCGGCTGGATGCCGCTTCGGCGGCTGGTGCTCAGGGCACTGCCGCCGGCAATCGCAAACAGGCTGCCGCCGGGTTGAGGCGGCAGCGGTCCTTTATTTAGGTATTGAAACGGAAGTGGATGACGTCGCCGTCCTGGACGACATATTCCTTGCCTTCGTCGCGCGCCTTGCCGGCATCCTTGGCGCCGACTTCGCCGTTGAACTTGATGTAGTCGTCATAGGCGATGGTGTTGGCGCGGATGAAGCCGCGCTCGAAATCGGAATGGATGACGCCGGCCGCCTGCGGCGCCTTCGTGCCGCGCTCGATCGTCCAGGCGCGCGTTTCCTTCGGGCCGACGGTGAAATAGGTGATGAGGTGGAGCAGCTTGTAGCCGGCGCGGATCAGCCGGTCGAGGCCTGCCTCGTCGAGGTCGAGGGCGGAGAGGAATTCCTTGGCTTCCTCTTCAGGAAGCTGGGCGACCTCAGCTTCGATCGCTGCCGAGATAACGACGGTTTCGGCGCCCTGTTCCCGCGCCATGGCAGCGACGGCCTCGGTGAATTCATTGCCTGTGGAGGCCTCGGCCTCGGCGACGTTGCAGACATAGAGCACCGGATGCGAGGTCAAAAGGTTGAGACCCTTGAGGATTGCGATTTCCTCGGCATCGAGCGTCGACAGCAGCGTGCGCACCGGCTTGCCTTCGTTGAGCAGCTTCAGCGACGCTTCCATGATCGGCAGCATCGCCATCGATTCCTTGTCCTTGCCGGTGGCGCGCTTGCGCGTCTGCTCGGTGCGGCGCTCCAGGCTTTCGAGGTCGGCGAGCATGAGCTCGGTCTCGATGGTCTCGGCATCGGCGACCGGGTTGATACGGCCTTCGACATGGGTGATGTCGCTGTCTTCGAAGCAGCGCAGCACATGCACGATCGCATCGACTTCGCGGATATTGGCGAGGAACTGGTTGCCGAGGCCTTCACCCTTCGAGGCGCCGCGGACCAGACCGGCGATATCGACGAAGGAGATGCGGGTCGGGATCAGTTCCTTCGACTTGGCGATGTCGGCAAGCTTGCGCATGCGCGGATCGGGCACGGCGACTTCGCCGGTATTCGGCTCGATCGTGCAGAAGGGATAATTCGCCGCCTGTGCCGCCGCCGTTTTGGTGAGCGCGTTGAAGAGGGTCGATTTGCCGACGTTCGGCAGACCGACGATGCCGCATTTGAAGCCCATGGCTAAAACCTGCTGTTCTTGAATTCCTTGCTGGTGCCTATGGGATAAAGGAGCAATATGGTCAAGTCTTAGAGAGGTTTTAGCGTCGTTCACTTGCCGACCAATCCGTGCTGACCTATTGTTAAAAGCGACGGAGATTTCGGCGCATTGCGGATTTCACCGGGATGTGCCCTCGCTCAGATGCAATTGACCGCATCGATGTCGCAGCCGGCGAGCGGTTCTGCTCGTTTGAAGCTTGGAGCCGCGACGACTGGCTACCGAAAATTCGTCATCGACTGATTAGCTGTTTTGAAGATCGCTGACCCCATGTCATCAACGGGCGGATTTTCCGATGAGTGACAATGACGTTGCCCTGAAACCGAAGACCAAGGTGAAGCCGAAGCTCGACAAGCCGAAGCTCTACAAGGTCATCCTCGTCAATGACGATTATACGCCGCGCGAATTCGTCATCGTGATCCTGAAGGTCGTCTTCCGTATGGGCGATGAGACCGGCTACAGGGTGATGATGACGGCGCATAAGCTCGGCTCCTGCGTGGTGGTGGTCTGCGCCAGGGATATTGCCGAGACCAAGGCCAAGGAAGGCATCGACCTTGCCAAGGAGATGGGCTTTCCGCTGATGTTCACGACGGAGCCGGAGGAATAGCGCGTGTTCAGGGCCGGCGGATCTGATAGCCGGTCTTATCCTGCAGAAAACCGCAATTCTTGTAAAAGCGATGCGTCGTCGGGTTCGTCGAGCCGGTGAGCAGCATCACCTTGTAGCAGCCGGCCTTCCAGGCCTCGGTCACCGCATGGCCGATGACAGCACCGGCATAACCGCGCTGGCGGTGATCGGCATGGGTGACGACGTTTTCGATCAGCGCATAGGAAGCGCCGTTTCGCGTCAGGTTCGGCACGACGATCAGCGTGACGGTGGCGGCGGCGACATCGCAGGCGAAGCCGATGAATACGGTCATGCCGGGCTGAGCAATGATGGCCGAGAATCGCTCTTCGGCCATGGCCCTGTCGAGGAACGGATCGGTAGGGTTCAAATGCTGATAGAGGATGGTCAGCCCCGGGAGATCGCCTGCAGCGGCTGGACGGATGGCGAAATCCAGGTTCGGCACCGGCCTCATTCCCCCTTGTTGCCGAACATCTTCTTCAGCATGTCGGCCATCGGGCCGGTGGCCAGCACCTTCGGCTGATTGTGGTTGCGGGCCTGATGGATATGCGACTGGCCGGCCGGCTTCTTTTCGGTAGTCTTGCTGTCCTTCCGCGGCTTCTCCTCCTCGGCCTTGCCGCCGAGCGCCAGCGCGATCTTGTTCATCAGCTGCGAATCCTCGTTTCGCACCAGCATGTCGGCATTGTCGGCAAGCGTATCGAGAAGCGGCTCCAGCCAAGCCTTGTCGGCCTTGGCGAAGTCGCCGAGCACGTGGTTCTGCACCATTTCCTTGATGCCGGGATGGCCGATGCCGAGCCGCAGCCGCCGGTACTCCTTGCCGCAATGGGCGTCCAGCGACCGGATGCCGTTGTGGCCGCCATGGCCGCCGCCGGTCTTCAGCCGCGCCTTGCCTGGGGGAAGGTCGAGTTCGTCATAGATCGCGACGAGATCGGCGGGCTGGAGCTTATAAAAGCGCATCGCCTCGCCGACAGCCTCGCCGGAGAGGTTCATGAAGGTCTGCGGCTTGATCAGCAGCACCTTCTCGCCGCCGAGCTCGCCTTCGGCGATCTCGGCCCTGAATTTCTTCGACCAGGGGGAGAAGCTGTGGCGCCGATGAATGGCGTCGACGGCCATGAAGCCGATATTGTGGCGGTTGCCGGCGTATTTGCCGCCGGGATTGCCGAGACCCGCGATGATCAGCATGGCCTGTCGTCCTCGCTTAACTTTTGCCCACGTTCACCACCCGGAAACGAGAACAAAGTCAAGCGGAAAGGGCAAGCCCGCCGGCGCCGTCATTCCGACAGGTTCATACCGTATTTCAGGAAGATCTGCTTCTGGACGCCATCGGCGATCAGCTTGTCGAGGGCCGCCTGCATCCTGGCGCGCAGATCGTCCGGAAAACTCTTCTCGCAGGCAATGCTCATCGGTTGGGCGGAGAGCACGGTCACCATTTCCACCGGCTGGTCGGCCTTCAGCTTTTCGAAATAAAGTTCGGAAATCGGCATCATGTCGATACGCCCGCCGAGCAGCTTGCGCAGCGTCGCGTTGAAGTCGCTGGCGACATCAAGCTTGGTGAAACCCTTCTCCTTCAGGATCGTCTCGGTATAATCCTCGCGCTGGGTGCCAACCGTATATTTCTTCGCCTCGTCCAGATTGCCGGCGGTGACGCCAGAGCCTTTGCGGGTGATCAGGATGTTGCGATCGATGAGCAGCGGTTCGACCCATTTGAACAACGGGTCGCGTGCGCTGTTGTGGGCGGTCGCGAAGACGCAGGTCATCGGTGCGGTGCGGGCGAGGCCGAAGGCGCGCGCCCAGGGCATGATCTCGATCGTGTAGTCGACGCCGATCGCGGCCATTACCTTTTCGACCTGCTCGACGGTCGCGCCCTTGATCTCCTTGCCGTCGCGATAATTGAAGGGGGCGTAATCCTCGGTGGTGAAGGTCACCGTTTGCGCATGGGCGGCGCAGGGCAGCGCCAGGCAAGCGAGAAGCAGGAGCTTTTTCATCATCTCATCTCCTTTGTTCATGAGGCGCGCGCGACGGCCGATTGCGCGGCCATCAGTTCCTCGATGAGTACGGCTGCGTGCTGCGGACGGTGGAAGAGGTAGCCTTGGCCGTAATCAAGCCCCATCTGATGGAGCGTGCGGCATTCCTCTTCGGTCTCGATGCCCTCGGCGATGACGGTACAGTTCATCTTGTGAGAGAGCGTGGTAATGCCTTCGATCAGCATGCGGCTCTTCTGGCGCACGTTGTCGTCGCCATCGTTGATCGCGCGGGTGAAGGACTGGTCGATCTTGATGATATCGACAGGGAAGCGGTTGAGGTAGCTCAGCGACGAATAGCCGGTGCCGAAATCGTCGAGCGCGATACGGCAGCCGAAACGGCGAAGCTCGGTGACGATCATGCGGATCTGCGGGTTGTCGTGCATCAGCACGGCTTCGGTGATCTCGACGACGATGCGTTCCGGGCGGATGCCGTGGCGGCCGACAATGGCGGCGAGACGCGCCGGCAGTGCGGGCTCGAATTGCAGCGGCGAGAAGTTGATGGCGAGATAGGTATCCTCCATGCCCGATATGCGGGAAATCTTCGCGAGGTTGGCGATCGCCTTCTCCATGATGACATTGCCGACGCGGACGATCTTTGCCGTCTCTTCGGCGACGCTGATGATCTCGGCCGGCGGCATCAAGCCCTTCTGCGGATGGTTGAGGCGCATCAGCGCTTCGAAACCGGCGATACCGCGACCGTTCAGATTGACGATCGGCTGCAGGAAGGCCTCGAACCAGTTGTCGATGAGACCGGCTTCGATATTGGCCTCGATCTCGGCGCGGCTGCGGGCGCGGTCGAGCATGGCGTTGTCGAAGAGCTGGGCGCCATTCTTGCCGTCGCGTTTCTTGGCATACATCGCCAGGTCGGATTTCTGCAGCAGTTCGGCCGCGGTTGCGGCATGGTGCGGATAGATGGCGATGCCGACGGAGGCACTCAGATGCATGTCGGGGGCGAAGGGCGTATCGAAGATCGAGGCGATCTGCTCGCACATCATTCGGGCGCGTTTTTCGGCGTCCTTCGCCGGCAATAGGATGGCAAATTCGTCGCCGCCGAGACGGGCGGCCTCGTCGGAGGGAGCGAGATAGATCTTCAGTCGCTCGACGAGCTCGACCAGCGCCATGTCGCCGGCGGCATGGCCCATATTGTCGTTGATCCACTTGAAGCGATCGAGATCGACGAAGAGGCAGGCGAGTTCCTGGCCGGCCGCGTCGGCGGCGGCGATCTTGTTGTCGAGGACGGCTTCGAAGCCCTGGCGGTTGAGCAGCCCGGTCAGGTGATCGGTGATCGCCTGGCGATGGTTGCGGTCCTCGGAGGCCTTGAGTTCGGTCACATCGGTCATGACCGAGAGCGAGAGGCGATCGGGCGCGCCAGCTTCAGCTTCCGATTCCATGATGAGGACGTCCATGGTGCGGCCGTCCAGGCAAACGAATTTGACGGTGACCGTCATGCCGCTTTCGGCCTGGCGGCGCTTGACGAATTTGTCGCGGGTGGTCGATGTGACGAGATCGGCGAAGTTGCGGCCGATGACGGCGGCGCGGTTATAGCCGGTGGCAAGCAGCCAGTAATCGCTGACGGCGGTGATGCGGTCTTCCTCGTCGAGCGAGAAGAGCATGGCGGGCGTCAGATTATAGATGTCGGTGGTGCGGCGGTGAGCGAACTTCAGCTCCTTTTCCTCGCTTTCAAGCTTGGTCTGCATCTCGTTGAAGCTGCGGGCAAGCCGTCCCATCTCATCGTTCGACTGCCAGTCGACATGATGGCGGGAGCCGAGCTGCCGGGTTGCCTCGATCGCTGCGATCAGCCGCATCAGCGGCTGGATGACGAAGAAACGGTTGCCGATCAGCGCCGTGCCGAAAACGGTCAGCACGGCGAAGATGAAGATCGAGATGAAGACGACCTCTTCCTGCTTGAGGCCGGAAAACAAGCCGAGTGCCGGATAATAAACGCTGATGCTGCCGAGATTCTTCGGGCCGTCGACGGTATTGTAGACAATGGCGCGCGACACCTGAACGAGCTTGCCGTCGAAGGAACGCGGGATGGTGGATTGGCTGACGTCGAGCTGGCCCGACTGGTCGCGTACTTCGACCTTGACGATGGCGCCCTGGGAAACGACCGTCGCGCTGATCTGGGTGACGCTCTCCTCATCGAGATCCCAGAGGGGCTTTGCCAGCGCCTGGGCATTGGCGACCAGAAGAACGGAAATATGATCGCGTATTTCCTTGTCGGCCCGTTCCGAGGAAAGGAAAAGGAAGAGAACAAAGAGAGGAGCGACAAAAACGAGCAGCGCTCCGCAAACAATTCCAAAAAATCTGTTCTCAACGGAATTGTTCATGGTTCCGTCTTCTCCCCCAGGCCGACCCTATCTGCTGTCGCGCGTTAAGACGGGCTTCTTCGCAGCTGACGAAGCATGCTTTCACGAATACGTTAAATGTTGCTGAAACAGGGACTTGCCGGGCAATCAAAAGCCCGCCTTCCCAGTGAACTGGCTCCTGAAAGTTGGACGACAACCTTTCAGGGGTCAGTTCACGGGAAAGCGGGCCGTATGCTTTACCAATTGGTCGAAGCGATCAGGCTTCGGCTTCGCCTTCCGCGGCGCTCTCGTCGACGCCGGCAGCCGGAGCGATGATGGTCGCGATCGTGAAGTCGCGGTCGATGACTGTCGTGACGCCCTTCGGAAGGGTGACTTCCGAAATATGGATGCTGTCGCCGATCTTCTTGCCGCTGAGGTCAACGTTGAAGAATTCCGGGATCGCATCGGCCGGGCAATGAACTTCGACTTCATGGCGAACGATGTTCAGAACGCCGCCGACCTTGAGGCCCTGGGACTTCTCTTCGTTGATGAAGTGAACCGGGATTTCGACGGTCACCTGGGTGTTGCCGGAGACGCGCAGGAAATCGACATGCATCGTGAAGTCGCGGACCGGATCGAGCTGGTAGTCCTTCGGCAGAACCTTGTACTTCTTGCCGTCGACTTCGATCGTCGCCACGGTGGTCATGAAACCGCCGGCATGAATGCGCTTCGTCACCTCATTGGTGTTGAGAGCGATGGCAATGGGGGCCTGCTTGTCACCATAGATGACAGCGGGAATCAAACCGTTGCGGCGAAGTTCACGGGCGGACCCCTTACCAACCCGTTCGCGCGCCTCGGCCTTGAGCTCGTAAGTTTCCTGGCTCATGGCTATTCCTTTCGAGGTTATTTGGAGAGTTCGGCGGCGGGCAGAAGCCTTGTTCCGTCGAACTGGAGGCGGGTTTCCCCATCCTCATCCGCGCTGCCTCCAAGGGTGTCTACACGGACCGGTGGCCTATATTATAAGTCGCTCGGAAACGCAAGTTGCGGATTAAGCCTGTTTTTGGCAAAGCGAATGCCGCGTCCGGGAGGCAATGTTTGCGCTTACTGCGAAACCCGCAGTCCCGCAAAGCGGCAAAATCGGCAGTCCCGTTATAGCCGAGGTTGACATCGGCGCGCTTCCTCTCTTTGGATGCCGCAATCAAAAAAGCGGCTGAGGAGAAATCGGACTATGCGTCTTAAACTTGTCACGGCAACGAGCTTGCTGGCACTTTGCCTTGTCACTACGGCCCAGAGCGCCGAGATCAACCAGGACGGCGCCAATGCGCTCAAAGGCAGCCTGACAAAGCTGCTGCCGGAGGAACTGGCGAAGAGCGGCCTGATCACCGTCAATCCGACCGGCACGCGCTACGAGATCATTTACGATCTGGCAAAGCTGCTTTCCAAAGCCGATCCGGCAAAATTCACGATCAACGGGCTGACGCCGTTCTCGACATTCGCCACACCGCTCGACAGCGGGCTCTGGAACATCGAAGGCGACAATCAGTTCGATGTCTCCGGCCATTTCAAGGGTCCTGACCAAAAGCCGACGGATTTCTCCTATTCCATTGCTTCTCTTGTCTATGCTGGCATCTTCGATCCGGCGATCAGCTACCTACGCTCCAGCACCGCCACGGCAAAGGACATCAAGCTCACCAGCAAGTCTGAGACCGAAGAAGTCAGCGCCAGCATCGCCAGCATGGATCAGAAGCTGAGTTCGACCGACAGTGCGGGCGGCAATGGGCGTATTGATGTCGTCGGCAGCGGCTCGGCGTCGACTTTCGTCGAGAAGGTTTCCGGCGCACAAATGCCGCCCGTCGAAATCCGTGCCGACTCGATCGACGTCGAAGCCAAGATAAATGGTCTGCCGGCCAAGCAGATCCGCGACATGGTCTTCTTCATTCTCGATCATGCCGACGAGAAGGAACTAAGCCCCGAAAATAGCGCCAAGGTGAAGGGGATACTCAAGGAAGCCTTCCCGCTTCTTGCTTCGTTCAGCGAGACGATTGGCGTCAACAATCTGACCGTCAGCAGCCAGTTGGGCAATGGCGGTGTCAAGGCGTTTGGTTACAACGTGGCTATGGACGGGCCGAGCGATGCCATGCGCTTCGGCTTCGGCATGAATGCGCAAGATATCAGCCTCGACAGTCCGCTGATGCCGCCAAGCTATTCGACTTTCATGCCGACCAGTTTCGATCTGCAAGTTGCCGTGCCGAATTTGGACTTCGCCAGTTTTGGCGATGCCTTGATGGCGATGGATTTCAAGGACAATGCGCCGGAGGCGAGCGGCGAAGAGATGGGCAAGAAGCTCTTCCGCGACGGTCGCCTCGCCGTCGAGTTTCCGAAGATCAGCGCTAAGTCGGATGTTTACGACATCGACGTGACGGGCAAGATCGAAGGACGGATCGACACCGAGAAGGACTATTCGATGGAGGCGACGATCCTTGCCCGCGATCTGGACAAGACGATCGCCGCGGTTCAGGAGCTTGCCAAGACGGATCCCGATCTCAACCAGGTCTCCTTCGGCATCATGATGGTGAAGGGCTTCGCCAAGACCGATGCGGACGGCCGTTCGCGCTGGGATATCAGCATCAGCCGCGACGGCGCGGTTGCCGTTAACGGACAGGTGGTCAAGGGGCCGGACGCTCCGGATCAAGATCAGGGGACGGAGTCAGACCAGGAGCAGGAACCGGATCAGGGCCAGGATGCGGTACCTGCGCCGCCGCAGCAGCCTTGAGCGTTATCAATCGGGATAAGAAACAAAAGAAGCCGGCCTTGTGCCGGCTTTTTGCGCCTTACGTGACAAGCTTCGCGGAATGATCGGAACGGCGGTTTATTCTGGGCTTTCGTTTCCAGCAATTCATGCTGCTCTGTGAGCATGCCCGGTAATAGCCTGGTCCATCTGATGCAAGAGCCGGTCGAATGCCGGCTCTTTTTAATCGAAGAGGCTGGAGACCGACTCTTCCTGAGCCGTTCGGCTGATGGCTTCGCCGATCAGCGGCGCCGTCGTTACGATGCGGATGTTGTGTGCCGAGAGCACGGCCGTCGTCGGCTGGATCGAATCCGTAATGACGAGTTCGCGCAGCTTCGAGGAGGTGACGCGGGTGACCGCGCCGCCGGAGAGGACGCCGTGGGTGATATAGGCGGTGACGCTGGCTGCGCCCTTGGCGAGCATCGCGTCGGCCGCGTTGCAGAGCGTGCCGCCGGAATCGACGATGTCGTCGATCAGCAGGCAGTCCTTGCCGGCAATATCGCCGATGATGTTCATCACTTCCGATTCACCCGGCCGATCGCGACGCTTGTCGACGATGGCCAGAAGACAGTCCAGCCGCTTGGCAAGCGCGCGGGCGCGAACCACGCCGCCGACATCGGGCGAAACGACCACGACGTTGCTGAGGTCGTAATGGCTCTTGATGTCGCGCGTCAGCACAGGCAGGGCGAAGAGATTGTCTGTGGGGATGTCGAAGAAGCCCTGGATCTGCCCGGCATGGAGATCGAGCGTCATGACGCGGTCGGCGCCGGCTTCGGTAATGAGGTTTGCGACCAGCTTGGCGGAGATCGGCGTGCGGCCTGAGGCGCGACGGTCCTGACGCGCATAGCCGAAATAGGGAAGCACCGCGGTGATGCGGCGGGCTGAGGAACGACGCATCGCGTCGATCATGATCAGCAGTTCCATCAGGTGGTCGTTGGCAGGGAAGGCGGTGGGCTGCACGAGGAAAACATCCTCGCCGCGCACATTTTCCTGGATTTCCACGAAGATTTCCTGATCGGCAAATCTTCGAACACTGGCTCTCCCCAAGGGAACGTTGAGATAGGTGCAGATCGCTTCGGCGAGTTGCCGGTTCGAATTGCCTGCGAAAACCTTCATTTTGGTCCGCCCGTTATGCGCTGATAGCCGCGCTTTTTAGCCAGCTTCCCCGTGAATGCAAGGGCAAAGGCGCCACAGGCTTTCATATTTGCGAAAAGTTTGTGACTAACCGCCCCGCGCCTGCCGCCAGGAGGAGAATTCCGCGATGGTTTTCGAGCCGATCTGCTGCATCACCGAGGCGGGAACCCCCGCCCAGGGGTCGGCCGCGGCCGCCGGCACGCTTTCCTGCCCCTGGATGCGGTGCAGGCGGCCGCCGGCACTGTCGAGCACGTCCCAGACATAGACCACGGTGACCTTGCCGTCGTCGCTGAAGGCGGAGAGATAACCTTTGAGAATGTAATCGCTGCTGGCATCGGTCGAGCTCTTGATGGAAAGGCCGTGCGCACGCGCCTCGGCGCCGAGCTGGCGCGAGAGCGGGGTCACCGCCTGCACCGGTGCGCCGATGATCGGCAGGAAGCGCACGGTGTTGCCGCGGGCAGAGGAGGAACCGGGGAGGGCGGCGGTCTGTTGCGGCTGTTGCATCTCGACCGGCTGAGCCGACTGTGCGGGAGGCGCACCGCCGGAAGCCGGCGGTGGCAGCGATTGTTCCTCGATCGGGGCGGAGGCGGCCGGCGAGGAACTGTTCCTCGACAGGGCATCCGCCTGCTCCTGCATTGTCGTCGGCGGTGCGCCGGTGCCGGGCCGATAGGCCTGCTGCGACTGATCGTAAGCTGGATGGTAGCCACCCGGCTGGGAGCTTTGGGCGAAGACCCGCTGGCGTGTGCCCGCCAGACGCTCAGCCTCGCCCTGCGTCACCGGGCTCGACGACGCGCGCGCGGAGGAATCGCCGATATCGACCTGCGGCGTCAGCGCATCGGTGGTATTGCAGGCGGTCAGCAGAGCCGTGACGACCAGGAGGGTGGGCACAATCGCAGCTCGCGTCATCCCTTGATCCGTCCTTTCCACAATCGCGTCAGCCCCGTCCGAATTTATGCGGGCGGGGGCGGGCGTCTGTCAATTCCGGATTCTCATCGGTCAAAGACCGATGAAATCCAGCGGATGGCGGGACAGCGCGCGCGGCGCATCCGCCGTCGTCAGATAGGTCTGGCCGAGCGTCATCGCCGTGCCCGTGTCGGAATCGGCGATGATCATGTGCACGAAAAGCGACATGTTCGGCTCGATCGGCTGCGGATTGCCGACATGGAACATCTGGTGCTCCATCCAGGAGGGCGAGAAGCGGGCGCCGAGTGAATAACCGCAGGCATTCAACCGGTGGCGGGCGAGGCCGCGCTCGTCCATGATCCTGGCATGCATGTCGAAGACGTCGCCGAAGCTGTGGCCGGGCTTCAGCACGGTCTCGATCGCCTCGATGGTTTCGCGGCATGCATTGTAGAGTTCGCGGTGGCGTTGCATCGGCTCGCCGATGACGATCGTGCGCATCATGGCGGCATGGTAATGCGCATAGGTGCCGGCCCATTCGAGCGTCAGCTGGTCGCTGGCGTCGAGTTTGCGGCGGCCGGCCTTATAGCGGCAAAGCAAGGCATCGGCGCCGGAGCCGATGATGAACTCGTTGGCGGGATAGTCGCCGCCGCCGGAAAAGATCGCGCCCTGCATGGCGGCGAGGATATCGGCCTCGTCGGCGCCGGGCTTGGTCAGCCGGATCGCGGCGTCGAGCGCATCGTCGGCGAGAAGGGCGGCGCGCTCGACATAGGCGACCTCAGTCGGGCTTTTGACGAGGCGCAGCCGGCTGACAAGATAGGATGCGTCGACGATCTGGCCAAAGGTGGTCAGCTGCGCGTCGAGCAGCCGGGAGATCCGGCCGGTCATGCCGTGCGTGTCATATTCGATACCGATGCGGGCGCCGAGCAGGTCCATGTCGACCAGCAGGTTCTTCAGGTCGAGCGTCGGATCGGCATTGACCCGGTCGACCCAGATATGGATATCCTCGAGGATCGAGGTGTGCCTGGCCTGGCGAAGGTCGGCCGAGCGGGTGAGCAGCGCCATGGTGCCGTCGCTCTTGACGATCAGCGTCTGGAAGAAGCAGTAGCCGAAGGTGTCGTAGCCGGTCAGCCAGTACATGCTTTCCTGGGCGAAGAGCAGCAGGGTGTCGAGCTTTTCTTCCTTCATCTTTTCGGTGAGGCGCGCAAGCCGGCTTGCGAATTCTGCCTTTTCAAAGTGCAGTGCCATTCTGCTCAAGTCTCCCTGATTGAGATCGCGGAAATCTGGCGGCCGTAGTCCGGCTCCTTGCGATGTGTCGTCCTGCGGTAGGAAAAGAAGCGCTCGCTGTCCGGATAGGTGCAGAGGCCGAGGCTTTCGGCCCGCACGCCGGCTTTCGTCAGCCGGCCGATAGTCAATGCCGGCAGATCGAACATGGCGTGGCCTGATGTTGCCGAAGGCGCGAAGAAACGTTGGTAATCCGGGTCCTCGGCGATGAAGCGCTCGACGAACTCAGGGCCGACCTCATAGCTTGTCTGGCTGATCGAGGGGCCGAGGCAGGCGATAATGCGTGTGCGGTCCGCCCCCAGCGTCTCCATGGCGGCGATGGTGTTTTCAAGCACGCCCGTCAGCGCGCCCTTCCAGCCCGCATGGGCAGCGCCGACGACGCGATTGTCCGGGTCGGCAAACAGGATCGGGCCGCAATCGGCGGCAAGCACGCCAAGCACGATGCCGGGGGTGCGCGTGACCATCGCATCCGCCGCGGGACGGGCGCCGTCGTAATCGGCATCGATCGTCACGACATCCGGGGAATGCACCTGATGCACGGTCGCCAGCCGCTCGACCGGCAGGTCGAACCAGGCGGCGACCCGGCGGCGGTTTTCCAGGACCTTGTCACGTTCGTCGCTGGAGCCGAGGCCGACATTGAGGCCACGATACAGCCCTTCGGAAACGCCGCCGGCGCGGGTGAAATAACCGTGGCGGATAGTGCCGCCCGCCGCTTCGTTCAGCAGCGTGCTTTCGATCGGTGCGGGAGAGGCCGCGTCCTGCATCTGTGATTCCGGGGTTTTTTAAGAGGTTTGTTATTATCCCAAGCGCATCGCATTGGCGGCGCGCTTCAAGTTCTTGGTGGCTGGGATGTTGAACCAGCCGCGTGCGCCCTGTCAATCCACGGGGCGAAAGGGCATGAGGTCGACTGCGGGGTTAGAGACCGCCATCACCTTGAAGAGTTCACCCATCCGGCCTTCACCGGCGCCGGCGAGCCGCTCGACTGCCGTTTGAATGACCTGCTGGGTTTGCGGCTCGCGATCCTGGCCGAGGGCGGCGGCACGTTCGAGGATGCCGAGGCCGGTCAGAAAATCACCCTGATGCAGGGCGCCGTTCAGATGGACGCCGGCCGCAAGCGCCGTTTCGGCGAGCTGCTGGAAGTCGACATGGCTCGTCAGATCGGCTTCACCGGGATGGGCGAGCGGCGGGTCGAATTCATGCATGCGCACGGCCTGCAGCGTATCGCCGAAGCCGGTGACGAGATGGCCGTAATCGATCGCAAGCGCCGTTCCGCCGAAGGCGCGCAGCCGCTCGCAGATCGCCATCATCACCGCCTGGCGGGCAGGCGAGATCTCGAAGAGCGTGCCGAGCGGCAGGTTCTGCACCGGTTCGGGCAGAAGTGCCGGATCGAGGCCGGCGACGCCGGCGGCGAAGGCCAGCTCGCCATTGGCATCAATGCCGATCATGCGCTCACGGAAACCCGTCGGCATGCGGACAAACTGGCGGATCGGGATGGCGTCGAACAATTCATTGGCGGCTATCAGGGTGAAGCCCGGCGGGACTTCGTCGAAGCCGTGGTGCCAGACGATCTTCTCGCCGTAAGCCTCGAGTGTCTGGCTCTGGACGTCGCGCAGGCGCTCGCTGGTTTCGACGAGATGTACGGTCATCATCTCCAGGAGCGGCGGGGCGATGCGGGAAATGACCCGCAGCATATCCGCCATCATCGTGCCGCGGCCGGGGCCGATCTCGACGAGGCGGACGCCCGCCGGCGTGCCGTGGCGCTGCCAGGCATGGACGATGAAGACACCGATCATCTCGCCGAAGATCTGGCTGACTTCGGGCGCGGTAACGAAATCACCCGAGCGGCCGAACGGCTCGCGGGTGCGGTAATAGCCGTGTTCGGGATCGGCGAGGCAGAGCGAGAAATAATCGGTGACGCTGATCGGGCCGTTGGCCTGGATGATCGCCTTGATCTTTTCGCCTAGAGCGGTGGTCATGTCGCGCGTCCTGCCGTTTTCAGAGCTGCAGCGCAGCCTGGCGGCGGGCCCTGAGCATCGCCCAGAGGCCGAGCAGGATCATCGGGGAGGAGAGCACCATGCCCATGGTCAGCCAGTTCGTGCCGAGGAGGTAACCCAGCTGGGCGTCAGGCTCCCGGAAGAATTCGACGAAGATGCGCGACAGCGCATAGCCGCAGACGAAGACGCCCGTGATGAAGCCGGGGCTCTTCAGCGCCCGCATGCGGTAAACCAGGGCGGCCAGCACCAGGAGCAGAACGATGCCTTCGAGGCCGGCTTCGTAAAGCTGGCTCGGGTGGCGGGCGAAGGGGCCGCCGGTCGGGAAAACCACGGCCCAGGGCACGTCGGTCAGCCGGCCCCAGAGTTCGCCATTGATGAAATTGGCGATGCGGCCGAAGAACAGCCCGAAGGGAACGACGGTGGCGACGATGTCGAACAGGCTCCAGATCGGAATGCCGTTGCGGCGGGCAAAGATGATCATGGCGATCGTCGTGCCGGTCAGGCCGCCATGGAAGGACATGCCGCCGTTCCAGATCTCGAGCGCGCGCACGGGACTGCGCAGGACGGCGGGGAGATCATAGAAGAAAATATAGCCGAGACGGCCGCCTAGGACGACGCCGAGAGCCGCCCAGACGATGAAGTCGTCGAGCTGCGTCTTAGACATCGGCGAGACATTGCCGGGCCAGAGACTGTTATTGGCGGCGAGGCGACGCGCATAGGCCCAGCCGAGCAGGATGCCGGCGACATAAGCGAGACCGTACCAGTGAATCGCCAGCGGACCGATCGAAAAAGCGATCGGATCGATGTCCGGGAAAGGCATGATGGCAAGGAGATTGGCTGCTGTCGGCAAGGTTTTCCCACCTGTTTGGTTGCGCGGAACATGCCGCTGCGATCCCGGACGGTCAAGTCCATTGTTCGTGATGGCGCTTTCGCGGCCCGTTCCGGCAAGCCGATCCAATGCAAAGCGCTTGCATCGCGGGTGGCGAAGCCCTACCTCAATCCTTGAGGCCCCAAAGGGCTGAAATTCACCTCATGCGAAGGGAGAAAAACGCCATGACGACCGGAACGAACCGCATCATGGACGAATTCGCCAAGCTGATGACCGATGCGGCAGGTGCTGCCCAGGGCGTCCGCAAGGAGATCGAAACCGCCTTCAACGCCCAGGCCGAGCGTTGGCTGAACAGCATGGATATCGTCAAGCGCGAGGAGTTCGAGGCTGTGCGCGAAATGGCGATCAAGGCGCGCGACGAGAACGAGGCGCTTGCCGCCCGCATCGCGGCGCTCGAAGCGAGGCTTGGCGGCGAGGGGCACTGATCCGCGTCGCAATCTTTCAGATTCGCTCCTTGCGCTTCAGGTCTTTGTCTTCCGCACGCCGCAACCGCAAGCCGCCGAACGCTTTGCGCGGCATGCTTTAAAGTCCCGATATGCCACAGATGCGGCGTTGCCTTCATGCCACACGCCGCATCCGTCACAAAAAATTCAGGTGGAGTTTTCCACCTGTGGACACTGCCAAAAAAGCCAATTCGCAGAGTCGCTTATTCTCCCTTCTGAATTGAATTTCGAAGAGCCTTTCCACAGTGGTCCGGCCTATTTTCCCCTCAGGGGGCTGGCAGGTGGCAAGGGGCATTATACACTGATTTTAAATGATGATTCGAAGCGACTTGGTAAGCTCCGGGCAGGTTATCTGCGTTAAGTCTGGCAGCGGTTCAACGATCATCCGAGTGGTGGTTCCGGTATTTGCGTGTGTCTTTCTTGTGTTCTTACACCAAGTTAGGTCGCATTCGTTCCGGTCAAGAAGGTGCTGCATGAACCTGATGGAATTGGAAGTCGAGCGTCAGTCGAACCCGGTCGATATGATTGAGTACGTTGCCTCCAACAACGACTGGTCGTTTGAACGGTCCGGCGAGGACGAGATCGCGATGACGGTCGAGGGTCGCTGGACGGACTACCACGTCTCCTTCTCCTGGATGGAGGAATTCGAGGCGCTGCACCTTGGCTGCGCCTTCGATATCAAAGTTCCCGACATCAGGGTCAACGAGGTGGTCAAGCTGCTCTCGGCGATCAACGGGCAGGTGCTGATGGGGCATTTCGACCTCTGGCGCCAGGAAGATGTCGTCATCTTCCGGCAGTCGCTGCTGCTGGCCGGCGGCGCGGAGCCCACCAACCGCCAGGTGGAGGTGCTGCTTTCCAGTGCGCTCGATACCTGCGAAGCCTATTTCCAGGCATTCCAGTTCGTCGTGTGGTCCGGCATGGAAGCGACGAAGGCAATGGAAGCCGTGTTGTTCGAAACAGTCGGCGAGGCATAAGATGCCCGCGAACACCTTCTCCTCGACAAATCCCGTCGTCCTGATCGGCGCCGGAAATATGGGCGGGGCGATGCTCTCCGGCTGGCTGAAAAGCGGCGTGCCGGGCTCGGCCGTCATTGTCGTCGATCCCGGCCCGTCGCCGGCGATGCTGGCGACGATCAGCGAGGCCGGCGCGACCCATGTGGTCGCGGCTCCCCCGGCTTTGAAGGCAAGCGTGCTGTTTCTCGCGGTCAAGCCGCAGGTGATGGAGACGGTGCTGCCGGCGGTGAAAAGTGCCGTCGGGCCGGAAACCGTCGTCGTCTCGGTGGCTGCCGGCAAGACGCTCGGTTTCCTTGAGACGCATCTGGGCAAAGCCGCCATGGTGCGGGCCATGCCGAATACGCCGGCCATGGTCGGGCGCGGCGTCACCGGCGCCTTTGCCAATTCAGCGGTCAGCAATCAGCAGCGCGAGCGTGTCCACTCCCTTCTCAGCGTCTCGGGTCCTGTGGAATGGGTGCCCGCGGAAACCGATATCGATGCCGTGACGGCGCTGTCGGGCAGTGGTCCTGCCTATGTGTTCTATCTCGTCGAATGTATGGCGGAGGCAGGCCGTAAACTCGGCCTGCAGGCGGACCTCGCCATGCGTCTTGCGCGGGAAACAGTCGCGGGGGCTGGTGAACTCTTGCACCAGTCCCCCGACGACGCTTCGCGGCTGCGGCAGAATGTGACCTCTCCCGGCGGCACGACGGCGGCGGCACTCGCCGTGCTGATGGCCGAAAACGGCATGCAGCCTCTGTTCGACGCAGCGCTGGCGGCGGCGCGCAAGCGGGCCGAAGAGCTGGCCGGCTAGAGCGCCGCGCGTCTATAAAGACGCGCCAAGGACGCTCTAACATTTTGAATGCGCATCATTCCTTTGCGAAAATCGATCTCGATTTTCGCAAAGGAATGATGCGCTAGCGGAGACGATATGGCCGAGGAGATTAGCTACGCCGATTTCGAGCGTGTCGACATTCGCATCGGCACGATCCTCGAAGCCAGTCTCTTTCCGGAAGCGCGCAAGCCGGCGATCAAGCTGCTCATCGATTTCGGTCCCGAGATCGGCATCAAGAAATCCTCGGCACAGATCACCGTGCACTACACGCCGGAAAGCCTGATCGGCCGGCAGGTGCTCGGCGTCGTCAATTTCCCGCCACGCCAGATTGGGCCGGTCCGCTCGGAAGTACTGACGCTGGGTTTCGAGGACGAGAATGGTGCAATCGTGCTTACGGCGGTCGAGCAGCCGGTGCCGAACGGCAGGAAGATGATGTGAGCGAGCGCTCACAGCAGTTCGTTGACAAGCTGTCCTGCGTCATGCTCGGCCTTGTGCCAAGCATTTGTTCATCGCAGTTTCTTGACAGAAAAACGTTTATTTTCAGGTGCTTGATTTTACGTGCGTAGACCCTCGGCACAAGGCCGAGGGTGACGTCGCGGGTTTTGCATTGGTTTGCCAGTAGCCTGATTTGCCCGAGCGGGATGCTCAACGCGGCTTGATTTCCTGCAGAAATGGATTGCTGCGCCGCTCATCGCCGATGCGGCTGCCGGGGCCGTGGCCGCAGATGAAGCCGACGTCGTCGCCGAGCGGCAGCACCTTGTCCCGGATCGAATCGAGAAGCTGCTGATGATTGCCGCCCGGCAGGTCGGTGCGGCCGATCGAGCCGTTGAACAGTACGTCGCCGAGATGGGCGAAATTCTGCGCACGGTTGAAATAGATGACGTGGCCGGGGGCATGACCGGGCGCATGATAGACCTCGAATTCGTGGGCACCGAAAGAGATCGTGTCGCCATCCTTCAGCCAGCGGTCGGGTACGACGTTGCGCAAGCCCGATATGCCGTATTTTTCGGCCTGGGTCTCGATCCGCTGCAGCAGCGGCAGGTCGTCCTGATGCGGGCCGACCACGTCGATGCCAAGGGCTTCCTTCAGCTCGCTGGCGCCGCCGGCATGGTCGAGATGGCCGTGCGTCAGCCAGATTTCCTTGATGATCAAGCCGTTTTGCGCGATCGCCTGCAGGATGAGCGGCACGTCGCCGCCGGGATCGACGACAACGCCTTCCTTGGTCTCGGGATCGAAGAAGATCGTGCAGTTCTGCTGGAAGGGTGTCACTGGAATGATGCCGGCCTGGAGCATGCCCATAGGTGCCTCGCTTGGTGTCTCGGATGCCCCGGGTATAGTCCGAAACCGCGTCAAGGACAGCCGGAATCTTCTGTGTCTGCTGCCCGCCTCACGGCAAAAAGACGGGCTGCAACAAGAGTTTATGCCTCGCGATGTTGCCGCCAGAGGCCGGAAAACTCTTGTTTTCTTCAATATATTCAATGGCTTGCGAACGGCGCCTCGCAAGTGGTCTTTCGCGCTGCGGAGTGGGGGGGAACATCGTGGAACGCCGTGCGTTGTCCGCGCATCGAAACCAAGGAGACGCTCAGATGACCTTGAAGAGACACATTCTATTGGCTGGAGCCGTGCTCCTGGCGAGCGGCGGTCTGGCGCAGGCGGAGATGATGGCGACGACCGTCAACGATCTCAACGTCCGCGCCGGCCCCGGCCCGCAATATCCGGCGGTCGGTCTTGCCACCCGCGGCTCGACCGCGGTGCTCGACGGCTGCATCGAAGGCAGCCGCTGGTGCCGTGTCGACGTCAACGGCATGCGCGGCTGGGTCTATGCCGATTATCTGCAGGTCGACCGCGGCGGCACACCGGTCATTGTCGAACAGAACCGCGCCGAGATCGGCGTTCCCGTCGTGACCTACGAGTCGACCGCCAGCGTCGTTCCGGCTGACCCGCAGCCGGCGCCTGGCGACGAGTTGCTCGGCCCGGTCGGGGCCGTTGAGACCATCACCCCGCCGGAGACGGTCCGCACCTATATCGAAACCAATCCCGGCCAGACGGTGCAGCTCGGCGGCGACGTCGTCGTCGGCGCCGAGGTGCCTGCCGATGTTACCTTCCAGTCGATCCCGGATTACGAATACCGCTATACGAGGATCAACGACCGGCCGGTGCTGGTCGATCCCGGGACCCGCCGGATCGTCTACGTTTATCAGTGATGTAACCGGTAAAAATACATCGAGGCGGTCGGCTGGCCGCCTCGGTTCCAGCCCGTCCTCCTTCTCCCTTGCCTCCCGCATGGGTTGATTTTTTCTTAACGCTTTCCTTCTGAATATGATAAAATACTAATATGCCGAAGGTTCGGCATATAACGGCGATCGGGGAGATCGCCAGAGGAGGAAAGTCATGGAAGCGCTACTTCCGCTCGTCATCCAAATGATTGCCGGTGCCATCGGCGGCAATGCCGCGAGCGCCGCCTTGAAGCAGCAAGCGATCAATGTCGTCGCCCGTACGATCGCAGGCGCGATCGGCGGCATCGCCGGCGGCATGCTGCTCGGCATGGTCGGTGGGGAAGCGGCTATGACCGGCCTGATCGCCGACGGCATCGGCGGTCTGATCGGCGGCGGCATTCTCTCGACGCTCGCCGGACTGGTTATGGCACGGGCGCATCGATAAATGCCCGGCGGGCGTTCAGCCTAAGCGCCGCGCGTCTTTTCAGCCGCACGGCGCCGTAACGCTTTGATGTGCCGGGCCGATTGCGTGAGGATCTTATCCGGCGGCGACCGCTGCCTCCGCCGCTTCAAGCGCCATGCCTGTTGATTGTTGTCCCCATTACGTTTTATCCACAGACGCAAGGGGAAATCGCGTATTGCGTCGGAGTGCCGGGCGGGTCTTGGTTTCCAGGAAATGCTGAGGAAATAAGAGTCCGTGCGTTTCCCGCGGGGGCGGGAAGAGAAAGGAATGCCGCGTGTCACGACAGACCGGCCCGAAAACAGGCAAGCCAGAGCCGCTGGCCACGCCGATGGAAGATACCGACACCATCGATTTCGAGATCATCGAGCTGTTCTTCTTCGCCTATCGCGACTTCGTTTCCGATCCTGACGCTATCCTCGAAACGAGCGGCTTCGGGCGGGCGCATCACCGTGTCGTGCATTTCGTCAACCGTAACCCCGGCATGACGGTGGCCGATCTTCTCGATACGCTGAAGATCACCAAGCAGAGCCTTGCAAGAGTGCTGAAACAGCTGATCGATTCAGGCTATATTCGCCAGGTCGCAGGTCCAGAGGACCGGCGGCAGCGCAAGCTTTATCCGACGAAATCGGGACGAGAGCTGGCGCTTGCCCTTGCCGAGCCGCAATCGCGCCGCATTGAGCGGGCATTCGAAGGGGCTTCTGCGGAGGTGCGGGAGGGCGTAAAAGCTTTCCTTAGAGGCATGCGGGACAGACAGAAGGCGGATTGAATGGCGGTCAAGACAGGTATTTCCGACGATGCGGCGCATCTGCTGGTGGTCGACGACGACTCGCGCATCCGCGCGCTGCTCAATCGTTATCTCGCCGAGAACGGCTTCCGCGTCACCGTCGCCGCCGACGGCGCCGAGGCGCAGCGCAAGCTCACGGGTCTCGATTTCGACCTGATCATCATGGATGTGATGATGCCCGGCGAATCCGGAATCGAGGTCACCCGCGGGCTTCGTGCCATCAAGAACGTGCCAATCATCATGCTGACGGCGCTGGCGGAATCGGGCAACCGCATCGAAGGCCTCGAGGCCGGCGCCGACGACTATCTTTCCAAGCCTTTCGACCCGCGCGAACTGGTGCTGCGCATCAACAACATTCTGCGTCGCAATGCCGGTGGCGAAGGGCCGAAGATCGAACAGGTGATGTTCGGCCCCTACACCTTCTCGCTGACCCGCAAGGAGCTGAAGAAAGCCAGCGAGGTGATCCGGCTCACCGACCGCGAGCAGGAGATCATGCTGCTCTTTGCACGGCGCGCCGGCGACACGATCCCCCGACACGAACTGATCGGCAACGACACCGAGGTCGGCGAGCGGACGATCGACGTGCAGATCAACCGGCTGCGGCGTAAGATCGAGGATGATCCGGCCAATCCCGTCTGGCTGCAGACCGTGCGCGGCATCGGATACAGGCTGAGCATCGACTAAAGCATGTCGCGCAAAAGTGTGCAGCGGTTTTGCGGCAACGACATGCGGAAAAATAAAGAGCTAAAGCGCAAAGAGCGAATCTGAAAGATCGCGACGCGCTTTAGATCTAAGGATAGAGGCCAGGACCGGCGCTGATGGTGACGATCGACAGCTTGCGGCGGGAAGACCGCAGTTCTGCGCCGGGCTGGCGCTGGATCCTCCGCTGGCTGCGCCGGCGGCTGCCGACCGGGCTTTACGCACGCTCGCTGCTGATCATCATCATTCCGATGGTGCTGCTGCAATCGGTCGTCGCCGCCGTTTTCATGGAGCGCCACTGGCAGATGGTGACGGAGCGGCTGTCGCTTGCCGTTACCCGCGACATTGCTGCGATCATCGAGATCATCGAAACCTATCCGCAGAATTCGGATTATAGCGAGATCGTCCGCATCGCCCGCGACCAGCTCAGCCTGCAGATCTCGATTGAGCCGGACGGCGACCTGCCGCCACCGCGCGTCAAGCCGTTCTTCTCGATCCTCGACGGCATCCTCAGCGACGAGATCACCGACGAGATCCACCGACCTTTCTGGATCGACACGGTCGGCAATTCGAACCTCGTCGAGATCCGCATCAAGCTGGACAACAAGATCCTCAGGGTGCTGACCAAGCGCAGCCAGACCTATGCCTCGAACACGCATATCTTCATCGTCTGGATGGTCGGCACCTCGCTGGTGCTGATCGGCATCTCGATCCTCTTCCTGCGCGGGCAGATCCGGCCGATCCTCACCTTGGCGCGCGCGGCCGAAAGTTTCGGCAAGGGGCAGAAGCCCGATGATTTCTATCCGCGCGGCGCCGACGAGGTGCGGCGCGCCGGCCTTGCCTTCATCCTGATGCGGGAGCGAATCGAGCGACAGATCGAACAGCGCACTGCCATGCTCTCCGGCGTCAGCCATGATCTGCGCACCATTCTCACCCGTTTCAAACTGCAGCTGGCGCTGGCCGGCGACAATCCCGACCTGCATGGGCTGAACGACGACGTCAACGATATGCAGACCATGCTGGAGGCCTATATGGCCTTCGCACGCGGCGAGGTCGAAGAGGATGTCGGCGAGCTGAAACTCAGCGAGATCTTCGCCAAACTGGAATCCGATTTCGCTCTGCACGGCAAGACATTCAGCTATTCGATCGAAGGCGATGATGACATATCCGTCAGGCCGAACGCTTTCATGCGTCTGGTCACCAACCTTGCCTCGAATGCGCGCCGTTATGCCGGCAGGCTCGATATCGAGGCCAAGCACAATGCCAAATGGCTGACCGTCATTTTCGACGATGACGGTCCGGGCATTCCGGAAAAGAACCGCGAGGACGTGTTCAAGCCGTTCTTCCGGCTGGATGCGGCGCGTAACCTCGATGCCTCCGGCACCGGCCTCGGCCTGGCCATCGCCCGCGACATCGCCCGCAGCCACGGCGGCAACGTCACCCTCGGCGACAGCCCGCTTGGCGGACTGCGGGCAACGATCCGCATCCCGGCCTAAACGCCTGCAACGGTCAGCTTCACGGCGTTGCGCGCATCGAAATCGCCCAAGCGTTCGACGATCCAACGCCAGAGCGCGGCAACCTGCATGAGGAGGTCGCGTCCGAGCGGCGTCAACTCATATTCGACGCGCGGCGGCACTTGCGGATAGAGGGTGCGGATGATGAGTCCGTCTCGTTCGAGGGTGCGCAGCGTCTGCGTCAGCACCTTCTGGCTGATGCCCTCGACCCTCTCCATGAGGCGCGAGAAGCGCAAGGGTGCGCCGGCATCGGAGAGCACGTGCAGGATGCGCAGCGGCCATTTCGCCGCCGCGCGCTCGATCAGTTCGCGGGCGCGCGCATCCTGTTCGTCCGTCATGGAGCAGCAGAAATCGAACATGTCGCCGGTCAAGTCAGTTACCTCAAGGTGTGTATAGATCGTCGGGGTACCTTCTTTCGATCGGATACAATAGACCATACATCAGCCGGGAACCAAAGAAGGAAGGGTTTCCGATGTCCAGGGTCTGGCTGATTACAGGAAGTTCGCGCGGTCTCGGCCGGGCGCTGGCGGAGGCAGTTTTGGCCTCCGGCGACAATCTGGTGGCGACGGCGCGCGATCCCGCCCGCCTTGCCGATCTCTCCGAGCGGTATGGCGGCCAGGTGCTGACGATAGCGCTTGATGTGACCGACGAGACGGCGGCAGCGGCGGCGGTCGAGGCTGGCGTGAAGCGGTTCGGGCGCATCGACGTGCTCGTCAACAATGCCGGCTACGGCAATGTTTCCTCGATCGAAGATACCAGTCTCGCCGATTTCCGGGCTCAGATCGAGGCCAACCTGTTCGGCACGATCATCATGACCAAGGCGGTCATCGCCTTGATGCGCGGGCAGGGGGCAGGGCACATCATTCAGTTCTCATCCGTCGGCGGCCGGATCGGGCCTGCCGGGCGCGGCGCCTATTCGGCGGCGAAATTTGCTGTCGAGGGCTTTTCCGAGGTGCTGTCGAAAGAGGTCGCGCCGTTCGGCATAAAGGTGACGGTGATCGAGCCCGGCGGCTTCAGAACCGATTTCGCCGGCGCCTCGACGGTGCTTGCCGAAGGGCGGGCGGAATATGCCGAGACGGTCGGCGCCACCGTGCGCTTCCAGCGTGACTATAACGGCCGCCAGCCCGGCGATCCCGCCAAGGCGGCCGCGGTCATTATCCATATCGCCGGTCTCAACCAGCCGCCGTTCCGGCCACTGCTTGGCAGTGATGCCGTAGGCAATGTCGAGAAAGCTGATGCCGCGCGTATTGAAGCTGATCGGGAATGGCGCGCCGTCAGCGTCTCGACCGATTTCGACACCGATGCCGAGGTCGGACCCATGCCTTGGGAAAAGAAGGCCGGGTGAAGGGCTCAAAAAACAAAAAAAGCGCCGCTGATCAGCGGCGCTTGTTACCTGGGATTGTTGAGCGATCAGCCGGCGGTGCAGAAATGGCTGCGGCCGTCATTGCCGATATAGGTGCCGCTGCGCGGATCGAAGGAGCGGTAGCGGTAAGAGCAGTAACGCTCCCATTGCGGCGACCAGGGCTCCACGGCGGCGCGGGTCGGCGCATAGTATCGCGGCTGCTCGACATATTGCGGCTGCTCGACATAGACTCGGCGCGGGGCGCGATAGACCGGGGCGGGCTCGTAATAGTCCGGCTCGTAGGCCGGGTCGATGTAGCGGCGCTCTTCGTAAGCGGGACCATTATTGGCATTGGCGATAGCCGAGCCGACGATCAGGCCGGTGGCGAGACCGACGGCGCCGCCGACGAGCGCATCGTTGCCGTTGTGATGGCGCCAATGACGGTCGCGGGCCGATGCCTCGCTGATGGCGGAAAGCGTGAGTGCGGCAGCCGTTGCCGTCAGCAGAAGAGTCTTGGCGAGCCTGTTCATCAGCGTAAAGTCCTAATCCCGGGAACCGAACGCCGGTTCCTTTCTCGATGATGACAGTCCTATCGATTGGTAGCTGAACGAAGGCTGAACGACAAAACCCGGCATCGCTGCCGGGCTTCAACTCGAAATTCGACAGCCTTGTTAAGGGTTCAGCCCGCAATCTGCAGATTGACGGCCTTGGGGCCCTTGCCGCGGCGATCCGGCTCCGTGTCGAAGCTTACCTTCTGATTTTCCGTCAGACCGGCCAGCCCGGAGGCTTGAACGGCAGAAATGTGAACGAAGATATCGGCGCCGCCCCGGTCCGGCTTGATGAAGCCGAAGCCTTTGTCGGTATTGAAGAATTTTACAGTCCCAGTCTCTGCCATGCGTCAGGTCCTTTTCTCTCTGCCCGCCATCCACACGGGCAGCATCATAGCATTGCCTCCTTGCGGGAGGTGTTGGCAGGCAATTCTTGAAATGTGAGAAAAAGGTCCCCTCTACCTCGGCCTGCTCCAGGCAGGACTTTCGCCCGCCATTTTTTGGAACCGGCTGACCGGGATAATTAGCGTTCCCGGCGCGCAAATACTTAAGGACTTCCCATGCTCGCAAAATGCCCGAACGCGCTGAGAGTGCTGCGTTAAACGAATTTTGGCAAGTAAAAGTTTTTTGCCGTGTCGTTCGAGGCACACCCGCCCGGATATCCAATTTGCGCAAAAACGCAAAATTTCCTTCGCCGATAGGGAATGATTAACGTTTTATATCGTCTGCAATATAAATTTCGGGCAGATTTTCCCAAAAGTGCAACGTGCACGCGTCTTTTCGGTTCCGACGAATTTTTTTAAAAGATGCCACTCACCCATATTTGGACGCGTGTTCAGGCGGCTGGCAGGCGCCGGCGAGCGAATCCGGGTACGAGTTCGACTACAAGCATAGCGATAAACATGAGCGCGCAACCTGCATAACCGGTGGCCGGCATCGTCTCGCCGAGCAGCAGGGCTGCGAGCGAGGCGCCGAAAAGCGCTTCGGAGGAGAGAAAGATCGCGGCCTGCGAGGGTGTAGTATAACGCTGGGCGATCACCTGCAGCACGAAGGCCAGGCCCGAGGAGAAGATGCCGACATAGAGGATCTCAGGTCCTGCGGCCCATATCGCCGATACGGTGATCGGTTCAAAGGCTGCGGCCATCGCGAGCGCACAGACCGCGGTGACGGCGAATTGTGTGGCCGAGAGCGCGAGCGGCCTGCCGGTCGCAGAAACCGTCGTGCCGGCAAGGGTGATCTGGATTGCCCAGAAGACGGCGCAGGCGACGGTCAGGAGATCACCTGATGTGAGCGCCGAGAGATGACCGCCGGACAGGAGATAGATACCGGCGACGGCCATCAGCGCGCCCGGCCAGATGATCCAATGCGGGGCGCGGCGCAGGAAGAACACGGCAATCAGCGGCACGAAGACGACATAGAGGCCGGTGATGAAGCTGGAATTCGTCACAGTCGTCGTCTGCAGCCCGACCTGCTGCGTGACTGCGCCGCTGAAGAGGGCAAGGCCGGTGAGGACATAGAGTTTCGCATGGCGTGCGCTTGTCTTCGCCTTGGCTTTGCGCGCTTCAAAAACGACGAAAGGCAAGACGGCCAGCGTGGCGACGGCAAAACGCAGGGCGATGAACCAGAAGGGTCCGACTGCCTTCATCGCCGTCGACTGGGCAACGAAGCCGCCGCCCCAGATGGCGGCTGCGAGCAATAGCAGGAGGTTCGCCTGAGCGCGCGTCATGTCGGCCTCGATGGGAAAGGGTGCGCCCGAGCGGTTAGCAGTTGCGTTTCCTCAAGGCAAGGGTGAAGACTTCATGCCTATCGGCGGAGATGGCAGGATGCGACACGAAGAAAGCCGGCCTGCCGGCGATACGGCAGCGACGTCCGGGACCGCAGGATATTCAGGCAGACCGCTCGCCAGCAAGCTCGGCCTTGGACGCGGGCAGGCGGCTGCTCTTCTCGGCGTTCCCGAAACGATGGGCGACATTCATGGCTTCGAGGGTTTTGCCTCGCTCGCCCTTGCGCTTCCGGACACGGCTTGGCGGGCGTTTGACTATGTGCATCTGTTTGTGACCGAACGCGCGGCGCTCGAGGCTGCCGCGGTTAAACTCTTCGGGGTTCTCAAGCCCGACGGCATGCTCTGGATCTCCTGGCCGAAAAAAAGTTCGCGGGTGCCAACCGATGTCACCGAGGACGTTTTGCGGGAGATCCTGCTTCCGACCGGTCTTGTCGACGTCAAGGTCTGCGCCGTCGACGAGATTTGGTCGGGGCTGAAATTCGTCATCCGCAAGGAGCTGCGCGGCGCGTTGTGATCTTTCAGCCGTTATTGGCCTCAGTGCGCGAAACCCTGAGCAACGCGCCGTTATCCTCGTCCGTCACCATCAGCAGCGCGCCATCGGGCGCGACGATGACATCACGGATGCGGCCGTATTCGCCCTCGAACAGGCGCTCTTCGGCGACGAAGGCGCCGCTCTCGTCGCGCTGCATGCGCGAGAGCAGCTGGAACTTCAGCGCCGCGACGAGAAAATTGCCGTCCCATTCCGGAAACATGGTGCCGCGATAGACGGTCAGCGCGCCAGGGGCGATCGATGGATCCCAGTAATGCAGCGGCTGTTCCAGCCCCTTTTTGGCGGTGCCTTCGCCGATCTCGGCGCCCGAATAATCGCGGCCATAGGTGATGATCGGCCAGCCGTAATTCTTGCCCGCCTCGGGCTCATTGATCTCGTCGCCGCCGCGTGCGCCATGTTCGACGGTATAGAGTTTGCCGTCCTTGGTGTCGAAGGTGATGCCCTGCGGATTGCGATGACCTTTCGACCAGATTTCCGGCAGCGCCTTGCCGCCGTCCTTGAACGGATTGTTGGCGGGGATGCTGCCATCGGCATTGATGTGGATGATCGAGCCGGCATCGTCCCGCCAGTCCTGTGAGCGGTCGCGGTCGCCGCGGTCGCCGACGCTGATGAACAGCGAACCGTCACGGGCAATGGCGATGCGCGAGCCGTACTGGATATTGCCTGAGGTGAAACGCTGCATGGTGAAAACGGGTGTAACGGCGTCGAGTCGCTTCTCGTCATCGGAAAGCGTGGCGCTGAAGGCCTCGGTGCCGGAACCCTGTCCATTGGCAATGGCGGCGGTGAAATAGAACTTTCTCGATGTCGCAAAGTCCGGAGCGAGCGCCACGTCCATCAGGCCGCCCTGGCCACGGGCGCTGACCTTGGGCACGCCGCCGATCGGGTCGGAGACCTTGCCGTCGCGGATGATGCGCATGCGGCCCGGCCGCTCGGCGACGAGGTAGGCGCCACCGGGCAACACCTCGACCGCCCAGGGATGGTCGAGCCCGTCCGCGATCTTTTCGACACGGACCGTGGGGCCTTGTGTGTTGACCGTATCGGCGGCATCGGCCGATACGGTTCCGAGCAAGACCAGCGCTGCGGCGAAATGGAAGGCGGACAGTCTCTTCATCTTGTATCCCCGTCGTCTCTCCAGCGTCAAACCTGGAGCGGACAGGGGAGGGGTTCAACCCTCATTCGGCCTGCAATAACGGCTTTGTGTTTGCCGGTTGAACGGAACCTGTCGCTTGTCCATCGACCAGTTCGGCTTCGAGGATGTAGCGCAGCGGCCCGCGTTCGGTCGCGTCGAAGGGCCAGCAGGTGGTCAGCACCAGGTGACGACCATCGGAGGCGGGATCGATGCCGCTGGCATCCCAGGGAGCGATGCGGCCTTCGCCGGCCTTGAAGGTCAGCACCTTGCCGTCGCGGCGGGTGACTTCGATGGTGTCGCCCGGCTTTATGTATTGCAGCCAGCGAAAGTGGGTGTCGCGATGGGCGGCGATAACAGCGGTGCCTTCATCGCCTGGCTGCGGCGTGTTGGCGAGCCAGGCAGGACCAAAGGCAAGCGCTTCGCCGGAAGCGCCGGACAGCACGATCGCCTCTTTGCCCAGGCGCGGCGCACGCACTTTGGCCTCGGTGGTGAAATCCGCCCAAGGCCAGGGTTTTGTCTCCTGGCCCTTGAGTTCAGCGGCGAAGGCGCGTTTCAGCAGGATCTGAGAGAGCTCCGCCTTCGCCTTCAGCAGGAAGCCGTCGCCGATCAGCACCAAGCCGTAGAGCGCAAGGCCGGCAATGGCGACGGCGATCGCTTTTTCGATCGAGGAAAGGCGCCAGAGGAAGAAACCCTTCCTCTGGCGCGCCTTCGGCCGGTCGTGGGCCGTGGCAGCGGCCATGGCGAGCTCCAGATAGGTCGGAAGCGGCTCGAATTCGGCCGCTTCCTCGTCCCGGCTTGCTACGAGCCTAGAGGCCATTTGGCTTGGCTCCGACTGCTATCATACGCTTGATGCGCCGGCGCCAGACGGCGAGCCCGCTTGCCGCCGTCAGTGCCAGGAGCAGCATGGTAAACCCGCGGATGATCTGCCCGTCGGCGCGCGTCGCCGTCTGCGGTAGTTTCACGGTCGAACCCTTCTGCGCGATCATCGTCGCGGCCTTGGCGGTCGGGGCTGCGGCCATCATGTTCGCGATCTCAGGCGATCCGGCGAGATCCGCTGTTCCGGCCGCGGTCTGCTGCGGTCCGGCATTTCCTGCAGGCGTAGCCGCGCCATGACGTTCTCCGCTACCGGGAGGAACAGCGTTTTCGCCGAAGACCTTGTCGAAGTCCCAACCCTCAGGCAGGTTGAGCGGCAGTTTCGCCGAGCCGAGCGGCTCGCCGGCCGGCCGAGACGGGGTGACATCGACGGCGACCAGGCTGGTGAGGCGGGAGACGAGATGGTGGGCGAGTGCCACCGTCTCGATATCCTTGTCGAGCGCAGCCGGATCCTGACGCTCATAGGCGCGGGCTTCGAAATCGTCGATCTTGCGCCGCGCCCAGAGCTTGGAGATCCCGCTGCCGTCGGCGGCATTGGCGATATCCATTTCGACGCGCCAGGGCTGGTCGCCTGTCTTGCCGATGATCTCGAGCTTGCCGGCGGGCTTATTCCCAGGCAGCTCCGCTGTGAGAATGACAGGTTCGCCGCTATAAAGGTCCGGCATCGGGTTCGGCGTGATGTCCTCGGCTGCGATGCCTTCGAAATGCGCTGATATATCGGTCATGGCGGGGTTCTGCAGCTTGGCGAAAAGCTCGCCCATGCGGCTTGCCACCTGATCGGCCGAACCGATCTGAGTGAAGGTCCCACGGCCGATTTCGGCGGCCTTGGTCATGAAATAGGTGTTCGGCGCCGAGCCGATGCCGACGGTGAAGACACGGGCATCGCCGCGGTTTGCGGTAATTTCCTGGAAGAGCTGCTGTTCGTTGCCGATCGCGCCATCGGTCAGGAATACGACCTGCCGCAGTGCGGCGGCTGCGACCGGTCCCTGATTGCGCAGCGCATCCTCAAGAGCGGGCAGCATTTCCGTGCCGCCGTCGGCAGTCAGGCCCCTGACATAGGCGATCGCCTTTTCGCGATTATCCGGGGTGGCGGCGACGAGGCCCTTGAAATAGTCGGTCATCGTGTCGTCGAAACGGATGACGTTGAAGCGGTCGTCAGGGTTCAGCCTGGAGATGGCGAGCGCCAGGCTCTGCCTTGCCTGCTCGATCGACGGGCCGGACATGGAACCGGAATTGTCGATGACGAAGACCACTTCGCGTTTTGCCGGCGGCGTTGCCGCATCCGGCGCCGTGGGCGGGGTGACGAAGGCGAGCAGATAGGCCTTGCCATCCTTCACCTCGCGGAAGAGGCCGGCACTCGGCAACTTGCCGGGAGCAGCCTTCCATGTAAGCTCGAAATCCTTGTCGGCGGGAACGGCGTCCCCCTTCAGGCTGATCGTTCTCGCCTGGTCGCTGTCCTGGCGGATATCGACCTCGTGAAAGGACGATTTGACGTCGCCGAGCGGGAAGCCGGCCTTGAGGTTGACGGTCAGCGATACCGGATTGATCCTGGCATTCTCGCGCGGATCGAGTACCGGGGCCTCGATCTTCTCACGATTTTCCACCGGATCGCGCGGCGTCGCGAAACCGGCGCCGTTGTTGAACTCGACGGTCTGAACGATCGGTGCCGGATTGTAGCGCGGCGCGACCACCATCGGGAAGCGCAACGAGAACTCGCCGCCCGACTGGTGGACCGTCTCCTGATATTCGATCTGAACGACGATCTCTTCGCCGGGGCCGATATTGGCAACCTGGTTGGTGAAGATGTTCGGCCGCTGCTGTTCGAGCAGCGCCGTCTTCTTCCCCTCGGCCTTGGCCTGCTCGTAGATCTCGCGGGCTTCCTGGCGCGGCTTGATCTGGCCCTCGATGAAGCGTTCGCCGATTTGCATCTTCAGCGCATCGACGGCGGAATTGTCCGGCAGCGGAAAGACGTAGGTGCCCTCGACCCAGCCCTTGCTCGGGTTCTGGAAACGCTGCGTCACCTTCACCCTGGCGACCGGGCCGGAGACATCGATGGCGACATCGGTCTTCAGCCGCGGCGCCTCGACATAAAAGCCCGGCTCCGTCGACGGGAAGAGCAGCGAGCCGCTGTTGACGTCGTTCGGCCGGACGAAGGCCACGCGTTGGCCGGATATCTGCTGCGTCTCGGCGCGGGCAGCGGAGGCAAGCCCCAGCATCGCCGTGACACAGGCGACAAAGGCGGTGGCGGCGACAAGAAATGAAATGGAAATTCGGCGCGCGCGTATGCGGCCTATGGCATACTCATCTTCCAGAAACATTGGCATACCCTCAATAACCAATTTCGGATGTGAGAATGATGCGGCTTCGATCTCGGCGCGCTCGCGACCGAATTGCGGCGCGGCGTGGCATTTGTTGCGGCTTATTCGTGGCCATGACGAAATCCGACGATCTGTCTGATTTCAAAAGACATAGGTGAGGAAAAAACGCGATCGTCGCACCCGCGAAAGTGCCGGATGCTGTCGAGACGTCACCGACCGTCCGCCGCAGTCGTTAGCGATAATCCTAATCTCTTTGACATGCCCGCAAATGACTTCGAGGAAACGGAGAATCCCGATGATCTCAGATCTGGCTGCAAGAGTTGCGCCGAGCACTTCAACTTCTGTCCGAAGCGCCGGCAAGCTGGGCGGCCGGTGCGGCAAAAGGATCAATAAGAATCATTGCCCCCATCACGCCTTTGCGCTTGAAATGCCGTCATACATTGGACATAGAGCTAACCGCAGAACTCCGGTCGCGGCTTTCTGCCCGTTTCAACCAATAGGACCGATATCATGGCCTTCCTTGCCGATGCTCTTTCCCGTGTGAAGCCTTCAGCCACCATCGCCGTTTCCCAGAAAGCGCGCGAGCTGAAAGCAAAAGGACGTGACGTCATCGGCCTCGGTGCAGGTGAACCGGATTTCGATACGCCCGAGAATATCAAGACGGCCGCCATTGACGCGATCAACCGCGGCGAGACGAAGTACACGCCCGTCTCCGGCATTCCCGAATTGCGCAAGGCGATCGCCGCCAAGTTCAAGCGCGAGAACGGCCTGGAATATTCCTGGGAGCAGACGATCGTCGGCACCGGCGGCAAGCAGATCCTGTTCAACGCCTTCATGGCGACGCTGAACCCCGGCGACGAAGTCGTCGTCCCGGCACCCTATTGGGTGTCCTATCCTGAGATGGTGGCGCTGTGCGGCGGCACGCCGGTTTTCGTTTCGGCCAGCCAGGAGCATAATTTCAAGCTCCAGGCCGCCGATCTCGAAAAGGCGATCACGCCGAAGACCAAGTGGTTTATCTTCAACTCGCCGTCCAACCCGACGGGTGCTGCCTATACGCATGATGAGCTGAAGGCGCTGACGGATGTGCTGATGAAGCACCCGCATGTCTGGGTGCTGACCGACGACATGTACGAACACCTGACCTACGGTGACTTCAAGTTCGTCACGCCCGTCGAAGTCGAGCCGAAGCTCTACGACCGCACGCTGACGATGAACGGCGTCTCCAAGGCCTATGCGATGACCGGCTGGCGTATCGGCTATGCGGCAGGCCCGATCCAGCTCATCAAGGCGATGGACATGATCCAGGGTCAGCAGACCTCGGGCGCGACCTCGATCGCCCAGTGGGCGGCCGTCGAAGCGCTGAACGGCACGCAGGATTTCATCCCCGAGAACAAGAAGATCTTCGAAGGCCGCCGCGATCTCGTCGTTTCCATGCTGAACCAGGCCAAGGGTATCGTCTGCCCGGTGCCGGAAGGCGCCTTCTACGTCTATCCCTCCTGCAAGGGCTTGATTGGCAAAACCGCCCCCTCGGGCAAGGTTATCGAGACGGACGAGGATTTCGTTTCCGAACTGCTGGAATCGGAAGGGGTTGCTGTCGTTCATGGCTCGGCCTTCGGCCTCGGCCCGAACTTCCGCATTTCCTACGCAACCTCGGAAGACCTTCTCGAAGAAGCCTGCCGCCGCATCCAGCGCTTCTGCGCCGCCTGCAAGTAAGCGGACTGCGCTAGTATCGATCGAAGGCCTGCCGGCGACGGCGGGCCTTGTTCTTGCGGCGACGTTGATGATGTGGCTGCATGTAGCTACATTTGTGGCATGAAGACCGTTTCGATCCGCGATGCGAAGAACCGCCTGACCGAGCTTGCCCGCGAGGTCGAGGAAGGCGAGACTATTGTCGTGACGCGCAACGGCCGGCCGGTGTTCGATCTCGTGCCGCATCAGAAGCGCGGCGGCTTGGACCTCGAAGCCGGTCAGGCTTATCTTTGTGCGCGGGGCATCACCAATCCTGTACCGTTCATCGCCGATGATTTTGATGATCCGCTGCCCGAGGATTTTCTCCTGCAGCCTTTGCCGTAGCGATGAGGCTTCTTCTTGATACCCACATCGTTCTTGCCATCCTCCGGAAAGACGCTGGCCGACGATTTCCTGAGATCGTCTCACTGCTTGGCGATAGCAAAACTGTAGGCTTCGTCAGTGTAGCAAGCCTTTGGGAAACGGCGATCAAGGCTCGTCTGGGAAAGCTGGATCCTGGCATGCCGCTTGAAGACATTGCCGGGTCTCTCGAGGAAATAGGGCTGATACTGCTGCGGATCGACATCCCGCACGTCATCACCGCCGCCGACCCGGCGCCGGAGATGCGCGATCCTTTCGACCGACTGCTGCTGGCGCAATGCAAGGTCGAGGGCCTGCAGCTTGCGACGGTTGATCGGCTGCTCGTTGGTCATCCGCTGGCGCTGTGACTTTAGGCTCACATCCCGATTCAAGGCCTTAGGGCGTTGAATCCATTTTTCTTCGCAAGTCGTTGAATTCAGATTCAAAACGTGACGAGGAGCGACGGTTCATCCGGTGATCTGCGGTTGCGGGCGGCCGCCAAACCCACTAGATATCCGGCATCAAATTTAAGTTGCCGCTTCGGGGGGCCGGGATTTTGCAGCAGAGTGCGGTGATCGTCTGTTCGGATGTCAACATGCTGCCAGCCGCCTGCTGCACGCTGCTTTCGGTCAAGCGCAATCTCGGCGGTCCTGGCGTGGAGTTCCTGCTTCTCGGTATCGACCTTAAGCCGAACGAGATCGCCGAGGTCGGCAATTTCGCGAAGCTGCACGACATGGCGATCACTGTGCTGCCCTACAATACCCCGGATACTGCAAAGCAGGCCCGGGGCCGCTGGTCGGGCGCGACGCTGGCGCGGCTCTATATGGATCTGCAAATCCCTGAAACTGTCGAACGCCTGCTTTACCTCGATGCCGACGTGCTTGCGGTGGCGCCCGTCGACGAACTCTTCACCAGAGATCTCCGAGGCAAGGCGCTTGCCGCGGTCGACGATTATGTCATGGCCTTCCCAGAGAAAGCCGGAGCACGGCAGCGTAAGATCGGCATGCGCGAGGGCGGACGCTATTTCAATGCCGGCGTATTGCTGTTCGACTGGTCGGCCTGCCAGGCGAAGGGACTTTTCGCCAGAACCCGGGAAATCTTCGAGGAGCGGTCGCATCTGTTCGAAAACAACGACCAGGACGCGCTGAACGTCACGTTCGACGGCGACTGGCTGGTGCTCGATCCGCGCTGGAACACGCAGACCGGGCTCCTGCCTTTCGTCGCCCGGCCGGCCATTTTTCATTTCACCGGCCGCAAGAAACCGTGGCAGGCGACCGTTCCCTGGGTGCATCGGCGGATGGCCAGGCAGTATGTCGAGGATCTCCGCAATACGCCCTGGGCGTCCTTCTGCAGGCAGCCGTCGGCCGCGGGCCGGATCGGCGGATTCTTCTCGCATGTGGGAAAGCAGATCGGCGGGCTGGCGCGGCTTGCCCGGATGCGCGCCTATTTCAGCAACAGCTAGCAAGGTGCGTCCTTGGAAAGTGCATGTGAGCCGATATGGAATCGATCCCCAGTGATATGCAGAGGCTAGCCGCCGCCGATAGCGGCTTCAATTTCCTGACGCCGGAGGCGTGGACGGCGCTGCTGTCGCGCTATTCCCACATCGTGCTGGTGGCAAACAGCGAGGCGGTCGATTTCGAGCGGCTGCGAAGCGAGCTGCCGGAGACGGCGCTCTACGTCTTCTTCAACAATGTCTACAAGGTGCTCGACGAACCCTTCGCCGGTCATGGGGTGCTGGTTGCCCGCAGCGGCGTGATGGGCGCCAACATCGTCCACCGGCGCGAAGTGGCGGATGTCCTGCGCTTTTTTGCCGGCGGTGATTTTCTGGGCGTCGTCAACATCCGCGTTTCCCCCGAGGAGAACTTCAGCGAGGAGAGCCGCTTCAACGGCGCCGGCGCCCGCCACCTCGACCTGACGCAAATGATCGGAGATCTCTATCCGACAGGCAAGATCGCGACGAGCGGCTTTGCGATGGCGCTCTGGCTCGCCGACTTGCACCTGCCGGGCAAGATCCTGCTTGCCGGCTTTTCGGCTAAGAGAAGCGAGAAGTGGAAGGTCTTCGACGTGCACGATTGGACGTTCGAGCAGATTTTCCTGCGGCTCTTTGCCAGGATGGGTACGATCTCGATGATGGGCGGCGTCGATGCCAGCCCCTATGCGGCGCTCGCCAAACGCTTTCCGCAGGTGCCGCCGATCGAGATCGCGATGACGGCGGCCGAAGTCCTTTCCGAGCGGCTTCACAATGCGAACAGTCAGATCGACAGGCTGATGTCCGTCACCAAATCCATCCGCGCCATCGAGGGTTTCTTCCGGCGTTTCAAGCCGAAAACCCGTAAGGAGCGTTTCCTCGAGAAGTCGAAGGAGTGACGGCGCGCCGCTTTTAAAGCCCCAGCGCCGTCAGCATGACGAAGGTGGCAAAGAGAATGAAGTGCGTCATGCCCTCGATGGCGTTGGTCTCACCGTCGTTGAGGTTGATCGCCGCGGCAATCAGCGTGATCGTCACCATCACCGTCTGCACCGGGGTCATCGCCATGATGAAGGGCTGGCCGGTATAGAGCGCGATCGCCTCCATGACGGGCACCGTCAGGATCACCGTCGACAGCGAGGCGCCCATGGCGATGTTGACGGTGGCCTGCATGCGGTTTCTGAGCGCTGCCCTCAAGGCGGTCAGGATCTCAGGGGCGGCTGAAATCGCCGCGACGACGACGGCGGTCACGGCGATCGGCGCGCCGCTGTCGCGCAGGCCTTCGCTCATGAAAGCGGCCATGAACTCGGCCAGCAGGCCGATGATGACGACGCCGACGAGAATGGTGGCGATCGAGATTGCGGCCGGCTCGTCGGAACCATGCTCGCCCGGGCTTTCTTTTTTCCGTTCGGAGCGCGGGTAGCTGTAGCTGAAGAAATAGCTGTGCTGGCCGACCTGCATGCGCAGGAAGAGGCCGTAGAGCGCAATCATCGCGACGATGGTGAAGGCGGAATAATAGTGCCATCTGTCACCGGGCACGAATTCCGGAACAATCATCGAGATGCCTATGGCGGTCAGGATCATCACACCGTAGGTCTTGCCCGAATTGTCGTTGTAGGGCTGTTCGCCGTGCTTGAGGCCGCCGAGCAGGGCGGCGAGACCCAGAATGCCGTTGATATCGAGCATCAGGGCAGAATAGATCGTGTCGCGCACCAGTGTCGGCGAAGTCTCTCCGCTCATCATGATGGCGAGGATGATGACCTCGACGGCGACGGCCGACAGGGTCAGGATCATCGTGCCATAGGGATCGCCGACCTTGATGGCGAGCAGTTCGGCATGATGGGCAACGCGGATCGAGGCGAGAACGATGGTGCCGACCAGGGCGGCGGCGGCGATCAGCGCGACGCCACGTCCCATCTCGATCACGGCGTGTTCCAAGAGATAGGCGACGGCTGCAACGGCAAGTGCGGCGACCAGAAACTTCTCTTCTTTCAAGCGTGACGCAATCCTCACGTCTCAGCTCCTGTCCTGATTCATACGTTTTATCTAAGTCACTGATTTCGCATATCAAGCAGGCTGCTATCCAGGGCCATTTGCAGTCTTTGGCGTTTAATGGAATACTGAACGTCATCGGGGCCGGAAAGCAGATCGCGGCGTCCTCGAATTCTCGTCAAGCGGCCGCGATGATCCGGATCCTGTCCGGAAGCGTGCGAATGCGCAACAAAGATGAGGAGACGGATGCATGATCAAGGTGGTCTACGAAGTCGTGCCGCACGATGGCGGTTGGGCCTACAGGCTCGGAGGCGTCTATTCCGAGGCATTCCCGACTCATGCCGAGGCGCTCGAAGCTGCGCGCATCGTCGCGGACGAACAGCAGGTCGGCGGCGATTCCGCCGAGATCAGCTGGCAGGACGAGAATGGCAAGTGGCATGAGGAATATGCCGAAGGTGGCGACCGGCCCGAAACTGAGGTGGTGGATGGTCAGTGGAAGGACCGCGGGGCCGGGGCCTCGCAAGGCATATGAAGTCAACGATCGTCCGCCAATGCCCGCGCGACGATCGCGTCGACGAATTCGCGCTTGTGCGCGGTATAGCCGTCGCCATCCATCCTGAATTCGCCTGCCAGCCTGCGTTTCAGCGCGGCATATTCGGCCGCTGCCTCCGGGTGCGAGATGAGATAATCCCGGAACGCCAGCCTGTTTCGATGCGTGCCATTGCCGGCAGGACAAAGGTAGACTCGCTGCCGCGGCACCGAACCTCTCGATAGAAACGCCCAGACCTCGTCGTCATAACGATTGCCGCGTGGTTCGTAGCCTTCCGCCAGAAGCACAGCGGTAGCCTCCTCGATATGCCCGAGGCCGGGAAGAACGATGTCGATATCGATCAGCGGCTTGGCGGCCATGCCTGATATGGACGTGCTGCCGATGTGATCGATGGAGAGCGCCTGCGGCAGCAAAGCGAGCAACCTGTCGCGGATGCGCCGGAACGCCTGCGGCCATTGCGGATCGTAGGGCACAAGTTCAACCGGATCGTGGCTCATCATCTCTTTCCGCTACAGGGCCGCGCATCCAATAGCGACGGGATGCTCTCTTGCGTTGAAATTTGCGCATGATTCTCTCCGAAAATCGATGCCGGATTTCGAGACGAAAGCGCGTCGCGATCTTTCAGATTCGCTCCTTGCGCTTTGGCTCTTTGTTTTGACGCATGTCGTTGCCGCAAAAGCGCTTCGCGCTTTGCCTGGCAAAACCCCTTCGCGCTTTGCCTGGGAAAACCATGGTACACTTTTGCGCGACCTGCTTTATGTGCCGATCGAATATCGGTGATAGTCCTGAAGCCCCTTGACCAGGGCATCGAAGGTGGCGCGGCAGCGCGGCGAGGTCTTCAGGCTCTCATGCATCGCCACCCACGTGCCGAGCGGGATGCTGAACGCATCGGGCAGGAGGTGAACTAGATCGGGATTGTCCCGCGCGAGCCCGATCTGGCAGAGACCGATGCCGACGCCGGCGCGGATCGCCGAAAGCTGGGCAAGATTGCTGTCGGTCCGGTAGGAGAAGTCGATGCCCGGCACGTCATAGCGTTTTGTTACCATGCGAATATAGGCCGTCTGCCGGTCGAAGCCGATGAGCCGGTGGTTTGCGAGTTCAGCCAGGGTTTGCGGAACGCCGTGTCGCTCGAGATAGCGGCGATGGGCGTGGAAACCGAGCGGGATATCGCCGATGCGGCGCACGACGAGCGCAGCTTGCTGCGGCTCGGCCATGCGCACGGCGATATCGGCCTCGCGGTTCACCAGATCCTCAATCGCATCGGAAGCCGAGAGCTCGATCTGGAGCTCTGGATAGGCCTCCTGCAGCGGTCCGAGAATCCCAGGCAGGACTTCGACGGCGATGACCTCGCTGGCGCTGACCCTGACGGTTCCGGCAACACGCTGCCGCTCACCGGATGCGGTGCGCAAAAGGGCCGCGGTGGTTGCCGCCAGCGTCTCGGCATAGGGCTTCAGTGCCAATGCGGCATCGGTTGGCAGCAGCCCGTTCGGGGATCGGGTGAAGAGTTCAGCGCCGATTGCCGTCTCCAGCGCGTCGACATGGCGGCCTATGGTCGGCTGCGTCAGCCCCAATTCTCGGGCGGCGGCCGAAAGCGAGCCCTGCTGAAGCACGGTCAAGAAACTGCGGTAGAAATCCCAGCTCGGTTCGATGTTCATATATTTTTGTATAGCGGCAGCATTTATTTCGTCAATTTTGTTTATTGCGGACTGGTGGCATAGTCCTTCCACCCAATCGAAGGAGATGATTGTCATGAGCAGCGAAATGAAGACGACGGCGCTCGTTCTCGGCGCCACCGGCGGTATCGGCGGCGCGGTCGCCCGCAAGCTGCTTGCGCGCGGCTGGCGCATCCGGGCGCTCAACCGTGACGCCGTCAAGGTGTCGAGGCGCGAGCCGGCTTTCGCATGGGTGCAGGGCGATGCGATGAATGCCGGTGACGTGTTGAGAGCGGCTGAAGGTGTCAGTCTGATCGTCCACGCCGTCAATCCACCCGGTTACCGCGACTGGGAAACACTGGTGCTGCCGATGCTCGACAATACCATCGCCGCTGCCCGCACTGTGGGCGCGCGCATCGTGCTGCCTGGAAACGTCTATAATTTCGGTCCCGATGCCCTGCCGGCGCCGACGGAGGAAAGCCCGCAGCAGCCGCTGACGAAGAAGGGAGCGATCCGCGTCGAGATGGAGAAGCGGCTGGAAGCGGCGTCGCAAGCCGGCGCCGGCGCGATCATCGTCAGGGCCGGGGATTTCTTTGGTCCGGGCACGACTGGAAACAGCTGGTTTTCATCGGGATTCGTCACCCCGGGCAAGCCCGTCGGCACGATCCGGAATCCGGGGCGGCGCGGCGTCGGCCATCAGTGGGCCTATCTGCCCGATATGGCGGAAACCATGGCCCAGCTCATCGAGCGGGCCGATCGGCTGCCGCCCTTTGCCGTCTACCATCTGGAGGGATTCTGGGATGGCGATGGCATGCAGATGGCCGAAGCAATCAAGCGTGTCGCCGGCGGCGCGGCGAAAATCGGCCGTTTTCCCTGGTGGATCGTACCGCTCGCTGCGCCGTTCGTTCCGATCATGCGGGAGATCAAGGAGATGCGTTATCTCTGGAAGGTGCCGCTCAGGATGCGAAACACCAGGTTGACGGCCGAACTCGGCAAGGAGCCGCAAACGCCGATCGACGAGGCCGTCAGAGCTTCGCTCACAGCACTCGGCTGCCTGCCGGAACCGCATCTTGAAACGGCGGCCGCCTTGATCGTGCCTTCGCCCGAGAATGCGGGTTAGGCGGTCAGCTCGGCCAGCGCGATCCGGGCGACAGTCAGGGCCGTCTCTGCCTGCCTAATATTGCTATCGCCGAGAAACCAGGCGGCGGAAAGGCCGGAATAGGCGACGATCCATTGCAGCAGCCGCTTCGGCTCCAGCCGCGCCTCCACCGAAACGACGGCGAGCTGGCGGCGGAAACGGGCGGGATCTGTGATGACAGGCAGTTCCTCATTGGCGAAGATATTGGCGAAATCGAAGCCGCGCTCGCCATGGAGCCGCTTCGGATCGATCGCCAGCCAGCCGCGCGCCTCGAAATCGAGAATGTTCTCGTGATGAATATCGCCATGAAGGACGGTGAGGTCGCGCTGGTTGGCGAGCAGGGCGTCGGCAATCGCCGAGCAATCGGCCAGCGCGCCGCCATGTTTTCTGGCTGCCGGTTCCAGATCGCGGAACCAGCGGGTGAGGGGCACGGGGTCGGGAAGCGGTTTTTCGCGCGGCGCATGCAGCCGTGCCGCTGTCCGGCAGAGGATGCGGCTCGCCTCGTCGTCCTCGCCGTTCATCGCCATGGCAAGCAGCGAGCGTTTTCCCGTCGCCCGTTCCAGGAGCAGGGCGTCGTCTTCATGGGCATAGACATGGGCCGCGCCGTCGCCGTCCCACCACCGCATCAGCAGCGCGCCGTAGCGTTCGTCGATATCGGTGGCGACTTTCAGCATCGCGGGCCTGCCCTGCCAGAGGACCGGCAGCAGGCGGCTCGAATGGGTGATGATGGGCTCGCCGTCTGATATCAGCGACCAGCGATCAAGATGGGGAGCGAACATGATGGCACCCTACAGAGACGGGTCGAAAATGGAAATCCCGCCTTTCGGCGGGATTCGCGTTGGCGTGGAAGGGCTCAGGCGACCTTTTCGAGGGCGGGGTAATCGACATAGCCCTTGGCGGTGCCGCCATAGAAGGTCGACTGGTCTGGCGTGTTGAGCGGCAGGTTCTTCGCCAGCCGTTCGACGAGATCGGGATTGGCGATGAAAGGTTTGCCGAAAGCGACGAGGTCGACGCGGCCGCTTTCGACGGCATCGATCGCCAGCGCCCGGTCATAGCCATTATTGACCATCCAGTCGGCCTTGCCGCCGGCCGCTTCATAAGCCTGGCGCAACGCCTTATAATCGAAGGAAGGATTGTCGCCCTGGCGGTAGTCGCGATCGCCGCCGGTCTGGCCTTCGATCACATGGAGGTAGGCGAGATCGTATTTTGCCAGGCCCTCGACGACATGGGTGAAGGTCGCCTGCGGATTGGAATCGTAGCTTTCACCCGACGGCGTTACCGGCGAGATGCGGATCGCGGTGCGGCCTGCGCCGATTTCGCTCACCACGGCATCGGCGACCTCGAAGGTCAGCCGCGTGCGGTTTTCGATCGAGCCGCCATATTGGTCGGTGCGATCGTTGACGCCGTCGCGGATGAACTGGTCGAGCAGGTAGCCGTTGGCGCCGTGAATCTCGACGCCATCGAAACCGGCGTCGATCGCCGCACGGGCGGCCTTGCGGTAATCTTCGACGATGCCGGGGATTTCGGCGGTTTCGAGCGCGCGCGGTTCGGAGGTGTCGGCAAAACTGCCGCTGCCGTCGCCATTGACCAGATAGGTCTTGGCCTTGGCGATGCGGTCGGTCGAGGAGACCGGCTTGTTGCCGTTCGGCTGCAGCGTCGTGTGCGAGATGCGGCCGACATGCCACATCTGAACGACGATCTTGCCACCGGCTGCATGAACGGCATCGGTCACGCGTTTCCAGCCGTCGAGAGCCTCTTTGCTATAAAGGCCCGGTACGTTGGCATAGCCTTGGCCCTGATGGGTGATCGCGGTCGCTTCGGTGATGATCAGGCCAGCCGTGGCGCGCTGGCGGTAATATTCGACATTGAGGTCGTTGGGGATGGCGCCCGGCGAGCGGTTGCGGGTGAGCGGCGCCATGACGATGCGGTTCTTGACTGTGATGTCGCCGACCTTGGTGGGTTCGAAAAGCTTGGCCATGATGGTCCTTTCTTTTGCGGGAGGATCACTCGGCAGGGGCGAGGGCGGCCCGGCCCCGGGCGGAGAGATAGGTGAGCGCGGTTGCGCCGAGGCCGATCAGGGCCATCAAGGCTGCGGCGCGCGGAACGCGTTTGAGATCGAAGCCGAGGGGCATTCTACTAAAGATCCTGCGTCAGCTGCTTCAGGAAGGCGGCGATCGTTTCTTCGTTGCGCTTGTAGAAGATCCACTGTCCGACGCGTTTGGTGGTGACGAGACCGGCGCGATGCAGCGTTCCCAAATGGGCCGAGACCGTCGATTGCGACAGGCCGCAGCGCTCGAACTGGCTGGCGCAGACGCCCATTTCGAAGGGGTGCTCCTGCGAGGGGAAATGCTGCTCGGGATTTTTCAGCCAGGTCAGAATGTCCATCCGGGTGGGATGGGCGAGCGCCTTGATAATCTCGTCTTTGTCCATCGTCGTGCACCGAACTATAAATCGCGTTTGTTCGATATATCGATCGTCGGACGTCGATATGCAAATCACGGAGGCGTGAGGCGGCGAATTTTGTCGGGTGAGCAAAATTTGGGCAAAAAAAGAGGGCCACCGGAAAACCAGGGCCCTTTTAATTGTGAAGGTCAAAAACCTCCAGAGGGGAACAGCTAATGCGGTGGTACTGGGAGAGAAACCACAAGATGCATCAGCTGAGAGAGATATGGTGCTTCCCTAGGCAGGTTTCAATGCTTTTTTGTGCATGTCTGCTATGCGCCGCACAATTTTTTTGCGGTGCGGCATTTCTCGAAGCGGTAAGGCAAAAAAAGAGGGCCACTGGAAAACCAGGGCCCTTATAAGTGTGAAGGTCAAAAACCTCCAGAGGGGAACAGCTAATGCGGTGGAACTGGGAGGAAAAGCCACCATGTGCATCAGCTATGTGCGATATGGTGGTTTAATGGGCAAACGGCAACCCTTATTTGTGCATGCCAGTTATGCGCTGTCCGCATAGTATGGAAATCATTCCATAAATCTGGCCTAGATCCGGATGATTTAAGGCCAATCCGGCCTAAAATCGTCCGGATCTAAATCAAGAGAGGATGATGTCGACCGAAAACCGCTCACACTTTTCGGCATCATGCTCTAGAAATTCCAGTTTCTAGCCTTGCTGACGATGAAGTCACGGAAAGCCTTCAGCTTGGCGGCGTTCTTGATCTCATCGGGATAGCAGAAATAGGTGTCGAAGGAGGGGACGTCGGCATTGATCGCCAGCTGGATCAGGCCGGGATCGCGGCCGACGATATAATCGGGCAGGCAGGCGACGCCAATGCCGAGCAGGGCGGCGCGCTTGATCGAGGTTTGGCTGTTGATCTGCAGGTGCGGGATGCGTTTGTTATCCGACGAGCGGCCGGCAACTTCAAGCCAGTTGACGTCGAGCAGGTAGCTCGGCGCCGGCTCGCCGAAGGTGATGATGCGGTGATTGTCGAGATCCTCGATCTTCTGCGGCTCGCCGTGGCGGTTGATGTAGGAGGGGGCGGCATAGACGTGCATGTGCACGGTGAAGAGCTTGCGCTGGATGAGGTCGGACTGCTGCGGCTGGCGCAGGCGGATGGCGCAGTCGGCATGGCGCATGTTCACATCCACTTCCTCGTTGTCGAGGATCAGCTGGATCTGCACATCGGGATAAAGCTGCAGGAATTCCTGGATCTTGTCGGTGAGCCAGCCCTGGCCGAGACCGACCGTCGTCGTCACGCGCAGCTTGCCGGACGGCGTCTCGTTCGTCTCCGTGAGCTGCATCTTCACAGTTTCGAGCTTCAGCAGCACGTCATGGGCGGTGCGGTAGAGCAGCTCGCCCTGTTCCGTCAGGATCAGGCCGCGCGCATGGCGGTGAAACAGCTTGGTGCCGACATCCTGCTCCAGCGCGCTGACCTGGCGGCTGATGGCGGATTGAGACAGATGCAGTTTATCTGCCGCATGCGTGAACGAGCCCGCCTCGGCAGCTGCGTGAAAAATACGCAGCTTGTCCCAATCCAATGGCATTCCCCCACCCCTCATGCCGATCTTACTCCGCTGCCACGGCGACGGGCACGTGGCTCGTCAGATAGCGTTCGGCTTCAAGCGCCGCCATGCAGCCCAGGCCGGCAGCGGTGATCGCCTGGCGGAACGTATCGTCGGTCACGTCGCCGGCGGCATAGACCCCTTCGAGGCTGGTCGCGGTCGAATCCGGCGCGGTCCAGAGATAGCCGTTGTCCTTCAGCTTCAGCTTGTCCTTGAAGAGCTCGGTTGCCGGCGCATGGCCGATGGCGACGAAGACGCCGTCGATCGGCATCTCGGTGATCGCGCCGGTCCTGGTGTCGCGCAGCCGCGCGCCGGTGACGGATTGCGGCATCGGGGGCTTGGCCGGCGTGCCGGTGATTTCGGCCACCTCGGTGTTCCACAGTACCTTGACATTCTCCTTGGAGAACAGGCGTTCCTGCAGGATCTTTTCGGCGCGGAAGAAGTCGCGGCGGTGGACCAATGTCACCGACTTGGCGATGTTGGAGAGATAGAGCGCCTCCTCGACGGCGCTGTTGCCGCCGCCGACCACGATCACATCCTTGTTGCGATAGAAGAAGCCGTCGCAGGTAGCGCAGGCCGAGACGCCGAAGCCCTGGAAATGCTGCTCGCTCTCGATGCCGAGCCATTTGGCCTTGGCGCCGGTGGCGATGATCAGCGTGTCAGCCGTCCAGACCTGGCCGCTGTCGGTGCGGGCGACGAAGGGGCGCTGGTTCATGTCGACTTCGGTGACGAGGTCGTTGACGATCTCGGCGCCGACATGTTTTGCCTGCTGCAGCATCTGCTCCATCAGCCAGGGACCCTGGATCGGATCGGCAAAGCCCGGATAATTCTCGACATCGGTGGTGATCATCAGCTGGCCACCCTGTTCGAGGCCGGCGATCAAAACCGGCTTCAGCATGGCGCGCGCGGCATAGACCGCGGCTGTATAGCCTGCGGGTCCGGAACCGATGATGAGCACCTTCGTATGGCGGGCGGGCATGTCATTTCCTTTCGACTGGCAGGAGGGCGGCGGCTAAGTGGCGATTGCGGCCGTTTCGCGGTCCTCGCGCCATTTATGAACGTCCAATGCTTTTATTCAAGGGCAGCCTTGCGTTACCAACAAGGCAAATCGTCCTGTTGTGCAAGAATCCGTCATCGGCGTGAAACATTCTTGCGTATTCCGCCGCTTTATATAGAAGCTCCCCGCGGAGAATTAAAGAAAGGCAATGATGTGGGTCGCGCCGAACTCGACGTCATCGATATAAAGATCCTCCGGGAATTGCAGGCCGATGGCCGCATGACCAATGTGGAGCTTGCCGATCGTGTCGGCATTTCGGCGCCGCCCTGCCTGCGCCGGGTGCGCAAGCTCGAGGAAGCCGGCATCATCGAAGGCTACCATGCGATGCTGAACAGCCCGCGGCTCGGCTTCGATCTCGTCGCTTTCTGCATGGTCGGCCTCAAGCATCAGTCGGAAGGCAATCTCAAAGCCTTTGCAGCCGCCACAGCCGAATGGCCGCTGGTGCGCCAGGCCTGGATGGTCTCCGGCGACAGCGATTTCCTGCTGCATTGCGTGGCGGAAAATCTCACCCATTTCCAGGATTTCGTCATCGAAGTGCTGACGGCGAACGAACATGTCGACACCGTGCGCACCATGCTGACGATCCGGCAGGTGAAGAAGCTTGGGCTGGTCGAAGTCTGAAACAGTTTATTTGCGCGCGGAATAGCCGCCGCGGTTGATGCCGTGGCGCTGAAGCTTGTCGTAAAACGTCTTCCTCGGAATGCCGAGCGCCTCGATGGTGCTGCGCACGTCGCCGTCATTGGCCGTGAGCGCCTCGCGGATGATCTCCGCCTCGTAGCGTTCCAGCCGTTCGGGCAGGGTGCCGCCGGTCGGCTGGGCAGGGACGGACGCCGCTCCGCCGCCTTCGACACCCAGCACCACGCGTTCGGCATAATGCGAGAGCTCGCGGACATTGCCCGGCCATGCATGCGAGGCAAAGTGGCGGCGCACCTCGGGCGAAATCTCCGGCACCTCGCGGCGGAAGCGCTCGGCGGCGCGCGCGGCGAAGTGGGAAAACAGCAGCGGAATATCGTCGCGGCGCTCCCGCAGCGGCGGAATGGAGATCGTCACCACATTCAGCCGGTAATAGAGATCCTCGCGAAAATCGCCGCGCAGCTCGGGATCGCCGAGATCGATCTTGGCCGCCGCGACGACGCGCAGATCGACCGGGCGCACCTCATTGGTACCGAGCGGGGTGATTTCGCGCATCTCAAGCACCCGCAGCATCTTGACCTGGGTGGCGACCGGCATGCTCTCGATCTCGTCGAGGAAAAGCGTGCCGCCGCTGGCATGTTCGATGCGGCCGGTGCGGCGTTTCTGGGCGCCGGTAAAGGCGCCGGCCTCGTGACCGAACAGCTCGCTTTCGATGACGGTTTCGGGTAGCGCCCCGCAGTTCAGCGCCACGAAATTGCCTTTCCGGCGGTGGCTCCACTGGTGCAGGATCTGGGCGACGACTTCCTTGCCGCTGCCGGTTTCGCCGGCAACGAGCACGTCGACATCGGTATCGGCGATGTGGCGCAGAATCTTCCGCAAATTCTCCATGACCGGCGTCTGACCGATCAGCGGTGAATTCTCCTGCGCATCCTCGGCAGCCTTGCGCAGCATGCGGTTTTCCAGGACAAGCCGCCGCTTCTCGCCGGCGCGGCGCACGCTCTGGACGAGCCGGTCGGCCGCAAAGGGTTTGGCGATGAAATCATAGGCGCCGTCCTGGATGGCTTGAACCGCCATCGGAATATCGCCATGGCCGGTCATCAGGATCACCGGCAAGTCGGCATCCATGCCCTTGAGCGTGGCGAAGAGCTGCAGCCCGTCGATCTCCGGCATGCGGATATCGGTGACGACGGGGCCGGCAAAGTCGGCGGGCAGGTCGGCCAGAGCGGCCTTCGCGCCGTCATAGGCCAAAACAGAAAATCCGGCGAGTTCGAGCGTCTGGGCGGTGGCGCGGCGCAAATCCCTGTCGTCGTCGATCAGCGCAACGGGCATCGGTGTGGCCATGATCTCAAGCCTTCCTCAAATGGACGACGAAGCGGGTGCCGCTGCCGTCGCTGTCCACTTCCATGCGGCCGCCGTAATCGCCGACAATATCCTTGGAGATGACCAGCCCGAGGCCGAGGCCGCTTTCCTTCGAGGTGTTGAACGGCGTGAACAGGCCCTTGCGGATCTCCGGCGAAATGCCGGGGCCGTTGTCGGCGACCGTCAGCGTCACCATTTCCGCGTCGCTCGACGTCCTGACCTCGACGCGCGCCTCGTCGGCCTTCGGCGCCACGGCTTCGAGCGCGTTCTGAAGCAGGTTGATCAGCACCTGTTCGAGGCGGATCCTATTGCCCATGACTTGTAGATCGGGCGGCGGCAGGTCGATGTCGAGTGTGTCCATGCGGCCGGCAAAGCGGCTGCGCAGCAGCATCACCGCGCCCTCGATCACATCCTTCAAACCGGTTGGTTCGGCGCTGCCGCGGCCTTTGCGGGCGAAAGTCTTCAGCTCGTCGGTGATCGAGCCGATGCGCTCCGTCAGCTCAGCGATGCTTTCGAGATTTTCACCGGCAGGGGCCGTCTGTCCGCGGTCGAGGAAGGTGCGGGCATTGTCGGCATAGGCGCGGATGGTCGCCACCGGCTGATTGATCTCATGGGCGACGCCGGCTGCCACCTGTCCGAGGATCGCCAGCCGGTTGGCCTGCACCAGATCCTGCTGCACCGCCTGCAGCTTCTGCTCCGTGCTCCTGTGGCCGATGATCTCGGCCTGCAGCCGGTCGCGCGCCTGGCTGAGATCGAGCGTCCGCTCGGCGACGCGCCGTTCCAACTCCTCCCGCGCCTGCTGTTCCCTGAAAATCCTGAGGGTGACCGCCTGGCGGCGGCGCAGCAGGAAGGCCGCGCCCGCCAGCAGCGGCAAGAGCATGAGCAACGCCAGCATGCGGGCTTCGCGAATGCCCGCATCGACGGACGGCCCCAGCGCCACGAGATGCTGCAAATGCCAGGCGGTGGCGGGCACCGGCATTCCGACATCGAGAAAGCTGGTTTTTCCGGCGCCGCCCGGCATGACGATTTCGACGACATCGAGGTTTTCGCCAAGGCTTCGGACGGTATCGAGCGGCAGCGGCTGAAGCGGCGCATCGCCGAATTGCAGGCTCTCGCGGATCGCCGTCAGCCGGTCCTCGGCGATCCTGCCGATCGTCATGAACCGCCAGGAGGGAATGCTGGTGATCAGGACGATGCCGCGATCGTCTATGACGTAGGACGGTGCGTCCTTGGCATTCCAGTCGGCCTCGACATCGTCGAACTCCACCTTGACCACGACGACGCCCAGGAGCCCGTCGGTGCCTGATATCCGCTCGGAGATATAGAGGCCCGGTTTCTTGCTGACGGTGCCGAGCGCGAAGTGCTCGGCCTGTCCTGCAGCGACCGCGCCCTGAAAATATTCCCGGAAACGATAGTCGTTGCCGACGAAGCTCGTCGGTTCGCGCCAGTTGCTGGCCGCAACCGCCATGCCGTCCTTATCGATGACATAGATGACCGCAGCCTTCGTGCCCGCAGCCAGCGTTTCCAGCTTCTGACTGAGGTGCTCGAAGGTGCGGGCGTCCTTTCCCGCCAGGGCTGCGGCGAGTGCCGTATCCTGCGACAGCACGAAGGGCAGCGCCCGGTATTTTTCGAGAACCGTGCGCAGCAGAGCCGCATTCAGTCTGGCATCGGTGCGGGCCTGTTCTTCAAGGGCGGCCTCGGCCTGGCGCCGGCCGATCTCGCCGCCTGCCCACAGGCTTGCGGCGACGGCGAGAAGCGCGACCACCGCATAGGCCCGCCACATCCGGCGGATGCGGTGCCGCAGGGGCAGGGAAGGCCACAGCGATGATAGCGACAGGGACATGGCGGATTTGTGCATTTTTCTGCACTAGTTGCAAATGGATTTGTGCGGATTTCCGCATTTATTGACAAGTGATCGGCGGCTGCGGAAATTTTTATTGCATTAAATCAAGCACGTAAATCGGTGACATCCAACTGGCACGGCGATTGCGAAGTAGATGGCAACAACGGCTGAGCTGTTGGATTGAAGCGAACGGCTCGGGAGGCCGGAGTTCGTTCCGGACGAGCCTTAAGGAGGACATCATGATCGCAGCACCATTCGATGCAGTCGCAGACAGCAAGGGCAAGAAGCCCTTTTATTCCCATCTTTACGTTCAGGTTCTCGCCGCTATCGCCGCGGGTATCCTGCTCGGCCATTTCTATCCCGAACTCGGCACCCAGCTGAAGCCGCTCGGCGATGCCTTCATCAAGCTCGTCAAGATGATCATCGCCCCGGTCATCTTCCTGACGGTCGCGACCGGCATTGCCGGCATGAGCGACCTGAAGAAGGTCGGCCGCGTCGCCGGCAAGGCGATGCTGTACTTCCTCACCTTCTCGACACTGGCGCTCGTCATCGGCATGGTCGTCGCCAATGTCGTCCAGCCCGGCGCCGGCATGAACATCGATCCGGCTTCGCTGGATCCTGCCGCCGTCGCCACCTTTGCCACGAAGGCGCATGAGCAGAGCATCGTCGGCTTCCTCACCAATATTATTCCGACGACGATCGTCGGCGCTTTTGCCGATGGCGATATTCTGCAGGTGCTGTTCTTCTCGGTGCTCTTCGGCGTCGCGCTTGCCATGGTCGGCGAGAAGGGCGAGCAGGTTGTCAATTTCCTCAACGCCCTGACGGCTCCGGTCTTCAAGCTCGTCGCCATCCTGATGAAGGCCGCCCCGATCGGCGCTTTCGGCGCCATGGCCTTCACCATCGGCAAGTACGGCATCGGCTCGATCGCCAACCTCGCCATGCTGATCGGCACTTTCTACATCACCTCGCTGCTCTTCGTTCTCGTCGTTCTCGGCGCCGTCGCCCGCTATAACGGCTTCTCGATCCTGGCGCTGCTGCGCTACATCAAGGAAGAGCTGCTGCTGGTTCTCGGCACCTCGTCTTCGGAGGCCGCACTTCCGGGCCTGATGAACAAGATGGAAAAGGCCGGCTGCAAGCGCTCGGTTGTCGGCCTCGTCATCCCCACAGGCTATTCCTTCAATCTCGACGGCACCAACATCTACATGACGCTGGCAGCCCTGTTCATCGCCCAGGCAACCGGTATCAATCTCTCCTGGGGTGACCAGATCCTGCTGCTGCTGGTGGCGATGCTGAGCTCCAAGGGTGCCGCCGGCATCACCGGCGCAGGCTTCATCACCCTTGCCGCGACGCTCTCGGTCGTGCCCTCCGTGCCGGTCGCCGGCATGGCGCTCATCCTCGGCATCGACCGCTTCATGTCGGAATGCCGGGCGCTGACCAACCTCGTCGGCAATGCCGTTGCGACGATCGTCGTGGCGCGTTGGGAAAACGAACTGGATACAGCGCAGCTTTCCAGAGCCCTGGGCGGCCAGGCAGAAGAGGGCACTCCGGCTGGCGGACTGCAGCCAGCTGAGTAAAACCAGCCAAATCGTCGATATTCTTTGCAGCGGCCCGTTCTACAGCGGGCCGTTTGCTTATTGATGATTTCGTTCTCTATTCATCGTCATCCTCGGCCTTGTGCCGAGGATCTGCTGCCCTATCGACCGAAGGCAGATGCTCGGGACAAGCCCGAGCATGACGAAGGAGGGGTTGCGGCCCGTTATCCAACGGGCCGTTTCGCTTTACTCTTCAGCGGTTGTCGCCGAGAAGGCGATCGTAAATGGCGCTGATCGCGTTTGCTTCCTTCTCCAGCGCAAAATTCGCCCTGACATGGCGCAGTGCATTCTCGCCATGCGCGATCGCCAGACCGGGATCGGCGATATAGGGGGCGATGGCCCGCGTCAGCGCTTCGCCGTTGCCGGCGGCGACGACCGAGCCGGTCTCGCCTTCGGCGATGAGTTCGGCATAGGCGCCGGCGTCCGATGCCACCACCGCCGTTCGCGAAGCCATGGCTTCGAGCGGCGTCAGGCCGAAGCCCTCGTTGCGGGAGGGGGCGACGTAGAGTGTCAGGCGGCGATACCAGACCTTGATATCGGGCACTTCGCCGAGGAAGAGAATGCGGTCGCCGAGGCCGGCGGCCGCGACATCGGCCTTGAGCTTGTCTGCGAAGGCCGTGTGCTCCGCCGTCACCCGGCCGGAAACAACAGCCGTCCATTCCGGGTGCTGCGGCAAGAGCTCGATCATCGCCTTGACGAAAAGATCGGTGCCCTTCTGGTGGCGCACGCGGCCGAAACAGCCGACGAGATAGCGGCCGGGCAGGCCGGTGGCGGCAATACCGTCTTCCGCCGTTTCCGGCGGATGGAACAGGCTAAGATCGACGCCGTGCTGGATGACCGTGTGCGGCACCTCGAGGAACGAGCCGGAGCGGTCGCTGGTCGCAATGACAGCGTCCATGCGGCGGATCAGCCATTTCGTATAGGCGGTGTGGCGGCGTTGCGCCGCCGATGTGAAGACGAGTTTCAGCGGCATGCGCAGCAGATGGCGAAGCAGGATGCCGACGGCCATCTCATTGTTGCGGCGGGCGTGCCAGACACGCCGGCGCCGGCGCGCCGGCGGGCGCCAGAGACCAGGGAGCTGCGACCATCGCAGCTTCGGCAGACCCTCCGGCAGGCCGGGGCCGAGGGTTGCAATCCTGACACCGAGCCGAATCTGGCAGGGGATGAGCTGGACGATGGTCGACGTGACGCCGGAGAGCCGGCGCTTGAAATTGGGCGCGATGATCTCGACGTCACGCATATCAGGCAAGGGAGGGGTCTCGTCTGTGGCGGGCGATCAGCCCCAGGAAACCTGGAGAATTTCGTAGGCCTTGGAGCCGCCGGGCGCATTGACCTCGATGGAATCGCCGACTTCCTTGCCGATCAGCGCACGCGCGATCGGGGAGGAGATGGAGATGCGGCCGGCCTTGACGTCGGCTTCCTGGTCGCCGACGATCTGATAGGTCTTTTCTTCCTCGGTGTCCTCGTCGACGAGCTTCACCTTGGCGCCGAACTTGATCTTGTCGCCCGACATCTTGGTGAGGTCGATGACCTCGGCGCGCGCCGTCAGATCTTCCAGTTCGCTGATGCGGCCTTCATTGTGGCTCTGGGCTTCCTTGGCGGCGTGATATTCGGCGTTTTCGGAAAGGTCGCCATGAGCACGGGCTTCGGCGATCGCCTCGATGATTCGCGGGCGCTCCTCCTGCTGACGCCAGCGCAGCTCTTCCTGCAGCTTGACGAAACCACCCTGTGTCATCGGTACCTTATCAACCATTTTTCTGTCCTTCACTCCCTGTGGCCGCCGTCCCCGCTTCACGCAGTCAGGCACACACAAAAGAAAACCGGTCCCGAAGGGGAGCTTCGGAACCGTGCCACAATACTAGTTAAGTGCTTATAGCAGATCGCCAAGGCCGATTTCCAGAAAATTCGCATGAACGAAATGCAGGCCGCCGCGACAGCCGGTGCCCCGCCGTAAAAACGCGGCCAAAGCGGAATTGCCGTCATTGACTTTACGCGCAAGAACATATAGTGAACATACTAATGAAGAAGTCGCTAACAGAACGCTTGGCCATCCTTTCCGACGCCGCCAAATATGATGCTTCCTGTGCCTCCAGCGGCACGGTGAAACGCGATTCGGGAACAAGCGGCGGGCTCGGTTCGACCGAGGGATCCGGCATCTGTCATGCCTATGCGCCGGACGGGCGATGCATTTCGCTTCTGAAAATACTGTTGACCAATTTCTGCACCTACGACTGCGCCTATTGCGTCAATCGCTCGTCGAGCAATGTCGAGCGGGCGCGTTTCACGCCCGAGGAAGTTGTCTGGCTGACGCTGGAATTCTACCGCCGCAACTATATCGAGGGCCTGTTCCTTTCCTCCGGCATTATCCGCTCGTCCGATTACACGATGGAAGAGATGGTCCGCATCGTCCGCGAACTGCGCGTGACCCATAATTTTCGTGGTTATATCCATCTGAAATCGATCCCCGAGGCGTCGCCGCGGCTGATCGAGGAGGCGGGGCTGTTTGCCGACCGGCTGTCGCTCAATATCGAGTTGCCGACGGATAACGGCATCAGCCGCTTTGCGCCGGAAAAGAAACCCGCCAATATCCGCCGATCGATGGGCGATCTGAGGCTGAAGATCGAGGCCGCCGGCGAGCCGACGCTGCGCACGAAGAAGCGTCAGCGCTTCGTGCCGGCCGGCCAGAGCACGCAAATGATCGTCGGCGCCGACGGCGCGAATGATGCGACGATCCTTGCGACCAGCGGCCGGCTTTACAGCAGCTACGGCCTGAAGCGCGTCTATTATTCGGCCTTCAGCCCGATCCCGGATTCGTCGAAGAACCTGCCGCTGATCAAGCCGCCGCTGATGCGCGAACACCGGCTCTATCAGGCCGACTGGCTCTATCGGTTCTATGGTTTCGGCATCGACGAGATCACCGCCAATCAGGCAGGGGGCATGCTCGATCTGAACCTCGACCCGAAACTTGCCTGGGCGCTCGCCAACCGGGCCGAATTCCCCGTCGATATCAACAAGGCCGAGCGCGAGCGCTTGCTGCGCGTGCCCGGTCTCGGCACCAAGACCGTCAAAGCCATTGTTTCGGCCCGCCGCTTTCGCCGCCTGCGGCTCGACGATCTCTCGCGGCTCGGCATCTCGCTCAAGAGGGTGCAAACCTTCATCTCGGCTGAGGGATGGTCACCGCGCCGGCTGATCGACCGCCCGGATCTTCGCGCCATGTTCGAGCCGAAACCCGAACAATTGTCGTTGCTATGATGCGCCGGGTCGTGCTTGCAGGACGCGGCGATCTTGCCGAATGGCGCGATGCCGCACGCGCCTTCGCGGCCGCCGGCATAGTGCCCGAGGAGATCGACTGGCGGGAAAAAAGCGCAGAGGCGGATCTTGCGTTCCAACGCGACGCCATGCCGCCGGCGCCTGTGACACGCAAGCCGATGACGGTGCCGCCGGCCTTTATCGAGCTTGCGGAGACGGTGCTTTGCCATTCCGACCCGGCGCGCTTCTCCCTGCTTTACCGCCTGCTCTGGCGGCTGCAACTGGACCGGCAACTGCTGGAGGTGGCCTCCGACGAGGATGTCGTGCGTGCTCGGCTGATGGCAAAAAATGTCCGACGCGACGCCCACAAGATGACGGCCTTCGTCCGATTCAAAGAGGTTGGTGCGGCAGCGGCGGGCCGCCGAAAATTCATCGCCTGGTTCGAGCCGGACCATCATATCGTCAGGCGTGCCGCACCGTTCTTCCAACGCCGTTTCACCGACATGGACTGGCTGATCGCTACGCCCAAGGGATCGGCGGCCTGGGATGGCGAACGGCTGACGATGAACGATGCGCCGTGCGAGAAGCCCAATCTCACCGATGCCACCGATGAACTCTGGCGCACCTATTATGCCAGCATCTTCAATCCGGCGCGGCTGAAGCTGAAGGCGATGCAGGCGGAAATGCCGAAAAAATACTGGAAGAACCTGCCGGAGGCCGATCTCATCCCGGGTCTGATCGCCGCTGCGGAAAGCCAGGTGCGGGCCATGGCCGCGCGCGAGGCGACGCAATCGCTGCCTTTTCACGACCGGCTGCAGGAGGCGGCGCGCAATATCCCTGCCGAACCCGAGGCGCCGGCCGGCACGCTCGAAGCCCTGCGCGCCGAGGCTGCCGTCTGCACCCGCTGTCCGCTGCACGCCAAGGCGACGCAGACCGTCTTCGGCGAGGGGCCGCGTGATGCGGCGGTGATGTTCGTCGGCGAGCAGCCGGGTGATCAGGAGGATATTGCCGGGCGCCCCTTCGTCGGTCCGGCCGGCAAGCTGCTCGATCAGGTGATTGCCGAAGCCGGCATCGACCGCTCGGCTCTCTATGTCACCAATGCGGTCAAGCACTTCAAATATGAGCCGCGCGGCAAACGCCGGATCCATCAGAAACCCAATATGGGCGAGGTGAAGCATTGCCGCTGGTGGCTGGATCTGGAACTGGCGCTCATCAAGCCGAAACTGATTGTCGCCATGGGGGCGACGGCGGTTGCGGCGCTGACAGATGTGAAAGAGCGCCTGCAGGACGTGAGGGGAAAGGCGATGGCGATCGAAGGAGGACGCACGCTCTTCGTGACGGTGCATCCATCCTATCTGCTGCGCATTCCCGACGAACGGCTGAAGGCGGAGGAAATGGTGCGCTTTCGCCAGGATATGAGGAAAATTCAGCGGCTTATGACGTCAGCCGAATAGATAGATTCTGCTTGAAGTCGCGTCACCGCTTGGCGAGCGGTGACGCTTTCTCTTTGTTCTTACGCAATTCCGGACGCAAAACCGCGGCACACTTTTGCTGGAATTGCTCCAATCTCAGGCGAAGTAGCTCTGCAGCGGCCGCACTTCGAGATTGCCGGCTTTCAGCGCCTTGATCGCCTGGGCGGCTGCTTCGGCGCCGGCCATGGTGGTGTAATAGGGCACCTTCTGCATCAGCGTCGCGCGGCGCAGCGATTTCGAATCCGAGATCGCCTTGTTGCCGTCGGTGGTGTTGATGACGAGCTGGACCTGGCGGTTGCGGATGGCGTCCTCGATATGCGGACGGCCTTCGAGCACCTTGTTGATCTTGGTGGCGGTGATGCCGTTTTCGCCGAGGAAGCGGGCGGTGCCGCCGGTTGCCAGCACCTTGAAGCCCTGTTCGACGAGAATGCGGATCGCCGGCAGCACACGCGCCTTGTCCTCGTCGCGGACGGAGACGAAGACGGTTCCGTCACGCGGCAGCTCGACGCCGGCGCCGAGCTGCGACTTGGCAAAGGCTAGCGCGAAATCGGTATCGAGGCCGATGACTTCGCCGGTCGAGCGCATTTCCGGGCCGAGCAGCGTGTCGACGCCGGGGAAGCGGGCGAAGGGGAAGACGGCTTCCTTGACGGCGATGTGCGTGAGTTTGCGCGGATCGGGCTTCTGGCCGTAGGCGGCGAAGGTCGCATCGAGTTTTTCGCCGGCCATCACGCGGGCGGCGATCTTGGCGATCGGCGCGCCGATGGTCTTGGCGACGAAAGGCACGGTGCGCGAAGCGCGCGGATTGACTTCGAGAACGTAGACGGTGCCGTCCTTGATGGCGAACTGGACGTTCATCAGGCCGCCGACATTGAGCGCCTTGGCCATCGCCTTTGCCTGGCGCTCCAGCTCGTCGAGCAGTTCGACGGGCAGCGAGCGCGGCGGCAGCGAACAGGCGCTATCGCCGGAATGGATGCCGGCTTCCTCGATATGCTCCATGATGCCGGCGACATAGACGTCGGTTCCATCAGAGAGGCAGTCGACATCGACTTCGATGGCATGGCTGAGATAGCTGTCGAAGAGCAGCGGGTTCTTGCCGAGCAGGGTGTTGATCTGGCCGGTCTTGTCGTTGGGATAACGCTGCTTGATGTCTTCGGGCACCAGTTCCGGAACCGTGTCGAGCAGGTAGGTCTGCAGCTGGCCTTCCGAATGCAGGATCTGCATGGCGCGGCCGCCGAGCACGTAGGACGGGCGCACGACCAGCGGGAAGCCGATTTCGGCGGCGACCAGGCGGGCCTGCTCGACCGAATAGGCGATGCCGTTGTTCGGCTGGTTGAGATCGAGCTTCATCAGAAGCTTCTGGAAGCGGTCGCGGTCCTCGGCAAGGTCGATCATATCGGGAGCGGTGCCGAGGATCGGGATACCGTTTTTCTCGAGCGCCTCGGCAAGCTTCAGCGGTGTCTGGCCGCCGAACTGGACGATGACGCCGACGACTTCGCCCTTTTCCTGCTCGGCGCGCAGGATCTCGATCACGTCTTCGGCCGTCAGCGGCTCGAAATAGAGGCGGTCCGACGTGTCGTAATCGGTCGAGACGGTTTCCGGGTTGCAGTTGATCATGATCGCTTCATAACCTGCATCCTTCAGCGCGAAGGCGGCATGGCAGCAGCAATAATCGAACTCGATGCCCTGGCCGATGCGGTTGGGGCCGCCGCCGAGGATGACGACCTTCTTGCGGTCGGATACTTCGGCCTCGGAGCGGGCGGCGCCGACGAAGGGCGTCTCGTAGGTGGAATACATATAGGCGGTCGGCGAGGCAAATTCGGCCGCACAGGTATCGATGCGCTTGAAAACAGGGCGGACGTTCAGGCCGTTGCGGAGTTCGGCGACCTGCTTGGGGCGCTTGCCGGTGAGCGTCGCCAGACGGGCGTCGGAAAAGCCCATGGCCTTCAGCATGCGCAGGTTCGCGGCATCCTCCGGCAGGCCGTGCTCGCGGATGCGGGCTTCCGTGTCGACGATGTTCTTGAGTTCGGCGATGAACCAGGGATCGATCTTGCAGCCCTCATGCACCTCTTCGATGCTGAGGCCCATGCGCAGCGCCTGGGCGACCATGCGCAGGCGATCCGGAGTCGGCGTGCCGATCGCAGCGCGGATCGCGTTATGGCTGGATTCGCCTTCCTCGGAATCGGGGATTTCGATTTCGTCGAGGCCGGTCAGGCCGGTTTCGAGGCCGCGCAGCGCCTTCTGCAGCGATTCGGCGAAGGTGCGGCCGATCGCCATGACTTCGCCGACGGATTTCATCGCCGTCGTCAGCACCGGTGAGGCGCCGGGGAATTTCTCGAAGGCGAAACGCGGGATCTTGGTGACGACATAGTCGATCGACGGTTCGAAGGAGGCAGGCGTCGCGCCGCCGGTGATGTCGTTGTCCAGCTCGTCGAGCGTATAGCCGATGGCGAGTTTGGCGGCGACCTTGGCGATCGGGAAGCCGGTGGCCTTGGAAGCCAGCGCCGAAGAGCGCGAGACGCGCGGGTTCATTTCGATGACGACCAGGCGGCCGTCCTTGGGATTGACGGCGAACTGGACGTTCGAGCCGCCGGTCTCGACGCCGATCTCGCGCAATACCGCGATCGAGGCGTTGCGCATGATCTGGTATTCTTTGTCGGTCAGCGTCAGCGCCGGAGCGACGGTGATCGAATCGCCGGTGTGGACGCCCATCGGGTCGATGTTCTCGATCGAGCAGATGATGATGCAGTTGTCCGCCGTGTCGCGGACGACCTCCATCTCATACTCCTTCCAGCCGAGCACCGATTCTTCGATCAGCACTTCGGTCGTCGGCGAGGCATCGAGGCCGCCGCCGACGATTTCGAAGAATTCCGAGCGGTTGTAGGCAATGCCGCCGCCGGTGCCGCCGAGCGTGAAGGACGGGCGGATGATGGCGGGCAGGCCGACATGATCGAGCGCCTGGGCGGCAATCGCCACGGCGTGGTTCATGTAGCGCTGCTTGCGATCGCTCTCGCCGAGGTTCCACTGGTTTTCCAGTTCGTCCAGCGCCTTGTCGAGGTCGGGGCCGGAGAGGCTTTCGCGCAGCTTGCTGCGCTCGGCCTCGTGCGTCTTGCGGTCGAGGTCCTTGATGTCGGTGGCGTTCGCCAGCATCGAGCGCGGCGTTTCCAACCCGATGCGGACCATCGCCTCGCGGAACAGCGCGCGGTCCTCGGCCATGTCGATGGCGGCGGGCTTGGCGCCGATCATCTCGACATTGTAGCGGTCGAGCACGCCCATGCGCTTCAGCGAAAGCGCGGTATTCAAAGCCGTCTGGCCGCCCATGGTCGGCAGCAGGGCGTCCGGGCGCTCCTTGGCGATGATCTTGGCGACGACCTCGGGGGTGATCGGCTCGACGTAAGTGGCATCGGCAAGGCCCGGATCGGTCATGATCGTCGCCGGGTTGGAGTTGACGAGGATGACGCGGTAGCCTTCCTCCTTCAGCGCCTTGCAGGCCTGGGTGCCGGAATAGTCGAACTCGCAAGCCTGGCCAATGACGATCGGTCCCGCGCCGATGATGAGGATCGATTTGATGTCTTGGCGCTTCGGCATGGGCGATATCCATTATCTAGCTGCGCAAAAAACCGGCCAGGGTGGGAGATCACCGGGTCGGGTCGCGCATTGAGGTCTTTTCAGGCTAGAAGCGGCTTATAGGCAAATGTATTTGCAAACGGAACCCCATAAATCGCGGAATCGACAGGAATCCAACACGGCATGGAAGACTATTTTCGTCAGGCACGACCATCACCCCCCGATGAACTCGCTGGAATTCCAGCCGTCGACGGATATATAGATTCTTTAGGTGCAATCGCGGGCATTGCCGGGGAGAACGAAGATGGAATGGAGAGGCCGGCGTCAGTCCGACAATGTCGAGGATCGCCGCGGCGACCCGAGCAGCGGCGGTTTCGGCCGCGGCGGTGGCTTCAACTTTCCCTCCGGCGGCGGCGTTCGCCGCGCCGGCGGCGGCTTGAGCATCGGCACGATCATCTTCCTCGTCGTGATCTATTTCATCTTCAAGATGATGGGCGTCGATTTGCTGCAGGTGCTCGAAGGCGGCGGGATGTCGAGCGGTCCGGGCTACGAGCAGAGCGAGTCACAAGGCACGCGCACGCCCGCCAATGACGAGATGACCGCCTTCATGCGCACCGTGCTTGCCGAAACCGAGGATACCTGGACGGGCATCTTCCAGGCGCAGGGCCGGGATTACGAGGAGCCGCGCCTCGTGCTGTTTTCGGGCTCGACGGCATCGGCCTGCGGCTCCGCATCGGCGGCAACAGGCCCGTTCTACTGCCCCGGCGACCACAAGGTCTATCTCGACACGGATTTCTTCCAGGAACTCTCCGACCGGTTCGGCGCTTCCGGCGATTTCGCCGAGGCCTATGTCGTCGCCCACGAGGTCGGCCACCACGTGCAGAACCTGCTCGGCATCCTGCCGAAGTTCAACGAGGCCCGCCAGCGCATGAGCGAGGAGGAGGCCAACAAGATGTCGGTGCGCGTCGAGCTGCAGGCCGATTGCTTCGCCGGCATCTGGGGCAAATTTACCCAGCAGAAGGGTCTGCTGGAGTCGGGCGACCTCGAGGAAGCGCTGAACGCCGCCCAGCAGATCGGCGACGATACGCTGCAGAAACGGTCGCAGGGCTACGTCGTGCCCGAAAGTTTCAACCACGGCACCTCGCAACAGCGCGTCAGATGGTTCAAGCGCGGCTTCGACAGTGGCCAGCTGTCGGCTTGCGATACGTTCTCGGGGCCGGTTTGAGGGCTCCCTCTTCTCCCCAGCGGGGAGAAGGTGGCCCGAAGGGTCGGATGAGGGGGCCGCACGGCACTCCCTTCATGATTGCCCTTCGCTTGCGCTCAGCGCATTCGCGGCTCTGCCGCTCACCCCCTCATCTGCCTGCCGGCACTGACCGGGGTCGAGCCGCGGGTCTCGACCCGTCCTTCGGACCCCCGCTGGGGAGAAGAGAATCGTGGCAATCGCCGCGCCCGCCGTTGAGGCATCTTCAAAATTTCCCGTTCTGCATCATCAAAAACTTTGAAATGTTCACGGATTGTTTCGGTTTCTTTTCTGAGCTATGTCACTTTCTCGGCGACGAGATCGTCTTTTCAGAACCAACCGCTGTAGAGATGCCTCATGCTTGACCCCAAATTCGTGCGTCGCGGCCTTTTCCTGGTCTTCATCATCCTCTTCCTCGACATTATCGGCATCGCCATCATCATGCCGGTGCTGCCGGCCTATCTGGAGCAGCTGACCGGCGGCGGCGTCAGCGATGCGGCGATCGACGGCGGCTGGCTGATGCTCGTCTATGCCGGCATGCAATTCCTGTTTGCGCCGCTGCTCGGAAACCTCTCCGACCGGTTCGGCCGCCGGCCGATCCTTCTGCTTTCGGTGCTGACCTTTGCGATCGACAATTTCATCTGCGGCATTGCCACCAGCTTCTGGATGCTGTTTGTCGGCCGCGTGCTTGCCGGCATCAGCGGCGGCAGCTTCGCCACCTGCTCGGCCTATATCGCCGATATCAGCACGGAGGAGAACCGGGCGAAGAATTTCGGGCTAATCGGCATCGCCTTCGGCGTCGGCTTCACCATCGGCCCTGTTATCGGCGGTGTCCTCGGCGAATTGGGCCCGCGTGTGCCGTTCCTCGGTGCGGCAGCACTCTCGCTCGTCAATTTCATCGCTGCCTGCTTCCTGCTGCCGGAAACGCTGGAGGCTAGGAATCGCCGCCGCTTCGAATGGAAACGCGCCAATCCGCTCGGCGCCTTGCGGCAGATGCGCCATTATCCGGGCATCGGCTGGGTCAGCCTCGTCATGTTCCTGTTTTTTCTCGCGCATGCCGTCTATCCCTCGGTCTGGTCCTTCGTTTCGACCTATCGCTACGGCTGGAGCGAGGGGCAGATCGGCTTGTCGCTCGGCATTTACGGCATCGGTGCAGCGCTGGTGATGGGACTGGTATTGCCGCGTGTCGTGCCTCTGCTCGGCGAATGGAAGACAGCGCTTCTCGGCCTCTGTTTTTCGGCCGCAGGGCTTACCGGCTACGCCTTCGCCTGGGAGGGCTGGGTGGTCTATGTCGTGATCGTCGCGACCGTCATGGAAAACGTCGCCGACCCGCCGCTGCGCAGCATCGCCGCCGGCAAGGTGCCGCCCTCGGCGCAGGGTGAACTGCAGGGCGCGCTGACCAGCCTCAGCAGCATCACCACCATCGTCGGGCCGCTGATTTTCACGCAATTGTTCAGCTATTTCACCCGGCCTGAGGCGCCGGTCACCTTTGCCGGCGCGCCCTATCTGACCGCTGCCCTGTTCATCCTGGTGGCCGCCGGCGTGTTCCTCGTGCGGGTTCGTGTCCGTCAGCCGGCCGATGCGCTTGAGGCGGCGGGCTGATCAATCAGGAATGCTGATGCGATGATGAATTTTTCATCATCTGCCTGTTTTGGGGTAGTTCTTCGCCGGGCTTTGATCTAAGTCCGGAATGATATTTTGCCGCGAGCTGCGGCGATGCGATTTCAATCACAGGACTAGTGTCATGGACACGCCGATCGACGCGCGCAGGCTTGCGCCGACAACCGATAATCGTTGGGGCGCACATTTCCGTGCAACGCTGGCGCTCGGCATTCCGCTGATCGGTGCGCAGCTCGCCCAGCTCGGCATCAATACCACCGACGTGATGATCGTCGGCCGGCTCGGCGCCGAGCATCTGGCGGCGATGGTGCTTTCGGCGCAGTTCCTGTTCACGATCCTGATCTTCGGTTCGGGCTTTGCCATCGCCGTCATTCCGATGGTGGCGCAGGCCTATGGCCGCGGTGACGTCGTCTCCGTGCGCCGGGCGCTGCGCATGGGTCTCTGGGTGGTGATCGCATATTGGGTCGTCATGCAGCCCGCCTTCTTCAATTCGGAGCAGATCCTTCTCTTCGCGCAGCAGAAGCCCGAGGTGGCCAGGCTCGCCCATGGCTACATCATGATCGGCCAGTTCGGCGTGCTGCCGGCGCTGCTTTTCAATGTCATGCGTGCGCTGGTCAGCGCTATCGGCAAGGCGGGCATCATCCTCAATGTCACCATCGCCACGCTGGTGCTGAACGCGATCTTCGCCTATGCGCTGGTGCTCGGCCATTTCGGCCTTCCGGCGATGGGGCTCGAGGGCGCTGCGATCGTTTCGGTCGTCGTGCAGACGGCCGGCTTTCTCTTCCTTCTCGCCTTCGTGCAGAAGCGGGAAGAGACACGCCGCTACGAGATCTTCGTGCGGTTCTGGAAGCCCGACTGGCATGCGCTGCTGGAGGTCCTCCGGCTCGGTTTTCCGATCAGCGTCACCGTGCTTGCCGAGGTCAGCCTGTTCACGGTGGCATCGCTCTTGATGGGTTATATCGGCACCATAGAGCTCGCCGCTCACGGTATCGCCCTGCAATGGGCCTCGATCGCCTTCATGATCCCGCTCGGCCTCAGCCAGGCCGCGACGGTGCGCGTCGGCGTCGCGCACGGGCAGGGGGATTATCGCGGACTGGTGCGGGCTTCGATCGTGGTGCTCATCCTTGCCTGCGCCATTTCTGCGGTGGGCTCGGTGCTCTTTGCCACCATGCCGCAATTTCTCGGCAGCTGGTTCCTCGACGTCAACTCGCCGGAGGCGCCCGCAGTGCTTGACTATGCCGGGCCGCTGATCGTCGTCGCCGGGCTTTTCCAGCTCGTCGACGGGCTGCAGGTGGTTGCCAACGGATTGCTGCGCGGCCTGAAAGATGCGCGGGTGCCGATGATCATGGCATTGATTGCCTATTGGCCGATCGGCTTCTTCCTTGCCTGGGCCTTTGCCTTCCCGCTGGGCTTCGGCGGCATCGGCATCTGGTTCGGCTTCCTCGTCGGGCTGGCGGCGGCTGCCGTCATGCTCTGCTGGCGCTTCTATCTTCTGCTTCGCCGGGAGGAGGCGACTTCAGGCGGCTGATCGGCCGTCTTTACCCTCAGGCCGCTACAGGCTTGTAACTGGCGATATCGGCTCGAATGCCGAGACGTGCGAACATTTCTTGCGGATCGAAATTTGCGGCCTTATGGGCGGCCGCCACGGCTATTCGCGCGCGTTCGACAACCTCGGTATTTTCCCATTCGGCAATCGTTACGAAATTGAATTCGCCGGGACCGGCGACCTGCTCCAATACCCTATGATCGATGAAATCTTCCTGCGCTTCCAGCAGCTTGTGGGTCATCATCACCTTGACGAGAAACTCCTCACGCGCCGCAGCCGGCACGACGAATTTGTCGACACGAAAGAAAGCTCCGCTCATCCATTTTCCCCTGCATCAGATGTCTGCCGGGAGTTTGTAATTCCTCAAGTACGGTTGAGGTCAACATGGAAGCGAAGACGTCCGGTCACTAACTTGGAATCGCGGGGCGACCACTTCCTGAAGCCGTCGTGTTCCAGAGTGACGGCATTACCTCTTAACCACTTATTGACTCACCCGCAGTTGAACAATAACTTGCTAATTTGGTCGTTGGGCTTGTCCTCACATGACGGATCAATCTCTTCAGCGTCGTCTCGCTGCCATCGTCGTTGCCGATGTGGTGGGATATTCACGCCTGATGGAGGCTGATGAAGTCGCAACGCTGGCGAACCTTAGGGAACTCCGTTCAGGCGTTATCGAGCCGGCCGTGATGCGCCACAACGGTCGCATCTTCAAGATCGTGGGCGACGGCTTCCTGATCGAATTCGGTAGCGCGGTGGATGCGGTCGAAGCAGCGCTGGAAATGCAACGGGCCAACACTACTGTCGAGGCTTCCGGAGATCGACAACTACTTTTGCGTGTAGGCGTCAATCTGGGAGATGTCATTGACGATGGTCCAGACGTCCTCGGCGACGGGGTCAATGTCGCGGCGCGCTTGGAGACGCAGGCCGCGCCGGGAGGTATCTGCATTTCAGCCGGCGTTCACGGCGAGATCGTCGGCAAGATCGGCGACCGGTTCTTCGACGCAGGCGAACGCTACCTGAAGAACCTGACCCGCCCTGTCCACGTGTGGCATTGGCCCGATGCGCTGCCGAGCATATTGCCGCTGCCCGACCGTCCCTCGATCGCTGTATTGCCGTTCACGAATATGAGTGGGGATGAAGCGGACGCGCCTTTCGTCGACGGCCTGACTGAAGACCTGATCACCGACCTTTCCCGTACGGCCGGCCTGTTCGTCATCGCGCGGAATTCCGTGTACGGCTACAAGGGCAAGCCGGTCAACGTAAAGCTGGTCGCTCAGGAACTCGGCGTCCGCTACGTTCTGGAGGGCAGCGCCAGACGCGCAATGGGCCGTGTCCGCATCAATGCCCAATTGATCGACGCGCTTGCCGGCGGGCACTTGTGGGCTGAAAGGTTCGACAGGACGGTGGAAGATGTTTTCGAATTGCAGGACGAAGTCAACGCCAAGATTGTCGAAGCCCTCGTCGGCCGGCTGACCATCCCGACGCCGCGCAATCGGCCGAAGAACTTTGAGGCGTACGATCTGTGTGTGCGCGCCCGCCTCCTGACGGAAGAGTCGCCGCAAACCGAGCGTGAGGCCTATATGCTGCTCCAGCGCGCGGTCAAGCTCGAGCCATCATATGCCGAGGCGCTCGGTCTGCTTGCCTATAACCGTTGGCTGGCCTGGACCCATTTCGGCGAGCCCGAAGATCCAAACCGTAAGATGGCGACGACATCAGCGCAGAAGGCGGTCGAGCTTGATCCCAACGATGCCGGATGCCGTTACGTCCTGGGGACTATTTTGGCCTATGAGCGGCGATGGGAGGAATCGGAGGCCGCCTTCGCCAAGGCCCTGGAACTGGACCCCAACCACGCCGACACCTGGGCCGCCATCTCTGACATCTCAGTGCTGGACGGCAGGGTTGCCGACGGACTGGCGCAGATCGAAAAAGCTCTGCGGCTCAATCCCCGTCCAGCCTGCTGGTATCTTTGTCATCTTGGACAGGCGCAATACGCCGCGCGTGACTATGAGGCGGCAAGCGCTACCCTGCGCAGGGAAGACACCTATCGTACCAACTCACGCAAATTCCTGGCTGCTACGCTTGCGCAGTTGGGCCACAGTGAGGAGGCGCGGCGAGAAGCAGAATTGTTCCTGATCGCCCACCCTCATTTCACGATCGGCCATTGGCTCAGCTCCCAGCCGCTGCGCGATGCATCTGTACGAGACCACTTTGTCGACGGCTTTCGAAAGGCAGGCCTGCCGGAGATGTGACAGCGGGTGGGAACAATCTCGACGCGTTCGAGGACTTGATCAACGGATATGCGCTGCGCGAAACGGCGGTCTGGATCGCAGTGCCAAGCTTCTTCAGACGCTCCACAAAACGCGTCAACCAGCCCGAGTCTCGCATGACTTTTCCGCTGGACCGCCTTGCATCATGGTGGCGATGAGCCCGTAGTCCAGAATGAAGACAGGATGCTTTGCGAAACATTTAAGCAGCTTCGTCGAGACATGAAGGCGACGACGCTTACTTCCGCTATCGGCGGCGCAAAGATGCCGTTACCTTGAAACTAGACAATGTCTGCTTTCCGGCAGGTGCAAGGTCTGCTCCAACGGCTGAAATGAGGGCGCGAGGCGGACGGTGTGATGGCTCCGAGTTACTCACCAACGGGTCTTTGACCCCAGACCGCCACTCCTCCGCCGCCAAACGACCAGAAGGTGGGATCGGAAAGCAGTCGCATTGACCTTGCAAACGTCGAGGGATCGATTGTTCCGGCGTCAAACATTCGCTCCTTCATCTGTTCGGCAGTGAGCTTAAAAAATTCAGCAACCGGGGATCCGCCCTGCAATATCGAATAATCGCCCTCGGCACCGACATTGGATAGGCCCATTCCCGCAATTGTTTTGGGGAGCGCCCTAGCCCAGAAGCAATCCCGTCCGGAGGCTTTGACGACTGTGTTCACCAAGGCGGTCATGAAGTCACTGTAGTCGGCGGAAGGTGATGCGTGGACTGGAAAAAAGTCGACTTCCTCCACCAGAAGCCATCCGCCGGGGCAAAGCGCTTCTACCATTCTTCGCAGCGCCTTCTCGGGGTCGGGGAGGTGATGGAGCAGCCATCTGGTATGGACAATGTCGAACCCCGTCTCAGGCAACGGATCATTCAGGATATCGTGCTGCAGCGTAACGAGGTTCGGCCGTCTGAGGTTGTCGAACAGGGCCGTGTTGATATCCGTCGCAACAACTTTGCCGGAAAGGCCGACCTTCTCGCTCAGCCAAAGGGCAATCGATCCGCCTCCGGCGCCGATCTCCAGACAACTCAGTCCGTCGCGGATGCCCAGAGCTGCGAAACGCCGCCGTGTGAAGGGGTCCAGATAGTGCTCCAGCAGTTCAAGTCGGCGTTTTGCCCTGTCCCAGGAATTGTCCAATGCATATCCGGTCATCGGTGTTCCTCCTTTGTTTCGCATGATTGCCGGCGTGCCGGCCAGCATTTTCACCGGGCTTTTTCCGAATCCTCAAAATGCCAAAGACGGCGTCATGAGCCTGCCAGAGTTTAACCCACTCCGGGTCCATTCTTGCCACAGGCGGGATGCTGCATTTCGGGATAGGCTGTCGAGATGCGTGGCGATCGCGTCATAAAATGCTGTGGAGACTACAAAGCCAAAAACAGCCAACGCTCAGAACATGCTGAGCCAAACGGCAAAGGCAATCTACTTGCGCACTGGATCACGGCATTAAGCGCAGCCATGCCCGAGTTTCAGTCCAGAGGGGTGGTCCGCTACCGTTTCTCGGCTTCGCTAGAACTGTCGGCAATATGCGATAAGTACAATCACAGGCTACCCAGTGAAATAATTCACCTAAGCTGGCACAATTTATACGGAAGTCAATATTTCGATCAGCGGAATACTGCCTAAAGCGATGTCCGTATTTAGCTGCAACACCGATTTCCGCAATTGATGCTGTGGACGGCTCCTCCGCCGGCATCGCGATGTGCCATGATTGCGGTGTTGTCAGGAACCACATGCGGTGCGAACGACCAAAACGGGGGCGCAAAGCAGCCTTGTTCTTCTATAACGAAAAAAGACCGCTATCGGCAGATAGCAGTCCTTCCTCTCATTGCTGCCTTTCAAGATTCAAGGGATTCCACATCACGCTAGCGGCTGCCGGTTTGGCGGGCACTTGCGAAATCGGCAGTTCTTGAAATCAGCGTTCGGCGAGCGCCGGTTCGCCCTTCTTCTCGCGCACCATGTTGATGAAGCGGCGGAAGAGATAGTGGCTGTCCTGCGGGCCGGGCGAGGCTTCCGGGTGGTGCTGGACGGAGAAGACCTGCTTGCCGCGCACGCGCAGGCCGCAATTGGTGCCGTCGAAAAGCGAAATGTGAGTCTCTTCAACGCCATCGGGCAGCGACTTCGAGTCGACCGCGAAGCCATGGTTCATCGAGACGATTTCGACCTTGCCGGTCGTATGATCCTTGACCGGGTGGTTGGCGCCGTGATGGCCCTGATGCATCTTCTCGGTCTTGGCGCCGAGGGCCAGCCCCAGCATCTGATGGCCGAGGCAGATGCCGAAGACCGGGATATCGGTCTTCACAAGTGTCTTGATCACGGGCACGGCATATTCGCCGGTTGCCGCCGGATCGCCCGGGCCGTTCGACAGGAAGATGCCGTCGGGCTGCATGGCGAGCACGTCTTCGGCGCTCGTTGCTGCCGGCACGACGGTCACCTTGCAGTCGAGACCGGCAAACAGCCGCAGGATGTTGCGCTTGACGCCGTAGTCGAGGCAGACGACGTGGTATTTGGCGTCCGCTGCGGCGAGTTCGCCGTAACCTTCGTTCCAGACCCACGGCGTCTCGGTCCATTGCGAGGATTGGCCCGAGGAGGCAATCTTGGCAAGGTCGAGACCTTCGAGGCCGCTCCAGGCCCTGGCTTCGGCCTTCAGCGCCTCGATGTCGAAGACGCCGTTCGGATCGTGGGCGATCACCGCGTTCGGGGCGCCGTTCTCACGGATCCAGGCGGTCAGCGCGCGCGTGTCGATGCCGCAGAGGCCGATGACGCCGCGCGCCTTCAGCCATTGGTCGAGATGCTTGGCGGCGCGGTAGTTCGAGGGTTCGGTGATGTCGGCCTTGAAGATGACGCCGACGGCGCCGTGGCGGGCGGCAGGCGTCAGATCCTCGATGTCTTCATCATTGGTGCCGATATTGCCGATATGCGGAAAGGTGAAGGTGACGATCTGGCCGAGATAGGAAGGGTCGGTCATGATCTCTTCATAGCCGGTTAGTGCCGTGTTGAAGACCACTTCGGCCTGGATCTTGCCGGTGGCGCCGATGCCCCTACCTTCGATCACCGTGCCGTCGGCAAGAACGAGCAGGGCGGTCGGCTTTTCGATTGTCCAGGGTGCTGTCGCGGTCATCTTCATCCCGTTTCCGGCGGTGGGCGCGCGTTGCCGCGCTCGTCGCCATTTGATCTCGCAGGCGTGTGGACGCGGCAATGCCGCGCGCTTCAGGCCTGATCACGAATTTTGGTGCAGGTGGCGGTAAATAGCCACGCAATCGCTGAGCGTCAATCTTTGTAACCGGGATTGCCGCCGTTTTCCTGCGCTTTATCGCGGCGACCGCGCAATTTATTTGATCCGCCGCATCAGCGTGGTTTATGAAGCGGCATCAAAACAGGAGTGAAGACCATGCTGCGCGATCAACTCGCCACCCAGCTGAAAGAGGCGATGAAGGCCAAGAATGCGGAGCGGCTTTCCACCGTCCGGCTGATTCAGGCCGCGGTCAAGGATCGCGATATCGCCAATCGCGGCACCGGCAAGGAGCAGGCGAGCGACGACGAGATTTTGCAGATCCTCGCCAAGATGGTGAAGCAGCGGGACGAATCGGCAAAGATCTACGAGGAGAATTCCCGGCCGGAGCTCGCCGCCAAGGAGCGCGCCGAAATCACCGTCATCCAGGATTTCATGCCGAAGCAGCTTTCGGACGGTGAAGTGCGCGCCAATGTGTCTGCGATCATCGCCGAAACCGGTGCTGCGGGCGCTAAGGACATGGGCAAGGTGATGGCCGCGCTAAAGGAGCGTTATGCCGGCCAGATGGATTTCGCCAAGGCGTCGGCGACCGTCAAGGAACTGCTGAGCTAACCTCAGACCACCCGTCTCGCCTGCGGCTCCTCATGGACCGCAGGCCCGAGCGCCGCTTCGGCTGCGGCATCGATAATGGCGAATTTCGCCGCCTGATAATTCCAGTATTCGAGAATGAAGCGGCGCGACAGCCAGAAGTCGCCCTTGCGGGAGGGGGCTGTCCAGCCGACGCTCTCCATGGCCGCCGCCTGGGTCAGTAGCCGCTTCAAGTGGGTGTTGGAGATCATGAACTGTTCGCGGATTTCCCTGAGCGACAGGGGGCCGACCGCGACGCGCTCGGCTGTGCGGGGAAATTCCGGAAGGCGCGAAATCAGGTAGTCCATCACCAGCCCGCCGGTATTTGCCCAGTTGAAGAGGTTGAAGGTCGGGCCGGGATTGCGCACCGCTTCGCTCCCGATGATCGCCCTGGCGATCCGCGGCTGGATCGCTGCCATCATCGCCGAGGGGTCGGCACTGACCTTGCTGGCGCGTTCACCGCCGTCGAGGTTGTCGAGGATCATCAGATGGGCGACGAGCCATCGGGTGAAATGCTCCTCGGCGGTTTCCGTGGGCTCCAGATAGCGCGTGCGTTTGTCGGGGCCGGGAACCGGCCGCAGAAAACGATAGGCCAGCATTTCCTGCATGAAGGCCGCGGCCGTATTGCGGCTGGCGATGTCGTTCCTGACGGCGAAATCGATGAAGCGGCCGGAATAGAGACCGCTCTTGCCGTCGCCGGGATGGCCATAGTGAAGCGCAAAGCCGGCATGGGCCATCAGCCAGCGCTGCTGTGCGGCGAAAATCGAGGCGATGCGCGGGCTCTCCCGATAGATCGAGAGCATCTGATCGGCGCAATGCAGGATCGCAGCGAGAAAGCGATCGTCTGCTGCAAGAGTTTCAGCGGTAAAGGCCATGTGGAAGGGGTCCAGGGAGTTCGGCGCATACTTCTTTCACGCAAGCGCCGCCTGTCAACGGTTTTGTCAATAATCGGTTAATTTCAAAAGAGAATTTGTATCAGGGGAAGGCAAAATTTAAGAAGGCAGGAGCTGGGGGCGCTCCTGCCTTCTTGCTCTTTGCTTCCGCCGGCAAACGCAGGGCCGAGGCCCAAGCCGGAGGGTATTTGCAAAGGCACCCTTGCGAAGCGGCGCCGGGGGTAGGGATGGTGCTTCGCTCGGGGATCGCTTTGTTGAGATCGAACCTATTGCGGGGCGGCGGCTTATTCAAATTACAAAAAAATAATGATTGCCGAAAATGTCGGTTTTGGAGAGGCAGAAGCGAAGACTCTGTAGGCGCCGCGACGATCGGGCCGTGCAATCGATGCACAAGACAAGCATTTGTTTTAAAACGGTTTAATTCAACCCGGCTAAAGGCCTTCACACTTGCCGAGGCAGTTGCAGCGGTGGAAATTCAGCGCTTGAACGACAATAATGTCGCACCCTGTCGCAGGGGGCGATAACGCGTTTTTGATTGGATAACCGACGCCACTGCGGACCGGTGCACTTGCCTGTGAATAGCGGGTTTTCATGACAAGTTTCGTGGCGTGAAGCGGTAAAGCAGCTTATATGGAGGCTGGCCAAGAGGTATAGATGCGCTTTTCCAACACCTTTCTCGATGATATTCGCGACCGCGTTCCGATTTCGAACGTGATTGCGCGCCGTGTCAGCTGGGATAAGCGCAAGACCAACGTGTCGCGTGGCGATTACTGGGCCTGCTGCCCGTTCCACGGCGAGAAATCGCCGAGTTTCCACTGCGAGGACCGGAAGGGCCGCTATCACTGCTTCGGCTGCGGCGTCACCGGTGACCATTTCCGCTTCCTCACCGAGCTGGAAGGTCTGAGTTTTCCCGAGGCGGTGCAGCAGATCGCCGATATGGCCGGCGTTTCGATGCCGCTTGCCGATCCTGTGATGGAGAAGCGTGAGAAGGAACGCGGCTCGCTGATCGACGTCATGGAAATGGCGACTCAATTTTTCCAGGATCAATTGCAGACGGCGAACGGGGCGAGGGCGCGCGCCTATCTGCGCGATCGCGGGCTGACCGGGCGCACCATCGAAACCTTCCGTCTCGGCTATGCGCCTGACAGCCGCAATGCGCTGAAGGAGTTTCTCGCCGGCAAGGGCGTACTCAAAGAGCAGATCGAGGCCTGCGGCTTGGTCGTTCATGAAAACGTACCGGTTTCCTATGATCGCTTCCGCGACCGCATCATGTTCCCGATCCTCTCGTCGCGGGAAAAGGTGATCGCCTTCGGCGGCCGCGCCATGTCATCAGATGCGCCGGCGAAATATCTGAACTCCAACGAGACGGAGCTCTTCCACAAGGGCAACGTCCTTTATAATTTCGCTCGCGCCCGCCGCGCCATCCAGGGGCCGGGCCGCAGCGATGCGCAAGACGACAATGCGACCGGCACCATCATCGCCGTCGAAGGCTATATGGATGTGATCGCGCTCTATCAGGCCGGCATCGAGAATGCGGTGGCGCCGCTCGGCACGGCACTCACCGAAAACCAGCTCGAGCTGCTCTGGAAGATGGTGCCGCAGCCGGTGCTCTGCTTCGACGGCGACGGCGCCGGTATCCGCGCCGCCAATCGTGCCGCCGAGCTGGCGCTGCCGCATCTGAAGCCCGGCCGTTCCGTCCGCTTTGCGCTTCTGCCGGATGGCAAGGACCCGGACGATCTCGTGCGCGATGACGGCCGCGCCCCCTTCGACAAGGTGATGAGCCAGGCAAAGCCGCTGTCGGAGATGCTGTGGAGCCGGGAGATCAACACCGGCAAGTTCGACACGCCCGAGGCGCGCGCCGAGCTCGAGGCGCGGCTGAAGCAGCTGGTCGCCGTCATTGCGGACGAGAATGTGCGCCGCCATTACCAGCAGGATATTCGCGACCGGCTGAACACCTTCTTCCAGCCGCAGTTCCAGAACCGCAGCAATGGCGAACGCCGCGGCTTCAACGGCAACGGCAATTCCCGGACGGGCCGCGACAATGCTGTCAAGGCCGGGCCGAAAAGCCCCAGCGTCATTTCCGACCGGCTCGCCCGCTCGGGCCCCGTGCGTGGCCACCGGGACAATACGGCGCTGCGCGAAAGTGTGCTGGCGCTGACCATCGTCAATCATCCGGCGCTGATGATCGACGATTATGACGAGATCGCCGCGATCGACTACGACAGCCGCGAGCTGCAGCGGCTCTGGTCGGCCATGCTTGGGGCAGCCGCTGCCGTCGCTGGCCCGCATCTGACGCGCGACTATCTGACCGAAAGGCTGGAATTCGAAGGATTCGGCCCTCTCATCAAGAGCCTCGACCAGCAGGTGCGCAATGCCAGGCTCTGGACGGCGACCGAGGAGGCGGCGATGGAGGATGCGCGTGAGGGTTATCGCCAGGCGCTCGCCTTCCACAAACGGGCAAAGGCGTTGCGCCGGCAGAAGATGGAGCTCGAACGCGAGATTGCGCTGGCGACCGAAGCCGGCGACGGCGAGGCGATCGTTCAGCTGATGCGGGCGCAGCAGGAAGTGCATTTCGAAGGAGTGCGGCTTGAGAACCAGGAGGCGATCATCGACGGCTTCGGCGTGCTTTCCGGCCGCGTCAAAGGGGCGGCGAACCACTGATGCCGCAGACCGAACGGAACGAACCGGGCTTTTCCGCCTCCGTTGCGCTGTTTTCCGCCGGCCGCGCGCCGCTCGATATTCTCAAGCAGGTCTACGGCTATTCCTCCTTCCGCGGCAAGCAGCAGCAGGTGGTCGAGCATGTGGTGTCAGGCGGCGATGCCGTGGTGCTCTTCCCCACGGGCGCGGGTAAATCGCTGTGCTTCCAGATCCCGGCACTCTGCCGTGACGGCGTCGGCATCGTCGTTTCGCCGCTGATTGCGCTGATGCGCGATCAGGTGGAGGCGATGAAGCAGCTCGGCATTCGGGCGGCTGCGCTGAATTCGTCGCTGTCGCGCGAGGAATTCGTCGAGGTCCGCCGCGCGCTTTCGGCCGGCCGGCTCGATCTTCTCTACGTCACGCCCGAACGCATCCTCACCGATGGTTTCCGCGAACTGATCGCCAACGAGAAGATCGCGCTGTTTGCCATCGACGAGGCCCATTGCGTCTCGCAATGGGGCCATGATTTCCGCCCGGAATATCGTGCGCTCGGCCAGCTTGGCGAGCAATATCCCGGCGTGCCGCGCGTGGCGCTGACGGCGACGGCCGATCCGCATACGCGCGACGACATTATCGAGCGGCTGGGGCTCGACGCTGCCCGGATCTTCACCACCAGCTTCGACCGTCCGAATATCGCTTACGAAATCGTCGAGCGCGACCAGCCGCGCCAGCAGCTGTTGCGCTTCCTGTCCGGTCACAAGGGAAACAGCGGCATCGTCTATTGCCTGTCGCGCGCCAAGGTCGAGGACACGGCCGACTGGCTGAACGGCCAGGGCGTGCGCGCGCTTGCCTACCATGCGGGCATGGACCGGGCGGTTCGCGACGCCAATCAGGATGCCTTCCTGAAAGAAGAAAACCTCTGCCTAGTCGCCACCGTCGCCTTCGGCATGGGCATCGACAAGCCGAACGTGCGTTATGTCGCCCATCTCGATCTGCCGGGATCCGTCGAGGCCTATTACCAGGAGACCGGGCGTGCCGGCCGCGACGGCCTGCCGTCCGAGGTCTGGATGGCTTATGGCATGGCCGATGTCATCCAGCGCGGCCGGATGATCGACGAGGGCGGTGCCGCCGCTGAGATCAAGCGGGTCGAGCGCGCCAAGCTCAATGCATTGCTGGCGATCTGCGAGACCGCCTCCTGCCGCCGCCAGGCGATCCTTGCGCATTTCGGCGAGGCGCATGCGGGCCAATGCGGCAATTGCGACACCTGCCTGAAGCCGGTCGAGACCTGGGAGGGTACGGAAGCGGCGATCAAGGCGCTGGCCGCGATCTACCGCACCGGTGAGCGTTTCGGTGCCGGCCATGTCGTCGATGTGCTCGTCGGCAACGTCAATGAAAAGACCGAGCGTTTCGGCCATGTCGATATGCCGGTCTTCGGCGCCGGCAAGGATATTCCGTCGCGCATCTGGCAGTCAGTCTTCCGCCAGCTGCTCGCCATGGGATTGGTCCGGGTCGATCACGAGGCCTATGGGGCGCTGAAGCTGGAGCCGGAGGCGCGCGCCGTCTTCAAGCATGAACGGCAGGTGTTCTTCCGCAAGGACCGTCCGGCCTCCGAACGGCGCACGAAGAAGGCGGAGCGCAGCGAGCGCAAATCGGGACTGTCGGGCGCCGACGGCGCTCTGTTCGAGGCGCTGCGGGCCGAGCGCATGGCGATCGCCAAATCCCTCGGCGTGCCGCCCTATGTCGTCTTTCCCGATACGACGCTAATCGCCTTTGCCACGGAGAAGCCGAGGAGCCGCAAGGAATTGCTGGCCATATCGGGCGTTGGCCAGGCGAAGCTCGAGCGTTACGGCGACGCCTTCCTGGAGATCATCCTGGCGCAGGATGGCTGAGCGGATCGGCCGATCTTCCTGCTGATCTCGGCCCAGCGGTGAAGAAGACAAGCCGGCGGCGATATGCTAACCCGAGTGCTATAAAAAACATCAGGAAGGGCCGCCCATGACTTCGCCATTTCTCTCCCATCTCAGGACCGAAATTTCGGCGCTGAAGGATGCCGGCCTCTATAAATCCGAGCGGGTGATCAGCTCCAAGCAGGCAGGCGAAATTGCCATTTCGACCGGCGAGCGGGTGCTGAATTTCTGCGCCAACAACTATCTCGGCCTTGCCGACAACGAGGAACTGGCCGCGGCCGGCAAGCAGGCGCTCGACCGCTATGGCTACGGCATGGCCTCGGTGCGCTTCATCTGCGGCACCCAGGAGGAGCACAAGCAGCTCGAGGCTCGTATCTCCTCCTTCCTCGGCATGGAAGACACGATCCTCTATTCCTCCTGCTTCGATGCCAATGGCGGCCTGTTCGAGACTCTGCTCTCCGAAGAAGATGCGATCATCTCGGATGCGCTGAACCACGCCTCGATCATCGACGGTGTCAGGCTGTCGAAGGCCAAACGCTTCCGCTACGCCAACAACGACATGGCGGCACTCGAAGAGGAATTGAAGAAAGCCGAAGGCAGCCGTTTCAAGCTGATCGCCACCGACGGCGTCTTCTCGATGGACGGCATCATCGCCAATTTGGGCGGCGTCTGCGATCTCGCCGAGAAATACGGGGCCATGGTCATGGTCGATGACAGCCATGCGGTGGGCTTCGTTGGCAGGAACGGCCGCGGCTCGCCCGAACATTGCGGCGTCGAGGGCCGGATCGACATCATCACCGGCACCCTCGGCAAGGCGCTTGGCGGCGCGTCCGGCGGTTATACCGCGGCGAAAGCCGAGGTCGTCGAATGGCTGCGGCAGCGCTCGCGGCCCTATCTGTTCTCGAACACCTTGGCACCGGTCATCGCCGCCGCCTCGCTCAAGGTCTTCGACCTCATCGAAAACGGCGATGCCTTGCGCAAGCGCCTCTCCGACAATGCTGATCTCTTCCGCGCCGAGATGACGAAGCTCGGCTTCACGCTCGCCGGCGAAGGCCATCCGATCATTCCTGTCATGCTGGGGGATGCCAAGCTCGCCCAGGACATGGCCGGGTTGATGCTGAAGAAGGGCATTTACGTCATCGGCTTCTCCTTCCCCGTCGTGCCGAAAGGCCAGGCCCGCATTCGCACGCAGATGTCGGCGGCACATTCCAGGGCTGATGTTGAGCGGGCGATTGCGGCCTTTGCTGAGGCTGGGCGGGAATTGGGTGTGATTTGAGAATGGGGGATTGCCCCTCACCCTAACCCTCTCCCCGTAAACGGGGCGAGGGGACGTGCCCTGCGAGAGGATGGTGGGGACGGAGAGGTCGCCGCGTGTCCCCTTCGCCCCGCCTGCGGGGAGAAGGTGCCGGCAGGCGGATGAGGGGCCGAAACAGGCACTGACCAAGGATACAGATATGTCGAACATGATGAAGGCGCTGGTCAAATCAAAACCCGAAGTCGGGCTGTGGATGGAGAATGTGCCGGTGCCGGAGGTCGGGCCGAACGATGTGCTGATCCGGGTGAGGAAATCGGCGATCTGCGGCACCGACGTGCATATCTGGAACTGGGACCAGTGGGCGCAGAAGACCATTCCGGTGCCGATGGTCGTAGGCCATGAATTCTCCGGCGAGATCGCCGAGATCGGTTCGGCGGTCACCCGCTATCACGTCGGCGAGCGGGTTTCCGGCGAGGGTCATATCGTCTGCGGCAAGTGCCGCAACTGCCGGGCGGGCAGGGGGCATCTCTGCCGCAACACGCTCGGCGTCGGCGTCAACCGGGCGGGTTCGTTCGGCGAGTTCGTCTGCATTCCCGAAAGCAATGTGGTGGCGATCCCGGAGGATATATCAGATGAGATCGCCGCAATCTTCGATCCGTTCGGCAATGCCGTGCACACCGCACTCTCCTTCGATCTCGTCGGCGAGGACGTGCTTGTCACCGGCGCCGGGCCGATCGGCATCATGGGAGCGCTGGTCGCCAAACGTTCCGGCGCCCGTAAGGTCGTCATCACCGATATCAATCCGCACCGGCTGGCGCTGGCGCGCAAGCTCGGGATCGACCATGTCGTCGACGCCTCCCGGGAAAATCTCGCCGACGTGATGAAGACGATCGGCATGACCGAAGGTTTCGACGTCGGGCTGGAAATGTCGGGGGCGGCGCCCGCCTTTCGCGACATGATCGACAAGATGAACAATGGCGGCAAAATCGCCATTCTCGGCATCGCGCCGGCGGGCTTCGAGATCGACTGGAACAAGGTGATCTTCAAGATGCTCAATCTCAAGGGCATCTATGGCCGCGAGATGTTCGAGACCTGGTACAAAATGATCGCCTTCGTCCAGGGCGGCCTTGACCTTGCGCCGATCATCACTCATCGCATCGGCATCGACGATTTCCGCGACGGCTTCGAGGCGATGCGCTCGGGCAACTCCGGCAAAGTCGTGATGGATTGGATGTGAGGAGGAAGACATGCTCTATGAAGGAAGCTGCCATTGCGGCAAGGTCGCTTTCGAGGTCGAAGGCGAATTCACCGAGGCGCTGGACTGCAACTGTTCGCTCTGCCGCCGGCGGGGCGGGCTTCTGGCCTTCGTGCCGCGCGACAAGCTGGTGCTGAAGACGCCCGAAGAGGATCTCTCCACCTATACCTTCAACCGGCATGTCATCCGACATCACTTCTGCGCCAAGTGCGGCATTGCACCGTTCGGCGAAGGCGTGGCCCCGAATGGCGCCGCCATGGCGTCGGTCAATCTGCGTTGCATTCCCGCAGTCGATCTCGGCGCGCTGAAGGTGACGGCCTATGATGGCGAGGCAAAGTAGCCAATATTTGGCAGGGCAGAGGCGGAATAGAGCAACGTCCGGACTGCAAAAATGGCGCGAACAACTGGCTCGGCGGGCAAAATCTTTGCTGCCCTTGTCTTTTGTTCGCCGCATCTTAAATAAGGCTTCGCAATCGCTGCCGCGGTTCAAAGCCTGTGGATAAGGCTTTTTCCGAGCTTTCGTGAGCTTTTTTTGTAGAAAAGCTTGACGAGAACAAAAAATGTGGGAATCACCGTTCGACTTGTTGAAACGGTGAACTGGGTCAAGGCGGATCGCGCAACCATGGCCGGAAATCCAAAAGCAAAAAAGCTTTGCTGTCCGATGCCGGCGATCGTGGTTAATCAGGCTTTAAATGTCATCCCGTTAGGTGGGCAAAGGTGATTCGAGGGCGGCGCGAGCGACGCGTCAGGCCCTGAGACGGCCCATTCACCGTAGCGAGATTGGATAGCGTCAGGAAGGCGACGATATAAATGGCAACCAAGGTCAAAGAGAACGAAGACGCGGAAGTCGAACGCGACGGCGCAAGCGACGGCCCTCTTCTCGATCTTTCCGACGACGCGGTCAAGAAGATGATCAAGGCCGCCAAGAAGCGCGGCTATGTGACGATGGACGAGCTCAACGCGGTCCTGCCGTCCGAAGAAGTGACATCCGAGCAGATCGAAGACACGATGTCGATGCTGTCGGACATGGGCATCAACGTCATCGAAGACGAAGAAGCCGAGGAAGCCGGTGCTTCCAGCGGCGGCGATGACGACGACGCCGGCGGCGACGAGGAGAGCGAAGGCGGCGAACTCGCACCCTCGAGCGGCACGGCGCTCGCAACCGCCAAGAAGAAAGAGCCGACCGACCGCACCGATGACCCGGTGCGCATGTACCTGCGCGAGATGGGCTCGGTGGAGCTTCTTTCCCGCGAGGGCGAAATCGCCATTGCCAAGCGCATCGAGGCTGGCCGCGAAACGATGATCGCTGGCCTCTGTGAGAGCCCGCTGACCTTCCAGGCGATCATCATCTGGCGCGACGAACTCAACGAAGGCACGACGCTGCTGCGCGAGATCATCGATCTCGAAACCACCTATTCCGGTCCTGAAGCCAAGGCTGCGCCGCAGTTCCAGAGCCCCGAGAAGATCGAGGCCGACCGCAAGGCCGCCGAGGAAAAGGAAAAGACCCGCCGCGCCCGCTCCGGCGACGACGACATCACCGATGTCGGCGGCGAGGGACTGCCTCCCGAGGAGGAGGAAGAGGACGAGGACGAATCCAACCTTTCGCTGGCGGCGATGGAAGCCGAGCTTCGCCCGCAGGTGATGGAGACGCTGGATACGATCGCCGAGACCTACAAGAAGCTGCGCAAGCTGCAGGACCAGCAGGTCGAGCAGCGCCTGTCGGCATCCGGCACGCTGTCTTCAGCCCAGGAGCGCCGCTACAAGGAGCTCAAGGACGAGCTGATCAAGGCCGTCAAATCGCTGTCGTTGAACCAGAACCGCATCGACGCCCTGGTCGAGCAGCTTTACGACATCAACAAGCGCCTCGTTTCCAACGAAGGCCGCCTGCTGCGCCTGGCCGAATCCTACGGCGTCAAGCGTGACTCATTCCTGGAACAGTATCAGGGCGCCGAGCTCGATCCGAACTGGATGAAGTCGATCGGCAATCTGGCCGCCCGCGGCTGGAAGGAATTCGCCCGCGGCGAAAACACGACGATCCGCGACATCCGCCAGGAGATCCAGAATCTCGCGACCGAGACCGGCATTTCGATTTCGGAATTCCGCCGCATCGTGCACATGGTGCAGAAGGGCGAGCGCGAAGCGCGCATCGCCAAGAAGGAGATGGTCGAAGCGAACCTTCGCCTCGTCATCTCGATCGCCAAGAAGTACACGAACCGCGGCCTGCAGTTCCTCGACCTCATTCAGGAAGGCAATATCGGCCTGATGAAGGCGGTCGACAAGTTCGAATACCGCCGTGGCTACAAGTTCTCGACCTATGCGACCTGGTGGATCCGTCAGGCGATCACCCGCTCGATCGCCGACCAGGCCCGCACGATCCGCATTCCGGTGCACATGATCGAGACGATCAACAAGATCGTCCGCACCTCGCGCCAGATGCTGCACGAGATCGGCCGCGAGCCGACGCCGGAGGAACTGGCGGAAAAGCTCGCCATGCCGCTCGAAAAGGTCCGCAAGGTCCTGAAGATCGCCAAGGAGCCGATCTCGCTCGAAACCCCTGTTGGTGACGAAGAGGATTCGCATCTCGGCGATTTCATCGAGGACAAGAACGCGCTGCTGCCGATCGACGCCGCCATCCAGGCGAACCTGCGCGAGACGACGACCCGCGTTCTCGCCTCGCTGACGCCGCGCGAAGAACGTGTTCTGCGCATGCGCTTCGGCATCGGCATGAACACCGACCATACGCTCGAAGAAGTCGGCCAGCAGTTCTCGGTCACCCGCGAACGTATCCGCCAGATCGAGGCGAAGGCGTTGCGCAAGCTGAAGCATCCGAGCCGCTCCAGGAAGCTGCGTTCGTTCCTCGACAGCTGATTTGGACAACGTCGTTCTGATTGGAAAGCCGGGCCTCGCGCCCGGCTTTTGCGTTGTGATTAGTACCAATGATCCCGGCGGCTTTCTTGTCGCTGCCTGGTGACAGGCCTATAATCCGGCCACGGGGGAAGAGATCGATCGCGACGCGCGAGCGAGGGTCGACGTATACCTGCGTAGACCGGTCCTCCGTTAGGAGGTGCGACATGACCACTTACATTCTTTTGATCAACTGGACGGACCAAGGCATCCGTACTGTTCGCGACTCGACAAAACGGCTGGACGCGGCGAAGAAACTGCTCGCCGGCGTCGGCGGCTCCTTCAACCAGTTCTATCTGACGATGGGCGGACACGACATGGTCGCCGTCTGCGAGGCGCCCGACGACGCGGTGATGGCGCATTTTACGCTGTCGCTCGCCATGGGCGGCAATGTCCGGACCGAGACGCTGAAGGCCTTTCCTGAGGCGGCCTATCGGGATCTCATCGGTTCGCTCGGCTGAATGCAATTAAAGATTGTGTATTTTATTTGTTGCATGGCTTCGGCTGTGCTGACAGTGTCGCACCGTGCTTCAATTTCCGCGGCAGGGCACCCGGCCCGATTTTAGGGCAAGCTCCATGATGAAAGCGCTCCCCAGTTTCATGATCACCGCCGATCGTCCGACGGCTGCTTCCTGACCGATGGAACTGGCGGCGGGCAAATGGGACGATGGGATCCAGCGGGGCGCGGCGGCGTCCTTCGCCTTGCATGCCGCGGCGATCCTCCTTCTCCTGCTGCTGTTGCCGAAGGCCGAGCCGCCGCTGCCATCGCCCGATGACGGTCTCTTGGTGGAGATCGTTCCGCAGCCGGTGGGAGCAGTGAAGACGGCCGAGCCGGTCAAGGCGCCTTCGCTTGAAGCGGCAAAGCCCGAAGCCGCGGCGCGCCCAGCAGAAAGGCCTGCGCCGGTTGCCAATAATGCGCCTGCTGCGGCAATCCCGTCTGTGACGCCGATCGCTCCGCCGGCGCCGAAGCCGGCTGAATTCGTCGCCGCAAGCCGGCTGTTTTCCGACAAGGTGCTGGCCGATCCGCGCAGCCGGCGCGCCCGCGAGGCGCTGCGCGGCCTTGCCGGCAGCGAGCGCAATCTGCAGCTTTGCGACCTCGAGGCGCTGGAGCAGGTCCGCCACGCGCGGCCGGATATGCGGCCCGATCTGCTCGCCCCCTATGCGATGGCGCCGGAGAAAATCAGCGGCAACAGCGTCGAGGTGAGGGGCGGGGCGTTGCGCAGCAACAGGGCATGGTACAACATCCAGTTCAAATGCGGCCTCGATGCCGGCTCCGGCAAGGTCACCTCCTTCGCCCTTCTCGTCGGCGATGCCATTCCGCAAGGCGAATGGCAGGCGCATGACCTGGTGGCCGATGACGGGGCTGCCGACCAATGACGCCGATCACGCAGTTTTTTTCCTTTGTGGCTTGATGCTGCCGGTTTTAAAGGCCACATCGCTGCTGTGACAGAAGAAGACGTGGCACCGGCGGAAACGCAGCACGAAACGGGAAAACAGCGGCCTGAAATCCGCTGGGGTGTTGTCGTGTCCGTGCTTCTGCATGTTCCCCTAGTCGCGCTTCTGATCTTCGGCCTGCCGAAGATCGAGCCGAAGCCTGCCGAAGAAGAGAGCGTGAAGGTCGAACTCGTTCCGCCGCCGGAGGAGAAGAAGCCGGAGGAAAAGCCCAAGGAAAAGCCACCGGAGCCGAAGCCGCCGGAACAGGCGAAGAAGCAGCCTCCACCGCCTCCACCTCCACCACCGCCACCACCACCGCCTCCGCCGGCGGCGGCGGCTAAGAAAACTCCCGCGCAAACGAAGCCGATGCCGACCCTGCGCCCGGTCATTGAGTTTGGCGATAAGAATAGCGGCCCCGAAAAGTCGCTGACGGGAAATTCTTCGCAAGGTGAAGCCAAACCTGCGACAACCCCGCCGCAGCAGGATTCCGAAACGGCGGAGATGCCGGCAAAGGCGGCGGCCGATAAACCTAAAACTGAGGAGCCTCCATCAAAACCCCTGCCAGATGACGTGAAGCTTCCTGAGGTTGCGACGGCGGACGTTTCGCCGGAGCGTAATGGGCCGCCGACAGACGTGTCTGGCGAAACCAATACGACGATCGAGCAGGCCAAACCGCCTGAAGAAAAGACCGCTGAGACGGCTAAAGCGATTGCTAAAAACAGCGATCTACCCAAGGCAAAAACGCTGTTTTCACAGACGGACGATGGCAGCCCGTTTGCGCAAACTGCGATCAATGGGCTTCCACGTAAAAATCGAGTGGCCACGCTTTGCACCACCGAGCTTCAGGCCCAACTTGTTCACGGTTCGCCGCGTTATTTCCCCATCTCGTTGCCCAGTTTTGGATTGCGAGCCGGCAGCATTCTCAACGTCGACGATGCGGCCTTTAGCACAGCCAAAGGCTGGTACCACGTTCGTTTCCGGTGCGAGTTGGATGAGGGAGCGACGAAAGTCGTGTCGTTTGCCCACGAAGTCGGCGGGTTGATCCCCCGCAGTCAGTATGCGAAGTATGATATTCTTGACTAGGCCTTGCGATGGGATTGCGTCTCACTGGCAACAAGCCACACGCAAGGAACCGCATCTAGCCTCTCCTCATGGCCGTGATGATACGGTGACGAAGAGGACAATGATATGTCGAACGAGATCGAGCATTTTCTTGAGCGTCAGGATGAAGCCGTGAGCGCGCTGTTCCTGGAACACAAGGGCGACGAGCTGACCGATATTCTGGTGGCGGCCCTGGAAGAGGCGTTCGAAATCCTTCTCGAAGCTGCACCCGCCGAAACCGTTCATTGACATTTTCCAAAACATTGCCGGGAGCGCTTGCGGAGCGGCTGTCCGGCTACCGGTTCGAACGCGATACGCTCGGCCGTTCCACCGCCAGCGTCTTCCGGCTGGAAGGCGAGGGGCTGCCGGTCCTCTACCTGAAGGTCGAGGCGGCGGGGCCGTTCGGCGAGCTTGCCGATGAAGCCGTCCGGCTCGGCTGGCTGAAGACAGCCGGCCTGCCGTGTCCCGAAGTGATAGCCCGGGAAAGCGACGGCCGGCGTAACTGGCTGCTGATCGGCGCCCTGCCGGGCAATGATCTTGCCAGCGCCTCGGCGCTGACGCCGCTGGTGCGGGTGGAATTGCTGGCAGCAGCGCTTTCCCGTCTCCATGACCTGCCGATCGCCTCCTGCCCCTTCGATCACCGGCTGGAGAACCGTGTCGCCACGGCCAAAGCGCGCATGCAGGCCGGCATCGTCGACGAGACCGATTTCGACGAGACGCGGCTTGGGAAAAGTGCCGCGACCCTGTTTGCCGAGCTCAAAAGCAGAAGGCCGGATCGCGAGGATCTCGTCGTCACCCATGGCGATGCCTGCCTGCCGAATTTCGTCGCTTCGGCAGAAGGGTTTTCCGGCTATATCGATTGCAGCCGGCTCGGCGTCGCCGATCGCCATCAGGATATCGCGCTCGCCTGCCGCAGCATCGCCTATAATTTCGGCGAGGTCCTGGTGCAGCCCTTCCTCGATCGTTACGGGCTGACGATGCCGGATCCGGCAAGGCTCGATTACTTCCGGCTGCTCGACGAGTTTTTCTAGCCATTGCCCCATTACCATCCGGCTGGCAGAGTGGCCGGCGATCGGAGCTGCAGGCAGATGACGGCGAAAAACCAGTTCAGGATGTTGCGCTGTCTTCTGGCGGGCGTCGAAGCGGTGGAAGCGGAAACGCATCACAGTTTTTCCAGGCACACGCATGAGCAGTTCGGCATCGGCCTCGTCTCATCAGGGGCGCAGAAATCGCTGAGCGGCCGCGGCATGGTGGAGGCTACAGCCGGCGATATCATCACCGTCAATCCGAACGAGGTGCATGATGGCGCGCCGATTGGCCAGCGGCGGTCGTGGCGCATTCTCTATTTCGATCCCGAGTTCGTCGCCGGCCTGGCGCGAGAGATCGGCGACGGCGGGGCAGGGCGATCGGAAATCCCGCATCCGGTCATCCGCAACAGGGCGATCGCCGCCCGCTTCGAGATGCTGTTTCGTGCGGTCACCGGCGATGGAGCGGCCGATTGTCTGCTCCGCGAGCAAATGCTGCTGCAGCTCGTCGCCGATGTCATGCGCGAGCGCGGCGGCAGCGACGAGCGGCCGCCGGTGCCGGCCTCGATCCGCGTGGCCCGGGATCTGATCGACGACGATCCGCTTGCCGCCGTCTCGCTCGCCGATCTCTCGCGGGAAAGCGGGCTCAGCCGCTTCCAGGTGCTGCGCGGCTTTGCCAAGGCGACGGGATTGACGCCGCATGCCTATCTCGTCCAGGCCCGCATCCATATCGCACGGCGGCTGATCGCTCAGGGAACGCCGCTTGCGGAAGCGGCCTTCGCCAGCGGCTTTGCCGACCAGAGCCACATGACGCGTGTCTTCGTGCGCAAATACGGCCTGTCGCCGCGGCTCTATGCCGGCGCTTTTCTCTGAGCGCCTGCAATTTCGTTCAAGACCCGATCCGCTCCCTGCTGTTTTCTCGCCGCGTCCAACAGGAGGCGCCGAATGTCGAAGCAGGTTCAAGGCTATCTCTATCTGGCGCTGGCCATGCTGACCGTCGGAAGCACCGTCATTGCCAGCAAGCTCATCGCCTCCGGCCTGCCGGCGTTCACCGCCACGGCATTGCGCTTCGCGCTGGCTTTTCCCGTCTTGCTGGTGCTGATGCGGGCGAGCGGCGTGCGGCTGCCGAAACTCTCCCGGCATGACCGCCTGATCCTCGTCATCCAGGCCGGCGCCGGCAGCGTCGGCTATACGACGCTGCTGATCTCCGGCCTCAGCCTGACCTCGGCGGCCGATGCCGGCGTGGTCATCGGCACGCTGCCGGTGGTCTCGGCTGCGATTTCCATTCTGCTGCTCCGCGAAAGGCCGAAGCCCGCTTTGCTTGTTGCCGTGGCGCTGGCGACGGCAGGCGTGCTCTCGATTGCCGTCACCCCGGACGCGGCCGGCGGGTCGCTCGCCGGCAATGCGCTGATCTTCTGCGCCGTCGTCTGCGAGGGGCTGTTCATCCTGCTGAACAAGAAGCTGAAGACGGAGATCCCGCCGCTTGCCCAGTCGACGCTGATGGCCGGCATCGGCTTCGCCGTCGCCGTCATCCCGGCGGTGTTCGAAGCGCCTCTCGCACCGGATATGTCCACAAGCGCCGTCGTTGCCGTCGTCTATTATGCGCTGGTGCCGACGGTCGGCGGCTTCCTGCTTTGGTACGCCGGGGCGGCAAGGGTGAGCGGCACGGAGGCTGCGCTCTTCACTGCGGTCGCGCCGGTCTGCGCCGTCATGCTGGCTTTCCTCATCCTCGGCGAACCGATCGGGCTCAACCAGATCGCCGGCATCGCCTGCGTATTGGCGGCCGTGCTCGGGCTTGCTGTTGCCGGCAACCGGGCGGCAATGAATATATCCGGAGGGAGGTAGGCCATGCAGTTCCGTCATTCCAATGCGATATGGCAGGCGTTTCCGGAGCTGCGCGCCGGCGCGCTTCATGTGGACGCTATCCATGCGGATGCCGATGTCGAGACGGCGATTGCGCGCTTCAGTGGGATTGCCGAGGCCCGGCTGGCCGCGGCGCAGGAGGGCGAATTTCCGGAAATCCAGGCGTGGCGGCGCGGCTTTTCCCGCATGGGGCTGAAGCCGACGCAATATCGCTCAGCCTCCGAGGCGCTGCTGCGCCGCTTCCGCCAGGAGCATGGCCTGCCGCGCCTGCATCCGCTCGTCGATCTCTGCAATGCGATTTCGCTCGCCTTCGCCATTCCGATCGCCGTCTTCGACACGGAACGGATCACTGATGATCTCGAGGTTCGGCGGGCCGGCGGCCACGAGACCTATCTGACCTTCGGCGGCGAAATCGAGCATCCTGAAGCAAACGAGGTGATCTTCGCAGACGGCGAGGAGAGGGCGCATGCGCGACGCTGGACGAACCGGCAGAGCGGGCTTTCGGCCGTGCGCCCGACGACGCGCTCGGTGCTGATCGTTGCCGAGGCCCTGCACACTTCTGCCGGCGAGGATATCGCCAGGCTGATCGCAACGGTCGAAGACGCGCTTGTCCGTCATTGGCCGGCGGCGCCGAAAAAGGCGATGCTGAGCCTGGCATCGCCGCGTTTCAAATTCTAATGCCTGTCGTCCGCAAAGGTCTTGGGCCGGGGGCATGCCCGCCCTATCTCGGTGAGATCGATATCTCCTGGAGACGAATCTCATGTCAGACAAATCGATCAAGATTCCCGGCCCGGATCATCCGATCACCGTCGAGCACAATCCCTGCCGCGTCGTCGTCACGCTTGGCGGCAAGGTGATTGCCGACAGCCGCGATGCGCTGACGCTACGCGAGGCCTCCTATCCGCCGGTGCAGTATATTCCACGCAAGGATGTGGAGATGTCGCTGCTGCAGCGCACCGATCATGCCAGCCATTGCCCCTATAAGGGGGACGCCGCCTATTACAGCATCATTCCGGGCGGCGAGCGCTCCAGGAATGCCGTCTGGACCTACGAGGCGCCGAATGCCGCGGTCGGCAACATCAAGGACCATCTCGCCTTCTATCCCGACCGCGTCGACGCGATCGAGGAAATGGCCTCGCCGGAGGCCGGCACCTTCTGACGGTGACAATAGCCTCGGGTGGAACCTGTTGGTTGCGGGATCGTTGACTTGATCTAGCGGGGGATGTGTCGTGCCGAAATTCTACTTTCAGCTCCTCGATCGTGATGGCGTCGGGGCGACCGAAACCGGATATGAATTCGCCTCCATCGAGGCCGCCAAAGCGGAGGCGCGCCGCGTGCTTGCGGAGATGGCCGCCGAAGGACTGCCGGCGGAACCGCTGAACATGCTGTCGGTGGAACTCTTCGACGAAAGCCGGCGGCCGCTGGCGGAAATCCGGCTGATTCTCGAGGAAATCGCCAAATAGCTTCAGCCGGCATGCCGCCTCCGATCTCGCTCGGAGCAATGGCGCGACTATGTCAAATTTAATTGCCGGCTATGAAGGCGGGTCCTAATGCATGCTGCGACATGCATAAACGAAGAGCCAAAGCCGCGTCGCGGCGACCGCTATCGCAGGACGTCGAGCCATTCATTGTTGAAGACGAGGCTGGCAACCGTCACCGGATCGCCGCTTTCGTTGCGAACGGTGACGGCGATGATGGTGCGATCCCCCGCGGGCAGTTCGTCACGGGCCACATCCAGCAGGATGCGGGTCACCTCTTTGGGAATGTCCGCGCGCGATCTGAGCTCGGTGCCATGCTCGTCGCGTGTCGGACCTTCGCCGTTATGCAGATCGAAAAAGTAGCGAGCCATGTTTCTTCCTGTGGGTCACAGGGGAAATTACAGATGAAGACAATTGTTCCCGAGGCTAGGCATTGATTCTTATAGAAAATACAGGTCGCATCGTCATGATCACCTCTTGTGCTATCGGCGGACAAGCCCGTGATTGAAGCCCTGCTGCTCAACCTTGGAAGCCGCGATGTGCTGTCGGCAGAGGAGGAAAACCTTCTCCGGTCGATCCTGGTCAAGGACCGGCACTTCGTTGCCGGAGAGGATATCGTCCCCGAAGGCAGCCGGCCGCCCTACAGCACGCTGCTGATCGATGGTTTCGCGGCGCGCTACAAGGTGATGGCCGATGGCAGCCGCCAGATTACCGCGCTGCATGTCGCCGGCGATTTCGTCGACCTGCACGCCTTTCCCGTCAAGAAGATGGATCACGGCATCGTTGCGCTGTCGGCCTGTCATGTCGCCTTCGCCGATCATGCCGATCTCAGGGCGATCACCGAGCGCATGCCGCATCTGACCCGTCTTCTCTGGCTCGACACGCTGGTCGATGGCGCCATTCACCGGGAATGGATCGTCGCCATGGGCCGGCGCTCCAAACGCGCCCATATCGCTCATCTCGTCTGCGAGCTTTTCGTGCGGCTGCAGGTCGTCAAACGGACGCGGGGCGAAAGCTTCCAGTTTCCGTTGACGCAGATCGAGATGGCCGACGTGCTCGGCGTTTCCGTCGTCCATCTGAACAAGACACTGCAGGCGCTGAGGCGCGAGGGGGTCTTCACCTGGGAGAACCGGACGATCACCATCGTCGACTGGGAGCGCCTGCAGGAAATCGCCGAATTCGACCCCGCCTATCTGACCATCGTCAAGGAGCCGCGCTGATGCCGGCCGGTGCGCCGTCATCACCGCGCGTTGCAATTGACAAACCGCTCATCGGAGCAGAACACCGTTTTGACATTCACGAAAACCTCCTGAAGGCCGCGTCTCCCATCGCCGGCCGGTGACATCGCAATGGACATATCCCAAGCCCCGCGGAGCGTTCTTCGCCACCCCGGCTATCTGAATTTCGCTGCCTCCCGCGTCTTTTCCTCGCTTGCCTTCCAGTCGATCGGCATCGCCATGGGCTGGATGATCTACGACCAGACGCACAGCGCCTTTGCGCTCGGCCTCGTCGGCCTCTGCCAGTTCCTGCCGATGGCGGTGCTGACCTTTGTCGTCGGCCATGTCGCCGACCGCTTCGACCGGCGGCGCATCGGCCTCATCTGCCAGTTGATCGAGGCGGTGACGGCGCTGGTGCTCGCGGTTGCCACCTGGCAGCAATGGCTGACGCCTTCAGGCATCCTTGTCGCCGTCACCGTGCTCGGCGCCGTCGTCGCCTTCGAGCGGCCGACCATGGCGGCGCTGCTGCCGAATATCGTGCCGGCCTCGATGCTGCAAAAGGCGGTCGCAACCTCCACCTCGATGATGCAGACGGCGCTGATCATCGGTCCCTCGCTCGGCGGCCTGCTCTACGGGCTGAACCCGGTGGCGCCCTTCGCCGTGTCGGCGCTGTTCTTTGCCGCCGCCAGCGTCAACGTCATCTCGATCCGCATGCAATGGGCGCCCGGCAAGCGCGAGAAGGTAACGCTCGCCTCGGTCTTTGCCGGCGTCGCCTTCATTCGCAGCCGGCCGGTGATGCTCGGCACGATCTCGCTCGATCTCTTCGCGGTGCTGCTCGGCGGCGCTACCGCGCTCTTGCCGATGTTTGCCCGTGATATCCTCAATGCCGGCCCGTGGGAGCTCGGGCTTCTGCGCGCCGCACCGGCGATCGGCGCGCTCGCCATGTCGATCGTGCTTGCCCGCCGGCCGCTCGAAAGCAATGTCGGGCGCAAGATGCTTGTTGCTGTCGCCGTGTTCGGCCTCGCCACCATCGTCTTCTCGCTCTCCACCAATATCGTGCTTTCCGTCGCGGCACTGCTCGTCGTCGGCGCGTCGGATACGGTCAGCGTCGTCGTGCGCAGTTCGCTGGTGCAGCTTCTAACGCCGGATGAGATGCGGGGTCGTGTCAGTGCGGTCAACTCGCTGTTCATCGGCACCTCCAACCAGCTCGGCGAATTCGAATCCGGCATGATGGCGGCAGCCCTCGGCCCGGTCGCCACCGGCATCGTCGGCGGGCTCGGCACTGTTATCGTTGTGCTCCTGTGGATGCGGCTCTTCCCGGATCTCACCAAGGTCAAGACGCTGCAGGGGTGATGCATGCATGGTGCGTTGAAAGCGGCAGCGGCTCCCGTTAGGGTCCGCGCAAATCATAATTCGGCGGGGCCGCGCGTGACGAAAACCTTTCTACCCTATGTATTGGCGGCGTTTTTCGCATCGGTGCCGGCCGCCGCACGGGCCGATTGGCAGGCTGTGGAAGAGGTGCGGCCCTATTCGATATCGGGAACGACCGGCGCCGAACTCTACGAATCGATCGGGGCGCGGGGGCCAAAGGCCGGGGTCACGGGCCGGGTGATCGCGCATACGACGTTCAAGCTGACCTGGACCCGGAAATACGAAGCGCAGGGCAATGCCTGCGTCATCACCACCAACCGGCCGAAGCTGATCATCACCTATACGCTGCCGAAACCATCGGCCGCGCTGCCGCCGGCCGTCGGCAGCAGCTGGGAGAGCTTCATCACGGGCGTGCAGACGCATGAGCGCGTGCATGGCGAGACCATCAAGGAGATGGTCAAGGAAATCGAGACGATGAGCATCGGCCTCACCGTTGCCGACGACCCCGATTGCAAGAAGATCCGCATCGAGCTGACCCGCCGCCTCGGCGAGATCTCCATGAGGCAGCGCCAGCGCGGCCGCGACTTCGACAAGATCGAAATGGGCGACGGCGGCAATATCCAGCAGCTCATCCTCAAGCTGGTGAATGGGCCGTGATTGCCTCTGCCCGGCGCTTCCTCCCTGGACCTGCCCGGCCGCTCTCCTATTTCTCTCCCCAGCGCGAGATGGATGGAGGAGGCGTGTTATGTCCTATGTCGACGGTTTCATCGTGGCGGTGCCGAAGGAGAATATCGAGGCCTACAAGAAATTCTCGACCTTCGCCGGCTCGATCTGGAAGGAATATGGTGCGCTCGAATATGTCGAATGCATCGGCGACGATGTGCCCTATGGCGAACTGACCTCCTTTCCCCGCGCCGTGCAGGCGAAAGAAGATGAGGTCGTGGTGTTTGCCTGGATCGTCTACCGGTCGCGGCAGGAGCGCGACGATATCAACGCCAAGGTGATGGCGGATTCCAGGCTCAAGGGCGACCAGTGGCAGATGCCCTTCGACGGCAAGCGGATGATCTATGGCGGCTTCGAGACGCTGATCAAGCTCTGAACCGATCCAGGCATTGACTTGGCCGTCACGGCGCGCCAACTCGCGGCGATATATTCCGAGAGGGGAGAGCGCCTTGCCACAGACGATCCTGACCCTGTCCACACGCGGACAGGGTCTCTACGAATTCACCGACCAGGCGGATGCCTTCGTCAGTGCCTCGGGGCAGGGTGAGGGGCTTCTCACCGTCTTCGTGCGCCACACCTCCTGCTCGCTGCTGATCCAGGAAAATGCCGATCCCGACGTGCAAGCCGACCTTCTCTCTTTTTTCCGCCGCCTGGTGCCGCCCACCTCCGATCCTGACATGGGCTGGGTCGTGCATCGGGCCGAAGGGCCGGACGATATGCCGGCGCATATCAAGGCGGCGCTGACGCAGGTCTCGATCGGCATTCCCGTCGCAGGCGGTCGGCTGCTGCTCGGCACCTGGCAGGGCCTCTATCTCTTCGAACACCGCGACCGGCCACACCGGCGCGAAATCGTGCTGCATCTGAGTTCGTGAAAGGATTAATCCTTCTGAATGAAAACTGAATGCCTGGTTCGAACCCCGTTCAGTTTGCAGCGTTTACTGTCGAGACAATCCCTGAAGGGAGCTTAAGCATGGCGCGCGAAAACGGCATGCGAGAGATAAAGATCAATCGACGGAGACACTTATGACGCATTTCCTCACCAAGGCTTGCCTCGCCGCAGTGCTCGCCCTCGGCGCCATTCCCGCCACCGTTTCCACGGCCGCAGCCGCAGGGCCGCAGACGAATTTCGTCGTCGAGGCGCAGTACCACCGCCCGATCCGCGGCTGCTCGCCGATGCGCGCCGTGCACAAGGCACGTTATCTCGGCCTGCGGGATGCCCGCATCACCCGCATGTCGCCGCGCGTCGTCGTCGTTGCCGGGCGCGACCGCCGCGGCTGGGACAGGATCACCTTCGCGAATGTCCGCGGCTGCCCGCTGATCCGGCGCTGAGGACTGCGCCGGCAAGCGCCGACACGGCGCTTGCCGGCCCTTTTGCCTTGACGGCGACACTTTCAGCCGCTTCTTCTCTAATCCGTATGAGTGATTCCCGGGCGGCTCGGCCGCACCGACTTTGAAACGAAAGGTTTTTCGATGATGCAGTTTTTGGCAAAGGCGGGTCTTGCCGCCATGCTGACCGCCGGCACCCTTGCCGGCACGGTGGCGCCCGCCGCCGCGCAGTTGAATATCATTATCGGCGATCAGGACCGTGACGCGCCGCGGGACTACCGCCGTCCGGCTCCGGGCTACGACCGTCCGGGCTACGACCGCCGTCCGCGCGGCTGCGATCCGCGTCTGGCCGAAGACATGGCCCGCGATTACGGCTTCCGCCGCGCCCGCGTCGTCGACGTCACCCCGCGCCGCGTCATCGTCCAGGGCTGGACACGCCGCGGCCCCGGCGAGATGAGCTTCGGCAACGTCCGCGGCTGCCCGGCTCTGCGCCGCTGATATAGATTAGAATACCGCCCCGTCTCCCCGACGCGGCGGCTACTGCATAATTCCTTAGATCGGAAACGATCTAAGGACAAAATTATGCAGTAATTCAAAGTGCTGCAGCGTCCTTTGCACGTCTGAAAGACGTGCGGCGCTGCAGAACCGCCTTTGCCCGTCTCCCCGGATCGGCAAGGGCGGTTTTGTTTTTGTGTTCGGTTTGATGACAGTTGCGCTCTTACCTGGCGCGATGCTTCGGAGCCACAAGGTTGCCCCTCACCCTAGCCCTCTCCCCGTAAAAACGGGGCGAGGGGACTTGCCACGCGAGACGTTGGTGAGGGACGGAGAGGTCGCGTCATATCCCCTTCTCCCCGTTTACGGGGAGAAGGTGCCGGCAGGCGGATGAGGGGCCGACGCGCGGCACTTTCTCATTTACTGCTCGATCGCAAACGTCACGGTGACGCTGACAGTATAATTGTTCTCGCCGCCCTGGACGGGAACCGCCGCATCTGAGGCCTCCTTCATCATCGTGGCGCGATAAACCGGCTGCGGCATCGGGCGGGGCACATTCTCGTTGATCTCGATGATGCGGCCGAGCTTGACGCCGGCGGCTTCGCTCAGCGTCTTCGCCTTCTTCACCGCTTCGGCGACGGCGTTCTTGCGCGCCTCTTCGAGGGCCGTTTCCGGCTTGTCGTTGGTGAACTGGATATCGCCGCCCTGGTTGATGCCGAGGGTGACGGACTGGTCGATCACCTGGCCGAGCTTGGCAAGATCGCGCAGCCGGACGGTGACCGAATTGATGGTCTGGTAGCCGATCAACTGCGGCGGCGGCTGCTGGCCATCGACTGGCTGCGGATAATTATATTGCGGCTGGATTGAGAAGCCGGAGGTCTGCAGATCGCGCTCGGCAATGCCGCCGTCCTTCAGCGCCTTCAGCACCTCGTTCATCGCCTTGTTGTTCTCGTCGAGCGCTTCGCGGGCGGTCTTCGCCTGCTTGACGACCGCAAGATTGACGACGGCCATGTCGGGCGCAAGCGCCGATTCGCCATCCCCCGTCACCGAAATCACCGCCTCGCGCGGCTTTGCCTCCTGCGCCCATACAGGCGCCGCACTGCCAAGCGGCAGGGCCAGAAGGGCAGTCATCAGAATGGTCTTGGAAAGCATCGGCGCCATGTTTCATTCCCTAGTTGTCGTTTCCCGGATGAACGTTCTGTCGGTTGATTGTGAAGCTATTGCGGCGGAAGAGAAGGGCGAGTGCGCATGGAGAGAAAAATGTGCGGGGGCGGGAGGAGAGGGTGTGCCGTGCCAGACCCCTCTGCCAGGCTGGGGTGAGGGTCTCCGCCTTCTCCTCCCTCATTCCTGTGCTCGTCACAGGAATCCAGTGCGCCCAAGTCTTTGGGCGCGGAAGACTCTGCTTCAGCGTAAAAAGTCATTCACCGCGCAGACGCGCGGTGGCTGGATTCCTGTGACAGGCACAGGAATGAGGGAGGAGAAGGTGACGCTCTCAGACGCCGGTAACGGCAGTGCATGACGCGTGGAGGCAGGGCAGAGGGGGCGGCCACGGCACGCCCTGACCATTCCTGCGTCTTCCCACCACCTTCCCAAATCCCCCAAACCTGCTAGCAAAGACGGCGGGTTAAGAAACAGGGGCGGACAGGCTGTGTCCGGCAAGGGGGCAGCATGCGCTTCATGACAATTCTTTCGCTCGGCTTCGCCATCGGCTTGGCGGGCTGCTCCCAGGTGGCGGAAAAAGCGGAGAATGCCGCCAACCGCTCCTACACCAGCTATGCGCTCGGCAAACCCTATGCGGAGATCGCCAATCTCGGCCAGTCGCCGATGGCGCGGCTTTCCGGTTCCGACGCCACCTATGGGCCGATGATCGGCGCGACGCCGCTGAAGAACGGCATGACGATCTACCGGCATATGGCGCCCGCCGCTAAGACCGAGACCGGCACGAATTTCGCCGGCCTGGTCGGCAGCTCCACTGTGTCGCAGAACAACCGGCTGTCCTATTTCCTGGTGGGCGCCGATGGGATCGTCAAGGATTGGGCGACGGGCTCGGCGCAGGGTAGCGCCAGCGACTGCGTGCAATATATCGGCGGCATCATCAACCGCTGCAACGACATGCGGCAGCTGCAGGCTTCGCTGGCGCTCTACGACATCAGGGTGGCAACCAAGGCCGGCCAGCCCATATCAAGCTGGGGCGAACCGGCAGCGCCCGCGGTGAACTGAGGGCGGCCGCCGACGACGAGGAAACAATGTTCGAAACGCTCGACCCCGTGCCGGCCGAAATCTCCAACGCGATATCAGACGGTATCAGTGCCATTAACGAAAACGCGCAGATCCGGCGCGAGGCCTTTGCCATCGTCTGGCGGGAGAACGGACGGCTTCTCGGCGGCATAACGGCCTCCGTTTCCTTCTCGGTGCTCTTCATCGGCAATTTATGGGTTGCGCAATCTGAGCGGCTCGGCGGCATCGGCACGAAGCTGATGGCGGCGGCGGAAGAGGAGGGACGCCGCCGCGCCGCCGTCACGGCCTGCGTCGACACGCTCTCGACCCAGGCGCCGGCCTTCTACCCCAAACTCGGCTACGTCGAATTCGGCAGGATCGGCGGGCGCGCCGAAGGCAGGCCGGTCGACAGGATCTGGTTCCGGAAGGAATTGTCCGCCGCCGCCTGATCGGAGCCGTCAGTGGCGGCTTTCCGGCGCGTCAGGCGCCGAAATCGTCCATGAAGGAGGGATGGATCGCAGGCTTGCGCTCTTCGCACGCGTCGCGAAAGCGCTGGGGAACCGCACCGAGACCGGTGACGAAACGGGTCAGGAGATTGCGGTTGAAAAGTTTCTGTATGGCACTCATGGCAGTTTACTCATTCTTTTTTTTGTTAGGCGGCAGCATATATTTTGCCCAGGCTGCCGTCGCAATGGGCAATTTTGCATGACAGTTATGTGACGGTGCATGGCTTGAGTGCAGGCCGAAAGCCAATCACATTGGCGTTAGGAGGGCGTGCCAAAGCGGGTGATCTGCTATAATTCCCCACAAATGCGCGTGATCGCGTGGTAAATTACCCCCTTCGGGCAAACCCATGTCCTCCGAAGGAGAAGCTCAGATGAACCGATTTTTCGCACTTATCGCGACCGGAACGCTGATCAGCCTTGCCACGATCACTTCGGCCTGCACCTCATCCGGAAATCTCGACCAGACCTCGTCGATCGGGGGCGGCTATTATCGGGAAGAGCTGCCGCTCAACCCGGCCTGCGGGGGTGGGTTCAGACCGAGCGACGGCCGCTCCTGCAGCTATTAAAGGCCTGCTCGGTATTGATCTGGCTACGACGTCTTCTGGATTGGCGACCGCAGATGAAATCGGGATAGCTGCCGTCACGGCGGCAGCCGATGGACGAGCAAGCGGATTGCAGTTGAGCGGTTACGACCAACTGCCTGCATCACCGCTTTGGACACTTGCTTGGCATCCAAGGTCAACACTCAGTGAAGCCCTTGCAGTCTGTTTCGCCGTTCTGCCAGCAGTTCGTTTCGAACCAAATCCCTGGCATTGTCGGAAAGACCATTCGGCCCCAACAGACCAAGCTCGGTAAACCGCGCTTCGATTTCCTTCGGAATGCTATCCGCTTCGTGTTGGCAAAGGCGCACAAGCCACTTCCATTCGTCGCTCGTCATATCCCTGTGCACGACCATGAATTGCTACCCCCTCCCGAGAACAACGACATCCACTAATAAGTACCACAACTTCTATCGAAAGGCAGGTGGCTAGGCCCTCCACCAAATCTCTACTGGTAAAAGATATTGGCTCCGCCATTCATGGATCAATCTCGCCTTTTCATGGACGAGCAGCGGGAATTTCTCCATGGAACTGCATGCTGCGTAGCAGGCACGATCTCTCACTCAACCGGATGATGGCAATCACTGGTTCGGTCTATAGTTTAAAGCAGGTTTCCGGCGGCTCCACGCGAAATAGTCGTCGATTGTAGCTCGATCCTTGATCGCTCCTATAGGTCCATGCCATCGGATGATGATTAAAAGGTAACGAACACGCGCAAAACGCTGGCAGTCGGCCTGGCCGCCATGATCGCCATGTATTTTCTCGGCGGGATGAGTGCGAGACATGAGATCTTTCCTTGGCCGCAACTTTCCGCGCTGAAGAAAATGGTTGGCGGAGGGGGGCGGTGGCTCCAAGCCGTTATACTTTCGACGACAAGCAACGACTCATCCACGGGTATCCGCGAGGGCGCAAATTCTGACGCGTTACTCATGGAGACGACCGCTTCGACGATTGCCATATCGGGGGCACAGGTGCTGAGAAAGTGTCGCGGGCCTGGCTGAACCTTCTGCGCGGCGATCCCCGCCTGGAAACCTCGCGATAGTATTCCCTGAACCGATTTTTGCGCCTTCGCGATATGGCTTTAGGCCCAGCGATGGGCGTTCTTCTAGTTATTAGAAAGTCTTTGTGTGCCGGACTATGTCGCTGCCCTTCGATCAGGGCGCTCCGGTTGGGCGAGCAGGTCCAAAAGGCTCAGAAGGCGCTGTACGACATTGCTTCAAAGAGCTGCTCAGTCGTTGTGGAGACAATCGCGGAGGATTGCAAAATCACCGGGATGACGACGCGGCAACAATCACGATGGTTTCATTTCTGTGCGCAGCCAGATCAACATGGCGATCAAGCTCAAGCCTTCAATGTAGACGGCTGCGAGCGCCAAAGTCGTACGATTGTCGTCCAGCGGGGGCAAGTGTCCGTATCAACAAACCGTGGAATTTCGAGCCTGGTGGGCCTCCTTTTCCCCGAAGTACGACCGTCGCTCATCTCACGGCATTGTCAAGAATTTCATCCAAGCGCTGCTCTCGGCGCTCTTCGGTCGAGTATCCCTTTAGGGAGCCATAAATCTCGCTCTTTAGTATCTTCCAATCCTGCATTATGATTTTGTCGGCGAAAAGCCAATCCTGAGCCATTAGAAACGCTAGCTGGAGACGAGTGACAAGGCCGTCCTCTTCCTGAATTTTGCCGGCTTGGAAGTCTTTCCGCACCGCGCGCTGCCTTTCTATTTCCTGCGTTGTAGGGGGGAATGAGGAAAAGCTGGCCCAATCCGACAGCCGATCATAGATTTGCTGCCGGCGCGGCGCATCGATCCGACTGATTATCTCAGCAAACAGGGACGCAGCAATGTGCGTGGTTGCCACCTCCTTCGGTACGCCTTTACGTCCATTGTCTCGGATCGCATCGCGGACAGCTGGGTCATTGGGAAGATGATTATTCTTGAGGAGCAAAGTCATCGCCATGACTTTGGCAAGCACTTGGTTTTCGTACGAACGCTGTTTCCACCATCGCAGGATCATCGGGTTATCTTTCGTCCGCAGCTCGTCGCTAATCGTCGCGTCTCCCAATGTTGAGCGACGACCGTAGATATTCACATATTATATGTTGCTTCCACGCGGACAAGCGGGACCGGATGTAGGGTTTGGTGAATCAACTGATTTTGCCTCGTCAACAGTCCCCAAATGGCGGCGTCCGCGCCCTCCAATAATTTTTTCGGCGGACCATTAGCGTCCAAAATCCCTCGCTGATATCCGTGATATTGGCGTAAATAGTTGTTTTGTTTGTAAAATTGGTGGGCCCGGAGGGAGCGCCCACCACAGATCAAAGGCCCTTAGAGGCGGGCTCTCGGGGACTACGAGGGGACACGATGTCCCCCTTTCTTGCCTTTACATTGCATATGAGTTTGAAAGTCTCAATAGGCGCGAGTGCTCCCCCAACTATCGTCTTCTATACAATGGCGATGATCGGTGCCGCCCGCTGAGGCTGATCATTCCGCTCAATGATTGAGATTATCTGGCCAAATAGAGGTGAAGCGTTCTTCCCGCTTTTAAGTCTATTAGAGCGGCGGGGCGTATTGTATCAATGTTTACATTGGGCATGGCGGCTGCCTGATCTAGGTGCTTCGAGGACCAATAGGGCTGGTGGACAAGTGCTGGCAGATCGACGAGTAATTAAACCAATCTTTGATTGACGCGGAGATAGAGGTGCTGCCCAAACCTGTTCATGCGTCTAATTGAGGTAGCGCTCAAGCGAACCCGGTGACATAGGCACCCAGCGCAGGTGATGTAGAGAGCCGTCATTTAAAACCTTGCTGCTGAGCCGGAAGTCGGGTCGCATTCCAACAGTTGCTACGCATCGTTGTGAGGAACCTCCCTATAGCGGGCGGTCAAAGAGCGGGCGGTGATCTGAGTTACGCAAGGGCCACACCAAGCCCACTACGCTAGATTGCTTTCTGTGGGCGATTGCCGAGCCGGCAATACGAGAAACGTCTTCTCTCGTGGAGGTTCACCACGCTATAGACACGTAGCAGTTCTTCGCACCGATTCTTTGCAGTCCGTTAATGCGAGAACCTTTATGAATGACTGGGTGACGTGACGCGCGGAGGGGCCGATGGCGAAGAATGAGCGTAGGACCGAAAACGTCGTTCGTGAAGAACTTCGTCGGTTCGGCTACTATGATCCGGCCTCTGACATACAGGTGGAAGAACAGAAAACTAACATCGCGTTGCTCCGTCGAGGGTTTAGGGTTGCTAGTAAGTCGGGAAGGGGCGGAGCGGGCTCACCCGAGTTCATAATCTCATCCCCGAGTACGCCAGACTTCGTTATCCTCGTAGAGTGCAAGGCCAGTACAAAGGACCATAGCAGCGGTGTAGATGAGGCAACCATCGCTAGCGGGGACGCCATAATCGAGGCACCAGGTGCGAAGGTTCGTCGCATCCAGCGTTACGCTGTAGACGGGATACTCCACTACTCAGCCTTAGTTGCAAAGGACATCAATGTAATCGCGATAGCGGTGAGTGGTGAGACTTTAGCCTCGTCCCGAGTCTCTGTGTTTCTTCACTCGAAGGGTGCGGTCTCACCTAAAGCGCTGGTGACGGACAAGGGTGCTTCTATCTCAGGTTTTCTGCCTTGGGACGAATTTATCAGGCACGCCTCCTTTGATGAGACGGTTCAGAGGCTTCGCTTTGAGGAGCTGATGTCCTTCTCCAGAGAGCTTCATGACTTCATGAGAGACCACGCAAAACTCACTGAGAGCGAGAAGCCACTGCTCGTCAGTGGAACACTACTCGCACTGAGAAACAGTGCGTTTGCGAAAAGTTTCGATGAGTACAAGCCTGATGAACTTCAAAAAGAGTGGATACGGGTTATCACCACTGAGATTGAGAAGGCAAAAATACCTCAGGCGAAAAAGGACAATCTATCGCAGCCGTATTCGAGCATCTCTGTTCATCCCGAACTCGGAAAGCCCACCAAAGCTTATCCTAAAGGCGTTCTTAACGAACTCATTACTCAGTTAAATGAGAAGGTGTGGCCATTCTTAGGTATTTACAACGACTACGACGTCGTGGGTCAGTTTTACGGCGAGTTTCTGAAATACACGGGTGGCGATAAAAAGGCACTCGGTATCGTACTTACTCCCCGGCATGTGACTGAGCTTTTTTCGCTGCTGGCGCACGTAGGTAAGGATGACGTGGTCCTGGATATTTGCGCTGGCACCGGAGGCTTTCTCATCTCCGCTATGCACCAGATGATGAGAGCAACGAACACACAAGACGAGCGAGACCTGATAAAAGCGCAGGGCCTTGTAGGCTGCGAGCAGCAGCCGAATATGTTTGCGCTTGCCGCTTCCAACATGATTCTCAGAGGGGATGGAAAGGCGAATCTTTATCAGGGGTCCTGCTTTGATGCGGCTATTGCTGACGCGTTGAAAAAGCACGACGCAAATGTGGGCATGTTAAACCCGCCTTTCTCACAGTCGGATGAAGATTTACACGAGCTGTACTTTACCAAACACATGCTGGACTGCCTCCGCCCGGACGGAGTAGGTATTGCTGTCGTGCCGATGTCCTGTGCGATTGCTCCTCACGCCGCTCGTTATGAAATCCTGAAGTATCATACCCTAGAAGCCGTAATGTCTCTTCCGGATGAGTTGTTTTACCCCGTTGGCACTGTCGTATGCATTATGGTCTTTAGAGCCCATAGGCCCCATGAACAGCAAAATACAAAGACATGGTTTGGCTATTGGAAAAACGACGGTTTCGTTAAGACCAAAAAGAGAGGCCGGGTTGATCTTGCCGGCCAGTGGTCAGCTATTCGAGATCACTGGGTTGATACGTTCCGAAATCGCGAAGTTCATGTCGGCGAGAGTGTAATGAAGCGGGTGACCGCCGCCGATGAGTGGTGTGCGGAAGCTTATATGGAAACAGATTATTCAAACTTAGGTCCAGAGACCTATAAGAACACCGTTAAACAATATCTCATTTTCCAGCTTATGAACGATATTCTACCCCTGCCGGAAGCTGATGAGGAGGAGCTGGCGTGAAATTGGTGAAGGTTTCGAAAATATTTGAGGTTTTTTACGGGGTAAATCTTGAGCTGAACAAGCTGACGATTGATCCAAGCGGCGTAAACTTCGTCTCGCGGACAGCTAACAACAACGGTGTGTCAGCCAAAGTGGAACTCATCGACGGATTGGAACCTATCGAAGCTGGAGTTTTGACTGTAGCGGGTGGGGGGTCCGTTCTAGAGACCTTTCTTCAGCCAGAGCCTTTCTACAGCGGGCGCGATCTCTACTGCCTTCGGTCAAAGGTAGAGCTCAGCGTCGAGCAAAAAATCTTCTACTGCATGTGTATTAGGGCGAATAAATACCGGTTTAACTACGGGAGACAAGCTAACCGCACGCTCAAGGATCTTCTAATTCCCGACGTGTCTGAAATCCCTAACTGGATCGGTGAAGAGTTTGATGGCGTTCTACGGAACTGGCACCGCCGTCTAGATGGTGCTGTGAAGCAATCGTAATCCGGACCGTAGTTCCTGACTCTCCGTTCATGTTCTGTCTGCACGCCGACGTACATATCCTGCGTCGTATGAGTATGTCCTTCCAGCTGAGCTTTGAAGGGCTCTAAGGCATGTCTAGCTGCGAGGTAATCGGGCAAGCTATATTGCCGTCGACGCCACAGCGTGTAGATGGGCAAGCTCAGGCTTCTTTATTAACCGCCATTTATTTTTCCCATCCTGTTTTATTTCGTCTGGGTTAATCTACCCAGGGTTATACCAATAGCGATTCGCAAGTCGGGGCAAACTTTGAGTGTAATTTTGAAATTTGCGCTTTCGTTCGAGGGCAACGATGCGGACGACCATCTACTTGACTTCTATGATGCTGCTGAGGCGCTGAGAGGTTTTCAGCGAAGCCTTGCGCTCACTGCTCATCTGGTCCTCAATGGAGAAATCATAACTGAAGCGCCATCCCTCAAAGGCGCGCGAGTCATGATCACTTCTCCTGAAGCGGGAAGTTGGAAAGTGATCGCTGCTATCGGAATGCTAATGTCAGGTGTTTCCGTAGTCGGTACTGCCTCGCGAGACTCTGTCTACGGTCATCTTGCCACCTCGCTATATGACTATGTGATAAATGAAAGCCTCGGTTTCCATGTCGACTTTGATAAGACTTTGGGAATGCAATACGAGGAAGAGGTGAAAAAGCGGAAAAGCATCGTACCTGTGGTCACCCAGTCACAAGCTGACTCTTTAATTGAGAAGGTTGAGCGGTCTGTAAAGCAAATGCATAGGCCGATCTATGCATCCAAAACAGCTGAACAGGCTCGCGTTGTTTCCATCTTTAAGAAACAGAAGTACCCGATCGCGGTACTTGATGCCAGTAGTTATGATTATCTTCACCTCACAACTGCGAGTCCCCACACAGAATCTTTTATCGGCAAAGTCAGCAGTTACAACATCAACACTTTCAAAGGGCGAGTTTATATCCCGAACGAACAGCGACCTGTCCCGTTCGAGCTGGACGAACGAGCAAGAGATGTCGTTACGGTTGGCCGTATAACCGAAAGCCTTCGACTGCATGCGCTCAACGCCGGTCAGCAGTTCGGACTAATAGCTTTCACCGGCCACAGGCTGGAAAGCAGTTCGGGACGATTGAAACAGGTCCTAATCACGAGTGTCTCGCAGTAAGGAGACTATTAGGCGCACTCGAATTTTGAAACTGAGAAAATTTCCGCGGAGGCATCTAACAGGTATCGCGAGCAAGTTTACCCCCATGGCCCCTCGAATCTGAGCCTTGAAGCATAGTTTGCCGATGTTGATAAAGCACTTTAGTCTCGGCATATTGCCCACAGTGGACATAAGCCCTCCAGTCCACCCCTTCGGCTCAAGAAGTAGTCAGGCAACATATTCCTGCCTATTAGGATAAAAAACTGTAGGTATCAGTCGAGCTCCAGATAGCAAAGCAGGCCGATATCAGTGGATAGTAAGTAAGTATACATAAAAATATGATCAAGAGCTTATAATAATAGTAGATAACAGGTGGAATCTGGACTGAATACTAGATATAACACTAAGTATCCTACTGGATATGTGCTAGATAAATTATTATGTGTATGACTGAGTGGTATATCATATAATATAATATACACAGTAATAGAGGAAATGACAGGCACAAGGTAGATAGATAAATTGCATAAAAATTAGAAATAATTGAATAGATAACAGCAGACTTATAAATCATAGATTTTGATTAATAGACGATATAGTATGATGTTATAAATTAATTATTTGCGGTATTTTAGTATATATTATTATGATGAGCGTATTCAAAGGCTGTCGGTAAGTCTGTTTACTAACTCAATAGTGTCCATATGGGCATAGCCTAGTTGACAACTCAATTCGGCTTAAAGCCGTGTCCACTAGGGTTGACATTGCAATGTGGACATAAGTATGTATGGACAGTACCCTAGTGAACAATGGTGATGTCCATGAAAACAGTTCTCTATGCCAGAGTGTCAACGGCTGACCAGACAATTGAACATCAGAAAGAGCAGGCTATTAGAGCTGGCTTTAAGATCGATCAGGTAGTTGCTGATCATGGTCAGTCTGGCGTAACCAGCAAGCTAAGAGATCGTCCGCAAGGCCGGAGATTGCATGATATCCTAAGGGCAGGGGACGTGCTCGTAGTACGTTGGGTGGACCGGTTAGGAAGAAATTACAGAGATGTAACAGATACCATTCGGCAGTTCATGGAAGCTGGTGTGGTCATCAAAACCGTGATCAATCAATTGGTCTTTGATGGCTCTACCGAGGATCCGATACAGCAAGCCATTAGAGATGCCATGATTGCTTTCATGGCTGCGACGGCGGAGGCTCAGGCTGAAGCGACAAAAGAAGCTCAGAAGGCAGGGATTGCGTACGCAAAAGGCGAAGGTAATCAGAAGTATAGAGGCCGAAAGCCGCAATTCAATAGAGATCAGTTTGATCGAGTGCTGGAGTTAGTCGGTAAGCATTCGGATACGGAGATCTCTAGGATGACAGGGGTCACGCGGCAAACTGTGATCCGAATTCGGGCGAAACCGGAAGAAAACAGCGCGATACTGGCGAACTGGGGAATGTGAGAGGGCTGGATGGCCTCTAAATCGGCCAGGGCGACTCATGGGCTCGTTTTTTTGCGGGAATGGGATGTTGGATGGCCTGGGCGCAGTGGAGCCACTCAGCGAGCGATTTTGGGAATATTCATAGAAACTAAAATTAAGGCTAAGCTGTTGATCAAAACGATAATACTTAGTCTTGGTCTACCGGCTAGATGCTTAGTCACAGATGTCAGCGCCTATACTTGCGCCGGCCTCCTTGGACGGTAGCGTTGATGGGATGTCGGTGACAGCTGGTTTACAACATATCTGCGTTTCGGAAATTCTATGCCGACATCGTCGGAGCCAAATTCCTAATTGATACCCGCGTTCTCACGTAAGTTTGCGAGCGGCTGTTGATAGATGCTTTTGATCGCGGCAGTTGCTGGTGCCTTCGTCACAAGATCCCGATACCAGTTTGGCATTAGAGGCGTCAGCCCGCGTCGATAGGCTTCTGCCACAATCGGAGTGCTTTTACCGTCATGTAGTGCCCGGATCTCGGTATTGACGCGCTGAATATCCTCGGTCGAGCCCATGCTTATAGTGACGTGGGCATACCTATTTGCGTTTAATTGGTCGTTGCCGTTCAACAGGGCTTCGAGAAAATAGTAAGCTCTAACAGCTTCGGTACCTGCGCCAGTGTTTAGGCGGAAGGCCTTATACGCAGCCCAACCCAAGACGGCTACGACGATAAGGGTCATCATGCGGATTGTCTCCTAGGGCGTTGGTCGCGGTACGTCCCCGCGAAAAGGCCCTTCGATCTCTGGTGATCGGGGAGGTAGTAAACCGCACAACACGGCCCTACGGCCTTTAGTTCGGAGAACCTGGACATACGCCGCAGGCTCCCCGACCATAAGGTCGAAGAGTGGTGCTGATTTGGCAGCACGATCCTAGTTGTGCGGGGTTACTACACCCCAGAGCCGCACGTACGGCCCTGCTATCTGTTTGATTCGTCGGCGGGGCTCTGTCAATAGGCGTGCAGCAAGGACACGATCCCTATATTGTTAATCTACCCAACCGAAATCGAGCTTTTGAAGAGCCTCGTTTCGTTGGGCTAGGGTATATCCCTCTTTGAAATATTGCTTCTGCGTCATTCCTTCAGGTTCGTGGCCAATAATCGCCTTCACAAGAGGGTCTGGTACATTGAGCTGCAATAGTCGCGTATTTACAGTATGCCTCAAGCTGTGGAACACCCGGGTCTTCGTCTTCAAGTTCAGATGGACAAGAAGTCTCTCGTTGAACCATCTGCTCTGCTGGCGCCCCCATCCATTTTTTATGTCATAGGTGAAGTCAGGGAACAGTTTATCAGCCTTGCGGCTGCGCAGTGCCTCTACATATTCCAATATCCCTGCTTCGATTAGACGATTGTGAATAGGCACCTGCCGTTTCGCGGCGTGCGTTTTCACACTCTTCCTGTCTCCCTCATCGTTGATGTCGAAATACCAGATGTCTGACTCTTGGCGAATGTCGCCTAAGTGTAGTTGCGAAATCTCACCCAGCCGGGCTCCGGTGTAGATACCAATGAGCGTTGCCCATTTCTGATATGGCTTGCTGACTATTCCATCGGGATTGAGTATGACGGCTCGTAAGATCGCCCCGACATCTCGGTCGGAATATGGGTCACGTTTAGAGTCGTTACTTTTCTTGCCTTGGCGAACTGACAGGCCGGCAAACAGATTGCTATCTATGTGATTGTTATCTTTGGCCCATTCAAAAAAGTCGTTGTAAGTTTGGAAATACTTGTTGAGCGTTGCAGGTTCAAGTTTCGCCACGCGGGGGAGGTTCAGGATATCGGCTAAGGGCTTGCCTCGGGTTTCTGGGTTCTTAGTTCGATTCTTAGGATAAGCTAACAGTGTATCCTTTACCGTCTTCGCGTCCCCTGCAGAGATAGCACGTGCGTCCTTCTTGGAACCTAATATCTCTTCAAGGAGTGCAAAGTGTACCGACTTTTCATATGCCGTCTTCTCCGCCCAGTTCTTCCCCACATTACGCTCTTTAGTATACGCCTCTCGTAGTTCAGCCAGCGTAAAGCCTTTGACGATTTGTTGCGCTTCCGGCAGCGACGTTTCCGTGAAGTTGAAATTTCGCAGACGCTCGTCATGCTGCAAAAGGTCAGCTAGTGCGCTTCTGTATGCATGTCGATAAGCCCTCTCCAGCAGAGTGTATCCGCTAGTGCCTGTGGTCATTTCCACACCATGCTTGGCGAGTATCGCCTGTAACTCTTCGCTGTCATCTTGCCCGTACCAGTCGGCCAACGGTACATCTTGCTCGATAGCCCGATCTACCTCGACCAGTTTGTCTTGAGCGTTTCTCAACTTGGCTGGTTCCATAGGGCCATGCGAATCAAGCTCACTCTTTCTGGTGGCTAACTGTTCGGCAAAGTGCCGCTTTAACAGCGTCCGGATATCGGCATAGTTCATTGCTGTGGCACGTCCATGATCATTAAGTCTTTGGCCTATCTGGCTTAAATATCGCGACAAACGCAACGCCTTCTGTGGCTCTCTAGTCCCCAATGAAAGCTTGATGGTGGTGGGCGTTCGTGAAGGGTGCAGCTCTTTGGGGATCGGCCAGCGAAAGAAAAAGATGCCGTTCCTTGACTTCAATAGATATGCCGGATTGAACAAACCGGTGTCTCCCTTGGATGTTTCCCCAAGAAAACCGAAATCTAAGCCTTTGATTTTAAAGGAAATGGTGGGCCCGGAGGGACTCGAACCCCCAACCAAGCGGTTATGAGCCGCCGGCTCTAACCATTGAGCTACAGGCCCTTGGCGCCGGAGGCCGGCGCCGTGATGCCGGGGCAATGGTTCCCGCAGCATCGGTTCGCTCTAACGCAAATTGCAGGGAGCCACAAGCGCAGAGCGCAAGCATCTGTGGACGATGCATATTTCATCGGTGCGGGCACTGGAACCTTCTCGCGCGGGCGACAATTACAGGGATTGGATTCGATGAAGAGGGCGATCGCAGATGGTGGCGTTGAACAGTGCCGTGGTGCTTATCGTCGAGGATGAGCCGGTGATCCGGTTCAATGTCCTCGATGTGCTCGAAGATGTCGGCCATGTGGCGCTGGAGGCGGCGAATGCGGATGAGGCGATGGTGGTGCTGAAAGGCCGGCCGGACGTCGATATCCTGTTCACCGATGTCAACATGGCGGGGTCGATGGACGGGATCCAGCTTGCCAAACGGGTGAGGGCGATGCGGCCGAATATCGGCATCATCATCACCTCGGGCATGGTGCGGCTCGACCCCATGGCGCTGCCCGCCAATACCGCCTTCCTGCCCAAGCCCTATATGCACGACGCGCTGATCTCGACGATCGATTCGCTGATGACGTGAGTTCCCGGATGATGTGACTGGCAATGCCCGATGACATGACAGGGGCGCGCAGCCGCAAAACGGGGACTGGTTTTGCGGCTGCGCGCGAGGCGCCGGGAGACATGCTCGTCTTCAGGCGTGCGGAGGGGGTCGCGCCCTCAGCTGAAGCTGCTCTTCAGCGCCTCATTCTCGTGATGAGCCTTCTTCTCGTAGATCGTGAACAGCGCCATCGAGAGGAGATAGGAGAGGAAGGGATCCCCGATCTGCGTGGCGATGTCGCGGGAGGCGAGCACATGGCGCTCCAGGGCCCCGATATCTTTCTGTATTGCGGTTTCAGCGAGGCGGTTCATGCTGCCATCTCCAGGAATTGGGTCACGACCGAGCGGGCCGGAACATGTCTGATGTAAAGGGGTAGGGTCAGGCCGAGGGCGGTGCGCATCTTGCGCAGCACACGGTCCGACACTTCGAAGGCGCCGCAGCAGACGGGGTACTTGCCGTAGCCGTCTGCGCGGCCGAGTTCTTCCACTTCGGCGCCGGCGCGCTTGTAGACGCGCTTGAGATAGGGCTCGTAGTTGGAAATCATCGTGTGGATGCCGTGATCGAGCGCGCATTCGCAAAGCGCCAGCAGCATCATCGAAAAGGCGCGGCCGGCGTCGACATTGGGGAAATCCCTGGCGATCGCCTCTTCGTCGATGCACATGCGCGTGCCCTCCCAGATGCCCGGCGCGATGAGATCGGCGGCATCCGGAAAAGTCTCGCGGAAGACATCGTAGAGAAGGGTCGGGCCGGTCGTCGGCATCAGGCGCATGCCGCCGTAAAGACGGGTGCGGCTGTCGTTGCACCAGACGAGATAGGCCGGAGCCAGCGCATCGTAGCTGTCGCGTTCGTAAGGGCCGACGACGGGAACATCCCAGCCGAGCGTATCGGCGAACACCTTCTTGCGCAGGCGAAACATCTGATCCAGTACGGCAGCGTATTTCTGGTACTCATGTGCCTGAATGATAACGAACATTTTGCCCTCCAGCGTTTGCAAGTCCGTGGAGAGCAGAATGGTCCAGGCGGGCCGGATCGAAAATTCCCTCAGATGGGCCCCCTCAGATGAGGGGATTAGCCCAAAAGTATGAGGGCTGGCGTCACGAGATGCGCCGGCCGAAGACTATGGATTGATGATGCGCAATTGCACGGCCCGCGAGGCGGCGGCCGAAATCGTGGCGCAGCCGAGCTTGAAGCGGGCGGTCTTCAGATAATCGCGGGTCGTGTGCTCGGAAATGCCGAGGATGACCGAGATATCCTTGTAGTCCTTGCCGAGTGCCGTCCAGTGCAGGCACTCGATCTCGCGCGGCGACAGGGTCGGCACCGGGTCGTTCTCGCCGTGCAGCTCGTAGACGGCCTTGCGATGGATCAGATGGGCGATCTCGATCCATTCGTTGCGGCAGCGGCGGACAAGCTCGTTCCATTCGTCGACCGGGATGCGGGCATTCACCGACAGCAGCGCGCGGCGCTGCGCCTTGTCGGCGACGGGAATGGAGTAGCCGTTGCCGCCGATGCCGTGCTTCTGCGCGTCGACCAGCATGGCATAGGCCTCCGGCGTCGGCTCGACCTCGCTCCAGTCGAAGGGCAACTGGCGTTCGAAGCCCTGCTTGACGATCGGGTCGACCTTCACATAGCTGTTCAGCAGATAGCGGGAGACCCAGGCATCCGGATAGGTGGTGCGCACGAAGGGCGAATCGATCTTGCTGGCGATCGTCTGGGCGAGGTGGTAGGTGACGAAATCGAGGCCGTATTCCGCCTGCAGAATGCGGATGGCCGCATCCACATTGGCCGCCGCCTTGATCTGTTCGAAGGCGGGTTCGAACTTTTCGCTATAGGTATTCTCGGTCATTTCCACTGCCCCAATTCCCTCAATCCTACCGTGAGGACCGTCACAAATACAAGGCATCCCCACATATGCGGGGAATGACAATCCCGGCTCCGCCTGCTAGCGCCTTTCACGAGGAGACCTCATATGGACAGCAAGAGACCCTTCGAGATTGCCGAATGCCAACAGGCCGCCAAGGGCCTGAAATCCAGCTGGCAGGACATGGCAGGCTCCGAAGCGCTGATCCGCGCCCTCGTTGCCGAACGCAACGGCGACACCCCGCTAGCCCTGTTCTGGACCGAGGTCCACCGGGCGCTTTGCGTTGATAACAACGTTTTCTGACATGGCCCGCCCCGGCGGGTGTTTCAGGCTTTTCCCGATATTGACTGGATCGGCTAGGCACCAGGATCGGCCACGGCAAGATGAAATCCGTGTCCCCTTTTCATTCTCATCCGTTTCCGATTTTGCGAAGAAAGTGTCGAGCGGCAATGCTGCGGCCGGGTAGAGGGAAAGCCGCTACTCCCTGGATTTGTGCCATTATGCTTGATGAATGGTTTCCAATGCCGGCGCTGGTGTCTCGGGAAACGGCTAGACTGTGCCATTGCTGACGCCCGCGAGCCGCACGCCCCAAGCGGCAACCTCTCTCCGACCCCATCGTGAGGTGCCCCTCAGGGGCCTCGAAGGACGAGGTCGGCCACCGGCCGCTCACTCCACCTTGATCGGCCCGCGCTTCGACAACTCCGGCAAGGCCTCGTAATCCATGGCAATCAACGCCTCCTTCTTGCGGCGCGACCAGCCCTTGATCTGGCGCTCCCGGGCGATGGCGTCGATGATGCGGTCAAGGTTTCGGTGAAGACGAGTTCGACGGGCAAGCGCTTGGCGGTGTAGCCTTCCTAGCGCCCGGCATTGTGCTCCCAGACAAGCGCCTCGATCTCCTGCTTGGTCAGCCCGGTGTAATAAGAGCCGTCGCTGCAGCGGAGGATGTAGACGGTGACTTCCATGGCGGGAGGCTAGCATGGGGGGCGAGTGGGCGGCATTTGTGCAGCCGCTAGATCGCCGAGCCACCCGTCCTCGTGGTTCGAGACGGCCCTGCGGGCCTCCTCACCATGAGGGCTAGTTGTTGTGCCGCGTGGCTGGTGGGCTGATCGGCGTGCCGAGTTTTGCAGACTGGGGCTCTGGCGTGCTGCTCCGCTCTCCGATGAGCCACAAGCCGCACCCTCTCTCCGCCCTCATCCTGAGGCGCCCCGCAGGGGCCTCGAAGGAGGAGGCCGGCCAACGGCGCCAAAGCCGATATGAGATAGAGATCAGCCAACCTTGGTCGACGGGTTGATCCAGTCCTGGCGCGGCAGTTCGGGCTTCGGCTGCTTCGGGCGAAATTTCACCAGGACCTCGCGGCCGTCGATGGAGGCCTTCGTGCGTTCCAGTGCATTGCGTTCGGCAACCGCCTGGCGCCAGTGATCGTCACCGCGCCCGTCGGGACGGCCCTGTTCTTCCCAGATCGCGTAGGCCCTTTTGCTGATCCATTCGTGGCGTCTGTCGCTCATCTATCCATTCCATGTGTGAAAGGTGTTATTCGGCAATTCTGTCCTGCGGAAGCGGTCTGTCCTGCGGAAGCGGTCTGTCGTGGCGAACGGGCAGGCGGCGCTTGGCGGCCATCAGCAGGTCGAGTTCGATCGAGGAGGGCCCGAAACGGGTGAACAGGCTTTCGGCCTGCTCGCCGCCCAGGCCGTATTTGGAAGCGAATTCGTCAAGGCTGTAAGGGCGGCCGCGCACGACCCTGCTTCGGCGCTCCGATTCACGGATTTGCGTCATTGGTGATTCCCCAGACTGTTTTTCGAAGTGTGAGAACAAAACAGATTACAGCGGCAAAAGTTCCGTGATTTTTCAGGGTTTTTTCGCCACTGCAGGGCGGTCCAGAGGCTGTGGCATGGAATTTCACGAACGGCTGCTGGTTGGAAAATTTCGCCTAAAAGACGCAAGAAAATCAGCGCGTTATGGAATTGGCTTCCGCGAGGGCCGATAAATGGGCTTTACCCCGGCGCGTTAGTCTATAGAATCAATCGTGTTAATCGGTTCGCAGGGGCAGCAAAACGCTCCGTTCCCGCGTTGGCGCGACCGATACCGGAGGACTTTGGCTTCAACCCATCAAGAGGAGACAGACATGATGAATGCCCTGCCGCCACTTCATGACGGCCACGCGCCGTTTACCCTCCAGCAGCTGTTTCGCGAAGCGCTTTATGCCTTCGAGGAATGGGACAGCGAATTGACCGAACCGATCGTGACCTACGAAGGACGGGTCGTCCCCATCGGCTTCGTTTTCGAAGCCATGCGCGAATGCACCGACATCGTGCCGATGAACATCGTCGGCGCTGTCACCGAGCGGCTGACCAAGCCGTGGGAGGGCGAAGGCCCGCTCGACCAGATGACCTTCTCGACGGCGGCGCGCGTCATGCGCGTGCTGGTGCGCAAGCGCCTTCTTGCCAACGGCACGGTCGATCTCGTCGCCGTTTCGGCTCACGCAGCCGAAGACCAGAGCCGCGACTGACGGGAAAAGGATCGCGGCCCTGGCTGCGATCCTTTTCCGCTTTCCGGCGGAACCTCGCCCCTTGCCAGCCGTTTACTGGCATGCCCGCCGCCAGTGCGGGTGAGGAATGAGCACCATGCTGAAATCCATCGTTCAAGAAATCATCGGCACGCCGCGGCGTGAGCCGGAACTTCCGCAATCGCTCGAGCAGTTTCGCGACAGGAAGCGGGTGCTGATCATCTTTGCCGATGCGCAGGACGACCGTGCCGTCATCCAGGACGAATGGCTGCGGAACGCGCATATGCGTCTCATCGAGGAAGACATCGAGGTTTTCATCATCGCCGGCGGCGGCGCTTTCTCGCTGCTCGACGACGGCTCCGAACTCGATGCCGACGATGTCAGAGAGCGGCTGCAGGGGCCGCCATCCGGTGAGTTCGGGCTGATCCTGATCGGGCGCGACGGAACCGTGAAACTGCGCTCGAGCGAGCCGAGGCCCGCGGAGGATATTTTCGCGGCCCTCGAGATGCTGCCCAAGCGGACGCCCTGGTAGGGTTCGGAACACCGCGGACGCGCGTCCGACGTCTCCTGCTTCTTAAAGCTCGAAGGCTTCCTTGAGGCCGAGGCTCTTGCGCTCGCGCAGGTCGAGATCGGTCTCGATATGGGCGATGTGATGCAGCATCAGCCGGCAGGCGCGGTCGAGGTCGCTGCTTTCGATCGCCGAGATGATCTCGCCATGTTCGGAATGGCCGCAGCTCGATGCGGTGGATTGGCCGTAAAGGGCAATCACCAGGGAGGAGCGGGCAACGAGCTCTTCCATGAAGCGCTGCATGATTGCATTGCCTGAGATCTCCGCCAGCATCAGGTGGAAATCGCCCGACGCCTTGATCTCGGCGCGGCGCGCCGTCTGGCCGCGTTCGCTCATCAGCCGCCCTTCCTCCAGCAACAGCTGTTTCAGCTGGCTGATATCATCCGCGGTCATCCGCGCCGCCGCCTCACGCAATATGCCGGGTTCGACCAGGCGGCGGGCGGAAAAGATCTGGCGGGCCTCCTCCGGCGAGGGATAGGCGACGAAGGCGCCGCGGTTCTTCTCGACGCTGACGAGGCCCTCATAGGAGAGCGCCTGCAGGGCGGCGCGGGCGAGCGTGCGGCTGACGTTGAAGAGATTGCCGACATCGCTTTCGGAAAGCTTGGTGCCGGGTGAAAGCCGGCGCTCGACGATCGCCTCGCGAATGGCGTCGCGGATCTGTTGCGCGCCGGTTTCGGCGGAGTCTTCGGCCTGCATAGCCTTGGCGGCGGATTTCATGAAATCATTCCCTGATGGCGGGCAAACCATATCCGGCTTCGCGGCAAAAGTTAAACGGAATTTGTGCCCGAAACGCCGGCGGAATTGTATACGATTTTCTGCACAAATTGAGCACGAAAGCCTAAATCATGTGCAGACACTGCCTAGCCCATAATTTTACCTCGCGGATGGATCGTCGATAAAACCGTTTTTTCACAATGGTTTGGTCGGTGAAACGGAATCTGGCACGGCAGATGCATCGTCTTTTCCAAACAGGGGAAGGCATGATGTCGAAAGCGGCAGAGATCGATATAGTATCCGTTTCGAAGGTCTATGGGGCGACAACGGCCGTCCATGCCATCAGCCTGAAAATTCCGGCCGGCGCCTATTGCTGCTTCCTCGGCCCATCGGGCTGCGGCAAGACCTCGACGCTGCGCATGATTGCCGGCCATGAGAGCATTTCGTCGGGCGATATCCGGCTCGGCAATACTGTTGTCACCGATTTTCCGCCGGCCAGGCGCGGCACGGCGATGATGTTCCAGTCCTATGCGCTGTTTCCGCATCTCGATCTCATCGACAACGTCGCCTTCAGCCTGAAGATGAAGGGCGTCGACAAGGCCGAGCGGCGGGCCAAGGCGCTCGACCTGCTGAAGCTGATGCAGATGGAGCCCTATGCCTCCAGGCGCCCGGCCCAGCTTTCCGGCGGCCAGCAGCAGCGTGTGGCGCTGGCGCGCGCGCTGATCACCGATCCGGAGGCGCTGCTGCTCGACGAGCCGCTGTCGGCGCTCGATCCATTCCTGAAGATCCGCATGCGCGCCGAACTCAAGAAACTGCAGAAGTCGCTCGGTATCACCTTCGTCCATGTCACCCACAGCCAGGAAGAGGCGATGGCGCTCGCCGATATCATGGTCATCATGAATGACGGCCGGATCGAGCAGGCGGCTGCGCCCCGCGACGTGTTCGAGAAGCCGGCAACCGCCTTCGTCGCCCGCTTCATGGGCGATCACAACGTGCTCAGCGGCCGGGTGACCTCAAGCGACAACGGCGTGCTCGTCATGACCGTGCCGGAGGGGCAGAGCTTTTCCGTGCGCGGGGCAGGCAGGGAGGTCGGCGAACCGGTCGATATCGGCATCCGCACCGACCGCGTGCGCCTGCAGGTGGCGACCGAATGGACGCTCGGCTTCAACGGCGCCGTCTCCAACGTCGAATATCGCGGCTCCTCGGTGAAGATCACCGTTATCGGCGCCGGCAGCGACGACTTCACCGTCATATCAGACGACAGCGACTATTTCGCCCGGCCGGTTTCTGTCGGCGATGCCGTTGCGCTCAGCTGGGCGCTCGAGGATGCCGTGCTTCTCGGCCGCTCTTCCGCATGAACCATCACCAACCATCCTTCCGCATCAACAAAAAGGGGAACTGACATGACGACTGAAACCACATCGACCAAGGCTGGGAAGGGTCTTTCCCGCCGCACGCTGCTGAAGACGGGTGCCGCCGCCGTCGGCGCCATCGCCGGCTCCGGCGCGATCACCGGCTTCCCGACAATCTGGGCGAAGACGAACATCACGCTTCGCCAGTTCGGCACCGGCGTCTCGAACATCAATGCCATCGCCGAAAAGTGCAAGGCCGATCTCGGCATCACGCTGGAGATGACGGCGACCGATTCCGATGCCGCCGCCCAGCGCGCCGTCACCCAGCCCGACAGCTACGACATCGCCGACATCGAATACTGGATCGCCAAGAAGGTGTTCCCGACAGGCGTGCTGCAGCCGATGGACGTCAAGAAGCTGAAATATTACGACAAGATCGTGCCGCTGTTCATCAACGGCAAGCTGAAGCCGGACAGCGTCATCGCCCAGGGCACGGCGCCGCACACGGTCGGCTTCGTCGAGGCGCAGGATTCCAAGAAATTCGCCAAGGAGCCGACGCAGTGGATGACGATGGTTCCGACCATCTACAACGCCGACACGCTCGGCATCCGTCCCGATCTCACCGGCCGTCCGATCACCAGCTGGGCCGATATTCTCGATCCGGCCTTCAAGGGCAAGACCGCTATCCTCAACATTCCGTCGATCGGCATCATGGATGCCGCGATGATCATGGAAGCCTCCGGCAAGATCAAGTATGCCGACAAGGGCAACATGACCAAGGAAGAGATCGACAAGACGATCGAATTCCTGATCAAGACCAAGGGCGAGGGCCAGTTCCGCGCCTTCTGGAAGTCGTTCGACGAGTCGGTCAACCTGATGGCCTCGGGCGAAGTCGTCATCCAGTCGATGTGGTCGCCGGCCGTTGCCGCCGTCCGCTCCAAGGGCATCGCCTGCACCTTCCAGCCGCTCAAGGAAGGCTATCGCGCCTGGGGCGGCGGTCTCGGCCTTGCCTCGCATCTGAAGGGCGCCGAGCTCGACGCGGCTTACGAGTACATCAACTGGTACACATCAGGCTGGGTCGGCGGCTATCTCAACCGCCAGGGTTACTATTCCGCCTGCATGGACACCGCCAAGAACTTCATGTCGGCTGACGAATGGGGCTACTGGATCGAGGGCAAGGCGGCGCAGGGCGATATCCTGTCGCCTGAGGGCAAGGTCATGGAAAAGGCCGGAGCCGTCCGCGACGGCGGTTCCTTCGAAGCCCGCATGGGCGCCGTCGCCTGCTGGAACTCGGTGATGGACGAAGACCGCTACATGGTCCGCCGCTGGAACGAGTTCATCGCCGCCTGATGCAGGTCGGCGTGTGCCGCTTTCCCCTCCCACAAGGGGGAGGGAGCCCGGCGAGGTTGCGGCAGAGAAACTCCCTCCCCCTTGTGGGGAGGGTTGTGGAGGGGTCTTTTTTTGAGCCCTCCCTATCCGACGCAAGGTCCGCGGTAGCCAAGGCGCTGCCGCGATTCCCTTCTCCCCGCCTGCGGGGAGAAGGTGCCGGCAGGCGGATGAGGGGCATCCCTCGTCTGCCGGAATATGGATAAAGGGAGAACCGGATATGGCAACCATCGCAGCAGATACGGAAGAGGGCAGCCACGGCGCCCGCGGCGGCCGCGCCTTCCGCCTCTCCCCCTCGGCCATCTCCTATCTCCAGGCGACGCCGCTGATCGCCATTCTCGGTTTCTTCTTCCTGCTGCCGATCGCCATGATCGCGGTCGTCAGCTTCTGGGATTATGATTTCGCCGGCCTCTATCCCGATTTTCTCACCATGAACTACACCGATACGCTCGGTTCGTGGGTGACGTGGAAGACCTATCTCAACACGCTGAAATTCACCGCCATCGTCTGGGGGCTGACGCTTCTCATCGGTTTCTGGGTTGCCTATTTCCTGGCCTTCCACATCCGCAAGACCTCGACGCAGATGATCCTCTTCCTTGTCTGCACCGTGCCGTTCATGACCTCGAACATCATCCGCATGATCTCGTGGATCCCGGTGCTCGGGCGCAATGGCCTCGTCAATTCGTCGCTGATCAAGATGGGTATCATCCCGCAGCCGATCGAATGGCTGCTCTATTCCGATTTTGCCGTCGTGCTTGCGATGGTGCATCTCTATACGCTGTTCATGGTGACGCCGATCTTCAACACGCTGATGCGCATCGACCGGTCCCTGTTCGAGGCGGCGCGCGATGCCGGCGCGTCGGGCTGGCAGGTGCTGTGGAACGTCGTCATTCCGCTCGCCAAGCCCGGCATGGCGATCGGCTCGATCTTCGTCGTCACCCTCGTCATGGCCGATTTTTCGACGGTGCAGGTGATGTCCGGCGGCCAGAGCGCCTCGGTGGCGCTGATGATGAAGAACCAGATGTCGCTGCTGCAATATCCGGCGGCGGCCGCCAATGCGGTGGTGCTGCTTGCCGTCGTGCTCTTGATGGTCGCGGCCATCCTGCGCGTCGTCGACATCCGCAAGGAGCTTTGAGATGAACCACGAAAAACGCGGCCTCGAATTCTATCTTCTGGCGATCTTCTTCGCCGTCTTCGTGCTGTTCCTCTACGGCCCGCTCTCGGCGATCCTGATCCTCTCCTTCCAGGGGCCGGACGGCGGCCTGACCTTCCCGATGAACGGCGTTTCCACCCACTGGTTCTTCAACCTGTTCGAAAAGCAGGCGGTCGGCGATTTCGGCGCCTCTTTCCGCCGTTCCTTCACCCTCGGGCTGATGGTGATGGTGGTGACCGTCACGGTGTCGCTGCTCGCCGGCCTTGCCTTCCGCCGCCGTTTCCGCGGCTCGACCGCGCTGTTCTATGCCACGGTCGCCAGCCTCGTGGTGCCGTCGATCATCGTCTCGCTCGGCATCGGCGTCGTCTTCCAGGAGGGAGGGCTGAAGCCCGCCTGGTATTCCTCGGCCTTCGGCGCGCATCTCACCTGGACGCTGCCCTTCGGCGTGCTGATCATGTTTGCCGTCTTCAACCGCTTCTCGCCGGCCTATGAGGAGGCGGCGCGCGACCTTGGCGCCAGCTCCTGGCAGACCTTCCGCCATGTCGTGCTGCCGATGATCGCGCCAAGCCTGATCGGCGTCGGCCTGTTCGGCTTCACGCTCTCCTATGACGAATTCGCCCGCACGCTGATGACCTCGGGCAGCTACAACACGCTGCCGCTCGAAATCTACGGCATGACCACCAATGTCACGACGCCGGTGCTCTATGCGCTCGGCACAGTGACGACACTGTTTTCCTTCACCATCATTCTCATCGCGCTCGGCATCATGATCATGCTCGGCCGGCGGCAGGCAAAGATCAACTGACATGCGCATTCTCATCGTCAATCCGAACACCACGGCCTCCATGACCGAGAAGGCCGCCACCGCCGCGCGCGCGGTGGCCGCGTCCGGCACGGAAATCATCGCCGCCACTTCGCAGATGGGGCCTGTTTCCATCGAAGGCCATTACGACGGGGCGCTGGCGATCCCCGGCCTGCTTTCCGAACTGAAAGAGCGGCAGGTGGCGGGCTATGACGCAGCCGTCATCGCCTGCTTCGACGATACCGGCCTTGAAGCGGCGCGCAGCTTTGCCGACGTGCCGATCCTCGGGCTTTGCGAATCCGCCGTCGCAACGGCCGGCTTCCTGGCGCAGCGTTTTACCGTGGTGACGACGCTGGAGCGCTCGCGGGTGCTGATCGACAATCTGGTGCGCCGCTACGGCATGGGCGAGCGCGCCAAGGTGCGCGCCTCCGACATTCCGGTGCTGGAGCTCGAAGATGCGGCATTGGGCGCAATCGGCAAGCTCAGGGCCGAGATCGAGCGGGCGCTTGAAGAAGACGGTGCCGAGGCGATCGTGCTCGGCTGCGCCGGCATGACAGATCTGGCGAGGGAATTGCAAGATATCTACGGCGTGCCCGTCATTGACGGCGTCGCAGCCGCCGTCAAGCAGGCCGAGGCGCTGGTCTCGCTCGGGCTTTCCACGAGCAAGCGCGGCTCCTACGCCTCGCCGCTGCCGAAAACCTTCACCGGCGCGATGAGCGCCTTCTCGCCGGCCGGCTGAGCCATGGCCGTTTCCTTCGACTTCACAGAGCTTTCCGAGCGCCAGCGTTACAAGCTGATGATCGGCACGATCATTCCGCGACCGATCGCGCTGGTGACGACGGTCGATGAACACGGACGGATCAACGCCGCCCCCTTCAGCTTCTTCAACTGCCTGTCGGCCGATCCGCCGATTCTGGCGATCGGCGTCGAGAACAATGCCGACATGTCCTTCAAGGACACCGGCCACAATATCCGCATGACCGAGGTTTTTACCGTCAATATCGTCTCCTTCGCCATCGCCGAGGCGATGCATGTCTGTGGCGCCAAATATCCGCGCGGCGTCGATGAGCTGAAGCAAGCGGGTTTGACGGCGATGCCGGGGGAGAAGGTGGCATCGCCCTATATCGCCGAGGCGCCGGCTGCCTTCGAATGCCGGCGGCATGTGACACTGGAGCTCGGGCGCTCGCGGCAGATCGTCATGGGCGAGATCGTCTATGCGCATTACCGCGACGGTGTCGTCGATCCGGAACGGCTGCATGTTGATCCGGCCGCCGTCGATGCCATTGCGCGGCTCGGTGGCGATACCTGCGCCACAACGCGCGACCGTTTCGAGATGCTGACGCCCAAGCTCTGAGCTGGGGCAGATCCAAGTTTTGCTTTACTTTTTCGCCTCTCGCGAGAATGGTCTGCAACGGATCATTGCGGCAGAGGAGCGCCTTATCATGACACTCGACGACGATCTCAACCGGATCGCGGAGCAGGAAAAAGCGCTGAGCTTCGATGCCTTCGACCTGACGACGGCATGGCAGCTCGGCAAGCTCCTGCAGGAACTCGCCACCGAGCGCGGCCTCGGGATTGCGATCGATGTGACCCTGCATTCGATGCCGGTCTTCTATGCCGCGCTGCCGGGGGTGACGCCCGATAATGTCAATTGGGTTCGCCGCAAACGCAATATGGTATTCCGCTATTTCCGCAGCAGCTATGCCTCGGGCCTGAAACTGAAAAAGGACGGCAAGACGGTCGAGGATAACGGGCTTTCCGGCGCCGATTATGCGCCGCATGGCGGCAGTTTCCCGATCAACGTTAAGGGCACCGGCTGCATCGGCGCGGTCACCGTCTCCGGCCTGCCGCAGCGCGACGACCACAATCTCGCGGTCGAGGCGCTGGCGCTGATGCTGGCGAAAGATCTGGATACGCTGCGGCTCGCGCCGCTCTGAGTGGGTTTCTGCCGTAATTTCGACAGAAAAAAGCCATGAAAAGTGCAAAATCGCGGCACCGCTCCGGTGACGCGGCCTTGTCCTGTGGGTAAGGTGCGGCATCGCCCTCCCTAACCTTCCCGGGACGCCATGATCCGCCTCTTCCTTGCGCTTGCCGCTGTTGCCGGCTTCGGCCTTCTCCTTGCCTCCTGCAACACGCTCTCCAAGGAGGAATGTGTGGCCGCCGACTGGCGGGTGATCGGCGAGAGCGACGGTGCGGCGGGCTACGAGCCGCAGCAGCGCTTTGCCGCGCATGCGAAATCCTGCGAGCGGGTGAAGATCGTGCCGGATCAGACAATCTGGTTCCAGGGGTATCAGTCCGGGCTGGTGCGCTACTGCACGCCGCTGAGCGGCCTGGCGCGCGGCCAGGCTGGCAGCGGCTACGCCAATGTCTGCCCGCCGGAAACCGCGTCAGGCTTCCTGCGCGGCTTCAATCTCGGAGCCAAGCAGCACGGGCTGCAGGAGCGCTTCAACTCGATGCAGAACGACTACAGCACCAAGGAGGCTGAGATCGACCAGCTTTCCGACAGGCTGAAGGATGCGAAGGACGGCGACAGGTCGGAATTGCGCCGGCGGATCGAGGATCTGGAAGACGACATGCACGACATCCGCCGCGACCAGCGCGACGTGCAGGACGAACTCGACCGCGTCAACGAGGATGTCGAATGGTTCCAGCGCAACCCGAGCGCCGAACTGCGGGCGCCGGGTTACTGAGCCTCAGAGCATGTCTCGCAAAAGTGTGCAGCGGTTTTGCGATAAAGACATGCGCACACAAAGACCTAAAGCGTGACAAGCGATCTGAAAGATTGCGACACGCTTTAGAGCTTGCCGCCGGCTTCGGTGATGCCCTTCGTCAGGCTGCCGGTTGCCGGGAAAAGCGGGATGAGGCAGGCCTGCAGGGCATGGTAGATGTCGCCCTTGCCGGGGAAGAGCGAATGGGCGGGAACGAGGTCCTCCGTCAGTTCCTCGTGCCAGCCGCCATTCTTATGGTCGATGAAGGCGCGTTCGATCACGTTCCAGATCTTGCGGTAGCATTCCTCGTGGTCGTCGCTCGGCAGATGCTCGTTGAGGAAGTGGGCTGCGGCAGCACCCTCGCAGGCCGGCCACCAGAGCTTGTTACGCTTGGCGGGCTTGTCGTTCCAGTCGAGCGTATAGAAGAAGCCGCCCTTGTCATTGTCCCAGCCGAGCGCCATCGACTGCTCGAAGAGCGCCTTGGCCGCATCCGGCATCCATTCGATGCGTTTGCCGCCGAGCACCCAGAGCTGCAGGATGAGGCGGGCCCATTCCAGCCAGTGGCCGGGCGTCGTGCCGGCCGGGCGGAACATTTCGTTCGGATGATAATATTGCTTGTCGAGCTTCCAGTCGGCGTCGAAATGCTCGGCGACGCGCCAGTCGACCGAGCCGGCGGCGCGGCGGATGACGAGATCGGCGATGCTTTCGGCCTTGGTGAGGTAGTCCCGGTCGCCTGATGCTTCGAAGGCGGCCATCAGCGCTTCGGTCAGGTGCATGTTGGAATTCTGGCCGCGATAGGCGCCGCCGTCGAGCGGCTGCCAGTCGGCGGTGAATTCCTCGGCGATGGCGCCGTGGCGCGGTTCCCAGAACCTGCTGTTGAGGATCTCGGTGATGTCGGACAGCATGCCGTCGGCCAGCGGATGGCCGATCGTCTTGGCGGAGGAGGCGGCCAGCAGCACGAAAGCGTGGCCATAACCCTGCTTGTTGGTATCGACCGGGCCGTCATTGTTCAGCGACCAGAAATAGCCGCCGTTTTTGCGGTCGCGATGATGGTTCCAGAGATAGTCCATGCCGTGGTCGACGAGGTCGCTCGCACCCGGGCGACCGAGCAGCGTGCCGATCGAGAAGCAATGCACCGCGCGCGCGGCGATATGGATGCCGCGCACCTGGCCCTCGGCGTCAAGCGGCCTGCCGCTGTCGTCGAGATCGTAGAAGCCGCCCTTGGGGTTCAGCGAATTATGCTGGAAGAAATCGAAGAGGCCGTTTGCCTGGGCGAGCAGCCAGCCGCGGTGATAGGCGCGGCTCGTCCAGTTTCCAAGCACGGGTGCCATGACATTTCCTCCGATTTCGTGGGCGATGCTTTTGAAATGCCTATATAGAGGCCATTCGAGTCTGTCATGGGGCCAGGCTTGCAAAGCACGAAATCGACAGGCATATATTGACATAAAGATATCTTTATGTGATTTGAACTGTCTGGTCTTACGACGTCAAGGAGCCCTCCCGTGTTCGATACTCTCTTTGGTCCGGAAACGGGCAAACGTGACGGCAATGAAGTCTTCGCAGCGCTGCGCAAAGCCGCGAGCGAACGCATCCTCGTCCTCGACGGCGCCATGGGCACGCAGATCCAGGGGCTCGGCTATGACGAAGACCAGTTCCGCGGCACCCGCTTCATCGGCTGCGCCTGCCACCAGAAGGGCAATAACGACCTTCTGATCCTGACCCAGCCGGATGCGATCGAAGAGATCCATTACAAATACGCCATGGCCGGCGCCGATATTCTCGAGACCAACACCTTCTCCTCGACCCGCATCGCGCAGGCCGATTACGCGATGGAAGGGGCTGTCTACGACCTCAACAAGGAAGGCGCCGAGATCGTCCGCCGGGCAGCACAGCGTGCCGAGCGCGAGGACGGCCGCCGCCGCTTCGTCGCCGGCGCCATCGGCCCGACCAACCGCACCGCCTCGATCTCGCCCGACGTCAACAATCCCGGTTTCCGCGCCGTCACCTTCGACGATCTGCGCTCCGCCTATGGCGAACAGATCGACGGCCTGATCGACGGCGGCGCCGACATCATCCTGATCGAGACGATCTTCGACACGCTGAACGCCAAGGCGGCGATCTTCGCCTGCGAGGAGCGCTTCGAGGCCAAGGGCGTGCGCCTGCCGGTGATGATCTCCGGCACGATCACCGACCTTTCCGGCCGCACACTCTCCGGCCAGACACCGTCGGCCTTCTGGAACTCGGTGCGCCACGCCAATCCCTTCACGATCGGCCTCAACTGCGCGCTCGGCGCCAATGCGATGCGCCCGCACCTGCAGGAGCTTTCGGGTGTGGCCGATACTTTCATCTGCGCCTATCCGAATGCCGGCCTGCCGAACGAGTTCGGCCAGTATGACGAAACGCCGGAACTGATGGCGGCCCAGATCGACAGCTTCGCCCGCGAAGGCCTGGTCAACATCGTCGGCGGCTGCTGCGGCTCGACGCCGGAACATATCCGCGCGATCGCCGAGACCGTGGCGAAATACAAGCCGCGGCCGATCCCCGAGCATCGTCCCTTCATGTCGCTGTCGGGGCTCGAACCTTTCGAGCTGACCAAGGACATTCCCTTCGTCAATGTCGGCGAGCGCACCAACGTCACCGGTTCGGCGAAGTTCCGCAAGCTGATCACCAATGCCGATTACACGGCTGCACTCGATGTGGCGCGCGACCAGGTCGAGAACGGCGCGCAGGTGATCGATATCAACATGGACGAGGGGCTGATCGATTCCGAAAAGGCGATGGTCGAGTTCCTCAACCTGATCGCCGCCGAGCCCGATATCGCCCGCGTGCCCGTGATGATCGATAGTTCAAAATTCTCGATCATCGAATCCGGCCTGAAGCGCGTTCAGGGCAAGCCGATCGTCAACTCGATCTCGCTGAAGGAAGGCGAGGAGAATTTCCTCGCCCAGGCGCGGCTGTTGCACAATTACGGTGCGGCCGTCGTTGTCATGGCCTTCGACGAGACGGGGCAGGCCGACAGCTATGAGCGCAAGGTGGAAATCTGCACGCGCGCCTACAAGCTTCTGACCGAAAAGATCGGCTTCCCGCCCGAAGACATCATCTTCGACCCGAACATTTTTGCGGTCGCGACCGGCATCGAGGAGCACAATAATTACGGCGTCGACTTCATCGAGGCGACGCGGACGATCCGTGAGCGCATGCCGCTCGTGCATATCTCCGGCGGCGTCTCGAACCTGTCCTTCTCGTTCCGCGGCAACGAGCCGGTGCGCGAGGCGATGCATGCCGTGTTCCTCTACCACGCCATCCAGGCGGGCATGGACATGGGCATCGTCAATGCCGGCCAGCTGGCGGTCTACGACAATATCGATCCCGAACTGCGCGAGGCCTGCGAGGACGTGGTGCTGAACCGCCGTGCCGACGGCACCGAGCGGCTGCTCGAAGTCGCCGAGCGCTTCCGTGGCGCCGGCGCCAGGGAAGGCCGGGTTCAGGATCTCTCCTGGCGCGAATGGAGCGTCGAGAAGCGTCTCGAACATGCGCTTGTGAACGGCATTACCGAATATATCGAAGCCGATACCGAAGAAGCGCGCCAGCAGGCCGCCCGGCCGCTGCATGTCATCGAAGGGCCGCTGATGGCCGGCATGAACGTCGTCGGCGATCTCTTCGGTTCGGGCAAGATGTTCCTGCCGCAGGTGGTCAAATCGGCGCGCGTCATGAAGCAGGCGGTCGCCGTGCTGCTGCCCTACATGGAAGAGGAAAAACGCCTGAACGGCGGCGAGGAGCGTCGCTCGGCCGGCAAGATCCTGATGGCGACGGTCAAGGGCGATGTGCACGATATCGGCAAGAATATCGTCGGCGTTGTGCTCGCCTGTAACAATTACGAGATCGTCGACCTCGGCGTCATGGTGCCGGCGACGAAGATTCTCGAAACGGCGATCGCCGAGAAGGTCGATGTCATCGGCCTTTCAGGCCTGATCACGCCGTCGCTCGACGAGATGGTGCATGTCGCGGCCGAAATGGAACGGCAGGGTTTCGACATCCCGCTGCTGATCGGCGGGGCGACGACCAGCCGCGTGCATACGGCCGTCAAGATCCATCCCGGCTACAACAAGGGCCAGGCGATCTACGTCACCGATGCGAGCCGCGCTGTCGGCGTCGTCTCGGCGCTGCTCTCGCCGGAAACGCGCCAGGGCTATGTCGACGATACAAGGGCCGAATATGCCAAGGTGGCGGCCGCCCATGCCCGCAGCGAAGCCGAGAAGGTGCGCCTGCCGCTACCGCGGGCTCGCGAGAATGCGCATAAGGTCGACTGGCCTGCCTACAAGCCGACAAAGCCGCAATTCTTCGGCACGCGGGTGTTCGAGGATTACGATCTGGCCGAGCTTGCCAGATATATCGACTGGACGCCGTTCTTCCAGACCTGGGAACTGCGCGGCCGTTACCCTGCCATCCTCGAAGACGAGAAGCAGGGCGAGGCGGCGCGTGCACTCTGGGCGGATGCGCAGGCGATGCTCAAGAAGATCATCGACGAGAAGTGGTTCCGCCCGCGCGCCGTCATCGGCTTCTGGCCGGCCGGCGCCGTCGGCGACGATATCCGCCTCTTCACCGACGAGAGCCGGAAACAGGAGCTTGCCACCTTCTACACCTTGCGCCAGCAGCTTTCGAAGCGGGACGGGCGGGCGAATGTGGCGCTCTCCGATTTCGTCGCCCCTGTCGCAAGTGGCGTGCAGGATTATGTCGGCGGCTTCGTCGTGACGGCTGGCATCGAGGAAATCGCCATCGCCGAGCGCTTCGAACGTGCCAATGACGATTATTCCTCGATCCTCGTCAAGGCGCTGGCCGACCGCTTCGCCGAAGCCTTTGCCGAGCGTATGCATGAGCAGGTGCGCCGCGAATATTGGGGCTATGCGAGGGATGAGCACCTCAGCAACGAGGATCTCATCACCGAAGCCTATGCCGGCATCCGTCCGGCGCCCGGTTATCCCGCGCAGCCGGATCACACCGAGAAGAAGACGCTCTTCAAGCTGCTCGATGCGGAACATACCGCAGGCGTGAAGCTGACGGAGAGCTACGCGATGTGGCCCGGCTCATCCGTCTCGGGTCTCTATATCGGCCATCCCGACTCCTATTATTTCGGCGTCGCCAAGGTGGAGCGGGACCAGGTGGAAGACTATGCCAAGCGCAAGGGCATGGAGGTTTCCGAAGTCGAGCGCTGGCTCGGACCGGTGCTCAACTACGTGCCGCGCAAGACCGAAGACGAAATCGAAGATGCGGCCTGATTTGGCGAGTCTTTGCAGTCGCTTGAGGCGGCGCGCTCAGGAACTGATTCAATGAATGAAAGCCGGGAAGTGATTCACTTTCCGGCGCATTTTGATGACAAATCTCGTTACTCGGCGTCATCCTCGGCCTTGTGCCGAGGATCTGCTGCCCTATCGACCGGAGGCAGATGCTCGGGACAAGCCCGAGCATGACGAAGGAGAAGTTGGCGGGCTTTGTCAGCAGTTTCCGACTTCATGCTTTTGGTACGGCTCGATAATTGCCGCGGTCAGGCTGTTTGAATTCGATAGCGGAAATGACGATGGGATGGCATTCTTAAGCCAAGTTGGCAAATGAGGCCGCCATGCAAGTGACCATCCGGGCCGCAAAGGCCAAGCTATCGAAATTGATCAATGCTGCTCTTTCCGGTGAGGACGTGGTGATCGCCAGGGGGCGCAAACCCGTGGTGAAGATCATTCCGATTGGACGGTCTTCCTTCAAAATCGGTCTGCTCGAGGGCCAAGTCACCGGAAATGGACCGGACTTTTTCGCGCCTATGAACGAAGGCGAACTCGCGGTCTGGAAGGGGAGTGAGTGAATTCGCTTCTGCTCGACAACGCTTTATTTCAGCAGTTCGCTGACGAGTTTGCGGCATCCATCTCAGCTTTCTCGACGGCATCGATGACGACGGGCAAGGCGTCGACGGTTTTGTGCGCTCGTTGCGAGGCGGCTTTCAGCCAATCATATTGCTCGGCCGACATCAGCACGAATTCGCGGCGGCCATGACAGGTGATCTCGATGGGCTCATGCCGTGCCTGACGCTGAAATTCCAGAGACGTGGTCTGAGCCATGATAGGTTTCCAGCCTTCGACATCCAAATTAAACGTATAATTCGCATAGGCTCAAGCCATCAGGTCACCCCGATCGTCAACTCCGCGACGAAATCATAGGCGTCGCCGCGATAGAGCGAGCGGGTGAATTCGACGGCGCGGCCGGAGCCGAGATAGGAGATGCGCTCGATCGACAATCCGGCGGCGCCGACGGAGACGCCGAGAAGCTGGGCGTCGGCTTCCTTCATATTGGTCGCCGAGATGCGCTGCACGGCGCGCACGGGGCGGACCTGGAGGCGTTCGAGTTCGGCGTAAAGCGAATTGGTGACGACTGAGGGATCGGGCAGGAATTCGCCGGAGACGCTGGCGTTCTCGATTGCCAGCGGCTGGTCGTCGGCAATGCGCAGGCGCGAGAGGCGCGAAACCTTCACGTCGGTGCCGAGGCCGAGAATCATCATCTCATCGGGCGAGGGGGTGTGGACGCCCTTATGCAGCCACTCGGAGCGGGAAGACATGCCGCGGCGCGCCATATCCTCGGTGAAGGAGGTGAGCTGCGACAGGCGCTGCTCGACCTTCGAGACCGGCTTGGCGACGAAGGTGCCGGAGCCGTGGCGGCGCACCAGCAGGCCGTCGGCGACCAGCTCATCGATTGCCTTGCGCACGGTGACGCGGCTGACGGCGGCAAATTCGGCGATGTCGCGTTCCGGCGGCAGCGCATCGCCGTGACCGAGCGTGCCGGTGCGCACCGCCTCTTCGAGCGTGCGGCGCAGCTTGACATAGAGCGGGCCGGTGCCGGCGGCCTGCAGGCGCTGCAGGGACAGGAGAGTGGCGAGGTCGTCGGTCATGCCGCACCTCTCTGCCCGTTGTTGAGGAGTTTCACCGCAAGTTCGACTGCACCCTGTAGCGCATCGCCCTTCGGCCTGACGAGTCGTGAGTTATAGCGTTCGGAAAGCCACGGCGCATAGGCTTCCGCAAGCCCGCCGAGCAGGCAGATCGACGGGCATTCCGGCCAGAGCAGCGCGTCAAGGCTTTCGCCGATCGCCGTTGCCGCATCCCTGACAATGCCGGCCGCGACAGCATCACCCTTGGCCGCATGTTCGAAGACGACAGGCGCGTAGCGGGCAAAATCCGTCGGTCTTGCCGAATGGGCAAATTCAACGATGCGTTCAGGATCGTTGCCGTATTCGGCCAGGATCGCTTCGGTGATTGATGAAGCCGGGCGTACGCCGTCATGGGCGAGCAGCGATCGCTCCATCAGGTCGCGGCCGAGGCGGGCGCCGCTTGCCTGGTCGCCGACGATAAAGCCCCAGCCGCCGATGCCGTTCAGCCGGCCGTTCCTGCGGGCATTATAGACCGAGCCGGTGCCGAAGGCGCCGACGATGCCGTCGGCATCGCCGAGTGCGCCCTGCAGGGCAATCAGCGCATCGGTGACAACTAGGCCTTCGGCAAAGGGCAGGGCCTTTTCGATTCGCTGGCCGTTATCGCCGACATTGGCGCCGGCGACGCCGACGACTGAGGCAACGGAGGAAACGGCTTCAGCATCGAGCCCCGCATCGCGCAGCGCCTGTCGGGCGGATTCGACGATGTTGAGAAGCGAGTTTTCCAGATCCGACAGGATGTTGGCAGGGCCTGATTTGCCGCGGCCGATGATGTTGCCGTTTCTATCCGCGACCGCTGCCCGGCAGCTCGTTCCGCCGCCGTCTATGCCGATTGCAAGCTCTGTCATCGGGCCTCCGAATACGCCGTTCCCCATGGTTTTTATTACAATACCAAAAAAATACCATTTACCAAGTGGGAATGACGGAGAAAATCAATCTTTTTATCATATTGATTTTGTTAAATAAAATTTTTAAATGAATTTTCGGAGGCTAAAAAGTTAAAATCGGCTGGACAATTGGTATTTTTTTGGCCTTAATTCGGCAAAAGGGAACAGCGCATCGAGGCCCACGAAAACCGGCAGCCAAGCCAAGCCGGAGCCGCTTCGAGGATGATCGAGAAACAGCCCGCCGGCCCGTCAGGCTGGGGGTGAAGTTCAGGTATCCATCGGCCTTTCCATCGTTTGCCGCGCCCGATGCACGTCACCGGGAGGCGGCCCGGCCGCAGGCAATCTGCCTTCGCGGTCATCGAGCTTTCGGGACCGGCAGTTGTTGGCGGTCCTCCAAGGGGCATTGGGTGTTTCCTCAGGCACGCCAACGCTTGTTTCAGATCGAAAACAGCGCCTTGTGGCGCTCAAAACACAGGAGAGGGAAATGAAAAACACTGCTCTGAAAAGCTTTCTGCTTGCCTCCAGTCTGCTGACGTCGGCAGGTCTCGTCCATGCCGCCGACGTCACGCTGACTGTGGAAAGCTGGCGTAACGACGACCTGCAGATCTGGCAGGAAAAGATCATCCCGGCCTTCGAAGCCAAGAACCCGGGCATCAAGATCGTCTTCTCGCCGACCGCGCCGACCGAATACAACGCGTCGCTGAACGCCAAGCTCGATGCCGGTTCCGCTGGCGACATCATCACCTGCCGTCCGTTCGACGCTTCGCTCGAACTCTTCAACAAGAAGCAGCTCGTCGACATCACCAGCCTGCCGGGTATGGAGAACTTCTCGCCGGTCGCCAAGGCCGCCTGGACGACAGACGACGGCAAGTCGACCTTCTGCGTGCCGATGGCTTCGGTCATCCACGGCTTCATCTACAACAAGGATGCCTTCGACAAGCTCGGCATCTCCGTGCCGAAGACGCAGGACGAATTCTACGCGGCGCTCGACAAGATCAAAGCCGACGGGACCTATATCCCGCTCGCCATGGGTACGAAGGATCTCTGGGAAGCCGCCACCATGGGCTACCAGAACATCGGCCCGAACTACTGGAAGGGTGAGGACGGCCGCGCCGCCCTGATCTCCGGCAAGCAGAAGCTGACGGATGCCGACTGGGTCAAGCCCTACGAGGAGCTTGCCAAGTGGAAGCCTTATCTCGGCGACGGTTTCGAAGCCCAGACCTATTCGGACAGCCAGAACCTCTTCACGCTCGGCCGCGCCGCGATCTATCCGGCCGGTTCCTGGGAAATCGCGCTCTTCAACACGCAGGCGCAGTTCAAGATGGGCGCCTTCCCGCCGCCGGTTCCGAAGGCCGGCGACACGGGCTACATCTCCGACCATCCCGATATCGGCGTCGCCTTGAACGCGAAGAGCACGCATGCCGAGGAAGCCAAGAAATTCCTCAGCTGGGTCGCTTCGCCCGAGTTTGCCGATATCTACGCCAACGCGCTGCCGGGCTTCTTCAGCCTGAACTCCAACCCGGTCAAGATGTCCGATCCGCTTGCTCAGGAATTCGTTTCCTGGCGCGGCCCGTACAAGTCGACCGTGCGCTCGACCTATCAGATCCTGTCGCGCGGCACGCCGAATCTCGAAAACGAGACCTGGGTGGAATCGGCCAACGTGATCAACGGCACCGATACGCCGCAGGTCGCTGCCGAAAAGCTCCAGAAGGGTCTCGACAGCTGGTACAAGCCGGCGAAGTGATGTGATGAGGGGCGGCGTGTGCTGCCCCTCATCCGGCCTGCCGGCCACCTTCTCCCCGCTCGCGGGGAGAAGGAGACTCGCAGCGACCTCTCGGTCCGATGGCATCCCAGCAGGGCGTTGCCTCTCTTCCCAGGTGGCAGAGAGTTCGGGTGAGGCGCAACGTTTTCCACCTGTGCACGCAAGCTTGCGGCCAGTGACTAGAACAGGCAAAAGCCATGAGCCCAACCGACAACGCGGCCGATATCGTCCCGATCAAGCGCCCGGTACGCTGGCACATCTTCGTTTTCATGCTGCCGGCGGTGATCGTCTACTCCGCCGTCATGGTGCTGCCGCTGATCGAAACGCTCAGGCTTTCGCTCTACAATATTGTCGACGGGCAGCCGGCCTTCGTGGGCTTTGCCAATTTCAAGGTGCTGTTCGGCGATCCACGCTGGGCGCATGATTTCTGGAACGCGCTGGTCAACAACCTGGTCTTCTTCGCCATCCACATGTGCGTACAAAACCCGATCGGTATTGCGCTTGCCGCCCTGCTTTCGGTGCCGAAGCTGCGCGGCGTCGCCTTTTACCGCACGGCGATATTCCTGCCGACGCTGCTCTCTTTCGTCATCGTCGGCTTCATCTGGAAACTGATCCTTTCGCCGATCTGGGGTGTGGCGCCCTGGATGCTCGATCTCATCGGGTTGAAATTCCTGTTCGCGCCCTGGCTCGGCAAGCCCGGCTCGGCGCTGATCGCGGTGTCGCTGATCTCCAACTGGCAATATATCGGAATTCCGATGATGCTGATCTATGCGGCGCTGCTCAGCATTCCCGAAGAGGTGATCGAGGCGGCCGAATGCGACGGCATCACCGGCTGGGCGCAGTTCTGGAAGATCAAGCTGCCGCTCATCCTGCCGGCGATCGGCATCATCTCGATCCTGACCTTCGTCGGCAATTTCAACGCTTTCGACCTGATCTATACCGTTCAAGGTGCGCTTGCCGGCCCTGATATGTCGACCGATATTCTCGGCACGCTGCTCTACCGCACCTTCTTCGGTTTCCAGTTGCAGCTCGGCGACCGCTCGATGGGCGCGACGATCGCCACGGTGATGTTCCTCATCATCCTCGCCGGCGTCTCGCTCTATCTCTTCGTCATCCAGCGGCGCATGCGTCGCTACCAGTTCTGAGGAGCGCGCATGTCCAAGGCACGCACATCTCCCATCCGCACCGGCCTCGTGCATCTGGCGCTCGGCGCCTATACGCTGGTCGCGCTGTTTCCGGTTTTCCTGACCGTGGTCAACTCATTCAAGGATCGCGCCTCGATCTTCCGCGAGCCGCTGATGGTGCCGACGCCGTCGACCTTCAGCCTCGTCGGCTATCAGACGGTGTTGGGGCAGGGCGATTTCGCCACCTATTTCCAGAACAGCTTCATCGTGACGATCGTCTCGATCCTGCTGGTGCTGCTTTTCGGCGCCATGGCGGCCTTCGCGCTTTCGGAATACCGCTTCCGCGGCAATACGCTGCTCGGGCTCTATATGGCGATCGGCATCATGATCCCGATCCGTCTCGGCACGGTTGCGATCCTGCAGGGCATGGTGGCGGCAGGTCTCGTCAACACGCTGACGGCGCTGGTCCTCGTCTATACCGCACAGGGCATACCGCTGGCGATTTTCATCCTGTCGGAATTCATGCGCACGGTTTCGGACGATCTCAAGAATGCCGGGCGAATCGACGGACTTTCCGAATATGCGATCTTCTTTCGCCTGGTGCTGCCGCTGGTGCGCCCCGCCATGGCGACAGTCGCCGTCTTCACCATGATCCCGATCTGGAACGATCTCTGGTTCCCGCTGATCCTCGCGCCCTCCGAGGCCACCAAGACGGTGACGCTCGGCTCGCAGATCTTCATCGGCCAGTTCGTCACCAACTGGAATGCGGTGCTGGCGGCGCTGTCGCTGGCGATCCTGCCGATCCTCATCCTCTACGTCATCTTCTCGCGGCAGCTGATCCGCGGCATCACGTCAGGAGCCGTCAAATGAGCCAGGATAAACCGATCCGCGTCCTCGTTGCCGGCCTCGGCAATATGGGCCGCAGCCATGCGCTCGCCTATCACAACAATCCGAGTTTCGAGATTGTCGGTCTCGTCAATCGTTCAACGCCAAAGCTGGAGCCCGAGCTGCAGGGTTACAAGATCCATCCCGACTTCACGACGGCGCTCGCCGAGCTGAAGCCGGATCTCTGCTCGATCAATACTTATTCCGACAGCCATGCCGATTTTGCGGTCGCCGCCTTCGAGGCCGGCTGCGACGTTTTCGTCGAAAAGCCGCTGGCGACCACCGTCGCCGATGCCGAGCGGGTTGTTGCGGCAGCGAAAAAGGCGGGGCGCAAGCTGGTGATCGGTTATATCCTTCGCCATCACCCGTCCTGGACGAGGCTGATCGAAGAGGCGCGCAAACTCGGCCCGCCTTATGTCTTCCGCATGAACCTCAACCAGCAATCCAGCGGCCCGACCTGGGCGACGCACAAGTCGCTGATGCGCACGACCTCGCCGATCGTCGATTGCGGCGTGCATTATGTCGACGTCATGTGCCAGATCACCGATGCGAGAGCCGTCGAGGTGCGCGGCATGGGGCTGCGGCTGTCCGACGAGATCGCCGCCGACATGTATAATTACGGCCAGCTGCAGGTGCTCTTCGAGGATGGTTCGGTCGGCTGGTACGAGGCCGGCTGGGGACCGATGATTTCGGAGACCGCCTTCTTCGTGAAGGATGTGATGTCGCCGAAGGGCGCGGTGTCGATCGTCATGGATCCGAACGCCAAGTCCGATGATATCGATACGCACACCAAGACTTCGGTGATCCGTCTGCATACGGCGGATACCGGCCCGGACGGCAAATTCATCCGGCCCGACCAGGACATGACGATGACGGGCGAGCCCGGTCATCAGGAACTTTGCGACCTGGAACAGGCCTTCGTGCTGAGGGCGATCCGCGAGGATCTCGACCTCGATCGCCATATGGCGGATGCGGTGGCGTCGCTGCGCATCTGCCTTGCCGCCGACGAAAGCGTGCGTACCGGCCAGCCGATCAGATTGTAAGGAAAAATCAGTGGGATCGCTTCAACTCAAATCCATCCGCAAGACCTATGGCACGCATGAGGTGCTGAAAGGCATCGACCTCGAGGTGAGGGATGGCGAATTCGTCATTTTCGTCGGGCCGTCGGGCTGCGGGAAGTCGACGCTGTTGCGCAGCATTGCCGGCCTCGAGGACGTTACCTCGGGCGCCGTCGTCATCAACGGCCGCGACGAGACACTGACGCCGCCGGCCAAGCGCGGCATCGCCATGGTGTTCCAGTCCTATGCGCTCTATCCGCACCTGACGGTCAAGGACAATATGGGGCTCGGCCTCAAGCAGGCCGGCACCGCCAAAGACGAGATCGACAGCCGAGTCGGCAAGGCATCGGGCATGCTGTCGCTCGCCCCCTATCTGGCGCGACGGCCGGCCGAACTATCAGGTGGCCAGCGCCAGCGCGTCGCGATCGGTCGCGCCATCGTGCGCGAGCCGGAACTCTTCCTGTTCGACGAACCGCTGTCGAACCTCGATGCGGCGCTGCGTGTCCAGACCCGCCTCGAAATCGCCCGGCTGCACCGCAGCCTGAAGGCGACGATGATCTATGTCACCCACGACCAGGTTGAGGCGATGACGCTCGCCGACAAGATCGTGGTGCTGAATGCCGGCGCGATCGAACAGATCGGCTCGCCGATGGAACTTTACAACCGTCCCGCCAATGTCTTCGTCGCCGGCTTCATCGGTTCGCCGCAGATGAATTTCATCGCGGCCGAGAAGGTCGGCGATCACAGCGCCAAGACGATCGGCGTGCGTCCCGAACATATGACGCTGTCGCGCGAACAGGGGACTTGGGCAGCGAAGGTCGTACATGTCGAACATCTCGGCGCCGACACGATCATCTATCTGGAATCCGACCAATGCGGCCTGCTGACGGCACGTCTGTTCGGCGAACACCAATATGAACCTGATGAAATCGTTTATGCGACGCCGGATCAGGCCCGTGTGCACCGCTTCGATGTGGACGACCAGGCGATCCGCTGAGCGCATGACAGAAGGAAAAGCCCTGCCAGCGCGCGGGACTTTTCGCTTTCAGTCGGCGCGCGGGCTCGATCAGCCGAGGACGGGTCGCATGAAACTCCGTTCATAGCTGACGATACTGCGGTTGCGTTTGTCGAGTTCGAAAGCGGCCTGACATTCCGGATCGCTTGCCATCCGTGTGCGATAGTCCTCGTAGGCGGCAAGGCTCGGGAATGAAAACAGCGCAATGGCAATGTTGTTGGCGCCTTCGGATGGCAGGAAATAACCGTGATGGGTGCCGCCCATCCTGTTGACGATCGGAATCCAGAGCCGGGCATATTCCTCGAATTCGGCAAGCTTGTACGGATCGATCAGATAACGCAGGTGGCAGGTAATCATTGACATATCCCATCGCTTGAAACGCCGGGCGAAGTACTGCCCCGGCTCATTTGGTTTGCGCAACTTCTGGCACCGAGCTGGGAGAGTTCAAGCGCATTGTAGTGATGGCTGCATCACGTTTGCTGACAGTTCGGCCGGTCGAACTGAAAAAGGCGCCGTTTTGGCGCCTTTTTCATGAGTGGCTTGTCAAACTTAGTCGCGGATGACCAGAAGATCGGCCGCCATGAACCGCAGGGTCACCGTTTCGCCGGCCTGCGGCGGGGTGACGCCGGGCTATTGAACATGTCGAAGGAGATGACGTTGCCGCCGACGTTCATGCGGGTGCGGATGACCGACTCCAGGAAATGGGCCGAGACGACCTGGCCGGTGATGGTCAGGATCATACCTTCGCTGCGCCGCCGGAATATCGTCGCCGCTGCTTACCGCAGAACAATTTCCTTTCTGCTCGCGTTCCGCGTCGCCCTGAGGCGGCTCTCACTTGACTCCGATATCGTAGATCGTATACGTTATTCCAAGCTCAAGAGTGTGGCGTCCCCAGCTTTGCTTTCCCGCAATTTCGGCCGCAAGATTGCTGTACGGTTTTGTCGGACTGCTCCAGCTTCGAAGAACAGGTGCGGGGAACATCAAATGCGTACATCCAAGATCGTGCATATCGTCAGCTGCCATGCGGAAGGTGAGGTCGGCGACGTCATCGTTGGCGGCGTCGCGCCGCCTCCCGGCGCAACGGTGTGGGAGCAGTCGCGCTGGATTGCCGAGGATGAGACGCTGAGAAATTTCGTATTGAACGAACCTCGCGGTGGCGTGTTCCGCCACGTCAACCTGCTCGTCCCGCCGAAGAACCCCAAGGCGCAAATGGGCTGGATCATCATGGAGCCGGCCGACACGCCTCCGATGTCCGGTTCAAACTCCATGTGCGTGTCAACAGTGCTGCTCGATACGGGCATCATTCCGATGCAGGAACCCATCACCCGCATGATCCTCGAACCGCCGGGCGGCCTGATCGAGGTCGAAGCCGAGTGCCGCAACGGCAAGGCCGAACGCATCCGCGTCCGTAACGTCCCTTCTTTTGCCGACAAGCTCGATGCCAGGATTGAGGTCGAAGGTATCGGCACGGTCACGGTCGACACGGCCTATGGCGGCGACAGCTTCGTCATCGTCGACGCGGCTTCGATCGGGCTCAGCCTTCGACCGGATCACGCGCGCGATATCGCCCGCATGGGAGTCAAAATCACCGAAGCCGCCAACGAGCAGCTCGGCTTCAAGCACCCGGGCAATGATTGGGGCCACATCTCCTTCTGCCAGATCACCGATCCGGCCGAAAAGAGGGATGGCGTGTTCTGGGGTAAGAACGCGGTCGCCATCCGTCCGGGCAAAATAGACCGTTCTCCCTGCGGCACGGGATGTTCGGCGCGCATGGCCGTGCTTCACGCAAAGGGTCAGATGAAGGCAGGCGAAAAATTCGTAGGCACCTCGCTGCTGGACACGGAGTTCCACTGCAGCATCGATAGCGAAGTCGACATCAACGGCAAGCCCGGCATCATCCCGATCATCTCGGGTCGTGCATGGGTCATCGGCACGAAGCAGGTCATGGTCGATCCGGCCGATCCGTTCCAGGCCGGCTATCGCCTCTCCGACACTTGGCCCATGGATCTCTAAAGAGACGGGGATGCCGTTAAGTAATGCAAAAGGCGCCGTTTTACGGCGCCTTTTGCGTGAGTGGCTTTTCAAACTCAGTCGCGGATGACCAGCAAATCGGCCGCCATGAAGCGCAGCGTCACGGTTTCTCCGGCCTGAGGCGGGGTGACGCCTGGGCTATTGAACATGTCGAAGGAGATGACGTTGCCGCCGACATTCATGCGGGTGCGGATGACCGACCCCAGGAAGTGGGCCGAGACGACCTGACCGGTGAGCGCGGTATCGCTTCTGACGCTGTCGGAGAGCGAGCCTGCTTCAGGGCGCAGCGCCAGCGAGATTGTCTCGCCGGCATTGTGGGCTGCGACCGACTGCTTCAGCGTGATGGCCTGATCGCCGATCTGGATGCGGTTGGCGTCGGGATCGACGACCTTGGCTTCGATGAGGTTCAGCGTGCCGACGAACGAGGCGACGAAGCGCGTTGCCGGCGTGTTGTAGATCTCGAAGGGCGAACCGATCTGGTCGGCCTTGCCGGCATTCATGACGACGATGCGGTCGGAGATCGACAGCGCCTCTTCCTGGTCGTGGGTGACGAAAACCGTGGTAATACCGAGCTGCTGCTGGATCGCGCGGATTTCCTCGCGCAGCGACACGCGGATCTTGGCGTCGAGTGCCGACAGCGGCTCGTCGAGCAGCAGCACCTGCGGCTTGACGGCGAGCGCGCGGGCAAGCGCGACACGCTGCTGCTGGCCGCCCGACAGCTGGTAGGGGAACCGGTCGGCCAGGTGATCGAGCTTGATCAAGCCGAGCATTTCCTTGACGCGGGCATCGATCTCGGGCTTTGGGGCACCGGCGACCTTGAGGCCGAAGGCGACATTGTCGTGCACCGTCATGTTGGGAAACAGCGCATAAGCCTGGAAGACCATGCCGATGTTGCGCTGGTTCGGCTTCAGCGCGCTCTGGTCCTTGCCGTTGATGGTCAGCGTGCCGCCGGTCGGGGTTTCGAAGCCGGCAATCATGCGCAGAACGGTCGTCTTGCCGCAGCCCGATGGCCCGAGAAAGGAGATGAACTCCCCCTTCTCGATATTCATGTTGAAGTTTTTGACGACCTGCACCGGGCCGAAGGATTTTTGAATGTTGTTCAGTGTGAGAAAGGACATGAGCCAGTTACCTTAAGCCTTTGCCGGGCGGGCTTTGCCGAAGCGGGAAACGAGGTTGAGCAGGCCCATGCTGAGCCAGGTGATCGAGAAGGCGATGACGGCGAGTGCCGATGGCTCATAGGCCTTGTTGGCGCCGACAAGCTGCAGGTAGGGGCCGAAGGCCGGGCGGTTGAGCAGGGCGGCGAAGGTGAATTCGCCCATGACGATCGCCAGCGTGATGAAGGCGCCCGACAGCACGCCGCTCATGACGTTCGGGAAAATGCACCTGAACATGATCGTCGTCCAGCGAGCGCCGAGGCTCTCGGCCGCTTCCGTCAGGGTGCGGACGTCGATGGCGCGCATGGCGGTATCGACGGCGCGGTACATATAGGGCAGAGACAGGGTGATGTAGGAGAAAACCAGCAGGATGTTGGTGCCGGTCGTCGAACCCGTCAGCGGCAGGTAGGAAGACGAATTGTACATCCTGAGATAACCGAAGACGATGACGATTGCCGGAATGACCAGCGGCAGCAGCGTGATGAATTCGACGACCGGGCGCATCTGCGGCAACCGCAGCCGCACCCAGTAGGCCGTCGGCACGACGAGCAGCATGCCGAAGACGATGGTCAGAAGCGCCATCATCATGGAATAGCCGAAGGTCTCGCGGAACTGGGCATCTGAGAAGACCGACTGATAGGCATCGAGGCTGTATTCACCGCGGCGCATGCGCAGCGAAAATTCAATGGTACCGATTAGCGGAATGATGAAATAGGACGCGCCCAGGATGATGGCGATCCAGGCTCCGAGACGTTGCGCTTTCATTTCTGCCACCGTTCGGCGCGCATGCGCAGCATGAGGTACAGGACATTGGAGACGCCGGTTATGACGATCATTCCGAGCGCGATGGCGTAACCGAGGTTGGCATTGTGCAGAACGTCGCCGCGGATCTGCGCATAAAGCAGGATCGGCACGATGTTCAGCGAACTGCCGGTCAGCGCGAAGGCGGTGGCGATGGCGCCGAAGGCATTGGCGAAGAGCAGCAGCGTCGTGCCGAGCAGGCTCGGCCAGAGGATCGGCAGCGCAACCATCGTCCAGTACTGGCGGTTGGTGGCGCCGAGGATTTGCGAGGCTTCGCGCCATTCCTTCTTCATGCCGTCGAGCGCAGGCGTCAGGATCAGCACCATCAGCGGGATCTGGAAATACATGTAGGTGATGGTGAGGCCGAGGAAGGACAGCAGGTTGAAACCGGTGCTGTAAAGGTTGAAATCGAACCATTCGCGCAGGAAGACTGTCACGAGGCCGGTGCGGCCGAGCGTTGCCAGAAAGGCGAAGGCGAGCGGGACGCCGGCGAAATTCGAGGCGACGCCGGAGAAGGTCAGAAGCGTCGAGCGGACGGAGGCGGGCAGGCCACCGAGCACGACGGCCCAGGCGAGAAAGAAACCGATCAACGCACCGCCGAGAGCCGACGCCACCGAGACGCGGATACTGATCCAGTAGGCGCTGATGATCGAGGGGGTAAAGAGATCGCCGATATTCTTCAGCGTGAGGTCGCCCTCGGGGGTCAGGAACGCGCCCGCCACAAGATAAAGCGTGGGGATGATCAGGAACAGCAGGGAGAAGATAATGAAGGGTGCAATGCCCAGCCAGTCGATCACGCGATCTCTGTTGATCAAGGGGGCGCTGCTCACCATAGGCGTTGAAACCGTGCTCATGGAAAAGGCTTATCCTGGGGCGTCGGAGTGAGAGAACCTCCCCGCCTTTGCGGCGGGGAGGCAGGATCGGATATTACTTGACGCTGGCGCCGACGACGGAATCCCAGTTCTTGGTGATGGCTTCCTTGCCGGCGGCCTGCTCTTCGAGCGTCGGGAAGACGGCCTTTTCATAGGCTGCTGCCGGCGGCAGCTTGTCGAGGAGGTCCTTCGGGATCTTGTTGTTCTTGGCAAGATCGTTGAAGCGGATCGGGTGGCAATAGCCCTTCAGCCAGCCGAGCTGACCTTCGTCGGAATAGAGGTATTCCATCCAGAGCTTGGCAGCGTTCGGATGCGGAGCGAAGGCTGAAATCGCCTGGACGTAGACACCGGCAACGACGCCCGTTTTCGGAACGACAACCTCGAACGGAGGATTGCCCTTGAGGCTCTGGCCCCAGGACAGGGCGTTGTAGTCCCAAGCAACGATGATCGGCGTTGAGCCCTGAGCGAACGGAGCCGCCTTGCCGACGACAGGCACGAAATTGCCGGCCTTGTTGAGTTCGGCAAAGAACTTCAGGCCTTCTTCGCCTGCCTTGGCCGCGTCACCGCCGGATGCGGAAAGACCAGCGGCATAAACGCCCTGGACAGCCTGGTTGGCGGTGCGCGGATCGCCTGCGAGAGCGACGGTGTTTGCGTAGTCGCTCTTCTTCAGGTCGGCCCAGTCGACCGGCGATTCCTTGACGAGATCCTTGTTCACGAGGAACGAGAGAACGCCGTAATAGTCGCCATACCAATAGCCTTCGGGATCCTTGGCCGTATCCGGGATCGAGTCCCAGGTGGAAACCTTGTAAGGCTGAATCAGTCCGTCCTTCTTGGCGGACGGACCGAAGGAGAGGCCGACGTCGATGACGTCAGGCGCCTGCGGGCCGGTATTGCCCTTGTTGGCCTTGATGGCTTCGACTTCATCACCCGAACCCGCATCCGGGTTCAGTTCGTTGACCTCGAGACCATACTTGGCCTTGAAGCCGGCAATGACGTCGCCATAGCCGCACCAGTCGTGCGGAAGAGCGATCGTCGTCAGCGTGCCTTCCTTCTTGGCGGCGGCGATAAGTTCAGCGCTCGGCTCGGCGGCGGCAATCGCGGTCGAAGCCACGATCATCGCAGTAGAGAGCGACAGAAGTCGAGAAATGTTAGAGATCACTGTTGTTCTCCTTCGGGTTTTCAGTGTCTGGCGATGCTGTTAATCAGCTTACATGAAGCTTGTGTGACGGCTGGATGACGTTAACTTTGCTATGAATAGCAGGCGTTTGCGACACGTGTTTTATTTGCGACGGCACTACCTGTTTCCGCGAAAATCCGTCCTTGTTTCCCCTCTGTTTGTCTTGTCCCTCCTAACCCGGTTTGCGGAAAAGTTTGGTCTGCTCGAACAAGCCCTCAAGCGTCTTCATGCGCTCCTTCGTCTCGTCCCAAGTGGAATTCTGAACGGCCTCGATGAGCGCTTCGACGATGAAGAGGGTGACGACGGAGGAATCCCAAGCTGATGGCGCCTCGATCCGGACGCGGAAGGCATGCCGGGCGAGCTTGGCGGCGGGCGAGCTCCACTGGTCGGTGAAGACGACGATTTCTGCGCCGCGTTTGCGGGCGGCAGTGGCAAGGCTCACCATCTCCTGCTCGTAGCGGCGGATGTCGAAGATGATCAGGATGTCGCCGGCATTCATGTTGAGGGCATATTGCGGCCAGCTGCTGGAGTTCGACGACAGCAGTGTCGTCGCCGGTCGAATCACCTGCATGTGGGTGAAGAAATACTCGGCAAGTGCGCCGGTGATGCGGCCGCCGACAAAATAGAGACCGCGCTTGCGATCGGACAGCAGCGAGGCGACGCTGTCGAAGGTCGCGGTGTCGAGATCGGTCAATGTCTGGCGCAGATTGCCCATGATGGCATCGGCGAAACGGTTGAGGATATGGGTGCCAGGCGCGTTCTGGGCCCAGCGGTCGTGCTTGGCGATCGGGTTGGAGATCGTCGCCTCCACCTCCAGATGCAGATGCGCCTGAAAGTCCGGATAACCCTTGAAACCGAGCTTCTGCACCATGCGCACGACGGTCGGCGTGGAAACGCCGGCATTCTCGGCGATCGTCGTGATGCTGCCGAGACCGGAAACCGGATAGTTGTCGAGAAGGCTTTCGGCCAATTGTTTCTCGGCACGCGTCAAGACCCCGAAATGCGAGTGTATGACGTCCGAAACCGTCTTCGACGCAACTGTCACTTCAATGCTCCCCGGGATGGTCTGGCGCCACTTTCCCAACCAAAGTTAACAACGCTGTCATAATCCATGTCAACTGCTGTCATGAAAAGAAATTTTCAGAGGGCGCTTGACACTGACCGAAACCTGAAGAATTCTTTTCTATAAATATTTTATTAATGGATAAGGAGTGGCGCCTTTGGTGCTGGCCCGGCCGAAAATCCTCAGCGAAGCGGACGGCGACTGCGTCGGGATCGAGCGCATCGACGGCCGGAGCCCGGTGTTGATCGTCTGCGAACACGCCTCGAACACGCTTCCCGCATCTTTCGGCGATCTTGGCTTGCCTGACGAAGCGCTTTCGAGCCACATCGCCTGGGATCCGGGGGCTCTCGCAGTCGCGCGCGGTATATCGGACGGCCTCGACGCGACGCTCGTCTACCAGCGGTTCTCACGGTTGATCTACGACTGCAATCGGCCGCCCAGTTCGCCCGGCGCCATGCCGGAGACGAGTGAGATTTACGCCATTCCCGGCAACAAGGATCTGACCGCCGAAGAGCGTCTTGCCCGTACCGACGCGCTCTACGTGCCCTTCCACGACGCCATTCGCGGGCTGATCCGCGATCGCCGGGCAAGGGGGCAGGACAGCGTTATCGTGACCATGCACAGCTTCACGCCGGTCTATCATGGCCGCGAACGCGCCGTCGAACTCGGCATATTGCACGACGAGGACAGCCGGTTTGCCGATCGCATGCTGGAGGCTGCGGCCGAAGCGCCGCTTTACAGGACGGAACGCAATCAGCCTTACGGGCCCGAGGATGGCGTGACCCACACGCTGATCCTGCACGGGCTTTCGAACGGCTTGCGCAATGTAATGATCGAGGTCCGCAACGACCTCATCACAGACGATGTCGGCCAAGGGGTCATGGCCGACTATCTAAAAGGGTTGCTCCAGCAAAGCCTGGACGCCTGACAAAAAGAAGACCCGAGGGAGCAGTCTAACTGCGAGCGTCCGCACGGCGAAAATGCCGCGGACAATTTGGCACTGAACCGGCCCGCAATCCCGCGGCCGATCGTGAACAGGGGGAAGTCATGTCTGACTATACCGATCAGGATAAGACGCAGGACGTCCATGTCCTGCACTCGATGGGCTACGCCCAGGAACTCGAACGGCGTATGAGCTCGTTCTCAAATTTTGCGATTTCGTTTTCGATCATCTGCATCCTTTCGGGCGGTATCAATTCGCTCGCGCAGGCGACGTCGGGCGTCGGCGGTGCCGCGATCGGCATCGGCTGGCCGGTCGGCTGTATCATCTCCCTGTTTTTTGCCCTCGGCATGGCGCAGATCTCGTCGGCCTATCCGACGGCCGGTGGTCTTTATCACTGGAGTTCCATTCTCGGCACCCGCTTCACCGGCTGGCTCACCGCATGGCTGAACCTGCTCGGCCTCATCACCGTTCTCGGCGCCATCAATATCGGCACGGCCCTGTTCCTCGGCGGTACGTTTGGCGCTCAGCTCGGCATCGCCGATGCCAGCGGCGTCGTCTCGCCCGGCATGCAGGTCGTTCTGGTCGTGCTCTTCACGATCGTGCAGGCTGCCATCAACCATTTCGGTATCGGCCTGACGGCAAAGCTCACCGATTTTTCGGGGACGCTGATCCTTGTGACGGCCGCCGTGCTGACGATCGCCTGCTTCTATTTCGCCCCGACCCATGACTTCTCGCGTCTATGGACGTTCACCAATTATTCAGGCGATGCCGGCGGCGGGGTTTGGCCGCAGTCGGACAGCATGTGGTATATTTTCGGCCTGGGCCTGCTTCTGCCGATCTACACAATCACCGGCTACGACGCCTCCGCTCACACCTCTGAGGAAACCAAGAAGGCAGCGCTGTCGGTGCCGCGTTCGATGGTGTCCGCGGTTATCTGGTCGTCGCTTGCCGGCTGGGTAATGCTTTCGGCCTTCGTCATCGCCATTCCCGATATGGCGGCGGGCGCAAAGCAGGGCTGGAGCGTGTTCTTCATGACCATCAACGCCATCATGCCGGCCTGGCTGGTGACGCTGCTTTACGTCGCGATCTTCATCTCGCAGTTCCTGTGCGGCCTTGCGACTGTTACGTCCTGCTCGCGCATGATCTTTGCCTTCTCGCGTGATGGCGGCATTCCGGTGGGCTCGAAAACGCTTGCCAGCGTCAGCCCGAAATTCCGCACGCCGGTTGCGGCGATCTGGACGGGTGCGGCTCTCGAAAGCCTGTTCGTCTGGGGCGCGCTGTTTATCTCGGTCGGCGAGGCAAGCCTCTATGTCACCGTGGTCAACGCGACGCTGATCTTCCTCTTCCTGTCCTTCCTCTTCCCGATCGTGCTCGGCATCTTCGCCTACGGTACCAAGAAGTGGCCGGCACCCGGACCGTGGAATCTTGGCGGCGGCCTCTACAAGGTGGTCGGCGTTCTCGCGACGCTCGGCATGATCCTCATCGTCTATATCGCGATCCAGCCGCCGAATGACAAGGTCTTCGGCATAACCGTCGCCTTTATCGTGCTGGCGATCATCATCTGGTTCGCCGTTGAAAAACGTCGCTTCCAGGGCCCGCCGATCGGCGACATGATCGCCAAACGACGGGGCGAAATCGCCGCCGCGGAAGCTGCTGTCGGCGAAACCGGCGCCGTCGCCGTCCCGGCGAATAGTTAGGCATATTGCAAGGAAACGGGGCCGCAGCCTGCGGCCCCATCACCGGTTCAACGAAAAGGCATCAGGCCCAAATCCGGCCGAGCGCATGCGATTTCGTTGCCCCGATTTTCTCAATTCCAATGTCAGGCGGATCAATCATGAGCAGCTACACATTCGACGATCTCAAGAAGGATGTTGCCGAAGGGCGCATCGATACGGTTTTGGCCTGCCAGGTGGACATGCAGGGCCGGCTGATGGGCAAACGTTTCCAGGCGGAATATTTCGTCGAAAGCGCCTGGAAGGAGACGCATAGCTGCAACTACCTGATCGCCACCGATATGGAGATGGAGACCGTCTCCGGCTACAAGGCGACGAGCTGGGAAAAGGGTTACGGCGACTATACGATGAAGCCGGATCTGGCGACGCTGCGCCGCATTCCCTGGCTCGACGGCACGGCGTTGGTGCTCTGCGACATGCTCGACCATCACACCCATGAAGAGGTTGCCCATTCGCCGCGCGCGATCCTGAAGAAGCAGGTGAAGCGCCTCGAAGACATGGGCATGAAGGCCTACATGGCCTCCGAACTCGAATTCTTCCTGTTCGACCAGAGCTACGAGACGGCGCAGGCGTCCGGCTACCGCAACCTCAAGCTCGTCAGCGCCTATAACGAGGATTACCACATCTTCCAAACCACCAAGGAGGAAGAGGTGATGCGGGCGATCCGCACCGGGCTGCAGGGCGCCGGCATTCCGGTCGAGAATTCCAAGGGCGAGGCTTCCGCCGGCCAGGAAGAAATCAACGTGCGTTATGCCGATGCGCTTGCCATGGCCGACCGGCATGCGATCATCAAGAACGGCTGCAAGGAGATCGCCTGGTCGAAAGGCAAGGCCATCACCTTCCTGGCCAAGTGGAATTACAACGCTGCCGGCAGTTCCTCGCATATCCACCAGTCGCTCTGGAGTCTCGAGGAAAAGCCGCTGTTCTTCGACCATACCGGCAAATACGGCATGTCGCCGCTGATGCATAATTACGTTGCCGGACTTCTCGCCCATGCGAGCGAAATCACCTATTTCCTGGCGCCTTACATCAACTCCTACAAGCGCTTCATGGCCGGCACCTTTGCGCCGACCAAGGCGATCTGGAGCAAGGACAACCGCACTGCCGGCTACCGCCTCTGCGGCGAGGAGACCAAGGGCATCCGCATCGAATGCCGCGTCGGCGGCTCCGACCTCAACCCCTATCTCGCCTTCGCCGCGCTGCTTGCCGCCGGCATCGACGGGATCGAGAACAAGCTCGAGCTCGAAGCCCCCTTCGTCGGCGATGCCTATGGCGGCAAGGATATTCGCGAAATTCCGCGCACGCTGCGTGCGGCAACGACCGCAATGACGGAATCGTCAATGCTGCGCAAAGCTTTCGGCGACGATGTGATCGACCATTATACCCGCGCGGCCGAATGGGAGCAGGAAGAATACGACCGCCGCATCACCGATTGGGAAGTGGCGCGGGGGTTCGAAAGAGCTTAATACGCATTTGCGGGCTTGCCCCTCACCCTAACCCTCTCCCCGTAAACGGGGAGAGGGGACGTGCCCTGCGAGACGTTGGCGAGGGCCGGAGAGGGTGCGGCTATCCCCCTTCGCCCCGTTTACGGGGAGAAGGTGCCGGCAGGCGGATGAGGGGCTATGGCCCTCGACCGAATTTTTGATCAATACGAGGACGGAAATCGATCATGGCAATGATCCAATGCATTTCACCGATTGACGGGTCGGTCTACGCCGAACGCGCCGCACTTTCGCTCGACGCTGCCAAGGATGTGGTGGCGCGGGCCCGCAAAGCGCAGAAGGCCTGGGCGAGACGGCCGCTTGAAGAGCGTGTTCAGCTTGTCCTGAAGGGTGCTGCACGGCTGAACGAGATGTCCGACACGGTTGTGCCGGAGCTTGCCTGGCAGATGGGCCGGCCGATCAAGTACGGCGGCGAATACAAGGGTTTCAACGAGCGCTCCAACTATGTCGCCTCGATCGCGGCCGATGCGCTGGCGCCTTTGGTGGTCGAGGAGAGCGACCGTTTCGAGCGCCGCATCGAGCGTGAGGCGCATGGTGTCGTCTTCGTCGTCGCGCCGTGGAATTATCCCTATATGACGGCGATCAACACGATCGCGCCGGCACTGATGGCCGGCAATACGGTGGTGCTGAAACATGCCTCGCAGACGCTGCTGGTCGGCGAGCGGCTGGTACAGGCCTTCATCGAGGCCGGCGTTCCAGAGGACGTGTTCCAGAATGTCTTCCTCGATCATCAGACGACTTCGGCGCTGATTGCCGCCGGTAGCTTCAATTTCGTCAACTTCACCGGATCGGTCGAAGGCGGGCGCTCGATGGAGCGGGCCGCCGCCGGCACCTTCACCGGGCTCGGGCTCGAACTCGGCGGCAAGGACCCGGGTTACGTCATGGAAGACGCCGATCTCGAGGCGGCCGTCGATACGCTGATGGATGGCGCGACCTACAATTCCGGCCAGTGCTGCTGCGGCATTGAGCGCGTCTATGTGCACGAGTCTCTTTACGACGCCTTTGTCGAGAAATCGGTCGCCTGGGTGTCCAACTACAAGCTCGGCAATCCACTCGATCCCGATACTTCGCTCGGGCCGATGGCGAACAAGCGCTTCGCCAAGGTGGTGCGCGAGCAGATTGCCGAGGCGGTTTCCAAGGGCGCGAAGGCGCTTGTCGACCCGAAGCTTTTTCCGCAGGATGACGGCGGCGCCTATCTCGCACCGCAGGTTCTCGTCGATGTCGACCATTCCATGGCCTTCATGCGCGAAGAGACCTTCGGTCCGGCGGTCGGCATCATGAAGGTGAAAAGCGACGAGGAGGCGCTCGCTCTGATGAACGACAGCCAGTACGGGCTGACGGCCTCGCTCTGGACCAAAGATGTCGAGCGGGCAGCGCGGCTTGGCCGCGAAATCGAAACCGGCACCGTTTTCATGAACCGCGCGGATTATCTCGATCCGGCGCTCTGCTGGACCGGCGTCAAGGAGACCGGCCGCGGCGGCTCGCTGTCGATCATCGGCTTCCAGAATCTGACCCGTCCGAAATCCTTCCACCTGAAGAAAGTCACAGCATGAGCAGCAACATCACCGCAAACTGGAGCTATCCGACATCGGTCAAGCTCGGCCGGGGCCGGATCAAGGAACTGGCCGACGCCTGCAAGAGCCTCGGCATCAAAAAGCCGCTGCTCGTCACCGACCGCGGCCTCGCCGCGATGGCGATCACCAAGAACGCGCTCGATATCCTCGAAGATGCCGGCCTCGGCCGGGCGATCTTTGCCGATGTCGATCCGAATCCGAACGAGAGGAATCTCGAGGCCGGCGTCAAGGCTTTCAAGGATGGCGGCCATGACGGCGTCGTCGCCTTCGGCGGCGGCTCCGGCCTCGATCTCGGCAAGTGCGTCGCCTTCATGGCCGGCCAGACCCGGCCGGTCTGGGACTTCGAGGATATCGGCGACTGGTGGACGCGTGCGAGTGTCGAGGGCATTGCCCCGATCGTCGCCGTGCCGACAACGGCGGGCACCGGCTCGGAAGTGGGCCGCGCCAGCGTCATCACCAATTCCGTCACGCATGTGAAGAAGATCATCTTCCATCCGAAGTTCCTGCCAGGAGTCGTCATCTCCGACCCGGAACTGACGGTCGGCATGCCGAAAATCATCACGGCCGGCACCGGCATGGACGCGTTTGCCCATTGCCTGGAAGCCTATTCCTCGCCCTTCTATCACCCGATGTCGGCCGGCATCGCGCTCGAAGGCATGCGGCTCGTCAAGGAATTTCTGCCGCGCGCCTATCGGGAAGGCACCGATCTCGAAGCCCGCGCCAACATGATGTCCGCTGCCGCCATGGGCGCGGTCGCCTTTCAGAAGGGGCTCGGCGCCATCCACGCGCTGTCGCATCCGATCGGCGCCGTCTACAACACCCACCATGGCATGACCAACGCGGTTGTCATGCCGGCGGTTCTGCGCTTCAACCGCAAAGTGATCGAAGAGAAGATCGGCCGGGCGGCGGCTTATCTCGGCATATCAGGCGGTTTCGACGGCTTCTACGACTACGTGCTGAAGCTCCGCTCCGAACTCGGCGTGCCGGAGACGCTGACGGCGATGGGAATCGCTCCAGACCGGATCGATGAATTGTCGGCCATGGCGATCGAAGATCCGAGCGCGGGCGGCAACCCAGTTGCGATGACGCTCGAAAACACCAAGGCCCTGTTCAGGGATTGCTTCTGAACTCATAAGAGCGGACCCGCAGATTGTCCCGGAAAGCCTTTGGCTTTCCGGGCTTTTTTATTTTGGGGGACATCCCCAATTTTAGGGATGTGAAAAATACCGGCTGCAATTTCGGCGCGCGTGTTTGGAATTTGTTAACCATGATTAGAAAGGATGGATTAACCGCACGATGCTCCGATGGTGCGTAAGAGAGCGATTCCGGCTCGCACCATTTCCTTCCGAGGACTGACCATGCCTGTCATCACATTCGCAAACACCAAGGGCGGCGCCGGCAAGACCACCGCTGTTCTCCTGCTCGCCACCGAGCTTGCCCGCAAGGGTTACCGTGTCACCATTCTCGACGCCGATCCGCAGCACTGGATTTCGCGCTGGCACGAGATCTCAGGTCATGTGCCCAATATTTCGGTGATCGATTTCGTGACCACCGCCTCGCTGCCGCTGCATATCAGCGAAAACAAGCACAATACCGACTATTTCATCGTCGACCTGCCGGGTGCGCGCAATCCGCTGCTTGCCACTGCCGTCGGCCTTTCCGACCATGTGCTGATCCCGATCCAGGGCTGTGCAATGGACGCGCGCGGCGGCGCACAGGTGCTCGAACTGCTGCAATATCTGGACGAGAAGGCAGGCATCAAGATCGGCCATTCGGTGGTGTTGACCCGCGTCAACTCGATGGTGACGACAAGGGCGCTGCAGCTCGTCAAGTCGCTGCTCAGCGAGCGGCACGTGCCGGTACTGGATACCGCTATCATCGAACGCTCGGCCTTCCGCGACATCTTCGACTGTGGCGGCACGCTGCACACGATCGATCCCACACGCGTCAGCAATCTCGACAAGGCGCGTGAGAACGCCACCTGTTTCGCCGAGGAAATTATGAGCAAACTGCCGGTCAGGCTGACGGCATCGCCCCGGATGGCGACGGCGGCCTGACAGGTTCCGCATCCTCAGACGAAATGCGTCCGGTTCGCCAGCGACGCATTTCGTTTTCAGGGGCTTGCGGTGCGGACGCCATTATTGAGAGAATGCGCCAGAAGGTCGGAAAGACGTCTTTTGACTCCGGCCAATTCGTCCGACATGCGATTGCGTTGCCGGGGCAAGCCGACATCGACCACTTCGAGAATGCGGCCCGGCCAAGGGCACATCACGACGACGCGATCGGCGAGAAAAGCAGCCTCTTCGATATCGTGGGTGACCAGCAGCATCGTCGTGGCATTCAAACGCCAGAGATCGATCAGATGATCCTGGAGTTCAGCGCGCGTCATCGCATCGAGTGCTGAGAAGGGCTCGTCCAATAGAAGCACGGACGGTTTCGTTACGAGCGCGCGCGCCAAGGCCACACGCTGAGCCTGCCCGCCGGACAATTCCTTGATCCAGCGGTTCTCATAGCCGGCAAGGCCGATCTTCTCCAGGGCTGCCGATACCTGCTTTTCGCGTTCGCCGCTTGCCAGATGACGCAGGCCGAAACCGATATTACCCGCGACCGTCAGCCAGGGAAAAAGCCGGGGCTCCTGGAAGACGATATTCACGAGCGCGTCCGGCTCCGTCAGCCGCTGTCCCTCCAGGCTGATCTCGCCTTGGGTGGGCGCCTCCAGGCCCGATAACAACCGCAGAAGAGTGCTCTTGCCGCAGCCCGACCCGCCGATGACTGCGATCAGTTCCCCCTTTCCGACCTTCAGGGAGAAATCTTGCAGCGCGTGCGTTCCGTTGGGATAAATCTTGGAGAGAGAGCGGATATCGAGCATGTCAGATCCCGCCCGCATGGCTGTCACGCCAGCGCAGAAATGGCGCCGTTGCGATCAGAAGCAGGCTGTCGGTCGCCTTGCCGACAATGGCAAAGATCAAGATAGCGGCAAGGATCTGATCCGGCTTTCCGAGCTGCTGACCGTCCACCAGGAGATAGCCCAGGCCCTCCGACGCGCCCATGAATTCCGCCGCGACGACGAACATCCAACCGAGACCCAGGCCAGCGCGCAGGGCAAGGATATAGTCGGGTAGAACTGCCGGCAGCAGGATCAGGCGAACGAGGTCGAAGCCGGACAGCCGGAAGACGCGGCCGACCTCGACGATGCGCCTGTCAACGCCGACGACGGCGCCATAGACCCCGAGATAGACCGGGAAGAAGACGCCGACGCCGATCAAGGCGACTTTGGAGGCTTCGAAAATACCGAACCACAGGATGAACAGCGGCACCCAGGCAATCGACGGAATGGCTCTGAGGGCCTGCAGGGTCGGATCGAGCAGGCGTGCGAGCAATCTGGAGTAGCCGGTCAGGGCCCCGAGCGCAGTCCCCGCCAGGGACCCGAAGGCAAAACCGATCGCCACTCTGCGCAGCGTCGCACCGACATGCGTTGTCAGATCTCCCGATGCCGCCAGCGTATAGACCGTATAGAGAATTTTCGAGGGCGGAGGCATCAGACGACCCCCGACCACTCCCGTGCGGACGAGGATCTCCCAGGCGGCAAACAGCGCAACCGGAAACACCATCCCAACGATCGGATGATCGAAAGGCGAGACCCGGCGCTGCCGGGTCTCCTTTGTGGTTTCGGTGTTGCGCCATGACAGCGCGATGTCCACCAACGACATGGGAATGCCTTTAGTTTTTCGTTTTGATGCATGTCGTTCTCCCGGAACCGCTGCACACTTCCGGGCGACATGCATGATGGCTTTATTGGCCCAGCGCTGCGGAGGCATAGCTGGGGTCGATCAGCGCCGACACGGTCTGTTTGACATCGACGTCGGCTTTGATGACCTCCGCCTTCTGAAGAGCAAGACCCGCAGCCTCGATCGTTTCGCGCTGGGCATCGCCGATCACGGAATAGCCGAGGTTAGTGCGCTCCAACTGGCGCTCGATCACGCTATCGGGCAGCTTGGTGGCGGCAACGAGGGCGGCTTTCAGCTTGGCCGGGTCTTTCAGAGCTTCGGTGCGGGCCTTCTCGTAGGAGGCAAGAACGCGTTTGACGATATCGGGATGCGCGGCGGCAAACTCCTCGCGCACGTTGAGAACGCCCCAGCTGTTGTTTTCCGGCTTGCGATAGAAGAGCACATCGCCGTCTTCGATCTCGGCGGAGGCCATGATCGGATCGAGGCCGGCCCAGGCATCGACGTCACCGCGCTTCAATGCAAGGCGGCCGTCGGCATGCTGGAGCAGGACGAGCGACACGTCCTTTTCAGTGAGACCCGCATCGGCAAGCGCGCGAACCAGGAAAATGTGCGGATCGGTGCCGCGCGTCACGGCGATGGACTTGCCCTTGAGGTCCTCGACCTTGGCTATGCCGGTATCCTTGCGTGTTACCAGCGCGGTCCATTCCGGACGCGAATAGACGTAGATGGATTTGATCGGATTGCCGTTGACGCGACCGATCAAAGCGGCGGCACCGGCGGTCGAGCCGAAGTCGAGAGAACCGGCATTCAGAAATTCGAGGGCTTTGTTTGAGCCTGCGGACTGGACCCAGGTTATCTTGATCCCATCCTTTTCGAACTCCTTTTCCAGGATGCCTTCATCCTTCAGGATAAGGCTGACCGGGTTGTAGGTCGCCCAGTCCACGCGAATTTCCGAGATATCGGCAGCCCGCGCCCCCGTGCCGACTGCGACCAAACCCGCAAACAGGCTCAAAGCCAGGCGAACAAACGATTTCATACGACCTCCAAAATTGTTATTTTGTTAAATCTACAGATTTAATGTCTTTTTGCGCGCTTTCAGGTTCCAAACTTTGAAACGGGGGAGCAAATTTGAACTGCCGCAGCGGCTCCCGCTAGATTGTTGTGTCAAAAAGGAAGGGCCGGGATCGACCGCGCTGCGGTCGATCCCGGCCCTTCGATATGGTTCCTCACCAGGCTTCATTCCGCCTGGAGACGCATTCCGATCAATCGACGAATTCGACCGTCACCCCCGGCTTGACCATCTTGGCAAGCTCGGTCGCGTCCCAATTGGTGAGGCGGATGCAGCCGTGGCTCTGGGTGCGGCCGATCTTGGAGGGCTCGGGCGTGCCGTGGATGCCGTAGGTCGGCTTGGAGAGCGCCATCCAAACGGTGCCGACGGGGCCGTTCGGGCCTGGCGGAATGTTGAGGATCTTGTCGTTGGCGCCCTGCTGGAAATTGATCTTCGGATTGTAGGTATAGCCGGGATTGAACGCGACGCGCTCGACCGTCACGGTGCCCGACGGCGAGGGTGTGTCGGTGGAGCCGATCGATGCCGGATAGGCGGCAACGAGATTGCCGGCGTTATCATAGGCAAAGACCTGCTTGCGGCCCTTGTCGGCGATGATGCGGGCAACCTCGCCGCTTTTCGGCTCGCCCGGATTGACGACCTTGATGACGGTGCCAGCAACGCTGAAATCGGCACCGGGGTTCATCTCCTTGAGGAAGGCCTCGTCCATGTGGAAGCGCTCGGCCAGCATTTCGGTGGTCGAGGTAAAGGCCAGCGACGGCAGCAGCGCCTTATGCGAATAGTCTTCCGGGATCTCGGCGACGTAGGGGCCGGCGGCATCGGCCGGCGTGATCGTGTAGCTGACGACCGGCAGGCCGCCGTTCATGCGCAGCTCTTCCAGAATGGCGTCGGTGTCGTTCGGGTCGAGTTTCGAGCCGGTCATCTGGTCATAGGCATAGATCGATTTGGTGACGTTCGAGCCCATATGGCCATCGATGACGCCGGGAGAGATGCCGGCGCGATCGAGGAAGACCTGCAGGGCGACAATCTCCGGCTTCGACTTGTTTTTCAGTGTGATGACGGGTTCATCAGGCGCGGCCTTGGGCGCGTCGGCGGGCGGGAGCTGCTGATCGGGATCGATCGAGGCATAATCGTCGCCGGCCTGCGGATTGCCGATGCTGTTGTCCTCGGGATAGGCTTGGCCGTCGAGCGGCTGGCGTTCGATCGCCGCATCGCGCGGGATGCCGCCGGTGACCGCGCCGCGCTCGGAATAACGCGTGTCGCCAGAGGTGTTGTCGTCGGCATAATAGGGATCGTTGCCGTTCTGGTCTGCATTGACCTCGCTCGGGCCGGGCCGCGGCGGATAATAGCCGCGGGCGCGCATCTCGGTGGCGACGACATTGCCGTAGTCGTCGATCAGCACGCGGTTGCCGCTGCGGTCGCGGGCGTAGATATAGCCGCGCGGGACATAGTCGAGGATTTCGCCGTTCGGCGTCACCAGCACGACATCGCTCTGGCGGCGGTCGCGGAACTGCTGCGCGCTTGCCTGCGGCGCTGCAGCCGCGATGGCTGCCAGCACGGCCGCAAGCGAAAATGCCGACTTCAAAAAGCGATTCACGTCTCACACCTCGAACAGGGACTGGGCCGACACACACCTGCGAATTTTGACGCTAGTGTGGAATTTATGAAAGCGTGCTGAACAAAATATGAAAATCACTAAGATTTCCTTTTACTCATAAACGTTTGCGTCCCGGTGTCAGTTCCGCAAAATCCACGGTTGTGGCAAAAGCGCAAGAGAGGAAAAGGGTTCGATTGACGAAAGACGGCGCAAAATCTAACGCTACTCGGCCGATAAGCCCCTGAGGAGACTGCGATGATCGAATTTGCCGCTGCAAGCTGGCCGCGCCTGATGCTCGATGAAACATCGGTGCTGGATATCGGCGGCTGCATCGTCGAAGGCGTCGATATCGCGCCGAAGCGCGCCATTCCCGACGATGGCGACCCGCGAATCGATCACTCGCTCGAAGGCTTCCTGTTCACCTGCGGGCCGGACCATATCCGCCACCGCCAGCCGATCGCCGGGCGGACCGACGGCAAGGTCTATCCGCTGCACGGATCGGCCTCCGGCCATGCGGCCAAGGTGCTGTGGACGAAGTTTGAGAACGGCAATGCCGAATGCCGCGCCGATATCGACATCATCACCGTCGAGGGACTGCCGCAGCGCATCGAGCGGCTGTGGCGGATCGATGGGGCGACCGGCGAGGTGCGGCTCGACGACCGGGTCGTCAATACCAGCGACCGGACGGTGCCGACCTTCCTGATGTATCACATGAACACCGGCGGCAAATGGCTGGACGAGGGCACGCGGCTGGAAGGACCGATGTTGGAGAATGGCGGTTTCCCCTGGACGTTCGGCGAGGAGCCGGGCAGCATCTTCTGCGTGCCGGCGCCGGCAACGGAGGAGGGCTTGGCGGAAATCCGCCTCGGGCCGATCGCCGCGATCGGCGGCAGGACGCTCCGCGTGCGCTTCCGCGCCGATACGCTGCCCTATCTGCAGGTCTGGCGGAACCAGAAGGCGCCGGCCCATATTATCGGCATCGAGCCGGTTTCGCATCGCTGGGTCACGCGCGACGAGCTTCAGGCGGCCGGCGAATTCAACATGCTGGCATCAGGCGAGAGCCGCAGCTATGGGCTGAGCTTTGCCTTCCTGTGAGCGAAGTGTTGTTGACGCTTGCCAAGCTGCGTCGTAGACCTTCAGCCCACCATTTTTGAGGAGACAGGACGATGGATATTCGCCAGATCGACGATGAATATTCGGTTTCGGGTCAGATCACGCCCGAGGACCTCGACGAGATCAAGGCGCTGGGGTTCAAATCGATCGTCTGCCACCGCCCGGATCATGAAAGCCCCGATCAGACGTCGTTCTCTGTCATTGAGGCGCGCGCCAAGGAGCTCGATCTCGATATCGCCCATGTGCCTGTCGGGCCGATGGGCGTGACCGAGGAAGCCGTGCAGGGTATGGTCGATGCGCTCGACGAATTCCCGCGGCCGATGCTCGGCTATTGCCGCTCCGGCGCCCGCTCGACGGCGATCTACCAGAAGACCCACCATATCCGCAGCTAAGGTCCCGTCCGGCTGCCGATTTTCCGGCGCTGCACCGCAGCGCCGCCACCTTCCATTCACTCAGGAGACTATGATGAGCATTAAGCGTATCGACGTCGGCGCGCGCATGAGCGGCGCCGTCATTCACGGCAACACGGTCTATCTCGCAGGCCAGGTCGGCGAGGGCGAAAGCGTCACCGATCAGTGCAAGTCCTCGCTTGCCGAAGTCGACCGCCTGCTGGCTGCTTCGGGCAGCAACAAATCGAAGATCCTGCAGACCCTCGTCTATCTCTCCGACATCGCTTATTTCGCCGAGATGAACGCCGCCTGGGAAGCCTGGATCGATCCGGCCAATCCGCCCGCCCGCGCCACCAGCGAAGCCAAGCTCGCTGCGCCGAAATACAAGGTCGAGTTCATCGTCACGGCCGCGATCGACTGATCGTCGCGGTAATTCTGCCTTTGAAAGCCGGTGGGGAAACCTACCGGCTTTTTGTTTGCGCGATTTCCGAGAGCGTGCGTGTCGGCGTGATCGCCTCGGGATCGAGTTTGACTTCGATAATTGCGGGCTTGCCGCTTGCGCGCGCCCGCTCGAAGGCCGGGGCGAATTGCTCGGTGCTTTCCACCGTCTCGCCATGGCCGCCATAGGCGCGGGCAAGGGCCGCGAAGTCAGGGTTGGTCAGGTCGGTGCTGCTGACGCGGCCGGGATATTCACGCTCCTGATGCATGCGGATCGTGCCGTACATGCCGTTATTGACGACGATTGCGATGATCGGCAGGCCGTAGCGGATGGCGGTGGCGAATTCCTGGCCGTGCATCAGGAAGCAGCCGTCGCCGGCAAAGCAGATGACCTCGCGCTCGGGAAACAGCTGCTTGGCGGCGACTGCGGCCGGCAGGCCGTATCCCATCGAGCCGGAGGTGGGAGCGGCCTGGGTGTTGAAGCGGCGGAAACGGTGGAAGCGGTGCAGCCAGGTGGCATAGTTGCCGGCGCCGTTGGTGAAGATCGTTTCCGGTCCGGTATTGGCTTCCAGCCACTCCATGATCGGTCCCATATGAACGGCGCCAGGACCTGTCGCCGGCGGCTTCGACCAGGAAAGATAGGCCTGGTGCATGCGCTCAGTGCGCTCCGCCCAATGCGGCTCGGCCGGCGCTTCCAGATCGGCGAGTGCGGCGACGAAATCGGCAGGAGCGGCGCAGATCGCAAGATCCGGGCGGTAGACGCGTCCGAGTTCAGAAGGATCGGGATAGACGTGCACCAGCGATTGCTGGGGGTAGGGGATATCGATCAGCGTATAGGATGAGGACGGCATTTCCGACATGCGGCCGCCGAGCAGGATCAGCAGGTCGCTCTCCTTGATCTCCTTGGCCAGAACAGGATTGATGCCTATGCCGACATCGCCGGCATAGGCGGGATGGAGATGATCGAACAGCATCTGCCGGCGGAAGGAGCAGCCGACCGGCAGTTGGAAACGCTCGGCGAAGATGGCGAAATCGGCGACGGCATCGGCATCCCAGCGCGTGCCGCCAAGGATCACCAGCGGCCGCTCGGCCTTCAGCAGTCTGATATAGAGATCGTCGATCTGGCGGCGACCGGGATGGGCCTCGACGCTGACATAGCGCTTGGCGCGGGGTGCCTCGACCTCGTCGCGCAGCATGTCCTCCGGCAGCGTCAGTACGACAGGGCCGGGGCGGCCGGAGGTGGCGATCGCGAAGGCGCGAGTGACGAATTCGGGAATGCGGGCGGCATCGTCGATCTCGCCCACCCATTTGGCGAATTCGGTGAAGGCGCGGCGGAATTCGACCTCCTGGAAGGCCTCGCGCTCGCGGGCTTCGCGCTGCACCTGGCCGATGAAGAGGATCATCGGGATCGAATCCTGCTTGGCGATGTGCAGGCCGGCGGACGCGTTGGTGGCGCCGGGGCCGCGGGTGACCATGCAGATGCCGGGTTCGCCGGTCAGCCGGCCCCAGCAATCCGCCATCATTGCCGCCCCGCCCTCCTGGCGGCAGACGACGACGTCGATCTCGCTGTCGCGCAGCGCGTCGAGGACGGCGAGGAAACTCTCGCCCGGCACGCAGGACAGACGCTTGACGCCGTTCGCCTTCAGCGCCTCGACGATGAGTTGCCCGCCTGTTCTTTTCATGACGATGCCTTCCTCTCGCGCTCGGCGAGTTCCGCCAGAATTTCTTCGGTGTGTTCGCCGAGACGCGGGCTCGGCCTGGTGTAACGCAACGGTGTCTCCGACAGCACCACCGGCGTCCTGACCCCCGGGATGACGGTGCCGGCGGCATCCGCAAGGTCGATGCGCAGGCCGCGGGCTCGTACCTGAGGGTCGGCGAACATCTCTTCGATCGTGTTGATCGGGCCGGCGGGAACCCCATTCTCCTCGCAGGCCTTCAACAGATCCGCCTTCTGCCATTTCAGCGTCTCGGTGGAGATGAGACGGCGAACCTCGCCGCGATTGGCGACCCGGGCCTTGTTGGTGGCGAAACGTTCGTCGCCGGCAATCGCATCCAGGCTGAGAATGCTGCAGAGGCGGCGAAACTGGCCGTCGTTTCCAACTGCGAGGATAAGATAACCGTCCGCCGCCGGCACGACCTCATAGGGCGAGATATTCGGATGGGCATTGCCGAGGCGGGTGGGTGCTGTGCCGGAGACCAGGTAATTCATGTTCTGATTGGCCAGCACGGCCGATTGCACATCGAGCAGGGCCATGTCGACGAGCTGGCCTTCGCCCGACTTGAGCGCGTGGATCAGGGCGGCCTCTATCGCCGAGACGGCATAGATGCCGGTGAAGATATCGGCGATCGCCACGCCCGCCTTCATCGGCTGGCCGTCCGGCTCGCCGGTGATCGACATGAAGCCGGACATGCCCTGGACGATGTAATCATAGCCGGCGAGGCTGGCGTAAGGGCCGGTCTGGCCGAAGCCGGTGATCGAGCAATAGACGAGTTTCGGGTTCACCTTGCGCAGGCTGTCGTAGTCGAGCCCGTATTTGACGAGGCCGCCGAGCTTGAAATTCTCGATCACCACATCGGCTGACGCAACCAGGCGGCGGACGAGCTCCTGGCCTTCGGGGCTTCTCAGGTCGGCGGTGACGGAGCGTTTGCCGCGATTGGCGGCGTGGTAATAGGCGGCCGAAAGATTGTCGCCGTCGGCGCCTTCGACGAAGGGCGGACCCCATTGGCGCGTATCGTCGCCGCCGTCGGGGTTTTCGACCTTGATGACGTCGGCGCCGAGATCGGCGAGTATCTGCCCCGCCCACGGGCCGGCCAGCACGCGGGCAAGCTCAATCACCCGGATGCCTGCAAGCGGGGGCCTTTTCGTGGTCTGCGTCATATTCCCTCGTCGATTTTTACGGCACCAGCGTCGCCTCAGATGTATCGGATACAGGCTTTGAAGCAAAGCGGCGCTCGCGCCAGATGATGTACAAGCCCGATGCCATGATGATGGCGATGCCGAGCCATTTGATCGCATCCGGAAAGTCGCCGAAAACCAGCCAGGCAAAGATCGTCGCCGAGACGATTTCGAAATATTGCAGCGGCGCCAGCGTCGAGGCGGGTGCGGCGCGATAGGCATAGACGCCGAAGATGCCCGCAATTGCGGCCATGGCGCCGACGCCGGCGACGTAGAACCAGGCGCTGCCTTCGGGCATGACGGGATCAAAGAGATCGGAGCCGCTTCCTTCGCCGGCAAAAAGCAGGATGGTGCAGAAGAGGAGGCCCCAGATACCCATCTGGAACTGCATCGCCCAGGGATCTTCCCGGTGCGACAGGACGCGGGTCATCAGTACGAAGGTCGCGATGCAGAGCGCGCTGACGACGGGCAGGAGGGCGATATAGCCGACCTCCTGGAAACTCGGCTGGATTATCAGCATCGCCCCGAAAAAGCCGACGCCGCAGGCGGTGTAACGCCGCCAGCCGATCGTCTCCTTGAGAAAGATGCCGCCGAGGATCGTCACCATGATCGGCTCGACGAAAAAGATCGCAATCGCGTCGGCGACCGCCATGTATTTCAGCGTGGTGACGAACGAGATCATCGAGACGGTGATGATCAAGCCGCGGATGGCATGGAACAGGCTCTGGCGCCAGGAGAAATCGGCAAAGCTGCGCCGCCATATGACGATCGGCAGCATGCATAGCGCCTGCACGACGAAACGGCCGGCGGTGACTTCAGCGGAGGGGATGGTGACGACGGCGAGCTTGGCGAAGATATCGATCAGCGGCGAGAACATCACCGAAAGGAACATCAGCGCAAGCCCCGTCGTCACCTCGGAGGCTGAGGAAACGGGGCGGGCGGAGGTGTTGCTCATGATGAAATCTCTCTGGCTCAGAATCTTGCCGTTTGCAATCTGGCGACGGCCTCGTCGCACCAGTCCGCGAAGGCGGCGGTTGCAGCATCCGCGCCGATCTCATTCAGCGTTTCGTGCCGCATGTCCTGATATATCTCAGTGCTGATACGAGAGAAACCGCTGGCTTTCAAATGGTTTGACAGCCAGAGCACGGCTTTTCCGCGCTCCGTCGCCGGGTCTTCTCCGCCGCCGACGAGGTGGATCGGCAGGTCGCGGGGCAGCCGATCCAGATGGAGCTTCTGCGGGGCGCGAAACGTCAGTTCGAAGAGGTCGAGCCAGAGCGAGACCGAGGCGTCGAAGCCGCAGAGCGGATCGGCGATATATTTGTCGACTTCATCGGGACGGCGCGACAGCCAGTCGAACTCGGTGCGGTGGGCGGGGATCGATTTCCCCCAGGCTGCGAAGGTGAGTTTCGGCAACAGGCCGCTCGGCACGTCGGAGCCCTTCAGCATGCGTTCGGCAAGCAGGATCGCCTGGGCGGCGCGGCCGGCAAGGCCGACGGCGAAATTCGAATTCCAGACGGCGACGGCGTCGAAATCGGAAGGCGCCGTGACCGCGGCATTGAGGGCGATCAGGCCCCCCATCGAATGGCCGAAGAGGATCACCGGCAGGCCGGGATGGCGCGAGAGCGCATGGGCGCGCATGGCAAGGACGTCGCCGATCACTTTTTCGACGCCGTCCCGCCGGGCGAAGCAGCCGATCGGCGCGTCGGGCGCCGTCGTCTCGCCGTGGCCGCGATGATCATGGGCGTAGACGTGATAACCGCGCGCCGCCATCGCCTCGGCAAAAGCGCGATAGCGTTTCGAATGTTCGGCGAGGCCGTGCGATATCAACAAGATGCCGCGTGCCGGGCCGGCGGCCTCGGCATGGTGATAGGCGAGCGACACCCCCGGCGCAGCGAGCCTCTGCGTTTCAGAAAACATCTGGATCCTCCCTGCCGCAACAGACCAGATCGTCGCCCAAAAGCAACATCGGTTCCTGACTTATCCGATAACAAATTGCGTTCCTGCTGCGATTCAGGGTTGCGGGCTTTTAATCTTCGTGCTTATTTGTTCCTGTATTGTTCTTTTTTGGGGGTTGAAATGAGCAGCATGCAGTTGCGTACCGCGGCGTTCGCCGTATCGATGGTTCTTGCCGGCGGCGCTTTCGCGCAGGAGGGCAGTGGGGCGACCCGCTTTATTCTTTCGGCAAGCTGGCAGCCGGCCTTTTGCCAGACAAACCAGAAGAAGGCCGAATGTGCGAGCCAGACCGGCGAGCGCCCCGACGCGACGAATTTTTCGTTGCATGGGCTCTGGCCGATGCGACAGAATTATTGCGGCGTGAGCGCCGAGCAAAAGGCCGCCGACAAGGATGGCAAGTGGAGCACATTGCCGGCGGTCACGCTGTCGGCCGAGACGCAGGCGGCGCTGGCAAAAGCGATGCCCGGCACGCAATCCGGCCTGGAACGGCATGAATGGGTCAAGCACGGCACCTGCACGAAAATGAGCGCCGAAGATTATTTCGGTGTCGGCATGCATCTGGTCGGCGCGCTCAACACTTCGGCGGTGCGCGATCTCTTCGCTGCCAATATCGGCAAGCCTGTCAAGGCCGAGGCGATCAAGGCGGCTTTCGACAAGAGTTTTGGGCCGGGTGCCGGCGACCGCGTCAAGATGAGCTGCCGACGGGTCGGCAATGTCAAGATGGTCAGCGGGTTGACGATCGGGCTTTCGGAGGCCGCCGGGGCGGCGTCGGCGAAAGGCACCGGGCTTGGCGATCTGATCCAGGGCGCGGGAAAAACGACGTTCGGCTGCGACGAGGGCGTCGTCGACGCTGCGGGCTTCTGACCGGAAATCCTGCGTAAACCGGGTTTCGGCGTTGCCCGCAGGCGCTGTTTCGCCTACATAGCGGCACGATCGAAGTTTCCCGCCCGGAGCAGCGCAGCATGGCACGTCAGTTCATCTATCATATGTCCGGCCTCAACAAGGCCTATGGCAACAAGAAGATCCTGGAGAACATCCACCTTTCCTTCTACCCGGATGCCAAGATCGGTATTCTCGGGCCGAACGGCGCCGGTAAATCCACTGTGCTGCGCATCATCGCCGGCCAGGACAAGGAGTATACCGGCGAAGCCTGGCTCGCCGAGGGTGCCACGGTCGGTTATCTCGAACAGGAGCCGCACATCGATCCCAACAAGACGGTGTTCGAAAACGTCATGGAAGGCGTTGCCAAGAAGACGGCGGTGCTCGAGCGCTATAATGAACTGATGATGAACTATTCCGACGAGACGGCGGAAGAGGGAGCCAAGCTTCAGGACATCATCGACAGCCAGAATCTCTGGGATCTGGAAAGCCAGGTCGAGATGGCGATGGAAGCGCTGCGCTGCCCGCCGCGCGACGCCGATGTCACCAGCCTTTCCGGTGGCGAGCGCCGCCGTATCGCGCTCTGCCGCCTGCTGCTTTCGCAGCCGGATCTGCTGCTGCTCGACGAACCGACCAACCATCTCGACGCCGAGACGATTGCCTGGCTCGAAAAGCATCTGCGCGACTATCCGGGCGCCGTGATGATGATCACCCACGATCGCTACTTCCTGGACAACGTCACCGGCTGGATCCTGGAACTCGACCGCGGCCGCGGCATTCCCTACGAAGGCAACTACTCCGCCTACCTGCTCGCCAAGGCCAAGCGCATGCAGCAGGAAAACCGGGAAGAGGCCGGCCGCCAGAAGGCGATCAGCCGCGAGCAGGAATGGATCGCCTCCAGCCCGAAGGCCCGTCAGGCCAAATCCAAGGCGCGTATCAAGTCCTACGAACAGCTGGTGGAGGCGGCCGAAAAACAGCGTCCCGGCGACGCCCAGATCATCATCCCGGTCAGCGAGCGGCTCGGCCAGGTGGTCATCGAGATGGAAGGCATCACCAAGGGCTTCGAAGGCCGCACGCTGATCAACGACCTGTCGATCAAGCTGCCGCCGGGCGGCATCGTCGGCATCATCGGCCCGAACGGCGCCGGTAAGACGACGCTGTTCCGCATGATCACCGGCCAGGAAAAGCCTGATGCAGGATCGGTCCGCATCGGCGAGACGGTCCATCTCGGTTATGTCGACCAGAGCCGCGATGCACTTGACGGCAGCAAGACCGTCTGGGAGGAAATCTCGGGCGGCGCCGAAGTCATCAAGCTCGGTAAGTTCGACATGAACTCCCGCGCCTATTGCGGCGCCTTCAACTTCAAGGGCGGCGATCAGCAGCAGAAGGTCGGCAACCTCTCGGGCGGCCAGCGCAACCGCGTTCACCTTGCCAAGATGCTGAAGGCCGGCGGCAACGTTCTGCTGCTCGACGAACCGACCAACGACCTCGATACGGAAACCCTGGGTGCGCTCGAAAGCGCGCTTGAGGCGTTTGCCGGATGCGCCATCATCATCAGCCACGATCGCATGTTCCTCGACCGCCTGGCGACGCACATCCTGGCTTTCGAAGGTGAAGGCCATGTCGAATGGTTCGAAGGCAACTTCGAGGATTATGAGCAGGACAAGGTCCGCCGCCTTGGTCCCGATGCCCTCAACCCGGGCAGCCAGGCCCATAAGCGCCTGACACGCTGATCGCCGCCGTTTTGCCGTCGAGAAGCCCCGGTTCTACCGGGGCTTTTTCACATTCTGTCCTGTCGCAATTTGAGCAGGCAATTTCGCTCGCGTGCGAATTGCCGCTTGTCACCGTCATCCAAATCACATAAAGATATCTTTATATCTTGATTGGATCGAAGATGAGCGAACCCTTGAAGCTTGGACTGGATGCGCTGGTGGACGTCATGAAGGCGGCCGGCGAGCCCACGCGCCTGCGTCTTCTGGCGCTTCTCGACGGCGGCGATCTGACGGTGACCGATCTTACCGAAATTCTCGGCCAATCCCAGCCCCGCATCTCCCGCCACCTGAAGCTGCTCGGCGAGGCCGAACTGATCGAACGCTACCAGGAAGGCGCCTGGGCCTATTTCCGCCTCAAGCAGGAGGGAAAGGCGGCCATGCTGGTGCGGGCCTTGCTGAAGCATGTCTCCGAGAACGATCCGACCGTGCTTCGCGACGGCGAGCGGCTGTCGCAGGTCAAGCGCCAGAGGGCCGAGCGGGCACAGGCCTATTTCAGCCGCAATGCGGCTGAGTGGGACGAGCTTCGCCGCCTGCATGCCGCCGACGAAGAGGTCGATGCCGCCGTCATTCGGTTGCTCGGCAGCCAGCCGATCGATTCGCTGCTCGATCTCGGCACCGGCACCGGCCGCATCCTCGAGCTTCTTTCCGGGCTTTACCGCCGGGCGATCGGTGTCGATGCCAGCCGCGACATGCTGAGCGTGGCGCGCGCCAATCTCGACAAGTCCCGCATCACCAAGGCCACCGTTCGTCACGCCGATATCCTGAACCTGCCGTTCGAGGCCCAGGATTTCGACCTGGTGACGATCCATCAGGTGCTGCATTTCTTCGATCAGCCGGAGATTGCGATCACGGAAGCGGCGCGCATGCTGCGGCCGGGCGGCCGGCTCGTGGTCATCGACCTTGCGCCGCACGCGCTCGAATATCTTCGCGACGAGCATGCGCATGTCCGTCTCGGCTTCTCGCACCAGGCGATATCCGACTGGCTGCACAGGGCCGGGCTCGACGTCGAGCAGGTCGTCGACCTTCATCCGGGTCAGCAAAGCGGGCAGGGGTTGACGGTCACCGTCTGGCTCGCGCGCGATCCGAGGCGCCTGATGGCTTCGCAACTAAGCGAAGGCGCCGAACCTACATTTGCCGGGAGAGTATGACATGGCTTTGAATAACGAGGCACGCGGCCGCAACATCGGGATTTCCTTCGAATTCTTCCCGCCGAAATCGGAGGAGATGGAAGGCCAGCTCTGGGAGACGGTCAGCAAGCTGCAGGACTGGGACCCGGATTTCGTCTCGGTGACCTATGGCGCCGGCGGCACCACCAAGGCCCCGACGCTAACTGCCGTCACGCGTTTCCTGTCGCAGACGCCGCTCGCCACCGCTTCGCACCTGACCTGCGTCGGTGCGACGAAGGAAGAGACGCACCAGATGATCGAGACGTTCCGCAAAGTCGGCGTCACGCATTTCGTGGCGCTGCGCGGCGATGCGCCCGGGGGCGCCGGCGCGCCCTACCAGCCGCATCCCGGCGGTTATGCCAATGCGGCCGAGCTGGTGGCCGGCCTCAAGGCGGTCGGCGACTTCGAGATTTCGGTTTCCGCCTATCCGGAAAAGCACCCGGAAAGCCGTGACACGGCTGCCGATATCGACATGCTGAAGCGCAAGGCCGATAACGGCGCCGACCGGGCGCTGACACAGTTCTTCTTCGACAACGACAATTTCGAGCGCTACCTGGAGAAGGTGCGCGCTGCCGGGGTCTCGATCCCCGTCGTGCCCGGTATCATGCCGATCCAGAACCTGACGCAGCTGAAGCGTTTCGCCGGCGCCTGCGGCACGATCATCCCGGCCTTTCTCGATGAGCGCTTCGCCGGCTTCGACGACAAGCCCGAGGAGCGGGCGAAGGTCGCAGCCGATGTCGCCGCCGAACAGATCGAGGATCTCGTCCGGCGCGGCATCCATGAGTTCCATCTCTACACTATGAACCGTGCGCCGCTGGTTTCCGCCGTGCTCGACAATCTCGGCTTTTCCCGCCGCGCGGCAAAAAGTGCGGGCGCCGCCGCCTGATCTATACGGTTGAAAAAGTGAAAAGCGCATGTCGGGCGGGACATGCGCTTTTTCATTGGCGGATTGATCAGGGGAGTTCAGGTACTACCAGTCATTCCGCTTTCGTCGGCCAGCTCAGATGAAGAGCATGGACAAGACGAAAGCAAACGCTGCACTGACCAACAGAACATTCAAGGATTGCGTGAGTCCCATGTCTGTCTCCTCGCGTTAACCGGCCAATAATATGTCTGAAATATGTCGGTTGGGAAGCGGATTCTATGCTGCGCTGCAGAAGGATGCGACGGATAAGTCGATAGGCCTCTCGGCAAGCCTTTGAAACTAATCGATTATATTCGATAATTTTTTGTTCACAGATTTTAACATGCCGTTAAATTCGGCGATGGCCGGTTTACCTATGCGCCGAAAACATGGCGAATGGCCAACTGGTTGAAAACACGTGGAATTCGCAACCGATATCAGGTGGTCTTCACCAGCAGGCGATAGGCGCGGCCGTCGAGAATGACGAGGCCGAAACCGATCAGCGCCATGCCGGCGAATTCGCCGGGTGTGAGCCTTTCGCCCAGGAAAAGCACGCCGAGAAGGATGGCGCTCGGCGGCACCAGCAGGGTGACGAGCGAGGCGTTGGTGGCGCCCGCCGCCGCCATGATCCGGAAATAGAGGATATAGCCGAAAGCGGTCGAGAGCAGCGCCAGCGCCAGGATGGCCAGCAGCGCATCGATCGGCGGCGCGGCCAGCGCCCAGGGGCGATCTGCGAGCAGCGACAGCGGCAGCGCGATCAGCGAGGAGGCGGTCAACTGGCCGGCAGCGGTGACCGGGGCCGGAACATTCTTGAATCGTTTGCCGTAGGTGGCGGCGAAACCATAGGAGATGGCGGCAAGCACCGGGAGAAGCAGCGCCCAGAGCGGTGCTTCGCCGCCGGCCGAGATGCCGGGGCCGATCAGCACGATCGTTCCGGCGAGACCGACGAGGCAGCCGGCAATCTTTGCCGACGACAGTTTCTCGTCCGAAGTGAGGTAATTGGCGATCAGCACGGTCCAGATCGGCGTCGTCGCATTCAGGATCGCCGCAAGGCCGGCGCCGATGCGGGTCTGCCCGAAGAAGATCAGCGCATGCGGCAGGGCATTGTTGATCAGCCCGAGGATCAGGAATTCGCGCCAGCGGGTTTTGAGGATCGAATAGAAATCGAAGCGGCCGGCGATATAGATATGCAGCGCCAGCGCTGCAAGCAGCAGCCTGAGGAAGACGAGGGTCAGCGGCGGCACGTGCTGGACGGCGATGCGGGCAAAGAAGAAGGAGGCGCCCCAGATCAGGCCGAGCAGCATCAGCAGGCCCCAGGTCCAGGCATTCATTCTGCTGTCCACGCCGGGTTCCTCCACCACAAGCCGCTCAGTTGCCAAAACAGGCACCGGCTTTCCGAGCTGATGCTTAGCGCAGACGGCGAACCGCGCCACCCGTTTCTTGCGAAGCGGGTGACGGTAAGGTGTCGGCGGCGATCAGAGAGCGTTGAGAAGGGCAGGCGTCGCCCAGCCGTCGGCCGGCATGCCGAGGCGCTGCTGCTCTTTCTGGATCGCGACACGCGTGCCGGAGCCGAGGATGCCGTCGATCTCGCCGACATCATGGCCGAGCGACTGCAGCTTGGTCTGCAGCGTCTTCATCTGGTCGTTGGCGAGCCCCTGCTCCGGCACGCCCTTGAGATAGGTCGGGGCGCCGGAAAGCCGCGTCCCGAAATAAGCGGCCGAAGTCGTGTAGATGAACGACTTGTTCCATTCGAGATAGATCTTGAAATTCGGGTAGGCGATGAAGGCCGGTCCCATCCGGCCCTGCGGCAGAACCAGGTCGCCTTCGAGGTTGCCGAAGGCGGTATTGTCATCGCGTGGCTTGACGCCGAGGGCGAACCAGTCGCCCGCCTTCATCGTGCCGCCAAGGCCGGATTTCTCCCAGGGCAGGTTATCGGGCAGGGTGACTTCCTGCAGCCATGGTTGGCCGCGCTCGAAGCCGAGATGCTGGATGAATTTCGCCGCCGTCAGGATGGCGTCCGGGCCGCTCTGCTTCAGGCGGACATGGCCGTCGCCGTCGCCGTCCATGCCATAGGCGATGATGTCGCGCGGCAGCATCTGCACCTGGCCGATCTCGCCGGCCCAGGCGCCGGTATTGGTGGCGGGGTCGAGATCGCCGTGCTGGACCATCTCGATGAGGGCGATCAGCTGCGGGCGGAACAGTTCCGGACGGCGGCAGTCATGCGACAGCGTCACCAGGGCGTTGCGGGTGTTGAAATCGCCTTGGACGGCGCCGAAATCGGTTTCCATCGCCCAGAAGGCGGTGATGACGCCGGCGGGAACGCCGAATTCCTGCTCGGCGCGGGCAAAGACATCGGCATATTGCTTCATCTTCTGGCGGCCGATATCGAGGCGGGCCTGGCTGACGGTGCGCTGGGAGAATTCGAGGAAGGTCTGCTTGAAGACGCCCTGGGCCCGATCCCGGCTCAGAACCTTGGGGTCGATCTCGGCGCCGGCAAGGGCGGCGTCGGCGGCTGCCGCACTTGCGCCGGCGGCAACTGCATCCTTCTTGACGCCTTCGAGGAAGGCGGAGAGATCGCCGCCGCAGGGCGCGGCCGGGGCTGCGTCCGGCGCCTGCTGGGCGGCCGCGCCGCCGGCGATGGCGAGGGCAAACAGAAGGGCGAGTGCAGAGCGGCTTGCGAGCGAGCGGTGCATGGATGCGGTCCTTATATCAAACAGATTGCCGTCGCTTTCACAGAGGAATGTGACGGAAGCAAGAAACATCATAAGACGTTACTAAGAATTTCTATCCTTGGAAACGGCGGCGACCCAATTGTTCCAGTTCTTTGCGCTGCCGGCAAAGACATTGATATCGGTGGGGCCGCTGATGCCGGGAATGACGCCGGTCGAGGTATATTGCCAGAAGGCCCAGCGGCGGTCGGAATAGGTGACCTCGGGATGTTTTGCCACCGAACGCACCCAGAAATGATAATCCTGGAAGTAGCCGGCGAGATTGTCGCGGTGAAAATCGACCGAGGTGTAGATGATCGGGCGCTTGCCGTAATAGGCCTCCAGCCGGTCCATGAAACGCTGCATTTCGGCGCGCACGGTTTCCGGATCGGGACGATAGCGGCAGGTCTTCGATTCGGCGTTCCATTCGACGTCGAGCACCGGCGGCAGGCGCATGGCCTCCTTCGGCACGTTGCGGATGAACCAGTCGGCCTGCTGATCGGCCGATGAACAGAAATAATAGAAATGATAGGGCGCGTGCGGGATGCCGGCGGCGCGGGCCTCGCGCCAGTATTCGTCGAAGCGCGGATCGACCCTGTCCTTGCCTTCCGTCGCCTTAATGAAGGCGAAGGCGACGCCGGAATTTTTCACCGTCGCCCAGTCGATATCGCCCTGCCATTTGGAGATATCGATGCCGTGGACCGCGTTCTGCTGCGGATGCTTCGGGCCGAAATCCTGCGGATCGGTGTCCTTGAAGCGCGTCTTCGGCTTGATCGATGCCGTTTCGAGATAGTCGTGGCCCGAAGAGGAGCAGCCTGCCAGGAGAATGGCCAGAGGCAGAACGCAAAACAAAAGCCGGCGCATGGGTATCCCGTCGTGAACCGAATGATCTTTTTGCCCCACAGCCTGACCTTCGAAAAAGACGAGTCGGCAGAGGATAACCCTCTTTTCATCATATCAACGTAAAAAATCGGTTAGTTTCAAGCGAATTATGAGCGCTTGCTGATAATGGCCGCCCGCCAGGCATAACCGCCGCCGACGGTATCGAATAACAATCTCGCGTTGTTTTCATGGGCTTGCGCTTCCAGGACCTCGCGCAGATCGGAGCGCGGAGTGACGTGGAATTTTGCGAGCCATGACTGCAGCATGCGGCGGAACCAGCCCGGCAGGCCTTCCTGCTGGCCGAAATCGACGATGTGCAGTTGGCCGCCGGGGTTGAGTGCGGCGATCGACGCATCGACGGCGCGCTCCCAGTCCGGGATCATCGACAGGGCATAGGAGATCAGGATACGGTCGAAGCCGCTGACGCCGAATTCGCGCGGCGTGAAGGCGGTGGCGTCGGCGACGCGGAATTCCGGGATCGTCGCCTTGGTGGCGAAGGTCCTGCGCGCCGAAATCAGCATTTCCTGGGAAATGTCGAGGCCGAACAGCTTGGCCGTCGGGAAATGCCGATGGGCAAAGGCCATGTTGCGGCCGGTGCCGCAGCCGACTTCGAGCAAGGTGCCGCCCTCGGGCACGTCGAGATTGCGGATCGTGCTGTCGCGGCCGAGAAGGTAATATTTGCGCGTCAGATCGTAGATATGGCGCTGGTACCGGTACATGCCATCCATCAGGCTGGCATGCTCGCCGCTCTTTCCTGCCGTCTCGGTGCCGACCTTGCTCACGCCTTCTTCCCGTAAATGTGGAAGCCGCCGTAGATCGCCGAGCGATCAAGCGCCGTCAGCTCGCGCGACTTCTCCTCGAAGTAATCCCACTGGTCGCGGATCGAGGGAGACAGACGGCCTTCGATGATGCTCTTTTCGGCGGCGGTGCGGAAGATCACCCGGGCGCCTTCGCGCGCCGTGCGGGTGATTTCCCGCCAGACGTCGTTCAGTTGCTCATCCGTCATCCAGTCCTGCGCGTCGAGCAGGATGTAGCGGTCGCGCGAGGCGGCCGGCTCGCGGGCCAGAAGCTCGGTGAAGCTTGCATGGTGGACGTTGACGCGGTCGACATTGGCGCGGATCACCTCGTAGTGCTCCGACTTCAGATAGGTCGGCAGTGGGCCTTCCTCTTCAGTGCCGTAGCGGCGGCCGAAGGCCTGCCAGGCGAAATAATTGTCGCGCATCGGGAAATGACAGGCGAGCTTTTCCAGGCGGTGCTTCAGCACCGGTGCGATCGAATGATCGGCTGCAAGGCTTGCGAGCTCGTCATATTGCTGCGGCGGAATGCCGAGGCCGAAGAGCGAGCTCTTGCGGCCGGTGATCCAGCGCACCACCGGCTTTTCGAACAGCGGCGCGATCTGCTCTTCGAAGAACTGGCGCTGCTCGCGGATCGAGCGGGTCTTGGTCATCTCGCGCAGCTTGACGCCATGCAGGCGGGCAAGAAGATGGGCCGCGCCGATGAAACGGCCGAGCAGACCGGTTTCGTAGATGTTGCGGTCGAAGACGGTGACGCGGCGACGGCCGAACTTGCGGCCGTTCCAATAGCTGCGCGTCGCCTCGTCGAGCTTGGCGGCGAGATGCCGGTCGTAGGCGCGGCTGTTCGACTTCTCGTTCGGCATCGCCAGGAAGCGGACGAGATCGGCATGATCCGGCAGATACTTGAAGGCGGAAAGCTTGAGACGGTTCAGCGCGATATGGTGCGGGTTGAGATCGACGACGTCGATCGAGGCCGGCGCCTTGGAGAGATAGGCGAGCATGTTGCAGCCGCCGGAGCCGATGGTGACGATGCGGTGGTTCGGCTTCAGTTCCATCGCCTGCATGTCGAGATCCGGATCCTCCCAGATCTGCGGATAGACGAGGCCGGAGAACAGAAGGCCGAAGAGACGCTCGGAAAAACCGTCCTTCGAAAAAGCCTTGTGGCGGAGAAGGGCGTCCTTGAGTTTCCGGTTCTTGCGGAAGCCGGCATCCGGTGCAAATTCTGACATGAGTCTGTCACCTTTTTAGCGTTCAGGGCGTTTAGCGCGCCACTGCTACAGTTTGATGACGTGGGCTGTGGGGCGCCGTTCGCCGGGAGGATCGCCTCCTGGTAAAGTGATCGCGAGGGCAGCTCTTCTTGGCTGCGGCCTCTTTCCGGCGCGTGCGATTCCTGCTTCTCTCCCGGCATGGAGGAATGCCATGCGATTTGTCCTGCGTATCCTGAAGGCGCTTGCTCTCCTTGTCGTGCTCGTCGTCATCGCCGTCGCCGGCTGGCTCTTCGTCCAGCCGCCGGAACTGCTGCGTGTCGGCGACGGCTATGCCGCCAAGATCGTCTGCTCCAACGTCTTCATATCAGGCCGGGAGGCCGAGGAGGTGCTCGAAGACGATGTCCAGGCGCCCGGAAATCCGCTGCTCCGGCTGATGCGCGTCAGCGTCGACCGCGACAGCGATCGCGTGACGGCGCGCTTCATGGGGCTGTTTGCGCCGAGTTATGCTCTCTATCGCGGCGCTTTCGGCTGCACGAGCGTGCCGGACGGCAATTTCGAAGCGGCGGCGAATGCAGTGCCTTTCGATGCGCCTGGTAAGGCGGAGGTGAACGAGGCGCTGTGGCCGGAGGGTGACAGTGCCGGCGATCTGCCGGACGGGAAGATCGCTGCGCTACTGGCCGATGAGAGAGTTGCCGGCCCGGCCATGCGGGCGATCGTCGTGGTGCGCAATGGCCGCATCGTCACTGAGGCCTATGGTCCCGGCTTCTCGACGAAGACGCCGCTGATCGGCTGGTCGATGACGAAGACGGTGAATGCTGCGATTGTCGGCCGGCTGATGCTCGACGGCAAGATCTCCTTCGACGATGACAATCTGCTGGCGCAATGGAAGAACGACGGGCGCGCCAGGATCAAAGTCTCCGACCTGCTTGGCATGGAGAGCGGCCTTGCCTTCAACGAGGATTATGGCGCTGTCGCCGATGTGACGCGCATGCTCTATCTCGATCCCGATATGGTATCGCTGCCGGCCAACGCGCCGATGGAGGCGGAGCCGGGCAAACGGTTCCGCTATTCGAGCGGCACGGCGGTGCTCTTGTCACGCATCTGGATGGACAGGGTCGGCAATGCCCAGACGGCCTTTTCCTATCCTGACGACGCGCTGTTTTCGCCGCTCGGCATGACGAGCGCCGTCTTCGAGCTCGATGCGCGCGGCACGTTTGCCGGAAGCTCCTATCTCTATGCAACAGCGCATGACTGGGCGCGCTTCGGGCAGTTCCTGCTGCAGGACGGCGTCTGGAACGGCCAGCGGCTGCTGCCGGAGGGTTTCGTCGGCGCCATGCGCACCCCGACGACGGCGTCGAACGGCCGCTATACGCAGGGCCAGGCCTGGCTTGCGCCCGGCGGTTCAAATGCAAAATTCGGGCTGCCGGAGGATACGTTCTGGCTGACGGGGCATGACGGGCAGAGCATGGCGATTGTACCGTCCGCCGATCTGGTCGTAATCCGGCTCGGCCTGACGCCGAGCTGGCTCGGCTATCAGCCGCAGACGCTTCTCAAGGCGGTCCTGGCGGCCTTGCCACAAGCGGGATCGCCGCAACAGCAGGCCGGGTCGCCACGGCAGAGCCAGCCGCAGCCATAGGCTCGTGATGCCGTTCGTCCATTATCGGTCTTGGTTGTATCAGTAATTGCCCTGGGCGATGTCGGTCATGCCCTTGCGCTTGGCGTCGTAATAATAGCCGCGCGCATAGAGGCGCACGGCATCGTCTTCCTTGCTGTCGGAAACGAGCCAGGCGCCGCGCAGATATTTCGCGGCGTATTTGATGTTGGTCTCGGCATCGAAGAGACCGCCCGGGGCGCCGTCATACCCCATGGATTTGGCCGTGTTGTACTTGATCTGCATGAGGCCGAAATAGCCGCGCTTGTTGTAGGCCTTGGCGTTGTAGCGGCTCTCGCGATGGACGATGCGGTGGAGCAGCGTCTCGGGAATTTCGTAGAGCTTCGAATATTTCTGAATGAGCTTGGTGACGAAGCTTTTTTCGACGGTCGGCGCATCGTCCTTGTCGTCGTCGCTGAACATCGGCGGCGCCGTCGGCGGATCGATCGGCCCGGATTCATCGAAACCGTAATCCATGCTGGCACGCGGCGTCGTATCGACTGCGGCAAGTGCCGCAAGCGCGCCGTTCTGCGGTGTCGCGGCAAAGGCAAGCTGGGTCGCCGGCTGTGCCGGGGCTCCCGGACGCGGCGTCGGCACCACGGACTGGATCGCCGTCATCTCGGGTGTCAGCGGGATTTGCGCATAGGCCGCCGGCTGCATGGTGAGATCGGTAGGCTGAGATGCTGTCACGGTCGGCATCGCCGTCGCGGTCAGGGCCGGGGATGCCTGGGGAAGAATGGCGCCGGCGACCGCCTGACCGGCCGTGCCTTCGGCTGTCGGGATTGCGGCAAGCGTGGCGTCTTCACCGGGTTTCGGCATCGGCACCACGGTCTGGGCAGCGGTCAGTTCGGCCTGGGAGGTGTATTCGACGCTCGCGCACCCGGTCATCACGCCGCAGCAGAGCACCGTAGAAACGACAAGACTGCGTTTCAGCCCGGACAATCCGATCGCTACCATTCCGTCACTTTCGTGAAATCGCGCCGCCCCGGCAGCGTTATAAAAGTTACTAAAAAGCTTAAATCCGACGACCCCATTAACCTATTCGTGGCATTCCGGCAACCACGGATTATTTCTAAGCTGCAATACGGCGATACCCCGCGGTTACGGCGCCTGCGGCGATCAATAGGGTGCCGCCGGTGCGGTTTACAGCGCGCTGGACGCTCGCCTTGCGAATCAGTCCGCGCGCGGTATGGGCGAGAAATGCGTAAGTCGAAGCGTTGAGGATCGCCAGTACGAGGAAGGTCGCTTCCATGATCGCCATCTGGCCGACGAAGGGCAGGGCCGGGTTGAGGAACTGCGGCACGAAGGCGACGAAGAAGATGATGCTCTTCGGATTGAGGGCGGTGACGACATAGGCGTGGAGGAAGATCTTGAGCGATTTCTCCTCCGGCAGGTTGTCGTTGTCGGCGACCGGTTCGCCGATGACAGGAGCCCGCCAGAGCTTGATTCCCAGCCAGATCAGGTAGGCGCCGCCGATCCACTTCAGGACCGTGAAAAGGGTGGCGGAGGCGGCGAGGACGGCGCCGAGACCGAAGAGAGACGCCGTCATCGCGGTGAAGTCACCAAGCGCCACGCCGCTCACCGTCGCAAACGCAGTCCTGCGTCCATGACCGAGCGCATAGGAGACAACGAGCAGTATCGTTGGTCCCGGTATGGCCAGCATGATGGCGGATGCGGCCGCAAAAGCGAGCCAAGCTTCGAATGACATGGTGTCTCCTCCTATTCCTCAGGAACAAGCAAAGACATCATATTAACCATCCGTCAATCACGCTTCTTTGTATTTCTGGCCTATATTGTCCATGACTTCGGCAAACCATGCCGTCGACAGGTCAAAAGCCTTGCCGCCCTTGATGCGCGGGAATTCTATAGTGCGCAATTTACCGTTTTGCGCTTCATCGTGGCCGGTGACGCCGGAGACTTTGTTGAGCGCGCTTTCGACGGCGAGATCGACCATGCTCTGGATCAGCCGGAGGTCGTCGCCGTTGGCCGGCGCCGAGCGGGCGAAGTAGCCCGATTTCTGCACGAGCGAACGTTCGGCGTTCAACAGGCTGGCGAACTGCTTCTGGAACCAGGCGCCGACATTGATCGTGTCGATCTTCACATGGCCGAAGGCGTCGCGCTTGACCGTCTCTCCGGCGGCTTCGCGCTCCGCGACGATGGCGTCGAGGCAGGCGCCTTCGGAGACGAAGACCGTGGCGTGGCCGTTGCGGTCCATGCTTTCCTTCAGGCGGGCGGCCTCGGCGTCGAGGTCGAAAGCCATCTCAGGCAGATAGACGGCGTCGATGCTCTTCAGATGCGCGTCCATCATCAGGCCGTCGACATACTGGTTGCGGCTGGTGCGCTGGAGATAGGCGCGGGCGGTGGCGGCCGTCAGCCAGCCGCAATGGCGGCCCATGACCTCGTGGATGACGAGGGTGCGGGGGGCGGCCGTCTGTTCGTTGCCGACATTGTCGAAGAAATGCGCGCCGACTTCGGCCGCCGTCCAGGCGCCGAGCGACTGGCGGATCGGCACCACGTCGTTGTCAACAGTCTTCGGCAGGCCGACGACGGTCAGATTGTAACCGTTGGCGGCGAGATAGGCGGCAAGATCGGCGGCCGTGGTGTTGGTGTCGTCGCCGCCGATCGTGTGGAGAATGGTGATACCGTCATTGGCGAGACGTTCGGCGGCCACCCGCAGCGGGTTATCGCCTTCCTTAACCAGGCCGCGCTTGACGCAATCGGCGGCATTGGTGAGCTTGACGCGGCTGTTGCCGATCGGCGAGCCGCCATAACGATGCAGCAGCGGCGCCTTTTCGCGCATCTCGCGGGTGATCTCGATGCTGTCGCCGAGCAATACGCCCTGATAGCCGGACTTGTAGGCGACGATATCGATGTCGGGAGCAATGTCGCTGTAGCGTTCGATGAGGCCGCCGACGGCGGAGGAAAGACAGGGGGCCAGGCCTCCGGCGGTCAGCATTGCGACTTTCTGCTTGGCCATGATCCCTCCTATGGCGTTTCGGTGCGGCGGCGTCAGCTATCGGCGTTGCACTGAATTCGATTCAAGCGACGCGCTTACCTCATTGTTTTCACGCATGTCGTCATCCCGGACCCGCTGCACATTTCCAGGCGACATGCATGAGCGCATGGATGCGGCAGGGAAAGGAGCCTGTAAAGTAAAGAATTTACGAAAACGCGCCTTTCTGCGGCGTGGCGACCAGAAGAGCTGATATAATCGTTTCAAGCCCGTTCTGGCTGTCGAGAACTCTTGTGGAAATTACCGGCGAGCGCGCTCCGAAGCGCAGGCGCCCGGCGCAGGAGGACGCTTTGCTGCGGTGCGACAATTACCAAATCGTGAAAACTGTGTTCGGCCCTACGACCAATAGTCGCCTTGCAAAGGCTACGATTCTTTGGTCAAGCTGTTTGTATATAAGTTGACAAGCGTGCGAGAGATTTCGATGTCCTTCTGGGAAAAACTGTTGAATGCCATTGGCAATACCGCGGGCAATGCGCTGTCTGCGGTGGTCGAGGCTATCCGAACGGTTTTCGAAGGCGATCCCGAGACCCGGCGCAAGGTGGCTTTCTCCGTGGCGATCATCGCGCTGTCGGCCAAGATGGCCAAGGCCGACGGCATCGTCAGCGAGAAGGAGGTCGACGCCTTCCGCGAAATCTTCGAATTTCCGCAGGATCAGGCGAAGAACGTCGCCAGGCTTTACAACCTCGCACGTCAGGACGTGGCCGGCTACGAAGCCTATGCCGAAAGGCTTTCGACGCTCTGCGTGACCTGTGCGGCCAATTGCACGGTGCTGGAAGACGTGCTCGACGGTCTCTTCCATATCGCCAAGGCCGATGGGCTGATCCACGAGAAAGAACTGAATTTCCTCAGCCATATCGGCGAGATCTTCCAGATGAGCGAGACGCGCTTCGAGCAGATCGCCGCCCGTCACGTCTCCACAGGCGGCGATCCCTACAAGGTGCTCGGTGTGTTGCCCTCGGACGATTTCCCGACCATCCGCCGCCGCTATCACGGCCTCGTCAGCGAACATCACCCCGACCGGCTGATCTCGCGCGGCGTGCCGAAGGAGTTCCACGTCATCGCCAATGAGCGCATGGCGGCGCTGAACGCGGCCTATGCGGCGATCGAGAAGGAACGCCGCGCCGCATGACCTCTTTCGAGGCCGACTGCGGGAGCGCCCGCGTGCAGCCTTCGCCGAACCATGGCGAGCGCGCGGGCGGGCGCCGTCCTGACATGATCCTGCTGCACTATACCGGCATGCCGACGGCGGATGGCGCGCTCGACTGGCTCTGTCGCGCCGAGAGCCAGGTTTCCAGCCATTATTTCGTGCATGAGAACGGCGAGGTGGTGCAGCTGGTGCCGGAGGTGCGGCGGGCCTGGCACGCGGGAAAGAGCAGCTGGCACGGCGAGACGGATATCAATTCGCTGTCGATCGGCATCGAGATCGCCAATGCCGGCCATCCCGGCGGGCTTCCCGATTACCCAAAAGAGCAGATCGCCGCGGTGATCGAATTGTGTCGCGACTGTGTCAAACGTTGGTCGATCACGCCGGAGCGGGTCCTTGGGCACTCCGATGTCGCTCCGATTCGCAAGGTCGATCCGGGTGAGAAATTCCCCTGGGCCGAACTCTACAGGGCGGGCATCGGGCACTGGGTCGAGCCGGCAACGATCACCGGCGGGCGCTTCTTCCAGCGGGGTGATGCCGGCCAGCCTGTCGAGGCACTGCAGTCGATGCTGTCTCTCTATGGTTACGGCACTGAAATCACAGGGCAATTTTCCGAAAAGACGGCAGGTGACGTGGAGGCTTTCCAGCGTCATTTCCGGCCCGAACGGGTGGACGGCATCGCCGATTTCTCGACGATCGACACGCTGCACCGGCTTCTATCGGCGCTGCCGCGTTATTCCTGAGCGGAAGAGCCCCGACATCAGGTGGTTTTCTCGCGGCCGTCGAGAAAACTACCTCGCCACATCATTTCCCTATTATCTCCTCATTGCGATGGTCTAAGAACGCCCGCTGAACAGCGCTCACGGCTTTTTAAAGTGTAACCACGGGCGCCAAATGAAACGATAAGAATTGCTGCGGAACACGATCAGTTCTTGATCGCGTATGACCGGATGACGGCGAGGCGCGCAGTCCTGCAATTCTATGGGTCGGAGTGATTAGACTACATGAAGAATATGATTGTTGGTGCTGCGGCATGCGTTGGTATGCTGCTGGCGGGAAATAGTTTTGCCTTGGCTGGTGATGACTGGGGTGCCAGGGCCGAAACCATCCCGCTGAAAACCGTCGATCGCCAGAGCGGCTATGCCATGCCCGATTTTTCCGCCAGCGTTCCCTATGCCGCGCTGATCAATAAATATGCTGCCGAATACGACGTACCGGTGGCGCTCGCTCAGGCCGTCGTGCGTGTCGAGAGCAATTTCAATCCGAAGGCACGCGGCAGTGCCGGCGAAATCGGCCTGATGCAGATCAAGCCCGCGACGGCGCGGATGATGGGGTATTCCGGCACGAAGAAGGGCCTGTTCGATCCGGAAACCAACATCAAATACGGGATGAAATATCTGGCAGCCGCCCATCAGCTCGGCGGCGGGCAGACCTGCAACACCATCCTGAAATACAATGCCGGCCATGCCGCCACGCGCATGAACCCGGTGTCGAAGACCTATTGCGGCAAGGTCCTGGCGATGCTCGACTGAGCTTCGCCAGACGCGTCGGGCGAAAATTCTCCCGGCATTTTTGCGATATGAATCAGGACGCTTGCCGTGATATCCCCACCTGAATCGAGGTGAGCCACCTCGAGACGAGGTTAGGCCACCTCGATGCGAGGTTAGGTATGGCAATCGATTTCAGGTTCATCATCATCGGGCGCGGCATGATGGGGGCAGCTGCTGCACGGCATCTCGCCTCGATGGCCGACGGCATCGCGCTGATCGGCCCGCGCGAGCCGGAGCAACGCAAGGCCCATCACGGGATATTCGCCAGCCATTACGACGAGGCGCGCATCACCCGCACTTTCGACGGCAATCTGGCCTGGGGAAGTTTCGCCGCCCGTGCGCTCGACCGCTACCGCGAAATCGAGGCAAGGAGCGGCATTTCCTTCTATTCGGAGGTCGGCTGCCTGTTTGCCGGTCCGACGCCAAGGGATGAGCAGGACTATATCAACCGGGCGCTAACCGTCAGCCGGACGCTCTGCAGCAATATCGAGACCATCGCGCCGTCGGACCTTGGCCAACGTTTTCCCTATCTTGCCGCCGATCCAGATTTCACCGGATATTTCGAGCGCAAGCGCGCCGGGCACATCAACCCGCGGGCGCTGGTGCGGGCGCAGGCGAGGCTTGCCGAACAGGGTGGCGTCTCGCTGATCGAAGCAGTCGCCACATCCGTGCGCGACGCCGGTTCCCATGTCGAAGTGACGGCCGGTGGCAGAAGCTACAGTGCCGAGCGCGTGCTGGTCGCTGCCGGCGGTTTCAGCAATTTCAATGCCCTGCTGCCGCGTCCCGTCGATACCAGGGTGATGGCGCGCACGGTCGTCTTCTACGAGATCGGCGCGCGCGAGATGGCGATCTTCGGCGATATGCCGTCGACGATCGTGCTCGGCGACCGGGAGGAGGATCACATCTATATCCTGCCGCCGGTGCGTTATCCCGACGGCAAGACCTATCTGAAACTCGGCGGCGACACCGAGATGCTGTCTTTCAGAGCGCTGGAGGATGTCGGCGCGTGGTTCCGTTCCGATGGCTGCGTGGCCGAGCGCGAGCATCTCGCGCGCGTCGCCCTCAAGTTGATGCCAGCGCTTGCCGGCTGCCCGGTCACCTCGGGGCCTTGCGTGGCAAATTTCACGCCGACCGGTTATCCCTACGCCGGATTTACCCAGTCGCCGCGCATCGCGGTGCTTACCGGCGGCAATTTCGTCGCGGCCAAATCTTCCGACGAACTCGGGCGATTGGGCGCCGTGCTTCTGGCCGAAGGGGCGCTCGGCGACAAGGATTTCGGCGGCGAGCTGACGCCGGTCTTTGCCTGAAAGGGAGCATCATGGCAGTCGATTTCAAATATATCGTCGTCGGCCGCGGGCTGATGGGGGCTGCGGCGGCGCGGCATCTGGCGCGACAAGTGGATGGTGTGGCGGTGATCGGCCCGGACGAGCCTGATGATCGCAAGGCGCATCAGGGCGTCTTCGCCAGCCATTACGACGAGGGGCGCATTACCCGCACCATCGACCCCGACCGCAACTGGGCGCTGCTCGCCAACCGCGCGATCGGCCGTTACCGCGAGATTTCCCGCGACAGCGGCATCGACTTCTATCGCGAGGTCGGCTGCGTCGTCGTCGCGCCTGATGGAAGCGATTATCTCCAGAGGACCCGGCAGGCGGCCGTCTCGCTTGGCGTCGAGACCAGCCTTCTCGGTGAGGCCGGGCTGAAGGCCGCCTTTCCTTTCTTCGCCTTTCCCGATGGCGCCGCCGGGGTCTTCGAGGCGAGAGGGGCCGGGCATATCAGTCCGCGCAAGCTGGTCAAGGCACAGTCGCTGCTGGCGGAAAAGGCCGGTGCCGCCGTCATTCGCGACCATGCCGTCTCGATCCGCAGCGTGGGCGGATCGGCTGTCGTCGAGACTGCCGGCGGCCGGAGCTATCGCGGCGAGAAGGTGCTGCTGGCAGCGGGCGGATTTTCCATTGCGGAGAATCTGTTGCCGCGTCCGGTTGCTATGACGGTTTATGGCCGGACGGTCACGCTTTTCGAGGTGAGCGAGATCGAGGCGGAGCGTCTTGCGACCATGCCGTCGCTCATTCTCGATGTGCCCGGCATCCATATCTACCTGCTGCCGCCGATCCGTTATCCCGACGGCAAATTCTACCTGAAGATCGGCGGCGACCCCGACGATCTGGCGCTCGGCGACGAGGCAGCGATGCGCGCGTGGTTCAAAACCGAGGGGCGCGAGACCGTGCGCGCCTATCTCAAACGTATCGTCGAAGGGCTCGTGCCCGACATGGCGCCGCTGTCGATTTCGACGGCGGCCTGCGTCGTGTCGCAGACGGAAAGCGGCCATCCGATGATCGGCTATACCTCATCGCCGGAAATCGCGGTGCTGACGGGCTGCGCCGGCACCTCTGCCAAGAGCTCGGACGAAATCGGCCGGCTTGGGGCCGAGCTGCTTTTATCAGGCAAAATCAGCGAACAGGGCTACTCCACGGATTTCACACCGCAATTTCGCTAAATAAATTTTGATTTAGGTGGCAATTGCCGTCTCTCTCGTTTATGGGAGCCCTGCCAGTTGGCTGGGCAGCCGCGCTTTACCAATGCCGAAAGGCGGTAGGGTGAGGAAAGTCCGGGCTCCACGGAAACACGGTGCCGGATAACGTCCGGCGAGGGCGACCTCAGGGAAAGTGCCACAGAAAGCAAACCGCCTGTCATGACAGGTAAGGGTGAAAGGGTGGGGTAAGAGCCCACCGCATCTCCGGCAACGGAAATGGCACGGTAAACCCCACCGGGAGCAAGACCGAATAGGGATGACGTGGCAGGCCGAAAGGCCTTCCGGCCGGTTTCCAGGCCAGTCATCCGGGTGGGTTGCGCGAGGCAGCGTGCGAACGCTGTCCCAGAGGAATGGCTGCCACGTTCCGGTTCACGCCGGGGCCATACAGAACCCGGCTTACAGGCCAACTGGCGATTAACTTTTGTGGCGTGATCAAGCCCCGATGTCAGGAATCACTTCCCGCTAAGCCGCTGAAATCGAAAGTTTTCAAGTGGATGCTCATGCAATCCGCCTGTTGAAAATTCTTTTTCCAAAAGCAGCGTTGCGCGCCATCGCGGGAGGGCGATCCTAACCCTTTGTTAAACTTAACGGCTTATAAATTTTTGATCATGCGTCTATTGCAAAATGGGCGTATCCCATTGACGCCCATATGGTCCCATGCTATCCCAAATGCGCACTGCACCAGGGCAATCACCTGCCCATTCATCGCAAAGCAAAGGCGTCTTCCTCTCCGGAAGCGTCGGAGGGGTTTTCGCTCATCCGGCTTGCGACGCTGTGCCTGATATCGGGAGTTTCGGGCGTCTTTTGGTCCGGATCCCTGCGGGAACGGATGTTTCGTGTGATGAGCCGCTTCCTTTCGAACGCGACCAACAGGATCGATGCCAAGGGCAGGGTTTCCGTGCCTTCGGCGTTCCGTTCCGTGCTGGCGCAGCGCAATGTTCAGGAGCTCTATTGCTTCCAGGACTTTGTGTTTCCGGCGATCAGCGTCGGCGGTCCGGATCTTCTCGAAAGATTCGAACGGCAGATTGCTGCGGAGGATCCGTTTTCGCCGGATGCGAACGAGATGTCGCTTCTCATTCACGGGGGCGGGGTCTTCATGAAGCTCGACGCCGAGGGGCGGCTGATGGTCACGGATTTCATTCGCGGCTTTACCGGCATCTCGGACGAAGTGACTTTCGTCGGTCGGGCGGATCATTTTCAGCTCTGGCAGCCGCAGGCTTTTGTGGCTGCGCAGGCGCAGGCACGAGGGGAGCGCAAGCTGGCGGGCAAGCGTTCCTGAAAGAACGAGGGAACGGAATGGTGGCGAATCCTGGCGGAGGTTCAACTGATGCCGGTGGCGGACCGGTTCGTCACATTCCTGTTCTTCTTGATGAAGTGCTTTCGGCGCTGGCGCCCGCGCCCGGCAAGCTTATCCTCGACGGTACCTTCGGTGCGGGTGGTTATAGCTCCGCCATTCTTGCCGCCGGCGCCGAGGTGATCGCGCTCGATCGCGATCCGACGGCGATTGCATCCGGCCAGGCAATGGTTGCCGCCCATGGTGGCCGTCTCAAGCTCGTTCATTCGCAATTCTCGCATCTTGCTGATCATGCGCCGCAAGGCGGGCTCGATGGCGTCGTTCTCGATATCGGCGTTTCCTCCATGCAGATCGATGAGGCTGAGCGCGGTTTCTCCTTCCAGAAGAACGGGCCGCTCGACATGCGCATGTCGGCCGCAGGCGTTTCGGCGGCCGATGTCGTCAATCGTGCCAAGGTCGCCGATCTCATCCGCATCTTCCATTTCCTCGGCGAGGAAAGCCAGGCGCCGCGCATCGCGCATGCGATCGAGAAGCGCCGCGAGGAAAAGCCGTTCGAGACGACACGCGATCTTGCCGGTCTCATCGAGCTGGTCACCCCGCGCAAGATGAAGGACAAGATCCATCCGGCGACACGCGTCTTCCAGGCCTTGCGCATCTTCGTCAATGACGAGCTCGGCGAACTCGCGCAGGCGCTGTTTGCGGCAGAAGCGGCGCTGAAGCCGGGCGGCCGGCTGGTCGTCGTCACTTTTCATTCGCTCGAAGACCGCATCGTCAAGAAATTCTTCTCCGACCGCGCCGGCAAGGCGTCGGGGTCGCGCCATCTGCCGGTCGCGCATGAACGGGCGGCAACCTTCGCGGCGATCGGCAAGCCGATGGTTTCGGCAAGCGAGGCGGAGGCGGAGGCAAACCCGCGTGCCCGCTCCGCCAAGCTGCGTGCCGGCCTGAGGACGGAGGCCGCCGCTGAAGCCGCGGATATGTCGCTCTTCGGGTTTCCCAATCTCGCCAGTCTCGGAAAGCTTGGAGGTTGATATGCTGAAAACGTTCGATCTCGTGCTCATCGGCGTTATGACGGCCACCGCCGCCGTCACCTACACGATCAAGCATCGCGCCGAATTGAAGCTCGAGGAGGTTCATCGCCTCGAAGCCGAGATCAAGCTCGAGGAGGACACGATCGACCTTCTCAAGGCCGACTGGGCGCTGCAATCGCAGCCGAACCGTCTGGAGCGGCTGGTCAAGGCCTATGATGACGAGTTGCAACTGCAGCCGACGCAATCGACGGCGCTGGTGCATGCCAAGGAATTGCCGATGCTGAAATCCGAGGTTCCGGTGCCCGACGTGACCGAGGCCAAGGCCAGCGCCAAGAGCGCGACCGAGGCCGGCGCTAAAGGCGCAGCCCTAGCCGGCGTGACCGTCACGACGAAAGCGCAGCCCGTTCCAAAACCCGCGCCGCGCGCCGCGGAGGAGGATGAAGCAGACGAGATCGAAACGGGGTCGGTGGAATAATGTCGTTTCTTTCCCGCATCATGGTGTTGAAGAGCCAGGCGCATTTTTCCGCCGGTGTCTATAACCGGTTCGGCGGTCCGTCGCCCGCCGGCCTGGCGATCGAGGGATCCCGCAAGAAGAAATCGGGGCAGGCAAAGAGCCGTGTCGGCTTGCTGATCCTCGGCTTCATGGGTGTCTACGTCATTATCGGCGGTCGTCTCGTCGAATATGCGATGAAGGATCAGGAGGTCGTCTCCAGCATCCTGCCGCCCGATCGGCTGATGGCCTCGCGCCCCGACATTCTCGACCGCAACGGCGAAGTGCTGGCGACCGATATTCGCACCGTCTCGCTGTTTGCCGAGCCCAACAAGATCGTCGATGCCGACGAGGCGGTCGAGAAGCTTGCGACTGTTCTGCCCGAGCTCGATGTTCGGGATACCTATAAGAAGCTCTCGGTCAAAACCTCGCACTTCGCCTGGCTGCGCCGGCAACTGACGCCGAAGCAGCAGAGCCAGATCCTGGCGCTCGGCATTCCCGGCATCGGCTTCCGGCCGGAGAAGCGCCGCTTCTATCCGGGCGGCTCGACTGCCGCACATATCCTCGGTTACGTCAACATCGACAACCGCGGCGTCGCCGGCATGGAGAAATATATCGACGACCAGGGTCTTGCCGACCTCGCCTCGGTCGGCATGACCAGCGACCAGCCGCTCGAGCCGGTGCGGCTTTCGATCGACCTGCGCGTGCAGAACATCGTCCGGGACGCGGTCGTCAACGCCGTCAACAACTTCCAGTCCAAGGGCGCCGGTGCCGCCGTCATCGATGTGCATACCGGGGAAGTGCTGGCCATGGCCTCAGCGCCGGATTTCGATCCGAACGATCCGCAGGAAGGGGCCAAGGAGGGTTGGCTCAACCGGATGACCAACGGCACCTTCGAAATGGGATCGACCTTCAAGACCTTTTCGCTGGCGATGGCGCTCGACACCGGCAAGGTGAAGATGACCGACACATTCGATGCCAGCAAATCGATCTATATCGGCGGCTTCACCATCCACGATTTCCACGGGCAGCGCCGCTGGCTGACCGTGCCTGAGATTTTCCAGTATTCGTCGAATATCGGCACGGCGCGTGTCATCGACATCGTCGGCATCGACGCGCAGAAGGACTATCTGACCAAGTTCGGTCTGCTGACCAAGATGCAGACCGAACTGCCCGAGGTGAAGATGCCGAGCCAGCCGCGGGTCTGGAAGAAGATCAATTCGATTACGATTTCCTTCGGCCATGGCGTCTCGACGACGGCGCTGCAGACAGGGGTGGCGGCTGCCGCTCTCGTCAACGGCGGCAAGCTGATCGAACCGACATTCCTGCCGCGCAGCCGCGAACAGGCCGACGAGATCGCCACGCAGGTCATCAAGAAGACGACCAGCGACGAGATCCGCTACCTGCTCGATTTCAACGGCTACAAGGGATCGGGCCGCGTCGCCCGCGTGCCGGGCTTTGCCGTCGGCAGCAAGACCGGTACGGCCGACAAGGTGGTGAACGGCCGTTATTCGGCGACTCTGAACTTCAATTCCTTCATTGCCGCATTCCCGATCAACGATCCAAGATATGCCGTGATCACCTTCTGCGACGAGCCGAAAACCGGCGAGAAGCAATATGGCGGAACGATCTCTGCCGGCACCGCAGGCCCGATCGCCCGCGAGATCATCAGCCGCGCGGCTCCCATTCTCGGCATCGAGCCGAAATTCGGGGAGGGCGGATCGGCCTTGCTGGTGTCTTATTGAGTGTGAATGAATATCGACGCCGATTCGCGAGGGGTGGACCGGCTTCAAGAGAGAAAAGTGCATTCGATGAAATTGCGAGACCTGGCCGGAGATCAGTTTCCGGAAATTGAAGCACAGCTCGAAGGCCCGGCAGGCCTGCTTGATATTTCAGGCCTGTCATCGGACAGCCGCCACGTGACGCCGGGCAATGCCTTCGTCGCAGTCGCCGGCACCAAGGCAGATGGCGCGGGCTTCATCGCCGATGCGGCCGGCCGAGGTGCAGCCGTCGCGATCGCCTCCCAGCCTGTTGATGCCTCCATCCCTGTGCTTGCGGTCAAGGAGCCGCGCCGGTTCCTTTCGATCGCCGCTTCGCGTTTCTTCGGCAGACAGCCCGAGACCATGGTCGCCGTCACCGGCACCGCGGGCAAGACCTCGGTTGCTTCTTTCACGCGGCAGATCTGGGCTCATGCTGGGCATGCGGCGGCGATGATCGGCACAACAGGTGTCGTCTCGCCGACGCGTAACGAATATGGTTCGCTGACGACGCCCGATCCGGTGTCGCTGCACAAGCTGCTCGCCGAACTTGCCGGCGAAGGTGTCACGCATGCGGCGATGGAGGCTTCCAGCCATGGCCTCGACCAAAGCCGGCTCGACGGCGTCAAGCTTGCCGCTGCCGCCTTCACCAATCTCGGCCGCGACCACATGGATTATCACCCGACGGTCGAGTCCTATATGGCCGCCAAGATGCGGCTGTTCGAGGTGCTGTTGCCGAAGGGTGCGCCGGCGGTCATCTTTGCCGACGATCCCTGGTCGGCGCAGGCGATCAAGGCCGCGGCCGATGCCGGTCATAATGTGCGCACCGTCGGGCGCAAGGGCGATTACCTCGCCTTGAAACGTGTCGAGCACTTCCGCCACAAGCAGACCGCCGAGATCCATATTGGTGGCGAAATCTTCGAAGTGGACATTCCGCTGGCCGGCGATTTCCAGGTCGCCAACGCACTGGTCGCGGCAGGTCTTGCCATGTCGACCGGCGTCGAGCCGAAAGTTGCGATGGCCGCACTCGAGAAGCTGGTCGGCGCGTCCGGCCGTCTCGAACTGGTCGGCCATACGAAAGACGGCGCGCTCGCCTATGTCGACTATGCCCATAAGCCTGACGCGCTGGAAAACGTGCTGGGCTCGGTCCGGCCCTTCACCACCGGCCGCGTCGTCGTCGTCTTCGGCTGCGGCGGCGACCGTGATCGCGGCAAACGGCCGATCATGGGCGAAATCGCCTGCCGGCTTGCCGACGTCGTCATCGTCACCGACGATAATCCGCGCTCGGAGGAGCCGGCCTCGATCCGGGCGGAGATCATGGCGGCGGCACCTAGCGCCGCGGAAATCGCCGATCGCGCCACCGCGATCCGTCAGGCGGTTGGTATGTTGCGATCCGGCGATACGCTGATCGTCGCCGGCAAGGGGCATGAAGAAGGGCAGACGATCGGCAGCGTGACCCTGCCGTTCTCCGATCATGCGGAGGTGCGCAAGGCCTTGGAGGAACTGCAATCTTGAGCTGGCTCTGGACGACCGAAGATATGATCGCAGCAATGGCGGGGCGCCCCTTCGGCACTCTGCCCGAAGGCATCACCGGCATTTCCATCGACAGCCGCTCGATTGCTCCAGGCGAAGCCTTCTTCGCGATCAAGGGCGACCGTGTCGACGGTCACGACTACGCATCGATGGCGGTGGCGAACGGCGCCTCGCTTCTCGTCGTCAGTGAGGCGAGGCTTCCCGCCATGGGCCGCCTGACGGTGCCGATGATCGTCGTGGAGGATGTGCTCGCCGCACTCGGCCGGCTCGGCCTTGCCTCGCGCGAGCGCTCCAAGGCCCGGATCATCGCGGTGACGGGCTCCGTGGGAAAGACGACCACCAAGGAAATGCTGCGGCATGTGCTGTCGCCCTCCGGCAAGGTGCATGCCTCCGTCGCCTCCTTCAACAATCATTGGGGCGTACCGCTGACGCTGGCGCGCATGCCTGACGACACGGATTACGGTGTCTTCGAAGTCGGAATGAACCATCCGGGCGAGATCCGGCCGCTGGTTGAGATGATCCGTCCCGATGTCGCCATCATCACGACGATCGCGCCGGCCCATCTCGGCAATTTCAAGAACATCAAGGAGATCGCGGCCGCCAAAGCGGAGATCTTCGAGGGGCTTGAGCCGGGCGGCCATGTCGTGCTCAACCGCGACAACGACCAGTTCAATTTCCTCGACCGCACGGCGCAGTCGCTCGGTATCGAGCATATCCATTCCTTCGGCCAGCATGCCAAGGCCGAATTCCGGCTGGCGGAATTCAACGGCGCGGACGAGAATTCGACGCTGTGGCTGACGATCGGCGGCGAGACGCTGGAGGTCGCGATCGGCGCGCCCGGCCGCCATATCGCCGAAAATGCGCTCGCAGCGCTCGGGGTCGTCAGGATCGTCGGCGCCGATATGGAAAAGGCGATCGCTGCACTGGCGACGCTGAAGCCGGAAAAGGGCAGGGGCAAGCGCCACCGGCTTTCGATGGGCAGCGGCAGTGGCAGCTTTACGCTGATCGACGAAAGCTACAATGCCAATCCGGCTTCGATGCGCGCGGCGATCGCGCTGCTGGCGGCCTCCGAGCCGACCAGCCGCGGACGCCGCATCGCCGTGCTCGGCGACATGCTTGAAATGGGCGAGTATGCGCAGAAGGTTCATACCGATCTTGCCGTGCCGCTGCTTGCGGCCGGCATCGAACATGTCTGGCTCGCAGGCGCAGAGATGGCTGCGCTCAAGGAATCATTGCCGGAAAGCGTCCATGTCGAATATCGCGAGAACACCGGCGAACTGACGGATTATGTATTGAACTCGGTCGCACCGGGCGACGTGTTGATGGTGAAATCGTCTCTGGGCATCGGTTTCGGCAAGATCGTCGCCGCGCTCCTTGACAAGTTCCCGCCATTTTCCGACACGCAACGCGAACTTTGATCGGGTAAACAAGGGGCCCTGAATGCTGATCTGGCTTGTCGAACTGTCGGAATATTTCAAATTTCTGAACCTGTTCAGATATATTACCTTCCGCACAGGCGCTGCTCTCTTCACCTCGGCCCTGATCGTCTTCCTGTTCGGGCCGACGATCATCAATTCGCTGCGCATCCGGCAGGGCAAGGGCCAGCCGATCCGCGCCGACGGACCGCAGACGCATTTCAAGAAGGCCGGCACGCCGACCATGGGCGGGCTGATGATCCTTGCCGGCATCGTCGGCGCGTCGCTGCTCTGGGCCGATCTTTCCAACGTCTACGTCGTCGCCACGCTGCTGGTGACGCTCGGCTTCGGCGCGATCGGCTTCTATGACGACTATCTCAAGGTGACGAAGCAGAGCCATATGGGTTTTTCCGGCAAGGCGCGCCTCGGCATCGAGTTCATCATCGCCGGCATCGCCGTTTATTTCATGATGCGCACCGCCCTTGCCTCGGGCGTTGCCGGTTCGACCTTCGGCTCGTCGATCGCCTTTCCCTTCTTCAAGGACTTCATGATCAATATAGGCATCATGTTCGTCGTCTTCGGCGGCTTCGTCATCGTCGGCGCCGGCAATGCCGTCAACCTGACTGACGGCCTCGACGGGCTTGCCATCGTGCCTGTCATGATCGCCGCCGCCTCCTTCGGCGTCATCGCCTATCTCGCCGGTAACGTGGTGTTTGCGAACTACCTGCAGATCAATTTCGTGCCCGGCACCGGCGAGCTTGCAGTCGTCCTCGGCGCCGTCATCGGCGCCGGGCTCGGCTTCCTCTGGTTCAATGCGCCGCCGGCCGCCATCTTCATGGGCGACACCGGCTCGCTCGCGCTCGGCGGCACGATCGGCACCGTCGCCGTCGCCACCAAGCACGAGATCGTCATGGCGATCATCGGCGGCCTCTTCGTCATGGAGACGCTATCGGTCATCATCCAGGTCGGCTTCTTCAAAATGACCGGCCGACGGGTCTTCCTGATGGCGCCGATCCATCATCACTTCGAGAAGAAGGGCTGGACCGAGAGCCAGGTGGTAATCCGCTTCTGGATCATCGCCGTCGGCCTTGCCATGCTCGGCCTCTCGACGCTGAAGCTGCGGTGAGGCGGCGATGATCCCGGTCACGACGCTCAAGGACAGGAAGGTCGCGCTCTTCGGGCTCGGCGGCTCCGGCCTCGCCACCGCCCGGGCGCTGGTTTCAGGCGGCGCCGAGGTGACCGCATGGGACGACAATCCCGACAGCGTCGCCAAGGCTTCCGCCGAAGGCATCCGGACGGAGGACCTGCACACGATCGACTGGAGCGCGCAGGCGCTGTTCGTGCTGTCGCCGGGCGTGCCGCTCACCCATCCGAAGCCGCACTGGACCGTCGATCTTGCGCGCGCCGCCGGCGTCGATGTCGTCGGCGACGTCGAGCTCTTCGTGCGCGAACGCCGCGCCCATGCGCCGGATTGCCCGTTCATCGCCATCACCGGCACCAACGGCAAGTCGACGACGACGGCGCTGGTCGCCCATATCCTGAAATCCGCGGGCTATGATACGCAGCTCGGCGGCAATATCGGCACCGCGGTCTTGACGCTCGATCCGCCGAAGGCCGGGCGCTATTACGTCGTCGAATGCTCCTCCTACCAGATCGATCTGGCACCGACCCTGAACCCGTCCGCCGGCATCCTGCTCAACCTGACGCCCGATCATCTCGACCGTCACGGCACGATGCAGCATTATGCCGATGTCAAGGAACGGCTGGTCGCCGGCAGCGATGTCGCGATCGTTGGTATCGATGACAGCCATTCGGCGCTGATTGCCGACCGCGTCGAGCGGGCGGGCGTCAAGGTGGTGCGCATCTCCCGCCGCAACGTGGTGGCATCAGGCATTTATGCTGAGGGCACCAGGCTCATTCAGGCCGCCGGCGGCGCCATGCTGCCCTTCGCCGATCTCGACGGCATCCAGACGCTGCGCGGCAGCCATAATGCGCAGAACGCCGCCGCAGCCGTGGCCGCCTGCCTTGCCGTCGGTGTTTCCGCCGACGATATTCGCGCCGGTCTTGCCTCGTTCCCCGGCCTCAAGCATCGCATGCAGCCGGTGGGGCAGCGCGGCCGCGTCGTTTTCGTCAATGATTCCAAGGCGACCAATGCCGATGCCGCGGCGCCGGCGCTTTCGAGCTATGATCGCATCTACTGGATCGCCGGCGGCCTGCCGAAATCAGGCGGCATCACGACGCTCGCTCCCTATTTTCCGCGCATCGCCAAGGCCTATCTGATCGGCGAGGCGGCCGCTGAATTCGCAGCCACCCTCGGCGAGGCCGTGCCTTACGAGATCTCGGGTACGCTGGAGCGCGCGGTCGTGCATGCGGCAGCCGATGCCGAGCGCGACGGGGCTGCTTCGGCCGTGATGTTATCCCCGGCTTGCGCAAGCTTCGATCAGTATAAGAATTTCGAAGTCAGGGGTGAAGCCTTCGTCGGACACGTGGCAGCGCTTGACGGGATCGCGATGCTGATCGGTTCGGCAACAGGAGAGAAATGACATGGTAAGCCGCGCGGAACGTGGGCCTCTGGCCGATTGGTTCTGGACCATCGACCGCTTCTTCCTGGCGATGTTCATCTTCTTGATGGGCATCGGTTTCATGCTGTCCTTTGCGGCCTCTCCTGCCGTTGCCGAGCGCATCGGGCTCGAGCCTTTCCACTTCGTCAAGCGCCACGCGGCCTTCATGATCCCTTCGATCTCCGTCATGCTCGGACTGTCGTTCCTGACACCAAGGCAAGTGCGGCGAACGGCGATCCTGCTGCTGATCGTGTCGCTCGCCATGATGGTGCTGGTGCTGTTCGTCGGGCAGGAGGTCAAAGGCGGCAGGCGCTGGATCTGGATCGCCGGCCTCTCGATCCAGCCGTCGGAATTCATGAAGCCCGCCTTCGTCGTGGTTTGCGCCTGGCTGTTTGCCGAACATGCGCGACAGCCTGAAATTCCCGGCAATCTCTTCGCCATCATCCTGTTTGCCATCGTCGCCGCCCTGCTCGTCGCGCAGCCCGACCTCGGCCAGACCATCCTGACGACGGCCGTCTGGGGCGGGATGTTCTTCATGGCCGGCATGCCATGGATATGGATCATGCTGCTCGGCATCGGCGGCGCCGGCGGCCTGCTCAGCGCCTATTACGTCTTCCCGCACGTGGCCTTGCGAATAGACAAGTTCATGACCGGCGAGGGCGACACGTTCCAGATCGACACGGCGCGCGAGGCGATCATCCGCGGCAGCTGGTTCGGCCAGGGACCGGGCGAGGGCATCGTCAAGCGCATCATCCCGGATGCGCATACCGATTTCATCTTCTCGGTCGCGGCCGAGGAATTCGGCATCGTCTTCTGCATGGCGCTGGTGGCGCTGTTTACCGTGCTGGTGCTGCGCGGCCTCTCGCATGCCTATCGCGAGCGCAACGACTTCAACCGCTTCGCCGTTGCCGGCCTGGTGCTGCAGATGGGCATCCAGTCGATCATCAATATCGGCGTCAACCTCGAGTTGCTGCCGGCAAAGGGCATGACGCTGCCGCTGATTTCCTACGGCGGTTCGTCGATGGTGGCGATCTGCGTCACCGCCGGCTTCATTCTGGCGCTGACGCGCCATCGACCGGAAAAACGCGCGCAGGACCGGAGCCTTTTCCGCGTCCCGCACGGCATGCCGGCGGAGTAAAAGGCCATGAGCAAAGGCATCGTGCTGCTTGCCGCCGGGGGAACCGGCGGCCATGTGTTCCCGGCGGAGGCGCTGGCCTTCAAGCTGAAGGAGCGCGGCTACTCGGTGCATCTCGTTACCGACAGCCGGGCCGAGCGCTATGCCGGCAAGTTTCCGGCCGAGGAGATCCATGTCGTGCCGTCGGCGACGATCGGCTCGAAGAACCCGGTTGCCGTCGCCCGTTCGCTGTGGACGCTCTGGAGCGGCATGCGGGCGGCGAAGAAGCTGATCCAGCGGCTGAAACCCGTCATCGTCGTCGGCTTCGGCGGTTATCCGACGGTGCCGCCGCTGCTTGCCGCCACACGGCTCGGCGTGCCGGCGATGATCCACGAGCAGAATGCCGTGATGGGCCGCGCCAACAAGGCCCTGGCGACACGCGTGCAGGGTATTGCCGGCGGTTTCCTGCCGGACGGGGGCGGCGCTTTCCCGGATAAGACGGTGACGACAGGCAATCCGGTCCGCCCGGCGATTATCGCCGCCGCCGAGGTGCCCTATGCACCGTCGCATCCGGGCGAAGCCTTCAATCTTGTCGTCTTCGGCGGCAGCCAGGGCGCGCAGTATTTCTCCAAGGCACTGCCGACGGCGATCAGCCTGCTCGACGATGCGCTGCGCCTGCGCCTGCGCATCACCCAGCAGGTGCGTCCCGAGGACATGGAAATGGTCGGCGGCTGCATCGCCAAGCTGGAGATGGGAGCCGATATCGCTCCCTTCTTCACCGACATGGCCGAGAGGCTGGCGAAAGCCCATCTCGTCATCTGCCGCTCTGGCGCCTCGACGGTTTCGGAGATCTCGGTCATCGGTCGGCCGGCGGTGCTGGTGCCTTACCCGCACGCTCTCGATCACGACCAGGCGGCGAATGCGGCAGCGCTGGCTGCGACCGGCGGGGCCAAGGTGATCGCCCAGTCGGAGCTTTCGCCGGAGAAGATCGCGGCGATCCTGACGGCCGTGATGAACGATCCGGAAAAGCTTTCGCACATGGCAGCGGCGGCGAAGCTCGCCGGAAAACCGGATGCGGCGAACTTGCTTGCCGACATGGTTGAGGCTATTGCCGCCGGACGGACAATAGCGGAATTCAAGAGGACACGCGTATGAAGCTGCCGAAGGCGATCGGTCTCGTTCATTTCATCGGCATCGGCGGCATCGGCATGAGCGGCATTGCCGAGGTGCTGCACAATCTCGGCCACAAGGTGCAGGGATCCGACCAGGCCGACAGCGCCAATGTCCAGCGCCTGCGCGAGAAGGGCATCGAGGTGTTCGTCGGCCACCGGGCCGAGAACCTGGGTGATGCCGAAGTCGTCGTCGTCTCGACCGCGATCAAAAAGAGCAATCCGGAACTGATCGCCGCCCGCGAAAAGCTGCTGCCGGTGGTGCGCCGCGCCGAAATGCTTGCGGAGCTGATGCGCTTCCGCAACGCGATCGCCATCGGCGGCACGCATGGCAAGACGACGACCACGTCGCTGGTCGCCACCCTGCTCGAAGCCGGCGGGCTCGATCCGACCGTCATCAACGGCGGTATCATCAACGCCTACGGCACCAATGCCCGCATGGGCGAGGGCGAGTGGATGGTGGTCGAGGCCGACGAATCCGACGGCACCTTCCTGAAGCTTCCGGCCGATGTCGCCGTCATCACCAATATCGATCCGGAGCATCTCGACCATTACGGCAATTTCGACGCCGTGCGCGCCGCCTTCCGGCAGTTCGTCGAAAACGTGCCGTTCTACGGTTTCGGCGTCATGTGCCTCGACCATCCCGAGGTGCAGTCGCTGGTTGGCCGCATCGAGGACCGCAAGATCATCACCTATGGCGAAAACCCGCAGGCTGACGTGCGCTTCACCAATGTGCGCATCGACGGCACGCGCTCGATCTTCGACGTCGAAATCCGCCGCCGCCGCACCGGCCAGGTGATCGAACTCAAGGGGCTGGTCATGCCGATGCCCGGGCGGCATAATATTTCCAACGCGACGGCGGCGATCGCCGTTGCCAACCGGCTTGGCATATCGAGCGCCGATATCGCCAAGGGGCTCGCCTCCTTCGGCGGCGTCAAGCGCCGTTTCACGCTGACCGGCGAATGGAACGGGGTGCAGATCTTCGACGATTACGGCCACCATCCGGTCGAAATCAAGGCGGTGCTGCGCGCTGCCCGCGAATCCTGCAAGGGGCGGGTGATCGCGGTCCACCAGCCGCACCGCTACAGCCGGCTGGCAAGCCTATTCGAGGAATTCGCGGCCTGCTTCAACGATGCCGACAGCATTTTCCTGGCGCCGGTCTATGCGGCGGGCGAAGATCCGATCGCCGGTATCGATTCCGTGTCGCTGGTCTCGCGGATAAAATCCGGCGGCCATCGCGACGCCCGCTTCCTCTCCGCGGCCGAGCTTCTGCCGCAGATGGTTGCGGAGGTTGCAAAGCCGGGCGATTTCGTGGTTCTGTTGGGGGCTGGGAGCATCACATCCTGGGCAGCCGCGCTGCCCAAGCAACTGGAAGGCCTATCGGGAAAGTCCGTATGAAACAGGTGAATGGGGAAAAGCTTCTCGCGTCTCTCGGAGACGGTGTAAAGGATATCCGCGGTCGCATCACGCCGGATGCCCCCATGGACCGCGTCACCTGGTTCAGGGCAGGCGGCCTGGCCGAGCTGATGTTCCAGCCGCATGACATCGACGATCTCGTCGCCTTCCTGAAAATATTGCCGGAAGAGGTGCCGCTGACGGTGATCGGCGTCGGCTCCAACATCCTGGTGCGCGACGGCGGCATTCCCGGTGTCGTGCTGCGCCTGTCGGCCAAGGGCTTCGGCTTTGTCGAGCTTGCCGGCGAAAACCGTATTCTGGCCGGCAGCATCTGCCCCGACAAACATGTTGCGGCGATGGCGATGGACAACGGCATCGGCGGCTTCCATTTCTTCTACGGTATTCCGGGCAGCATCGGCGGCGCGGCGCGCATGAATGCCGGGGCCAACGGCGTGGAGACGCGCGAGCGGCTGATCGAGGTCAACGCCGTCGACCGCAAGGGCAACAAGCACGTGCTTTCCAATGCCGAGATGGGCTATTCCTATCGCCATTCGACCGCATCCAGCGAGCTGATTTTCACCTCCGTGCTGTTCGAGGGCTATCCGGAAGAGCGGGCGCAGATCCGTGCCGAGATGGACGCCGTGCGCAATCACCGCGAGACAGTGCAGCCGGTGCGCGAAAAGACCGGCGGATCGACCTTCAAGAACCCTGCTGGCCATTCGGCCTGGAAGCTGATCGACGAGGCAGGCTGCCGCGGTCTCGTCATCGGCGGAGCGCAGATGTCGTCGCTTCACTGCAACTTCATGATCAATATGGGGCAGGCGACCGGCTACGATCTCGAATATCTCGGCGAACAGGTGCGCCGCGAGGTCTTCGAGAAAGAGGGCATCAAGCTCGAATGGGAAATCAAGCGCCTCGGTGTCTTCATGCCCGGCCGCGAAGTGCGCCCGTTCCACGGCGTCACCAGCGAATAGCTTTTATTTCACGGCAAGCTTCAGACCTTCGCGCGGCGTGACGATGGGCGACCAGCCGAGCACGTTGCGGGCGTGGGATATATCGACCTGCAGCGAACCGCAAAGACGCTGGTAGACGGCGTCCTTTCCCGTCAATCTCGCGCCCAGCTGCAGCAAGGCGGGGGGGAAAGGGAGCAGCATCGGTTTGACGCCCAACCCCGCGGCAATTCCTTCGATGAGCCCGGGAGTGGAGAGATCTTCTCCGTCGCCTGCGAGAAAGGTCTGGCCGGCCGCACCCGGATGCGTCATGGCCGTGATGATCAGATCGACGAGATTTGGAAGCGCAACCAGCGTCCGGTGGTTCTTCAGGGACGCGAAAGGGAGCGGTATCTTTTTCCTGACAAGTCCGACGAGCAGGGCGAAGTTGCCCCTGGCGCCAGGCCCATAGACGAGCGGCGGCCGAATGACGACGACTTCGATGCCGGTTCGGGCGGAGATTTCATGCAGCCCGATTTCGCTTTCCAGCTTCGAAACGCCATAGGGATCGAGCGGCATCGGCGTGTCGTCGTGGCGGAAGGGCCGGTCGTTCTCTTCACCATTGACTTTAATGCTGCTGATGAACACGAGCCTTTTTACCCCGGCGCGCGCGGCCTGCTCGGCGAGATTGAGAGTGGCGGCTGTGTTGATCCGGCGGAATTCCGTCAGTGGATCGGCGGCGCGGTCGTTCATGATATGCACGCGGGCGGCGAGATGGACGACGACATCGACACCTTCGAGTGCTAGCGCCCAGTTCGTGTCGCTGGATATTTCGATAGGGAAATGCCGCATCTCTGCCGGAAAGCCGGCGGCTGCGGATCGCGTGGTCACCTTAAGCTCCCACAGCCGCTCTCCCTGCAGTCTTTCGACGAGAGGCCCGCCGACAAAGCCGGCCGCGCCGGTGATGAGGCATCGCATGATCTGTTCCCCGCTTTACCTTGAGTGCTCCGGTTAGCCGGAAGTGCCGACCGCATCAATAAAAAAGCCGCGCCGGTGACCGTCACGGCTTCCTCGACGACGCCGACTGACTGCAGGACCTGAGGTCATCTCTTTGAGATCGAATGGTTTTTCCACGCGGCTTTTCGGGTTTTGTCGATCGGCCGGGATGTTTGCCATGACACTTTGAAGAGGCGGAGCTCGGAAAAACGAGGTGGGCGACACGGACAAATGCCGCGCCCGGGAAGATGAAGTTAACGAAAGTAAACACTTCATTAACCATAATGATGCTCTAATGCATGCAGGTCGGACAAAGGCCCGAAGCGGCGCAGACAGCTTGGCGCAAGCGTCGATTTCGAGAATGGAAGTTATTTTTGGGGGTGTTGATGAGTCGCAAGCATGTCGCTGTCCTGATGGGCGGATTTTCCTCGGAACGGCCTGTCAGCCTTTCCTCGGGAAAGGCTTGCGCAGAAGCCCTCGAAGCGGAAGGCTTCGAGGTGACGCGGATCGACGTGGCGCGCGATGTTTCCGAAAAGCTTGCAGCGCTGAAGCCCGATGTGGTCTTCAACGCGCTGCATGGACCCTTCGGCGAGGATGGCACCATTCAGGGCATCCTCGAATATCTCGAGATCCCCTATACCCATTCGGGCGTGCTTGCCTCGGCGCTGGCGATGGATAAGGACAAGGCGAAGCTTGTCGCCGCCGCCGCCGGCATTCCTGTTGCCGAATCGCAGGTGGTCAACCGTTTCGCCTTTCCCTCGACGCATCCGATGAGGCCGCCCTATGTGGTGAAGCCCGTCCGCGAAGGGTCGAGCTTCGGTGTCGTCATCGTCACGGAAGATCAGGCGCATCCGCCCCAGGTCGTCAGCTCGCCCGAGTGGCGCTACGGCGAGGAGGTGCTCGTCGAGCGCTATGTTTACGGCCGCGAACTCACCTGCGGCGTCATGGGCGAGACTGCGCTCGGCGTCACCGAGGTGGTGCCGCAGGGACACAATTTTTATGATTACGATTCCAAGTATGCGGCAGGCGGTTCAAAACACGTCATCCCGGCGAAAATTTCACCGAATATTTACCAAAAAATACAAACATTGGCTCTAAGGGCGCATCAGGCAATCGGTTGTCGCGGCGTCAGTCGGTCCGACTTTCGTTACGACGATCGTTTCTCCGAAGACGGCGAAATCATCTGGCTGGAGGTCAATACCCAGCCAGGCATGACTCCAACCTCGCTTGTGCCCGAAATGGCCGGTCATGCCGGCTATTCCTTTGGTGAGTTTCTCCGGTGGATGGTGGAGGACGCGTCTTGTTTGCGTTGACGGTCAAGAGGATAGGGCGCCCCAGCCATCATGCCGTGCTTCCGGTCATGGAAGCCGAAGAGCGATTCGTGTTGCCGCGTCCGCTGCGCCGCGTTACCCGTTTCCTGATCAGCCTCGGCAGCGGCCGCATTTATATCCCGGCCCATACGGGCACGGTTTCGGCGGTCGCTTTCCTGGCTGCAACAGGGCTTTACGGCATGTCGCTCGGTGGCCACACCGAAGCCGTTGCGCAGGCGACGACGACGGCGGCAGGTTTTGCAATCGAAGATGTGAAGGTCTCCGGCAATTCCGAGACTTCCGAAATCGAAATCCTGCAGCTGATCGGCCTCGACGGCACGACCTCGCTGGTCGCCCTCGACGTCGATGCGGCGCGCCGGAAGATCGCGCATTTGCCCTGGGTCGAGAATGTCGAAGTCCGCAAGATCTATCCGAAGACGATCGAGGTGAAGCTCAAGGAGCGTCAGGCCTATGCGATCTGGCAGCACGGGCAGGAGCTTTCGCTGATCGAAAAGAACGGCAGCGTCATTGCGCCGCTGCGCGACAACAAGTTTTCGTCGCTGCCGCTCGTCGTCGGCCGCGATGCGGAAACGGCGGCGGCGTCGCTCGACGACGCCTTCTCGAAGTGGCCCGACGTCAAGGCCCGCGTGAAGGCCTATGTCTGGATATCGGGCCGTCGCTGGGACCTGCACATGGATAACGGCGTTGTCGTCAAGCTGCCGGAAGACGGTATCGATCAGGCGCTGGCGACGCTTTCGAAGTTCGACAAGGAGCACCAGCTCCTGGAGCGCGACATTGCCGCGGTCGATCTCAGGCTGTCCGACAGAACCGCGATCCAATTGACGCCGGAGGCTGCGGTCCGCCGGCAGACGGCTGTGACGGAGCGCACGAAAGAATTGAAGAAGACGGGGCAGAATATATGAGCTTGTTCGGTTCGTCCCATTTCGGATTGCCGCGCCTGAAACCGCTTTCGTCGAAGCGGTCGCATGTCGTTTCTGTGCTCGACATCGGCTCGACCAAGGTGGTCTGCATGATCGGCCGGTTGACGCCGCGCGAGGAAAGCCAGATCCTGCCAGGCCGCACGCACAATATCGAGATCATCGGCATCGGCCATCAGCGTTCCCGCGGCATCAAGACCGGCGTGATCGCCGATCTCGACGCGCTGGAAGGCGTCATCCGTCTCGCCGTCGACGCGGCGGAGCGCATGGCGGGGCTGACCGTCGAGAGCCTGATCGTCAATCTGACGGCCGGCCGTCTCGGCAGCGACATCTACACGGCGACGATCGATCTCGGCGGCCAGGAAGTCGAGCTCAACGATCTGAAGAAGGTGTTGTCGGCGGCCTGCCAGCAGTCGCTGCGCCAGGACCGTTCGGTGCTGCATTCCCTGGCGACCGGCTTTTCGCTCGACGGCGAGCGCGGCATCCGCGATCCGCTGGCGATGTACGGCGATGCGCTCGGCGTCGACATGCATGTCGTGACGGCGGAGCGCTCGGCGCTGAAGAACCTCGAGCTCAGCGTCAACCGTGCGCACCTCTCGGTCGAGGGCATCGTTGCGACGCCCTATGCATCGGGCCTTGCGGCTCTCGTCGACGACGAGGTCGAACTCGGCTGCGCGGCGATCGACATGGGCGGCGGCACGACGACGATCTCGGTCTTTGCCGAGGGCAAGCTCGTTCATACCGATGCCGTCGGCCTCGGCGGCCATCACGTGACCACCGATCTGGCGCGCGGTCTTTCGACCCGCATCGAGGATGCGGAGCGTCTGAAGGTCGTGCATGCCACGGCCCTTTCGAATTCTTCCGACGAGCGCGAGCTGATCTCGATCCCGCCGATCGGCGAGGATGATCGCGACCAGCCGTCGCAGGTGCCGCGGGCGCTGGTTTCGCGCATCGTTTCGGCCCGAATCGAAGAGACGATGGAACTGATACGCGACCGCATCCAGCGCTCCGGCTTCAGCCCCATCGTCGGCAAGCGCGTCGTCTTGACCGGTGGAGCCAGCCAGTTGACCGGCCTTGCCGATGTGGCGCGGCGCATCCTTGCCCGCAACGTCCGCATCGGCCGTCCGATGGGCGTCTCGGGACTGCCGACGGCGGCCAAGGGCCCGGCCTTTTCGACGGCCGTCGGCTTGATGATCTATCCGCAGGTCGCGGACATGGAGACACATGCGTCACAGAGCGGCCTGCTCATGTCGCTTGGGGGAAATAACAGCCGCATAGCCCGGATGGGCCAGTGGCTGAAGGAAAGCTTCTGAAAATTGAGTAATTGGCCGGCGTGGCGATGCGGCCAGAGAGAGAAGGAACAGGTACCATGACCATCAAGCTGCAAAAGCCTGACATCACAGAGCTGAAGCCGCGCATCACCGTATTCGGCGTTGGTGGCGGTGGCGGCAACGCCGTCAACAACATGATCACCGCCGGTCTCCAGGGCGTCGACTTCGTCGTCGCCAACACGGATGCCCAGGCGCTGACCATGACGAAGGCCGAACGGGTCATCCAGCTCGGCGCCAACGTCACCGAAGGCCTCGGCGCAGGTTCGCAGCCGGAAGTCGGCCGCGCGGCCGCCGAAGAGTGCATCGACGAGATCATCGATCACCTGAACGGCACGCATATGTGCTTCGTCACCGCCGGCATGGGCGGCGGCACCGGCACAGGTGCTGCGCCCGTCGTCGCACAGGCCGCCCGCAACAAGGGCATCCTGACGGTCGGCGTCGTCACCAAGCCGTTCCATTTCGAAGGCGGGCGCCGCATGCGCCTGGCCGAGATGGGCATCCAGGAGCTGCAGAAGTCTGTCGATACGCTGATCGTCATTCCGAACCAGAACCTCTTCCGCATTGCCAACGACAAGACGACCTTCGCCGACGCCTTTGCGATGGCCGACCAGGTTCTCTATTCGGGCGTTGCCTGCATCACCGATCTGATGGTGAAGGAAGGTCTCATCAACCTCGACTTCGCCGACGTCCGCTCGGTCATGCGCGAAATGGGCCGCGCGATGATGGGCACCGGCGAAGCCTCCGGCTCCGGCCGCGCGCTGCAGGCCGCCGAGGCTGCAATCGCCAACCCACTGCTCGATGAGACCTCGATGAAGGGCGCCCAGGGCCTGCTGATCTCCATCACCGGTGGTCGCGACCTCACCCTTTTCGAAGTCGACGAAGCCGCGACCCGCATCCGCGAGGAAGTCGATCCCGACGCCAACATCATCCTCGGCGCCACCTTCGACGAATCGCTTGAAGGCATCATCCGCGTCTCGGTTGTCGCAACCGGCATCGACCGGGCGATCAGCGAAGCCGCCGAGCGCAACCTGCAGCCGGTCGCACGGCCTGCAATCCGTCCCTCCGCGGCTGTTGCTCCGGCAGCGGCCGCAGTTCAGCCTGCCCCCGTGATGCAGGCACCGAAGGCCGTGGATCCGATTGCGCAGACCATCCGCGAAGCAGAGATGGAACGCGAGCTCGAGTTCCCGGCCCCGCGTGCTAGCGCCCCGGTGCAGCAGCCGGTGGTACAGCAGGAAACCTTCCGTCCGCAAAGCAAGATCTTCGCGCCCGCACCGGAAGCTCCGGCAATGCGTCCTCCGGTGCAGCAGCAGGCTCCGGCGCCCGTTATGAGCCAGCCGGTCATGAGCCAGCCCGTCCAGCAGCAGCCGGTCCGGCAGGAGCCGATCATCCGCCAGGCGCCCGAACCGATGCGCATGCCGAAGGTCGAGGATTTCCCGCCGGTCGTCCAGGCCGAACTCGACCACCGCACGCAGCCGGCTTCGGCGCATGCAGTGGAAGAGCGCGGTCCGATGGGCCTGCTGAAGCGAATCACCAATTCGCTTGGCCGCCGCGACGACGAAGCCGTTGCCGCCGACATGACTGCCGCACCGCCGGCCGCTTCGCAGCAGCGCCGTCCGTTGTCGCCCGAGGCAAGCCTCTACGCACCGCGCCGCGGCAACCTCGACGACCAGGGCCGGGCGGTTCCGCAGGCCCGGATGATGCAGGAAGACGACCAGCTGGAAATCCCGGCATTCCTGCGTCGCCAGTCGAACTGAGCGGCTGAGTAAGCACCGTTCATGCCCGGGATCGAGGTCCCGGGCATTGCTGTTTTTCAGCCCGTGATTCGCAAGCGATTTCAATCGTGTGACTTCGTAACAAAGCGAAAGAAACAGTGATTTGGATTGGAGCGCCGGGGCACGTAAGTATGGTGCAAGGAAACTGCCCCAGGAGCCCTTTCGACGGGCTCCTTGTACAGAATGAACGATGGCCGCGCCGATTGGGCAGACCCGGTGCGGAAGAATAAAGGCAGAATTTTATGGCAATTGGCTTGCTGGGTTTTCAAACGACGGTATCGCGTCCCGTGACGCTTTCGGGCATCGGGGTCCATTCGGGTGCGAATGTTTCGATCACGCTGAACCCGGCGGAATCGGACACCGGCGTTGTTTTCCAGCGCCTGCATGCCAATGGCGACATCACCGAACTCAAGGCCGTCTCCTCGCAGGTAGGCAATACCGACCTCTGCACCGTGCTCGGTTTCTCGCCGGCCCATTCGGTCGCGACGATCGAGCATGTCATGGCGGCGATCTATGCGCTCGGCCTCGACAATGTGGTGATCGAGGTGCAGGGCTCGGAAATGCCGATCATGGACGGCAGCTCGCTGCCCTTCGTCGAGGCGATCGAGCAGGTCGGTCTGGTTTCGCTCGGCGTCAAGCGCCGCTACATCCGTATCACCAAGCCGGTGCGTATCGAGCATGGCGGCTCCTGGAGCGAATTCCGTCCCTATGACGGCACGCGCTTCGAAGTCGAGATCGATTTTGACTGCCCGCTGATCGGCCGGCAGAAATGGGCCGGCGACATGTCCGCTTCCGTCTTCAAGACCGAGCTTTCCCGCGCTCGCACCTTCGGTTTCATGCGCGATGTCGAGCGTCTCTGGGCCTCGGGTCACGCGCTCGGCTCCTCGCTCGAAAATTCCGTCGTCATCTCGGACGACAACACCGTCATCAACGTCGAAGGGCTGCGTTACGCCAAGGACGAATTCGTCCGCCACAAGACGCTCGATGCCGTCGGCGATCTGTCGCTTGCCGGCGTCCAGTTCATCGGCTGCTACCGGTCCTATCGCGGCGGTCACAAGATGAATGCCAATGCGCTGAAGGCACTGCTCGCCGATCCCTCCGCCTATGAGGTTGTGGAGACGTCGACGCCGCGCCAGCGCGTCGCCGCCCGTGAACTGATTGCGGTCAGCGCTTCGGAATTCGCTCCCTGGTCGGCATGACCTCCAGCATATTTTCAAGACCAGGCCGCCTCTTTCCCGGAGGCGGTTTTTTTATGTCCGCCGGGTCAGATGCTTTACTGCCACAGGTCGGGGAAGAAGAGGAAAAGCCGGTCATTCCCCGGCTGCTGCCACAAAAATGCGTTAATGCCTTATCATTGCGTTGCTCTTGATGCACATTTATGGCTAGAAACGCCAGCGAGGCGTGGCTGCCGTGGAGCGAGCGGCGGCAGTGGGGTTCTTTCGAATGGGTTATGCAGGATCTGAAGGTATGATGAAGACAGCGCGTGCTTTGTTCGCATCGCTTCTGGTGCTCAGCGCAGGCGCCTCGATATCCGGTTGCCAGTCGGATCCTGATATCGACATCACCAAGCTCGGCCTCGAAACCGATCCGCCTGACGTACTCTACACCCAGGGCCTTGCCAACATGAAGGCCGGCAACATGGCGGAAGCGGCGCGCAAGTTCGACGCGATCGACCGCGAGAACCCGTTCTCCGAATGGGCGCGCAAGGCGCTTGTGATGAGCACCTTCGTCAAATACCGTCAGGGCCGCCTGGACGATGCGCTTGCCTCAGGCAACCGCTATATGTCGCAATATCCGAAATCGCAGGATGCCGCCTATGTGCAGTATCTCATCGGTCTCACCTATTCCAAGCAGATCGTCGACGTGACGCAGGACCAGCGCGCCTCGGCAAAGACGATCGAGGCGATGCAGGCCGTCATCGACAATTATCCGAACTCCGAATATGTCGACGACGCGCAGGCGAAAATCCGCTTCGCGCGCGACCAGCTCGCCGGCAAGGAAATGCAGATCGGCCGCTACTATATGGAGCGGAAGGAATATCTCGCCGCGATCTCGCGCTTCCGCATCGTCGTCGAGAAATATCCGAACACCAACCAGATCGAAGAGGCCTTGGCGCGTCTCGTCGAAGCTTATTATTCCATGGGCATCGTCGACGAGGCGCAGACGGCGGCGGCTGTTCTCGGCCACAATTATCCCGACAGCCAGTGGTACGCCGATTCCTACAAGCTGCTGCAGAGCGGCGGTGCCGAGCCGCGTGAAAACAAGGGCTCGTGGATCGCTGCGGCAGGCAAGAAACTTCTTCTCGGTTCCTGAGGCCAATGCTGATCCAGCTTTCGATCCGCGATATCGTCCTGATCGAGCGGCTGGATCTTGCCTTCGAGACAGGCCTCTCTGTGCTGACGGGCGAGACCGGGGCGGGCAAATCCATCCTGCTCGACAGCCTGTCGCTGGCGCTCGGTGGGCGCGGCGACGGCGGCCTGGTGCGCCACGGCGAGGACAAGGGCCAGGTGACGGCGGTGTTCGACGTCGGCATGGAGCACGGCGCCCGCAAGCTACTGCGTGAAAACGGTATCGACGACGAGGGCGACCTGATCTTCCGGCGCCAGCAATCGGCGGACGGGCGCACCAAGGCCTATGTCAACGACCAGCCGGTCAGCGTGCAGCTGATGCGCCAAGCCGGCCAGATGCTGGTCGAAATCCACGGCCAGCATGACGATCGCGCCCTTGTCGACACCAATGCCCACCGCACCCTGCTCGACGCCTTTGCCGGTTTAACCGATGAGGTTTTGGAGGTTTCCCGGCTGTATCGCCTGTGGCGCGACAGCGAGCGGGCGCTGAAGAAGCACCGCGAGAAGGTGGAAGGCGCGGCGCGCGAAGCCGACTATCTGCGTTCCTCCGTCGAGGAACTCGAGAAGCTCTCGCCGCAGGATGGCGAGGAGGACGAACTCGCCGATAACAGGCAGAAGATGATGAAGGCGGAGCGAATCGCCGGCGATATTGCCGAGGCGTCCGAGTTCCTGAACGGCAATGCCTCGCCGGTGCCGCATATCGCCTCGCTGGTGCGCCGGCTGGAGCGCAAGAGCCATGAGGCGCCGGGCCTGCTCGAAGACACCGTGACGCTGCTCGATGCCGCGCTCGACCAGCTTTCCAACGCGCAGATGGAAGTCGAGGCGGCGCTGCGCAAGACCGAATACGATCCGAGGGAACTGGAGCGGGTGGAGGAGCGGCTTTTCGCGCTCAGGGCCGCCTCGCGCAAATATTCCGTGCCCGTCACTGAGCTGCCGGCGCTTGCCGTCCGGATGATCGCCGATCTTGCCGACCTCGACGCGGGCGAGGAGAGGCTTGCCAGGCTCGAAGCCGAGGTCGGCCTTGCGCACGAGAATTACGACGCGGCGGCGCGCTCGCTCTCCGACAAACGCCATCATGCCGGCACAGCACTGGCTGCGGCCGTCATGACGGAGCTGCCGGCGCTGAAGCTCGAACGCGCCCGTTTCATGGTCGAGATCACCACGAATGCGCAAGAGGCGCTTGCCGAAGGCATCGACGTCGTCGAGTTTCATGTCCAGACGAATCCGGGCACGCGGCCGGGCTCGATCATGAAGGTGGCTTCCGGCGGGGAACTGTCGCGTTTCCTGCTGGCGCTGAAGGTGGCGCTCGCCGATCGTGGCTCGGCACCGACGCTCGTCTTCGACGAAATCGATACCGGTGTGGGCGGGGCGGTCGCCGATGCGATCGGTCAGCGGCTGAAGCGGCTGTCGGAGCGGGTGCAGGTGCTGTCGGTCACACATGCGCCTCAGGTTGCGGCGCGCGCGGCGACACACCTTCTGATCTCCAAGGGGCCGGCGGCCGAAGGCTCCGAAAAAATCGCCACACGGGTGGCGACGATGGCGCAGAAGGACCGCACCGAAGAGATCGCCCGGATGCTGGCCGGCGCTTCGGTGACGGAAGAGGCGAGGGCGGCCGCGAAGCGGCTGCTGGCCGGCAACGGCTGATCGCCAGACCGGCGGCTGTGACATGCGCTTCGATTCACGTTATGCGAATCACTCGATCAGCGGTGATCTCTTGCCATGCGTCTTTTCCATTTCAGCGATGATCCGGATATTGCCGTGTTCGAACCGCGCCCGGTCCGCATCCCCTCCGAACGCGCAGCAGGCCGGGAATGGCTGAACGGTCCGCTCGTCTGGGCGATCGATGGCGATCATGATTTCATGTATCTCTTTCCGCGTGACTGCCCGCGCATCCTGATCTGGGCGACGCCCGAGACGTCGGAGACGGAGCGACGTCGCTGGCTTGGCGACTGGCGGGCCGCCGTCTTCGTCGAACGCCATTGGCTGAAAAGGCTCGAGGCGGAGACCATCCATCGTTATGAGATGCCGGCGGAGGATTTCGAAGACCTTGAAGATGCGGGCATGTGGGTGTGCCGCCGTCGCGTCATTCCGATGGAGCGGATTGCCATATCGCGGCTCGATCGGGAGTTTGCGCCGAGAGGGGCGGAACTCCGGGTGGTCGATAGCCTGCGGCCGCTGAAGGGCCTCTGGAACACGAGCCTGCATGTCAGCGGTATTCGGTTGCGCAATGCGAGGGATTGGGAATAGGGCGACCCGATGCTACGCATCTATGCAATGCTCCGACGTGTCAATGCATTTCAGAGAATAGAATTTGGTGCGAACGCCGGCCCCACCCTCTCTTTTCATCCGGCAATTTTGCTCTAAAAACAATGCCAGATTCTCTGGAGTGATGTTCCATGTCCATCGAAGGTTCCGCCGTCGACACGTTGACGATCGAAGAGGCTGCCGCCGAGCTTGAGCGGCTGGCCAAGGAGATCGCGCATCACGATGCGCTCTATCACGGCAAGGACCGACCGGAGATATCGGATGCCGATTACGACGCGCTGAAGCGCCGCAACGATGCGCTGGAAGTGCGGTTTCCCGAGCTGATCCGTGAGGATAGCCCGTCGCGGCGTGTGGGTGCCGCGCCCTCCGTCACCTTCTCGCCGGTTGTCCATGCGCGGCCGATGCTGTCGCTCGACAACACGTTTTCGCAGGAGGACGTGCAGGATTTCGTTGCGAGCGTCTATCGCTTCCTCGGTCGGCTGCCGGACCAGTCGATCGCCTTTACCGCGGAGCCGAAAATCGACGGTCTGTCGATGTCGATCCGTTACGAAAACGGCAGGCTGGTGACGGCCGCGACGCGTGGCGACGGCACGACGGGGGAGAATGTCACCGCCAATATCCGCACCATCGCGGAAATTCCGAGTGAGCTGCCGAAGGGTGTGCCCGCGGTGGTGGAGATCCGCGGCGAGGTCTATATGGCCAAAAGCGATTTCCTGGCGCTGAACCGGCAGATGGAGGCGGAGGGCAAGCAGACCTATGTCAATCCGCGCAATACGGCGGCCGGGTCGCTGCGCCAGCTCGACGCCAAGGTGACGGCGAGCCGGAAGCTGAAATTCTTCGCCTATGCCTGGGGCGAAATGGCGGAGATGCCTGAAGATACGCAATTCGGCATGGTGCAGATCTTCAAGAAATGGGGCTTTCCGGTGAACCCGCTGATGAAGCGGCTGAATTCGGTCGCCGACATTCTAGCGCATTACGATGAGATCGGCCTCGAGCGCCCGGATCTCGATTACGACATCGACGGCGTCGTCTACAAGGTCGACAGCCTCGAACTTCAGCAGCGCCTCGGCTTCCGCTCGCGCAGCCCGCGCTGGGCGACGGCGCACAAATTTCCGGCCGAACAGGCCTTCACCGAGGTCGAGAAGATCGAGATCCAGGTCGGCCGCACCGGGGCGCTGACGCCGGTGGCGCGGCTGAAGCCGATCACCGTCGGCGGCGTCGTCGTCACCAATGCGACGCTGCACAACGAGGACTACATCAAGGGTCTCGGCAATAGCGGCGAGCGCATCCGGCCTGAAGATCACGATATCCGCGAGGGCGATACCGTCATCGTCCAGCGCGCCGGCGACGTCATTCCGCAGATCCTCGACGTGGTGATGGAAAAACGTTTGGCTGACGCCCGTTCGTATGAATTTCCGAAAACCTGCCCGGTCTGCGGCTCGCATGCGGTGCGCGAGGTCAACGAGAAGACCGGCAAGATGGATTCGGTGCGCCGCTGCACCGGCGGCTTCATCTGCCGGGCGCAGGCGACGGAGCATCTGAAGCACTTCGTCTCGCGCAACGCCTTCGATATCGAAGGGCTCGGCTCCAAGCAGGTCGACTTCTTCTTCGAAAACGAGGATGCGTCGCTGCAGATCCGCACCGCGCCCGAAATCTTCACGCTGGAGAAGCGCCAGCAGCAATCGCTGACCAAGCTGGAGAATATCGACGGCTTCGGCAAGGTCAGTGTCGGCAAGCTCTATGCGGCGATCAACGAACGGCGCAGCATTGCGCTCCACCGTTTCATCTATGCGCTCGGCATCCGTCATGTCGGCGAGACCACGGCGAAGCTGCTGGCGCGCTCCTACGGCACATACGAAGTTTTTGCGACGGCGATGCAGGAGGCGGCACCGCTTTCCGGCGACGCCTGGAACGATCTCAACGCCATCGAGGGCATCGGCGAGGTCGTGGCGCGCGCCATGGTCGAGTTCTACAAGGAACCGCGCAATGTCGAGGTGATCACCCGCCTGCTTGAGGAGGTAACGCCCCAGCAAGCCGAACAGCCGGTCACCTCAGGCAGTCCGGTCGCCGGCAAGACCGTGGTTTTTACCGGCTCGCTGGAAAAATTCACCCGCGACGAGGCGAAGGCGAGGGCGGAAAGCCTCGGCGCCAAGGTGGCGGGATCGGTCTCGAAGAAGACCGACATCGTCGTCGCCGGCCCCGGCGCGGGCTCGAAGCTCGACAAGGCGCGCGAACTCGGCGTGCAGACGATGGACGAGGACGAGTGGCTGGCATTGATCAGCGGCTAAGGGGCTGACGGCACGCTGCCAGCCTCGTTCACTCATAACCTGAGCCGCGCCATCGTATAGGCGTCGACATACTTCCCCGATCGAAACCCAAAGGCCTTCAACAGGCCCTCCCGCTCGAAGCCAAACGTCTCGTAGAGGCCGATGGCGGCGTCGTTGTCGGTGTAGACGGTCAGTTCCAGCCGTTTGACATCCAGCCAGTCGTCGGCGGCGTCGACCATGGCGCCGAGCAGGATGCGGCCGAACCCGCGGCCGGTGAAATCGTCATGCACACCCATGCCGAGACTGGCGACGTGCTGCCTGCGGCCGGAGAGGCGGTTGAGGCCGCAATTGCCGATGATCTTGCCATCCAGGGTAACGACGAGATTCAGCGCGCCCGGCGACGGGTTTTCCATGTTTTTGCGGACCTCTTCGACCCTCTGGTACGGCGGCCGCAGAGTGCCGGCCCGATAGCCCGGCAGATTTATCAGATCGGTGATTTCCTCCGCATCGGAAAGGCGGACTGCGCGCACGAGGACGCCCTCCGGCAGGCGCGCTCGGCGGCCAGGCTCATTCTCTTCGTTTTCAGACATTGGCTGCTCTCCGTTGGTTTCAGGAGGAGAGCCGGAGTTTCTGAAAACCCTGCTCGCCTCGGCAGGGTTTTCGGGATGATCGGATCGCTGCTAACGCGCCATCGCTCCCGCATACCCTTCAAGGGTCGTGGTGTGATGAATAAGCGCTGCCATGGTCACCGAACCGATCATGGCGGCAAGTTTCGATATGTGGGGTTGAAATGTCAACCGTACGTCGTGCCGAATTTGCGCGGCCGGGAGCGGGACGGTATTTCTGTTCCCCGAAGAAACGATTCGGGTGCTGATTTGAAGACCATCGCGATTGACTTCGAGACGGCGAACGAACAGCGCGGCAGCGCCTGTTCCGTCGGCCTTGCCTGGATCGAGGAGGGCAGGGTCACGCGCGTCGAGGAGCGGCTGATCCGGCCGCGGGACATGCGTTTTTCCGGGATGAACATCGCGATCCATGGTATCCGGCCGGAGCATGTGGAGGATGCGCCCGATTTTCCCGAGGTGATGGACGAGTTCCACGAGGATATCAGCGGCGCGACGATGATCGCCCATAATGCCGCCTTCGATTTCAGCGTCTGGCGGGCGTGCCTCGATCTCTACCGACAATCCTATCCTGAATTGACCTATCTCTGCAGCCTGAAGATGGCGCAGCGGATCTGGCCGCACTTCCTCTCGCATCGGCTGAACCTGATCGCCGAGCATCTCGGCCTGCGTTTCGTGCACCACAACGCCGCCGAGGACGCCGTCGTCTGCGCGGCCGCAGCCATCGAGATGGCGAAAGCGGTCAAGGCCAATGCCGTTCACGCCATACCGGCGCTGATCGGCATGAAGCCTGGCCGGCTGACGGCGCGGGCCTACGAGCCCTGCACCTGCCGGAAGGGCTGATTGTTCTCGCCATCGGCCTTTCTTGCAATGCATCGGGACGCACTTATCTAGAAGGCGGATTATTTAGGGAGCCGCCATGTCCAAGCTGCGCAATCTTCTCCTCACCGCCTTCTCTTTCGCTGCCCTCTCCGCCGGCGCCGCCTCGGCCGAAGTCGTCGGCAAGGTCGGGGTCGACTGGATCGGCAACGACATCATCGTCGAGGCGGTCTCCGATCCGGAGGTCAAGGGCATCACTTGCCACGTCACCTATTTCGACCGCAGCCTCATCGACCGGTTCAAGAACGGCAACTGGTTCGAAGATCCCTCCAACAATTCCATCGCCTGCCGGCAGACCGGGCCGATCGAGATCGGCAATATCGACCTGTCCAAGGATGGAAGCGAAGTATTCCGCCAGGGCATGTCGCTGATTTGGAAGACGCTGGTCGTCAACCGCATCTACGACAAGACCAACGACACGCTGATCTATCTTGCCCATTCCAGGGAACTGACGGATGGCTCGGCGAAGATGTCGATTTCGACGATTCCGCTCTATGGACAGAACGTGACGTGGAAGAATGGGAAGCCGCAATAAGGCTGCAGGTTGGTGCGCAACGCGAGTTTCATCTTGAGTAGTGCATCTCTCCGAGTTCCCTCATGCCTGTGCTTGTCACAGGCATCCAGCGTGCCAAAGTCCTTGGGCGCAGGAGACTCATTTTGACAAGCGAGCCATTCACCGCGCAGACGCGCGGTGAATGGATCTCTGTGACGAGCACAGAGATGACGGAGGAGAGGGTGTGCCATGCGGCTCGGAGAGATTGGCGATGTCCTCTTCAAACAAAAAGGCCCGGACAAACCGGGCCTTCCAACGCCAGAATGGAAGAATATCAAGCCGCCTGCGTCAATTCGTCGGCGATGACGGTGTCGAGGTTCAGGAAGCAGACCATCGTCTTTTCGAGCGCGACGATGCCGCGGCAGAAGGCGCGCTGGGCTTCCGGGATGATTTCCGGCGGCGGCTGCAGGTCTTCGCTCTTGATGGTCATCATGTCGGAAACCTGCTCGACCAGCAGGCCGACCAACTTGCCGGCGATATCGGTGACAATGATCGCCGAGCGCTCGGAGGGCTCGGTCATCTTCATGCCGAGCCGGCAGGCCATGTCGATGACGGGGATGACCGCGCCGCGCAGGTTGATAAGGCCGAGCACGTAAGGCGGGGTGTGCGGCATCGGCGTCACCGGCGCCCAGCCGCGAATTTCGCGGATGGCCATGATGTCGATGCAGAATTCCTGGTCGCCCAGGTGGAACGAGACGATTTCGAGATAAGCGCCCGACTGCTTAATGGCGTTGTTGTTGTTCATGGTCAGAATTCTTCCCAGTTATCCCCGGCGGAGTAGCGATGCAGAACCGCCGTTAAATATAGATGTGACGGCTTAAGTCTTTCCTAACGATATGTATTTTGGGATTGCCCGTCGCTCTGAAGGCAAGCTATTCACAAACATCGCATTTTTGATCCGTGCTGATTTCTGCGGGCCGACTTCCGGTTGGGGCGGCCGCGGTCGATGAGACAATTAATCACGGGTCAGAAAACATATTGTTGAGTTGCGCGCCTTCGGTCGAGACTATAATCACGCCGGCAGAGGCGGGCGGCGCATCCGCCTGGATCGAGGATCTCGCCAATGAAGACATTCCGCATCGCCGTCTGGGTCGGTGTCCTGATACTTGCCGGGGTTCTCGGCTTGGTCCGGTGGTATCCTTTTAAATCGGGGGATGTGGCGGTGGAGGCCCCCTTCGGTGTTCCTTTCACCCTGGTCTCTCAAAGCGGGCAGCCGATCACCGAGCAGGCACTGCGCGGCAAGCCGACGGCACTGTTCTTTGGCTTTACCCATTGCCCTGAAGTCTGCCCGACGACGCTTTTCGAGTTGAACGGCTGGATGGAGAAGGTCGATCCCAAGGGTGACAAGCTGCAGGCCTTTTTCGTGACCGTCGATCCGGAGCGCGACACGCCCGAGATCATGAATGGCTACGTCTCCAACGTTTCCAAGCGCATCACCGGCATTTCGGGCCCGCCCGACAAGATTGCCGAGGTCATCAAGGGTTTCCGCGTCTACGCCAAGAAGGTGCCGGTCGACGAGAAGGATCCGAACGGCGATTACACGATGGATCACAGCGCCTCGGTCTTCCTGCTCGATTCGGCCGGGCGGTTTGCCGGAACGATCGCCTATGGCGAAAACCCGGACACGGCGGTAAAGAAGCTGGAGAATCTCGTCAGCAAGGGGTGATGGTTTCAGCGTGATTGGGCGCTGGCTCGACCGATGGCGGGCAACGGAAACGGGAAAGACCGCCTATCGTGAGTGAAATCCGCCTTTACGTGACGACCACTGAAACCCAGGCCGAAGAGATCCTCGACCTTCTGAGCGCGGTCTTCGGCGAAGAAGACTTTGCCATCGGCACCACCGAAATCGACGAGAAGAAAGACATCTGGGAAGCCTCGATCTATATGATGGCCGAGGCCGAGGCCGAGGTGCATTCCCGCGTCGAGGGCGCGTTGAAAACCTCTTTCCCCGATGCCCGGCTGGAGCGGGAAGTCATCCCCGATGTCGACTGGGTGGTGAAATCGCTGGAGGGGCTGAAGCCCGTCAGGGCAGGGCGCTTCCTGGTGCACGGCTCACATGACCGCGACAAGGTCCGCTCCGGCGATATCGCCATCGAGATCGATGCCGGACAGGCCTTCGGAACCGGCCATCACGGCACGACCGCCGGCTGCCTAGAGGCCATCGACGCCGTGGTGCGCTCGCGCCCGGTCCGCAACGCGCTCGATCTCGGCACCGGCAGCGGCGTGCTGGCGATTGCGGTGCGCAAGCTGAAGAACATACCGGTGCTGGCAACCGACATCGATCCGATCGCGACGCGGGTGGCGGCAGAAAACGTGCGCCGCAACGGCATCGCGTCGGGCATCGTCACTCGGACTGCGCCGGGCTTTCATTCGACGGCCTTTTCCGAGCATGGTCCCTTCGATCTCATCATCGCCAACATTCTCGCCCGGCCGTTGATCCGCATGGCGCCGCAGCTTGCGACGCATCTGGCACCCGGCGGCTCGGTCATCCTTTCGGGCATTCTCGCGGCGCAACGCTGGAAGGTGATCGCCGCCTATAGCGGCGCGCGGCTTCGCCATGTCAGGACGATTTGGCGCAACGGCTGGGTGACGATCCATTTCGATCGGCCGTGAATTTTTGGGACGATGAGGAGGCGAGTGCCTGTCTGATGGCGCATCCGACGCTGTGTTTCACTGCACCGGCGGCGAGTTTGGCGAGAACATCACCTCATTCTCCGTCATCCTCGGCCTTGAGCCGAGGACCCATGCCACTGCTGCTGATGGATGCTGCATGGATGCTCGGCTCAAGGCCGAGCGTGACGGAGCGTGGGGTCGGCGGGAGGAGCCATTCACCGTACAGACGCCTATATCAGGAACCTGTCCGCCAGCTAAACCCTACCGACGATAACAAAAAAGGCGGTGCCGATGGCACCGCCTTGGACCGGTCTATCCGGCCAATGCCCGCGAGCTCAAGGGGAGGAGCGCTCGAGCGGGCTCTACTGCATTCCAATAGGCCGGTCCGGGAGGGAGGAGACGGACGGGCTTTCAGATTTAGAACGCGTAGCTGGGAGCGCCGTTGTGGCGCGTGGCGCGCTGGCCGGCGCCGAGCAGCTTGAGGCTGTCGTCGTTCTGCGGCCGGCGGGCGCCGATGACGTGACGTACGGTCTGGCGTTCGCCAGCCTGTGCCGGGCTGCTATATGCGAAGCGCGAGAGAGAGGCGGTCATTTCAAAAAATCCTTTGTTGCAGGTTCATCGCGAACCGTTCGATGCCGCCTATATAGCTATTCTGAAAAGCCGAGGCAGAGGGTTTCGCTCATGGGAGCCATGCGGCCAATGCATAAAGCGTGCCAAATTAACTTTTCGCGTCACAGTTCTGTCAAAATATTGGGTGGCACCCAGGGTTTCGACTCGTTTCGTCGCTTTTTCTCCCCATCGGTTGAAATTTCGCTAACATGGCCGGCATCCCCTTTACCGGATTCGTCTCAATCATTCGGGTTTCCAGCATGTTCCAGTCCTTCGAAGTCACCTCCACGCCCCAATTCGGCAGGGATCGCGTATCGGCGCTGCGCGCTGCTTTCGATTCGCTCGGGATCGACGCCTTCCTTGTGCCGCGCGCCGACGAGTTCAACGGCGAATATGTTCCCGCATGTTCGGAGCGCCTGGCATGGCTGACGGGCTTCACCGGCTCGGCAGGCGTTGCAATGATACTGCGCACGCAGGCGATCGTCTTCGTCGACGGGCGTTATGTGACGCAGCTTGCCGAACAGGTCGACGGTTCGGTCTTCTCGGGCGGCGATCTCGTCAACGAGCCGCCGCATCTCTGGCTGGCCGCAAACGGAGCCAAGGGCCTGCGGCTCGGCATCGATCCCTGGCTGCATGCCGGTGCCGAGGTGCGCCGTCTGGAACGGGCGCTCTCGCAGATCGGCGGCACGCTCACCTTCCTGCCGCACAATCCGCTCGACAGGCTCTGGAGCGACCGGCCGGCCGAACCGCTCGGCGCGGTCAGCATCCAGAATGTCGCGCAGGCCGGCGTGCTGGCGAGCGACAAGATCGCCACGATCGCCGCCGATCTTTCGAAGAAAAACCTCGCCGCGGTGCTGATTGCCGATCCCTCCTCGGTTGCCTGGACCTTCAACATCCGCGGCGCCGACGTGCCGCACACGCCGCATCCGCTGGCGCGCGCCATCGTCCATGCCGACGGGCGGGCCGAGCTCTTCCTCGACAAGCGCAAGACCGGCATCGAGCCGGAGGCCTATCTCGCGCAGATCTGCACGCAGCTGCCGCCCTCGGCGCTGGAGGAAAGGCTCGCCGCCGTTTCCAGGGATGGCGGCCGTGTGCTGATCGACCCCGATATCGCCTCCTATGCGCTGGCCGAGATTATCCGCAAGGCGGGCGGCGAAGGCGTCGAGGGCGCCGATCCCGCCAAGCTGCCGCGCGCTGTGAAGAACGACGTCGAGATCAACGGCTCGGCCGCCGCGCATCTGCAGGATGGGGCGGCGATGGTGGAATTCCTCTATTGGCTGTCGCAGACGAAACCCGCGACAGTGAGCGAGATTGCCGCCGCCGAACACCTCGAAGCGGCGCGCGCCCGGGTCGGCCAAAACATGCAGAACCCGTTGAAGGACATTTCCTTCGACACGATTTCCGGCGCCGGCGAACATGCGGCGATCATGCATTACCGCGTGACGACCGAGACCAACCGGATGATCGAGGCCGGCGAACTTTTCCTGATCGATTCCGGCGCGCAATATATCAATGGCACGACCGACATCACTCGCACGGTTGGCATCGGGGCGGTTTCTGAGGAGCATCGCCGTTTCTTCACGCTGGTGTTGAAGGGTATGATCCAGATCAGCACGGCGCGGTTCCCGAAGGGCACTCGCGGCTGCGACCTCGATCCGCTGGCGCGCATTGCGCTCTGGCGGGCAGGGGCCGATTTCGCCCATGGCACCGGCCATGGCGTTGGCTCCTATCTCTCGGTGCATGAGGGACCGCAGCGCATCTCCAGGCTTTCGACGCAGGAACTGCTGCCCGGTATGATCCTGTCGAACGAACCGGGCTATTACCGGCCCGGCAGCTTTGGCATCCGCATCGAGAACCTGATCTATGTGCGCGCGGCCGAGGAGATCGACGGCGGCGATGCGGCCATGCTCGGCTTCGAAACGCTGACTTTCTGCCCGATCGACCGCAGCCTCGTCGTCCCAGAGCTTCTGACCCATGACGAGCTGCACTGGTTCAACGACTATCACCACCGCACGCGCGAGGCGCTGATGCCGCTGATCCACGACCACGATGTCAGGGCATGGCTCGAAAATGCAACGCTGCCGCTGGAATATTAAGGTAACGGCGTCTGGACGCCGGCCTCAGACGCCGGCGGTATGGCGCCAGATCATCACGGCGATCCAGGCGGCGACCAGCATCCATGTATGGGTGAAACGCAGGCCGACGAAGAGGGCGACGATCAGCGCCAGCTTCGAGTCCCAGCCGCCGATGAAGAACGCAGGTGCGACCAGCGTCGTTAGGACGGCGGCCGGCACGGCATTCAGTGCCGCCTCCATGCGCGGCGGGATGCTCCTCATCCGGGTGATGAGAATGTAGCCGCCGATGCGTGTGGCGAAGGTGGCGGCTGCGGCGGCGAGGATGACGAGCGCCATGTGAAGATCGAATTCCATGGCTCAGACCTCATGCATTTCGGATTGCAGCGCGTCGGCTTTGAGATCAGGCTCCCGCGACGGCAATGGCAGCAGGGCGGCGAGCACGATGCCGGCGGCCGCACCGAGGCTGACATGCCAGGGCGAGCCGACATAGCGATAGGCGAGCACGGAAGCCACGGCGCTGACGAGCGCCACGGGCAGGAAATTGTCGCGCTTGCGGAAGCCGAGGACGATGCCGAGGAAATAAGCCGGCAACAGGATATCGAGGCCGATGGCGTTGGGATCGCCGATGAAGCCGCCGAGCATGCCGCCGGCGACGCTGATCAGCACCCAGGGAATGTAGATGATGATGCCGAAGCCGAAATACCAGGCGAAGGTCAGCGGTTTGCCGGCCTCGCTGCGTTTCACCGCTTCGGCAAATTGCGGATCGACGAGCAGGAAGAAGGTGAAGAATTTCTGCACCGGCGTGAAATGGCCGATATAGCGCGCCAAGGCCGCCGAATAGAGCACGTGGCGGAAATTGACGGCGAGGATCGATAGCACGATCAGCCAGGCATGGACATTGTGGCCGAAGAGCTCGATGCCGACCATCTGGCTGGCGCCGGCATAGACGGTGGCGCTCATAAAGGCGACCTCGGAAAGCGACAGGCCGTTTTCGACGGCGAGCGCCCCGAACAACGCGCCAAAGGGCGCCGACGCCAGCGCAACGGCGGAGCCGCCCCGCAAACCTTCAACAAAGTCGGCGCGATTCATATGGGTGATCCTGTTGGAAATTCAGCTTTGACTTATGGTCTGTGATCTGCCGCGGCAATTGAATTTCGTTGATTGACCTATCGATTTCGCTGAAGCATCAAAACCCTGATCGCGTCGGCCAGAGAGGACCTCATGAAGAAGATCGAGTTTTCGAAGGAAGAAAAGGCTGAAATCGTTTCGCGCATCCGCGCTTATTTCGACCGGGAACTCGATCCCATCGGCGCCTTGCCGGCCGAATTCCTGCTTGATTTTTTCGCCGTGGAGATCGGGCCGTACCTCTACAATCGAGGGCTGAGAGATGCTCAAGCGGCCCTATTGAAGAGAATGGAAGACCTGGCCGAGGACATCCATCTTCTCGAGCGGGAGGAATAATCCTAGCGTCTGGGGACGGAAATCAGGGCCTTCATTTAACGCCGCAGGACATTTTTGCTTTCCAGCGTGCCACAGACCTCGTCAAACGCTTCGGCCCGGTTTCCGGGAGCGATGAGACCTACGACGCCTATGTCATGAAATAAGACGCCGGACATCAGTCGCTCTCGTTGTTCAGCGCCAAGGAGGGTGGGCGTGCGCCAAACCGACATTCCCTACGTTGTCTTTGGCGTGGGTCAGCCGGCCAGCACCTCAGCGCTGTCGATGATCGCGATGCCATGGGCGCGCATCTCGTCGATGGCGGCGGCGACGCCTTCGGGGCTGATGCCGCGGCTTGCATCCTCGATGAAGCGGACGCGAACACCAGGCATCATCTCCAGCGCGTCGAGGGCAGAGAATTTGACGCAATAGTCGGTCGCCAGCCCGCAGACGTCGAGGTCGGTGACACCCTGGTCCTCGAGGAAATCGGAAAGGCCGGTCGAGGCATCACGGTCATTGTCGCGGAAGGCCGAATAGCTGTCGATATCGGGATCCTCGCCCTTCTGCTGGATCAGGTCGATCTCTGCGGATTTCAGCTCGGGATGCAGTTCGGCATCGAGCGTGCCCTGGATGCAGTGGTCAGGCCACATCATCTGCGGCTTGCCCGACAGCTCGCCCATCTCGAAAGGCGCGGCGCCCGGATGGGCGGAGGCGAAGCTGCCGTGGCCTGGCGGGTGCCAATCCTGCGAGGCGACGATGAGGCCGTATTTGCCGCTGTCGATCAGGCTGTTTGCGACGGGAACCACCTTGTCGCCATCCGGCACCGGCAGATTGCCGCCCGGACAGAAGCCATTCTGAATGTCGACGAGCAGCAGCGCTTTCATCAAGGCCAATCCCTTCGCTTATCTCAGTGTAAGACGCCAAGCATATTGCACGCATCAACTAGTGGATTTCCCGGCGTCGGCGCGCAAGTGTTAATTCTGGTACTAGCGGTAGTAGCTGGCTGAAAAAGAATACGCTAATGCAACCATTGCGATTGTCGCGACGGCTCGCGTGTCGAAATGAAAAGGGAAGGAGGAAGCCGATTTTGCGTCTGGCGGCGGATCGAGGCTCCCCCGGCGGAGCCCCATGCCGAACTATGCCGCGGTCACGCCGTCGGCTGTGGAATCATCCGCTGCGGCGGAAGCGCCGTAGGTATTGCGGTGGGCTTGCAGGGCCGTCTGCATGTCGCTCAGCACTTTGGTGAGGAGCGGGTCGCTATCGCCTGACGCATTAATTTTGTTCGGATCGGCGGCGAGGAATTCGGACTCGGTCAATTTGCCGTCACCATTTGTATCCATCGCGGCAAAGACGCCCTTGGAATCGTCGCCGCTCGGATCGCTGCCGTCGCTCTGATCGTCGCTGCCGTCGGCCTTCTGCAGGGACAGCATCAGCGACAGGATGTCGGCGGTGATCTTCTTGGCGATATCGGCGCTGCCGTCATCGCTGTCGTCTGATGTCGCAGCCGTGCCGGATGACGAGGATTGCGATGCGGCGGCGAGCTCATCCGGGGAAATGACGCCGTCGCCATTCTTGTCGAGGCTGGAAAGCGGAGACTGGTACTGGGATAATGTGCTGCCGAGAGATGAAACACTGGTCACTTGAACCTCCTTCGAAAAGTTCGTCGTGAAGCCCGCCTTTCATGGACGGGCAGATTCCGGGCTAAGCTGATTTGCGCAATGCGTCAAAGCGACGTTTTGACACGTTAACTTTTCGGTTACCAAATATATCCTATTGGAATTATTGTATTTTTATAGGTGGGTGGGTTCGGCCGGACGGAGTTCTGCACCGGTCGCGAAAGCGAGATGCGAGGGCAATCTTGCTCCCGGCCGCGATTTCTGCCTTTCTTGCTCAGACGCAAGCCGGAAGCGAAACCATGTCCGAGGCAGAACCGAACGAGAAGATCGATGCGACGTTCCGCAACGGGTCGCTGACGGCGACCGGGATCATCCTCGGTTTCTCCCTTAATTTCATCAGCCTCTGGGTTTCCAATCCCAATGACTGGAGCCGCATCGATCTGCTGCCGATGTCGTTCCTGACCGTCGGCATCGCCATTCAGGTGAAGGTGTTTGCCGATCTCTTGGCGCGGGACTCGCTGCTTGCCGTCAAATATGACAGGTCGCGCCGGCTGTTCCTGATCGGATTGTCGATCGTCGCCATCGGCATGGGCATCGCCCTGATGAACGACATTCTCGGGCTGGGAAGCATGCGAATGCTCGGGTGAAGGTTTTCGCGTTGCGCCGGCGGATTGTCAGACGCGCTCGACGAACCCGTCCAGCACCCGCTTCTGCCCGGCCCGGTCGAACTCGATCGTCAGCTTGTTGCCTTCGATGCCGGTGATGTTGCCGTTGCCGAATTTCAGGTGGAACACGCGGTCGCCGAGGGTGAAGCGCGACGGTTCCGACGAAGTGGATTTTGCCACCAGCTCGCCGTCGATCGTCCGTCCCTTCGGGCCGCTTTCGCCATAGCCGATACGTTCGACGGCGTGGCCGGAGCGGCTGCCCCAATTGTCGCGCGTGGCGTCGGTCTTGTTGGCCTGGGCGCGTTTCCAGCCGGGGGTGGAATAGGAATTGGCAAAGGGTTCTGATTTGTCGAAGCGGGACTGGCCGTAGCCGCCGCGGCCATAGCCGCCGTAGCTCTGCTCCATTTCGGCGACCTCGACATGGGTCTCCGGCAGCTCGTCGAGGAAACGCGAGGGCAGGGTCGATTGCCAGAGGCCGTGGATGCGGCGGTTGGAGACGAACCAGATGTGGCAGCGGTGCTTGGCGCGGGTGATGCCGACATAGGCGAGGCGGCGTTCCTCCTCCAGGCCGGCGCGGCCGCTTTCGTCCAATGAGCGCTGATGCGGGAAGAGGCCTTCCTCCCAGCCCGGCAGGAAGACGGTGTCGAACTCCAGGCCCTTGGCCGAGTGCAGCGTCATGATCGAGACGGCATCGAGGTTCTCGTTGGTCTCGGCATCCATGACAAGAGAGACGTGCTCGAGAAAGCCCCGCATCGACTCGAAGCTTTCCATCGAGCGGATCAGTTCCTTCAGGTTTTCAAGGCGGCCGGGCGCTTCGGCGCTCTTGTCGTTCTTCCACATGTCGGTATAGCCGGACTCTTCGAGGATCTGCTCGGCAAGTTCGGTATGCGGTGTGTTTTCAAGCAGTTCCTGCCATCGGCGGAAAGATTGAATCACGTCGAAGAGGGCTTTGCGCGCCTTCGGCTTCAACTCGTCCGTTTCGATGATGTCGGCGGCTGCCGCAAGCATCGGGATATCGCGGGCTCGCGCGTAGTCATGCAGTGCGCGCACCGTCGTATCACCGAGACCGCGCTTCGGCGTGTTGATGATGCGCTCGAAGGCGAGGTCGTCGGAAGCTTGAGCGACAAGGCGGAAATAGGCCATGGCATCGCGGATCTCGAGGCGCTCGTAGAAGCGCGGGCCGCCGATGACGCGGTAGTTGAGGCCGAGTGTGACGAAACGGTCTTCGAATTCGCGCATCTGGAAGGAGGCGCGCACGAGGATCGCCATATCGTTCAGCAGATGTTTGCCGCGCTGAAGCTGCTCAATCTCCTCGCCGATGGCGCGGGCTTCCTCCTCCGAATCCCAGGAGGCATGCACCTGTACCTTGACGTCATCCGGATTGGAGCGTTCGGTGAACAGCGTCTTGCCAAGCCGCCCTTCATTATGGGCGATCAGATGGGCGGCGGCTCCGAGGATGTGTTCGGTCGAGCGGTAGTTGCGCTCGAGCTTGATGACCTTGGCGCCGGGGAAATCCTTCTCGAAGCGCAGGATGTTGTCGACCTCGGCGCCGCGCCAGCCATAAATCGACTGATCGTCGTCGCCGACGCAGCAGACGTTCTGCGGCTCGCCCTTGGTGCGCTGGGCAAGGAGCCTGAGCCACATATATTGCGCGGTGTTGGTGTCCTGATACTCGTCGACGAGGATATAGCGGAAGCGGCCGTGATATTCCTTCAAGAGATCCGGGTTCTTGCGGAAGATCGCGATCGGATGCATCAGCAGGTCGCCGAAATCGCAGGCATTCAGCGTCGTCAGGCGCGCCTGATAGGCGAAATAGAGGTCGCGGCCGCGGCCATTGGCAAAGGCGCGGGCATCGCCCTCGGGGATATCGGCCGGGCCGAGCCCCTTGTTCTTCCAGGTGTCGATCATGCCGGCGAACTGTTTGGCCGGCCAGCGTTTGTCGTCGAGGCCTTCGGCTTGGATCAACTGTTTGATCAGGCGGACGACATCGTCGGTGTCGAGAATGGTGAAATCGGAGCGCAAGCCGACGAGTTCGCCGTGGCGGCGCAGGAGCTTGACGCCGATCGAGTGGAAGGTGCCGAGCCAGGGCATGCCTTCGACAGCGCCGCCGACGAGCAGCGCGATGCGCTCCTTCATCTCGCGGGCGGCCTTGTTGGTAAAGGTGACGGCGAGAATCTGCGAGGGGAAGGCGCGGCCGGTATTGAGGATATGGGCAATGCGGGTCGTCAGCACGCGCGTCTTGCCGGTGCCGGCGCCGGCAAGCACGAGGACCGGGCCTTCCAGGGTTTCGACGGCTTCGGTCTGCTCGGGGTTCAGCCCGGCGAGATAATCCGGCCGGCTGCCGCCGTCGCGGGCCGCCATGGCGCGGGCGGCAATGCCACCGGTGGCGGGCGCCCTTCCGGCTGATGCGGCGGGCGGCTGCGGCTTGCGCGCCATCTCGCCCGGCTCTTCGTCGAAGAAGGGAATATCGTCGAAACTATTGCTCATGGCGCGTAATGTAGTGATTCGGGAAGGAAAGACCAGAAAAGATGTTCTGCTTTCATTCCCAAGCCGCCGCTATCCCAAGGGGTTTGCGCATGGCGGCAGGGCTGCTGGATAGGACAGCGGCGATATGAGGGAAAATTTCAGCCGCACTTTGTCGGAAGCCGCGCCGGCGGGGCGTCCTTGGATCATCGGACAGTGGTCCGGATCTGCCGTCAGCAAGGAGGCTGCATCATGACGAAGGTCGTTTCGAATCTCTGGTTCGCGGAGCAAGCGCGCGAAGCCGTCGAATTCTATGTGTCCATTATCCCGGATTCCGGCATCGGCCGCACCACCATCCTTCCGGCGGAAACGCCGAGCGGGCCTCCGGGCAGCGTCGAGCTGATCGAGTTCACGCTCGGCGACCAGGCCTTCCTGGCGATGAGAGCCGGCCCGCTCGATAGTTTCAACCATTCCTTCTCGATCGCGATTCTGTTGGAAAACCAGGCCGAGATCGATCGGATATGGGACGCGTTCCTCGCCAATGGCGGCACGCCGGAGGCCTGCGGCTGGCTGAAGGATCGCTGGGGCCTATCCTGGCAGATCGTGCCGCGCATGCTTGCCGAGATGATCGCCGACGACGACCGCGAGCGGGCCAAGCGTGTGACCGAGGTGATGCTCGGCATGGTCAAGATCGACGTCGGCGCGCTGGAGAAGGCATTCAACGGCTGAATTGCACCGGCGGGCGGATGATCGCAACGATCGACTCACGGCCGGAATGCGGCCGTTTTCAAGATGTCAGCCGGGATCGGCACATGCTGTCCCGGCATCGACTCTGGGCAGATCTGGCTGCCAATCGTCGATTTTTCCGGAACTCGAATCACGGGCGACATTGCACACCCTTTTCATCTTTCTGTCACGTCGCGAAATGTGCTGATACCGCAAGCGTGCTTTTTTCAACTATAATGTGAAACAGTTTCGTAGAGTAAAAATAACCGGTGAATGCACGTTTTTGTGCGTTGCAAGAAATAGCCGGTGAGCGTCGAATATACCTACGAAATTATTGATTCTTAGGAACGCCGTAGCCATCTCGATGGTTATACGGCTTAGAGCCTGCGGCATAAACCTTAATGGAGGTCCCATGCTGAGTGAATCCGTATTCGATGCGTTTACGCGCAGTTACGAAGCGCGCCGCGAAACCGACCTGTCGGTGCAGGAATATCTCGATCTCTGCAAAAAGGACCCGATCGCCTATGCCAATGCGACCGAGCGCCTGCTCGCCGCCATAGGCGAGCCGCAGATGGTCGACACCGCCAGGGACGCGCGCCTGGGCCGGATCTTCATGAACAGGACCATCCGGATCTATCCTGCTTTTGCCGGCTTCCATGGCATGGAGGAAACGATTGAGCGCATCGTTTCCTTCTTCCGGCATGCCGCGCAGGGGCTGGAGGAGCGTAAGCAGATCCTCTATCTCCTCGGCCCGGTCGGCGGCGGCAAGTCGTCCTTGGCGGAGCGGCTGAAGCTGCTGATGGAGGTTCATCCGATCTACGTGCTGAAGGCGGGCGACGAGATCAGCCCGGTTTTCGAAAGTCCGCTCAACCTTTTCGATCCGGAAACGATGGGGCCGCTGCTCCAGGAGCAATATGGCATCCCGATGCGGCGCCTGAACGGTTTGATGAGCCCGTGGTGCCTGAAGCGGCTCGACGACTTTGGCGGTGATATTTCCCGCTTCCGTGTCGTCAGGATACAGCCTTCGCGGTTGCGCCAGATCGCCATCGCCAAGACCGAGCCCGGTGACGAGAACAATCAGGATATCTCGTCGCTGGTCGGCAAGGTCGATATCCGCAAGCTCGAGACCTACTCGCAGAACGATCCCGACGCCTACAGCTATTCGGGCGGGCTCAACCGCGCCAATCAGGGCGTGCTTGAATTCGTCGAAATGTTCAAGGCGCCGATCAAGATGCTGCACCCGCTGCTGACAGCGACGCAGGAGGGCAACTATATCGGCTCCGAGAATATCGGCGCCATACCCTTCTCGGGTATCGTGCTGGCGCATTCGAACGAAGCGGAATGGCAGACCTTCAAGGCCAACAAGAACAACGAGGCCTTCATCGACCGCATCTGCGTCATCAAAGTTCCCTATTGCCTGCGCGTGGCGGAAGAGCAGAAGATCTACGAGAAGCTGATCGAGGGATCGGAGCTTGCGGATACGCCGTGCGCCCCGGCAACGCTTGAAATGCTTGCCCGCTTCTCGGTGTTGTCCCGTCTGCGCAAGCATGAGAACTCGACGTTCTTCTCGAAGATGCGCACCTATGACGGCGAGAGCCTCAAGGAGACCGATCCGCGCGCCCGCAGCGTTCAGGAATACCGGGATGCCGCCGGCATCGACGAGGGCATGGACGGAATATCGACCCGCTTCGCCTTCAAAGTGCTCGCCTCCACCTTCAATCACGATACCACCGATATCGGCGCCGATCCGGTTCACCTGATGTACGTTCTGGAGCAGGCGATCCGCCGCGAGCAGTTTTCCGACGATGTCGAGAAGCGTTATCTGGAGTTCATCAAGGCCGATCTTGCGCCTCGCTACGCAGAGTTCATTGGCAATGAGATTCAGAAGGCCTATCTTGAGTCCTATGCGGATTACGGACAGAACCTGTTCGACCGCTACGTTGATTATGCCGATGCATGGATCGAAGACGTTGACTTCAAGGATCCCGATACCGGCCAGCTTCTCGACCGCGAGCTCCTCAATCAGGAACTGACGAAGATCGAAAAGCCGGCGGGCATTGCCAATCCGAAGGACTTCCGCAACGAAATCGTCAAGTTTTCGTTGCGGTCGCGGGCAGCCAACGGCGGAAAAAATCCGTCATGGACGAGTTACGAGAAAATCCGGGAAGTGATCGAAAAGCGAATGTTTTCGCAGGTCGAGGATCTTTTGCCGGTCATTTCCTTCGGATCGAAGAAGGATTCGGAAACAGAGAAGAAGCATAGCGAATTCGTCTCGCGCATGGCCGCGCGAGGTTACACGGAGCGGCAGGTTCGGCGCCTTGTCGAATGGTACATGCGCGTCAAACAGGCAAGTTAATGCGGAGCCATTATGCACATTGTCGACCGGCGGTTAAATCCGCGCGGTAAAAGTCTGGAAAATCGGCAGCGGTTCCTTCGACGCATGAAGGGCGCCGTGCAGCAGGCGGTGAAACGTTCTCTGCAAAACCGAAACATTCGAGATGTGCTCGACGGCGGGGAGATCAGCCTGCCGATCGATGGAATGGCCGAACCGAGCCTGCGCAGGGGCGAGGGTGGCATCAGTGATCACATCTTGCCGGGCAACAGGGCCTTCGTCGAAGGAGACATCTTGCCACGCCCGCCAAGCGGCAGAGGCGGAAAACCAAAGGATGCCGGCGAGGGCGACGGCGAGGACGGCTTCCGTTTCGTGCTGACGCGCGAGGAATTCCTCGACGTGTTCCTGGACGATCTGGAACTGCCCGACCTTGCCAAGCGGCGTCTGGCCGAAACCGAGGAGGAAACGCCATTCCGGGCCGGCTATTCGGTATCCGGATCGCCGTCCAACATCGCCGTCGGTCGCACGACGCGGCTGGCGATGATGCGCCGCGTCGCGCTTCACCGCCCGCGCCGCGAAGAGATCGAAGCCCTGCAGCGGCAGATCGAGGAATGCGAAGACGACGAGAGCCGGCTGGCGCTTGAGGCGAAACTCAAAAGCCTGACGGAAAAAAGCCGACGCATTCCCTATATCGACCCGCTCGACGTGCGCTATCGCCGCTTCGAAAACGAGCCAAAGCCAGTGGCCAAAGCCGTGATGTTCTGCCTGATGGACGTCTCCGGCTCGATGTCGGAACACATGAAGGACCTTGCGAAACGGTTCTACCTGCTGCTCTATCTTTTTCTGTCGAAGCGGTACAAGAAAGTGGAGATCGTCTTCATCCGCCATACCGACAAGGCTGAGGAAGTCGACGAGGAAACCTTCTTCTACGGTCCGGCCACCGGCGGCACGCTTGTTTCCAGCGCCCTTGCAGCCATGCGCGGGATCATCGCGGCGCGTTTCGATCCGGCGGAGTGGAACATCTATGGCGCCCAGGCCTCGGACGGCGACAATGCTCATTCGGACGGAAACCTGAGCGGACAGCTGCTGCGCGAGATTTTGCCGCTGTGCCAGTACTTCGCCTATATCGAAGTTGGCGAAGAAGGCGGCGATTCGTCGATATCGCGTTCACCGCTCTGGATGCTCTATGACGGGATCCGCTCCGAGCTGCTGCCGCTTTCAATGCGCAAGGTCTGCCGGCGAAACGAAATATTCCCTGTTTTCCACGATCTCTTCCAGAAACGTGAGGCACAGTCGAGGGTGACGCCATGACGATGACGATGAGGCCAAGAGAACGGCTGTTGTTCGAAGGTGCCGACTGGGACTTTTCAACACTCCAGCGCATCCACGACGCCTGCGAGGACATCGCGCTTAACGAGCTCGGCCTCGACGTCTATCCGAACCAGATCGAAGTCATCACTTCGGAGCAGATGCTGGATGCCTATTCCTCGACCGGCATGCCGCTCTTTTACCGCCATTGGTCCTTCGGCAAACACTTCGCGCATCACGAAGCCTTCTACCGCCGCGGCATGCGCGATCTCGCCTATGAGATCGTCATCAACAGCTCTCCCTGCATCTCCTACCTGATGGAGGAGAATACGGCGACGATGCAGACGCTCGTCACCGCGCACGCGGCCTTCGGCCACAATCACTTTTTCAAGAACAATTACCTCTTCAAACTCTGGACCGATGCGGAGGGCATCCTCGATTACCTCGATTTCGCCAAGGGCTATATCACCCGCTGCGAAGAGCGTTACGGCGAGACCGCCGTCGAGCGGACGCTGGATGCGGCGCATGCGCTGATGTCGCACGGGGTGCATCGCTATGCGGGCAAGACCACCATCGATCTTCGCCAGGAGGAGAAACGGCAGCAGGAGCGCCGCGCCCACGAGGAGCAGATGTTCAACGATCTGTGGCGCACGGTTCCCGTCGGCAAGGCCAAAAAGACGAACGACGGCGGCCTGGAAAAGCGCCGCGCCGCACTTGGCCTTCCGCAGGACAACATCCTTTATTTTCTCGAAAAAACCGCGCCGCGGCTGCAGCCATGGCAGCGCGAGATCATTCGCATCGTCCGCCATGTCGCCCAATATTTCCATCCCCAGCGACAGACCAAGGTGATGAACGAGGGAACCGCCACCTTCGTCCATTACCAGATCATGAACCGGCTTCACGAGCGGGGGCAGATCAGCGACGGAAACTTCCTCGAATTCTTGAAGTCGCACTCCAATGTCGTGTTCCAGCCGAGCTACGACGACCGCCGGTTCTCGGGTTTCAACCCCTATGCGCTCGGCTTTGCGATGATGCAGGATATCGAGAGGATCGTCACGAAGCCGACGGAAGAAGACCGCGCATGGTTTCCCGATATAGCGGGACGGGGCGATGCGATGGCGATCCTGCGCGACATCTGGGCCAATTACCGGGACGAAAGTTTCATCAGCCAATTCCTCAGCCCGAACCTGATCCGCCAGTTGCGGCTGTTCCATCTCTACGATGATCCGGAACAGACCGAGGGGATTCTGGTTTCGGCGATCCACAACGAGCGCGGATACCTGCGCATCCGTCGCCAGCTTTCGCGCGAATACGATATCGGCTGGACCGATCCGGCAATCGATATCGTCGATGTCGACCTTGCCGGCGACCGCCGCCTGCTGCTGCAGCACATCATGATGAACGGCAGCTATCTTCAGGAAGCCGACACGAGGCTTGTGCTGCAGCATCTTGCCGATCTCTGGGGCTACGATGTGTTGCTTCAGGAAATCGATGGTTCGAACACCGTGGCGAGGGAGCACACGGCGAGCCCCCGCAAGATCGTTCAATGATCGTCGCTATGTCTCCAAGCCGCATTTGTTGCCGTCGATAGTGCGCAATTATCGATGGCAACGAAGACAAAGGCTTAGTAACCTGCCGCCGCTGCAATCGCCCATCAGTCACCCACATTCACGTTTGCGGCGACCGTCCGGGAGCGAATAGCGCGGAGACGAGGGACCATGAGTGAAACGCGGCGCAAGCTGACGACGATCTTCTGTGCTGACGTGCAGGACTATACCCGGCTGATGGGGGCGGACGAAGAGGGGACGCTTGCGGCGCTGAAGCGCTGCCGGGAGGCGATGGGGCGGCTGATCGAAAGCCATGGCGGCCGCGTCATCAATACCTGGGGCGATGGGCTGATCGCCGATTTCCCGAGCGTGGTCGAGGCGGTGCGCGCGGCCGTCGACACCCAGAACGAACTGGCCGGTTTCAACGCCCGCCGCGCGGAAGACGGCCGCATGCTGTTCCGCATCGGCATCAATCTCGGCGATGTGATCGTCGAAGGCGACGACATCTACGGCGACGGGGTCAATATCGCCGCGCGGCTGCAGGCCTCGGCTTCGGCCGGCGGCATCGTCATATCGAGCACCGTCTACGATCAGGTCCGCAACAAGGTCGCTGTCGGTTTCGAGTTTCTCGGGCCGCTGATGGTGAAGAACGTCGATGAAGGCGTGCCGAGCTATGCGGTGAAGATCGGCGATGAGGCGCCGCCTCCCCAACGACCAAGCCCGTCGCGGCCGCAGCCGGCGGCTGAGATCGCCGAAGCAAGACCGGTGCCTGCCGGACGCAGGCTGTTCGCTGTGCTCGGCGTCATCGCGGCTGTGCTGATCGGCATCAATCTTCTATCGTGGCAGGGCGTTTTCTGGGCGCGCTTTCCGGTGCTTGCGCTCGCCGTCGTCGCCGCCTTCGCCTGGAATCGCAGCCAGATCCTGTTCAACCGGAAGGTCACCTCGCTGGCGATCGTGGCGCTCGGCATGGTCGGCATCAACCTCTTCACCTGGACGGGGCAGTTCTGGGCGGTGTGGCCGATACTGGGGATTGCCGCCGTCATGGGCTTGCGATGGTCGATGCGCCGGTAAATCGGCGATCCCGGCTGCTTTTTTCAGGGGCGTCGAAGACGTTTGCGAGGTTCGCTCAAGCAAAAGTGAGCGGTCGGGTTATTCCCATTCTTTGCTGATATTACAAATCGGTAATGCCGGCTGCTTATGCTTGCCGGTAAACTGTAAACGCGCGATATTGTCGCATCAGACGGGATATTGATCCCGCGGCGCCTCTTTCGACCGACCCTGGTCCAACCTCGAGTCCCTCTGGAGACGTGAATGGCCTTCTGGAAGCAGTTGATACTTTCGCTCATCGTCATCGTTGCCGGCTTTGCCGCGTGGGTTTTTTTTGTGCCCGGCGCCGGCGAAATGATGCGCGATGCAGGTATTCCAGAGAGCATCGTTTCCAGGATCGCGCCGAAGGCTGAGGAGACGGGGGATGCCCGGGCGCAAGGCCAGCAGCGTGGCGAGGGGCAGGGAGAGGGCCAGGGACAGAACCGCCGCAAGGGCGGTGGGCGCAACGGCGCCATTCTCGTCGCGACGCAGGCCGTCGTTCAGGGCGTCGTCAACGACCGGCTGAACGCCATCGGTACCGGTGACGCGATCCGCTCGGTCGCGGTCACGCCGCAGGCCTCGGGTACGATCCGCGAAATCCTCATCAAGTCGGGCGACAGGGTGAAGGCCGGCCAGGTGCTGGCCAAGCTCGACAGCGAGGAGCAGGTGATCGCCCGCGGCCAGGCTGATGTGGCGGTCAAGGCGGCCGTCGAGAAATCCAATCTCTATCACAACATCAAATCCAGCGTGTCGCGCATGGATGTGTTCGATTCCGAAATCGCGGAGCAGGGCGCGCGGCTGCAGCTGCAGGCGGCCGAGCTCAATCTCGCACGGCGCAACATTATTGCGCCGATCGACGGCATCGTCGGCATCGTGCCTGTCAATATCGGCGATAACGTCACGACGAGCATCCCGATCGTCACGCTCGACGACCGTTCGGAAATCCTCGTCGACTTCTGGGTGCCGGAGCGCTTCTCCAACACGGTGTCGGTCGGCCAGCCGGTCGAGGCGATGTCGGTGGCGAAGCCGGGACAGATGTTTTTCGGCGTGGTCGAGGCCGTCGATAACCGCATCGACGCGGCAAGCCGTACGCTTCGATTGCGGGCCCGCATCGACAACTCTTCCGACGAACTGCGCGCCGGCATGTCCTTCAGCGTCAGCATGAAATTCCCCGGTGATAAATATCCGGCCGTCGATCCGCAGTCCGTGCAGTGGGATTCGCAAGGGTCCTTCGTCTGGCTGGTGACCGACGACAAGTCGCATAAGGTGCGGGTCAGCGTCGTGCAGCGCAACCCGGATTTCGTGCTCGTCAAAGCCGATCTCAAGGACGGCGACAAGATCGTGACGCAGGGCCTGCAGCGCGTGCGTGAGGGTGGGGCGGTGCGCGTTTCCGCCGATGTCGCCGCGAATGCGGAGGTCGCCACGCAATGAATGTGACCGAGATTCATCAGGACAGGGCCTCGGGCAAGCAGAGCTTCACCGCGCTTTTCGTTCGCCGGCCGATCCTGGCGCTGGTGTTCAACACGCTGATGGTCGTCGCCGGCCTTGCGGCTTATGTCGGCGTCGAGGTGCGCGAACTGCCGGATGTCGACCGTCCCGTCGTCACCGTCCGCACCACTTTCGACGGCGCATCGCCGCAGACGATCGACCAGGAACTGACCAAGGTGATTGAGGGCGCGGTCGCGCGCGTCAGCGGACTGAAATCGATCTCCTCGACCTCTTCCTTCGGCCAGAGCCGGGTGACGCTCGAATTCTCGGATACGATCGATCTCGCGGTCGCCGCCAACGACGTGCGCGACGCGATCGGCCGCATCACCCAAAACCTGCCCGATGAAGCGGATGCGCCGCAGATCGTCAAGGCGGATTCGGATTCCTCGGCGATCATGCGCCTTGCCGTCACCTCCACCAATCTCAACATGGACGACCTGACGCAGCTCGTCGAAAACGAGGTGATCGATCGCCTCGCCTCCGTCGACGGTGTCGCCGACGTCGAGGAATATGGCGACCAGGAGAAGGTCTTCCGCGTCGATGTCGATCAGGGCGCTCTGGCGAGCCGCGGGCTGACCATCGGCGATCTGACCAAGGCGCTCGACAATGCCGCGCTCGACGTGCCGGCGGGATCGCTGAAGAGCAATACGCAGGATATTGTGGTGCGCGCCACTGCCAACCTGCAGACGCCGGCGGATTTTGCCAACGTCATGCTGCAGGACCGCGTCCGGCTCGGCGACGTCGCGACGGTGACGCTAGGCCCACGCGACGGCGAAACGGCGCTGCGCTCGAACGGCAAGCCGGGCATCGGCCTCGGCATCATCCGCCAAGCGCAATCCAACACGCTGAACATCTCGACCGGCATCAAGGCCGCCGTCGAGCAATTGTCGAAGACGCTGCCCGAGGGCACGACGATCGCGATCACCAGCGACGACGCCGTCTTCATCCAGGGCGCGATCCACGAGGTGGTGCTGGCGCTGGTGCTTGCCGCCGTCATCGTCACCGCCGTCATCTATCTCTTCCTGCGCGACTGGCGGGCGACGCTGATCCCGGCGGTCAGCATGCCGGTGGCGCTGATCGGCACGCTGGCGGCGATCTATATGGTCGGCTTCTCGATCAACATCCTGACACTGCTGGCGATCGTGCTGGCGACCGGCCTCGTCGTCGACGACGCGATCGTGGTGCTCGAAAACATCGTGCGGCGGCGCGCCGAAGGTATGGGGCCGCGGGCGGCCGCCGTGCTTGGAACGCGCGAGGTGTTCTTCGCCGTTGTCGCGACCACCGCGACGCTCGCGGCCGTGTTCATCCCACTTTCCTTCCTGCCGGGACAGGTCGGCGGCCTCTTCCGTGAGTTCGGCTTCGTACTCGCCTTCTCCGTCGGCCTGTCGTCGATCGTGGCGCTGACGCTCTGCCCGATGCTTGCCTCGCGCATGCTGACGAAGCCGATGATCGAAGATCACGGCGCGCTCGGCCGTCTGGGCGGGGCGCTTGCCCGGCTCTACAAATGGGCGCTGCACGGATGTCTCAATGCGCCCTTCATCGTCATCCTGTTCTCGGTGATCTTTGCCGGCGCGGCACTCGTCGCCTTCTCGAGCGTCAGGAGCGAACTGACGCCGGAAGAGGACCGGTCGATGGTGATGATGCGGCTGACGACGCCGCAGGGATCGAGCCTCGAATACACCCGCGACAAGATGCAGCTCGTCGAGGAAAATCTGCAGCCGCTCGTCGACCGCGGCGATATCCGCAACATCTTCTCGATCTCCGGCCAGGGCGGTTCGCTGAACAGCGGCTTCATGGTGCTGACGCTAGCGCCCTGGGGAGAACGCCACAGGACGCAGGCGGAGATCGTCGGCGACATCAATCAGGCGGCAGCAAGGGTGCCGGCACTGCGCGGCAATGCCATCTCCTCCAACAGCCTGCGCATCCGCGGCGCCGGCAGCGGCGTGCAGATGGCGCTGATCGGCAATGATCATGAGGCGCTGACGGCGGCGGCGGCCAAGCTGGTCCAGGCACTCGACGCCACCGGCCGGTACGATACGCCGCGCCTGACCAACGAGCCTAGCCAGGCGCAGGTGTCGGTGGCGATCGACCGCGAGCGTGCCTCGGATCTCGGCATCGACATCACCGGGCTTTCGACGGCAATCCAGTCGCTGCTCGAAGGGCGCTCGGTGGTCGACGTCTTTGTCGACGGCGAGTCCTATCCCGTGCTGCTGACCTCGACGACGCGGCCGATCGACGATCCCACAGACCTCGAAAACGTGTTCCTGAAAACCGGCGACGGCAAGATCGTGCCGATGTCGGTTATCGCCACGATGAAGGAAGGTTCGGTTGCGCCGCAGCTGAACCGCGAGCAGCAGCTCGCCTCAGTCGCGATCACCGCCGGCCTGAAGGACGGCATGTCGCTCGGCGACGCGGTCAAGCAGGTGACGCAACTTGCGCAGCCGCTGCTGCCGGCCGGCGCACGCCTGCTGCCGCTTGCCGAAGCCGCGACGCTGGAGGAGAATTCGAGCGGCATGGCGCTGACCTTCGGCTTTGCCATCGTCATCATCTTCCTGGTGCTGGCGGCGCAGTTCGAAAGCGTGCTGTCCTCGCTGATCATCATGTCGACGGTGCCGCTCGGCCTTGCCTGCGCCGTCTTCGCGCTCATCATCACCGGCTCCAGCCTCAACATCTACAGCCAGATCGGCTTGGTGCTCTTGGTCGGCGTCATGGCGAAGAACGGCATTCTGATCGTCGAATTCGCCAACCAGCTGCGCGACCGGGGCGAGGACGTGCGCTCGTCGATCGAAAAGGCCTGCGCGCTGCGCCTTCGCCCGGTGATGATGACGATGATCGCCACCATCCTCGGCGGCGTGCCGCTGGTCTTTGCCCACGGCGCCGGTGCCGAAGCGCGCGTCGCCCTCGGCTGGGTGATCGTCGGCGGTCTCGGCTTCGCGACGCTGGTGACGCTGTTCATCACGCCGGTCGCCTATCTGCTGCTCGCCCGCTTCGGCAAACCGCACGCCCATGAAGAAGCGCGGTTGCACGAGGAGATGGCGGTTGCCACGCGGCCCCGCGCCGCACCCGACGAGGAACAGCTGCAAGCCGCCGAATAGGCCTCCATCCGAATTGAACACGCTGCCGGATCGCTATTCGGCGGCGTTCTTATGGTGTATGAAACCTTTTGAAATAAGATAAATTACTTCTGAAGTTTAGCCGTTTGTTAAGCATAAACGGCAATGATCGTGAGCAGCAACCGACTGGTCTTCTTCGTTTCTTGAAGGCCGCAACGCGCTGGAACCCCAGCGACCCCGGACATGAATGTCCGTGCGGCAACGGTTCATTTCTTTGTGCAGTTTGCGTCCTGTTTGCGTTTTGGAGTTTAGTTCCCGTGAGTATTTATCAGCGCGTCTCCGTGGACGCGGCGCTTCATGTGCTGCGCGATATCAACCGCAATATGACGGTTACGCAAAACCACATCACGACCGGAATGCGTGTCGCGAAAGCCGCCGACAATGGCGCCTACTGGTCGGTCGCCACCACCGCGCGCACCGACAACAAGGCTGTGTCGGCGATCCAGGATGCGCTCGGCATGGCGGCTGCGACGATGGGCACAGCCTATACCGGCGTCGAAAACGTCATCGACGTCGTCTCCGAGATCAAAGCCAAGCTGGTTGCCGCGACCGAAGACGGCGTTGACAAGGACAAGGTCAACGAAGAGATCAAACAGCTGCAGGAGCAACTGCGCAGCGTTTCGGAATCGGCGACCTTCAACAGCGACAATTGGGTGATTCTCAACAACGACGCGACGCCGACGCAGCCGCGCCAGATCCCGGCTTCCTTTATCCGCAATGCGGACGGCACGGTCTCGGTCGGCATGCTGAGCTATCACATCGACAATACGCCTGTGGGAGCGACGAGCTCCAAGGACGCGCGCTATCTGATCGACGACCGCGCCACCGGTTCCGGCGAATACGGCGTGCTGACATCGGCCTACTTCGCCACCGAGCTCGGCGCCTCGCAGAATTATGTGCTGATGGAAAGCAAGAACGGCACCACCACCGGGCAGGTGGTGATCTCGCTTTCGGACGCCACGACGCAGGGGCAGATCGGTGAAATGATCAGCGTCGTCGATGCCGCGCTGACGCAGCTGACGACGGTCGGTTCGGCCTTCGGCGCACTGGAAAAGCGCATCAATCTGCAGAACGATTTCGCCACCAAACTGCACGACAACAACACCGCCGGCATCGGCCGGCTTGTCGATGCCGACATGGAGGAAGAGTCGAGCAAGCTCAAGGCGTTGCAGACTCAGCAGCAGCTCGGCCTGCAATCGCTGAACATCGCCAATGCGACGTATGATACGGTCAGGCAGTTGTTCCAGAATTTCTAAAGGTTGTGATTGGATGCTGAGAGCGGCGCACTGCCTATCCCATTATTGATCTCCCGAGATATCGGCGGTCGATTTTGGGGCGGTGCTATCCCACTCTCCCTCATTCCTGTGCTTGTCACAGGAATTTAGTGCGCCCAAGTCTTTGGGCGCGAGAGACTTTTTCTATTGTTGTATCGAGCTATTCACCGCGCAGACGCGCGGTGGCTGGATTCCTGTGACGAGCACAGGAATGAGGGAGGAGAAGTGGGCGCTCCCAAAGATGCCTGTGGAGATGTCAGTGGCGAAGCTAGCCGCAAGCTCTGCCACTTCGCGAAAACTGGTGATATCAGCGCATTCCGGCAACATGGCTCCTATTTCGGCGACTGAAATTCCCCTATCACGAGAGCATCTTCATTTTCTTGCCGCAATCCTTGCCATTTGCTCGCATCAGCTTCGAACGGAGACCATCCTGTCCATGATCAAGAAATTCGTACTTCTGGCTGTTGCAGCAAGCTATCTCAGCGCCTGCACGACGACCGACCCCTATACCGGTGAACAGAAGGTTTCCAATACGGCGGGCGGCGCGGCGCTTGGTGCGCTTGGCGGCGCTCTGGTCGGCGTGGCTGTCGGCGGCGGTGGCCACGGCAAGCGCAACGCAGCGCTGATCGGCGCCGGCGTCGGCGCGCTTGCCGGCGGCGCAATCGGCAATTACATGGACCAGCAGGAATCCGAGCTTCGCGCCCAGCTCGAAGGCACCGGCATTTCGGTGACCCGCAACGGCGACAACATCATTCTCAACATGCCGTCGAACATCACCTTCGACGTCGACCAGGACGCGGTGAAGCCGGGGTTCTATCCGACGCTGAATTCGGTGGCGATCGTGCTGCGCAAGTTCAACCGCACGCTGATCGACGTCAACGGCCACACGGATTCGACCGGCAGCCTGCAGCACAATCAGGATCTGTCGCAGCGCCGTGCGCTTTCGGTCGCCGATTATCTCGGCGGCCAGGGCATCGACCAGCGCCGCGTCTCCGCCGTCGGCTTCGGCCCGTCGCAGCCGGTCGCCTCCAACGCCAGCGAAGCCGGCCGCGCCCAGAACCGCCGCGTCGAAATCCAGATCGCGCCGATCACACAGGGTTGAGTCGGATTTTCCGTCTTTCAAGCGGCCGGGCTATGCCCGGCCGTTTTTGTTACTGCTGCATCGTCGCGCCCTTGGTGATCTTGTCGACGATCTTCTTTTCGGCCCGTATTGCGATACCGACCACCCTGGCATCGTCGGGCGCGAATTCGGCGAAGACGGCACGGTTGGCCGCGTCGTGGCCGGTCGCAAACATTTCCTCGATGAAGAGAGAGGCGGTGATATCGCGCTCCAGCGCGCGGCGGTGGATGGCTGATATCGTCGACTCGTCGGCGGAGAGCACGATGATCGGCTGGATCGACAGCGGGTTGTAGAGATTGCCGGCGCGGTCCTTGTAGGGCTCGCCAATGATTTCGGGATGGCCGCCGGCGATGCCGGTCATCAGGAAGGCGGCGACGTTCAGCTTCTGCCAGCCGGCAAGATTGTTTCGCAGGACGACGGCAATTTTGGTATCAAACATCGGACAGTGTTTCACCTCGGGTTAGGGAGTCTCGGGCGGTTGAGCCAGGATCTACATCCGCAGGCCTTCGAAGGTCTTGAACGTTTGTGCGCGGGACCAGCCGGCAACGCCATCCTGGCGGCGCCGGCTTTTCCCGGCATCGAGCGCATCGAGGCGCAGTTTTCAGGCAATGCCTTCGAGCCGCACCGCCACGACACCTATGCGCTCGGCGTGACGCTGAAGGGCGTGCAGACGTTCGGCTATCGCGGCGAGCGGCGCTTCAGCCTGCCGGGCCAGGTGATCGCGCTGCATCCCGATGAGGAGCATGACGGCGGGGCCGGGACCGAGGACGGGCTGCACTACCGCATGCTCTACCTGGAGCCGTCGCTGCTGCTCGAATGCCTGGAGGCCGATGGCGTCGGTCTGCCTTTCGTCGACCAGCCCGTCATCGGCGATCCGGCGTTGGCGGCTGTGCTGCTCGCCGCGCTCGGCGAGCTTGACCGCGAACTGGACGAGCTTTTCGTCGACGATTTCCTCTCGCAGGTGGCGGGCGGGCTGTCCCGGCATGCGTCGATGCCGCGTCGGCTGCTCGGCAACGTCGCATGGCGGCAGGCGCGGGCGGCGCGAGATTATCTTGAGGCGCATACGACCCGCGCAGTACGCTCCGGCGAGCTGGAAGCGGTGACGGGGCTCGACCGTTTCGCGCTGTCGCGGCATTTCCGGGCGGCCTTCGCCACCAGCCCGCACCGCTATCTGCTGATGCGGCGGCTGCAGCGGGCGCGCACCATGATCGGCGCGGGAGAGGGGATTTCGGACACGGCGGCGGCGACCGGCTTTGCCGACCAGAGCCATCTCAACCGGCATTTCAAGAAGGCCTACGGCATGACGCCCGGCCAGTGGGCAACGCTGGCGCATAACCCCGCGCGCCGCCTTATACAGGGTTTTCCGCAAGGCCGGAACGACGGGCGATGAAGCGAGCGAGCGCCGGGCCGATCATCAGAATGACCAGGAAACGGCCGGTCTGCATCGCCATGACGAAGGGCACGTCGACATCGCTGGAGGCGGCGATGATGGCGACGGAATCGGCACCGCCCGGGCTGGTGGCGAGATAGGCCGTCAGCGGATCGATGCCGGCGAAGATATGAAGCGCAGCCGCCATGCAGCCGCAGAGCCCCATCAGCAGCACGATGCAGGCCGATACCCGCGGCAGGGCGCGGGCCACATGCTTAAGGATCGAGCGGGTGAAGCGCAGGCCGATGCTCCAGCCGACGAGCGCATAGGCGATGGCGAGCAGCCACATCGGCAGCTCGATCTTCAGGAGGCCCAAGCCGTGCAGAAAGGCGCCGAGAAAGAGCGGTACGATGATCGTGCCGCCCTGGATGCGCAGGCGCCGGACGCCATAGGCACAAAGGGCGGCAAAGGCGATGGTCGCGGCGAAGGCCGGCCAGTCGACCGCGGGGAAGAGGATGAGCGGCGGCGGCTCGGCGCCGTCGGCCGCCACCCAAAGGCGCGAGATCACCGAGGCGCCGACAGCGACAAAGACGACGCGCAGATATTGCATGAAGGCGACGAGGCGGGCATCGGCGCCATAGGCCTCAGACATGATGACCATGGCGGAAGCGCCGCCCGGCGAGGATCCCCAGACGGCGGTGGTTCCGGGCAGTACCTGCCAGCGTGTCAGCAGCCAGCCGAGGCCGGTGGCGATGGCGATGACCGAGAAGATGAACAGCAGGAAGAGCGGTGCGTCCTTTGCCATCGTGCCGAGAATGTCGGGCGTGATGGTGCGCGCCATCATCAGGCCGACAAGGACCTGGCCGAATTGCAGCGGCCAGGCGGGCACGCGAAGCTTTCCCTTGCCGGCGGTGAGCGCCAGCAGGATCGCAGCTGCCATCGGTCCGATCAGCAACGAGGCGGGCAGGGCAAAGAGTTCGAGGAAGATGACGAGAGCGGTCGAAAGCGCCAGCAGCAGGGCCCATTTTGGCAGGCCGGCATCGCGCAGCAGGCGGCGTGCGTCGCTGAATGGCATGATCCCCATATCTTTCCTGGCCGGTGCCATGCCCTGAGGCTGAAGATGGAAGGACGCTCCGGCATGTCGAAGAGAGGCCGGCTGCAAGGACCGGCTGGGTTCGGTATAGGCAGCAGCAATAGCGGCGGTCAATTGCGAAATCTGGCTCTTCCGCGGCCCGGAATGCGAATTCGATTCAAGCTGCCGCCTTAAGCCATTGTTTTTATGGATGAGAGACGCACATGCTCGGCGAGGAAATCGAGCAGGGCGCGCACGCGCGCCGGCAGCGGGCCGCCCTGGCCGATATAGAGGGCGTAGAATTCTTCGAGATCGCCGGGATTGGCTGCTTCGAGCACCGGCGCCAGTCGGCCGGCATCGATATCGGCGCGCACGGTGAAGGCGGCAAGCCGGGCGAGACCGGCGCCGGACAGCGCCAGATGCCGCAAGGCTTCGCCGTCTCCCACCTGTATGCCCGGCGTGATCGGGACCGTTACCGTCTCGCTCCCTTCGCGCAGCGGCCAGCCTTCGACGGCGCGGGCGTAGGAAAAGCCGATGCGGCAGTGGCGGTGGAGATCGGCGACCGTGCGCGGCTCGCCGTGATGCCTGAGATAATCGGGCGAGGCGACAATGATCTTGCCGGTGGCGCCAAGCTTGCGGGCAATCAGGCTGGAATTCTTCAAGGGGCCGGCGCGGATGGCGATGTCGGCGCGTTCCTCCATCAGGTCGACGATCGCATCGGTATGAGAAATATCCAGCGTCACGGCGGGATGAAGCGCCATGAAGGCCGGCACCAGCGGCGCCAGCACATGGTTGCCGAAGGAGCCGCTGGTATTGATGCGGATGCGGCCCGAGGCCTCCTCGCCTGATGAGGCCTGGCGCTCGGCCTCGGCGATATCGGCAAGGATGGCGATGCTGCGCTCGTAAAAGGCGCAACCCTCAGGCGTCAGCTGCAGCTTCCGCGTCGAACGATTGACAAGGCGGGCGCCAAGGCGGTTCTCCAGCCGGGCGACGAGCTTGCTGACGGCCGATGGCGTCATGCGCCGGGCCATGGCGGCCGCGGAAAAGCCGCCGCGCTCGACGACGCTGACGAAGACCTCCATTTCGCCGGAGCGGTTGATGTCCTGACGGCTCATGTTGAATTCAAGTCACAGATGATTTGCTGGCAGGCAATCTATATCACCGGGTTGCCGAGGTCTATCTCATGAAACGAAGGAGACAGATCCATGGACTACAGAAATCTCGGTGCATCCGGCCTCAGAGTGCCGGTGTTGAGCTTCGGCGCCGGCACATTCGGCGGCAGCGGCCCGCTGTTCGGCGCCTGGGGCAATACCGATGCGGAAGAGGCGCGGCGGCTGGTCGATATCTGCCTCGAAGCCGGCGTCAATCTCTTCGACACCGCCGACGTCTATTCGGGCGGCGCTTCCGAAGAGGTGCTCGGCCGGGCGATCCGCGGCCGGCGCGACGCCGTGCTGATCTCGACGAAGACGGCGCTGCCGACGGGCGAGGGGCCGCAGGACTGGGGAACGTCGCGGGCGCGGCTGATCCGCGCCACCGAGGCTGCGCTCAGCCGGCTCGGGACCGATTATATTGACCTCCTGCAGCTGCACGCCTTCGATGCCTCGACGCCGGTCGAGGAGGTGCTGTCGACGCTCGACGGGCTCGTTTCCTCAGGCAAGATCCGCTATGTCGGCGTTTCCAACTTTGCCGGCTGGGAGCTGATGAAGTCGCTCGCCGCCGCCGAGCGCCACGGCTATCCGCGTTATGTCGCCCATCAGGTCTATTATTCGCTGGCGGGGCGTGATTACGAATGGGAGCTGATGCCGCTCGGCGCCGACCAGGGCGTCGGCGCTCTCGTCTGGAGCCCGCTCGCCTGGGGACGGCTGACCGGCAAGATCCGCCGCGGCCAGCCGCTGCCTGCGGCAAGCCGGCTGCACGAAACGGCGCAGTACGGCCCACCGGTCGACAATGAGAAGCTGTTCGACATCGTGGAGGTGCTGGACGCCATCGCTGAGGAGACCGGCCGGACGGTGCCGCAGATCGCCATCAACTGGCTGCTTGGCCGGCCGACGGTCTCGAGCGTCATCATCGGCGCCCGCAACGAAGAGCAGCTCAGGCAGAACCTCGGCGCGGTCGGCTGGAGCCTTTCGAAGGATGAGATCGCAAGGCTCGACGCCGTCAGCGCCGTCACAGCGCCCTATCCCTATTTCCCCTATCGGCGGCAGGAGGGTTTTGCGCGGCTCAACCCACCGATCGTCTGAGGCGCCGGGGATGGCGGACTTGCGTGTGGCAATGGGTCTACAACAAACGGGGAATGAAATCTTCTGGCAATCTTAACTGGACAGCCGCTTTGACTTGCCGCATACCCAGCCTGCTGGATAATTCCTGAAATCGGAATCGATTTAAGGATGAAATTATGCAGTAAATTTAAAGGTCTACAGCGGCCTTCGCGCGTCTGAAAAGATGCGCGGCGCTGTAGCCTGCAGGCCACATTGTGGTTTCTGCGAAATTGCAGGGAGATCAAAGGGATGGCGCTGAAGGACGCGAAGGCCGGCACACGCAACGAGGCGGGAATATCAGCCGTGCTCGGCATTCTCAAACAAAGCTTCGGCGAGCGCTTCCAGACTGGCCAATCCTTCCGCGAACAGCATGCCCACACGACCACCTACATCCCGCCGCAGCTGCCTGATGGTGTGCTCTTCGCCGAGAGCGCCGAGGATGTGAAGGCGGCGGTCAGGGTATGTGCGACCCACAAGGTGCCGGTGATCGGCTTCGGCGTCGGCACCTCGCTGGAGGGTCAGGTCAATGCCGCCAATGGCGGTATTTCGATCGATTTCAGCCGCATGAACCGGGTGATCGAGGTCAATCCCGAAGATCTCGACTGCACCGTCGAGCCGGGTGTGACGCGTGAGGAGCTGAACATCCACCTGCGCGATACCGGCCTGTTCTTCCCGATCGATCCCGGCGCCAATGCCTCGATCGGCGGCATGGCCTCGACGCGGGCCTCCGGCACCAATGCCGTGCGCTATGGGACGATGAAGGACAATGTGCTTGCCGTCACCGCCGTCACCGCCAATGGCGAGGAGATCCGCACGGCCCGGCGCGCCCGCAAATCGTCCGCCGGCTATGACCTGACGCGGCTCTTCGTCGGCGCCGAGGGCACGCTTGGCATCCTGACCTCGGTGACGCTGCGCCTGCAGGCGATCCCGCAGAAGATCGCCGGCGGCGCCTGCGCCTTTCCGAGTGTCAAGGCTGCTTGCGACGCCGTCATCATGACGATCCAGATGGGCATTCCGGTGGCCCGCATCGAGCTGCTCGATACGGTGCAGATGCGGGCCTGCAATGCCTATTCCAAGCTTTCCTATGCCGAAAGCCCGACGCTTTTCCTCGAATTCCACGGCACCGACGAGACGGTGCCGCTGCAATCGGCAGCCTTTGGCGAGATCGCGGCGGAATGCGGCGGCGGCGAATTCCTGTGGACCGCCAATGCCGAGGAGCGGACCAAGCTCTGGAAGGCGCGCCACGATGCCTATTGGTCCGCAAGGGCGCTGGCGCCCGGGCTTGCCGCACTTTCGACCGATGTTTGTGTTCCGATATCGCGGCTTGCCGACTGTGTTTCGCAAACGCAGGCCGATATCGAGGCGCATGGACTGCTCGGTCCGATCGTCGGCCATGCCGGCGACGGAAACTTTCATGTGCTGCTGTTGTTCGATGACAAAAGCGCCGCAGACATCGCCAAGGCCGAGAGCTTCGTGCAGCGGCTCAATCGGCGGGCGCTCGACATGGATGGGACATGCACCGGCGAACACGGGATCGGGCAGGGCAAGATGGCGTTCCTCGAACAGGAGCTGGGGGGCACGGTGGATCTGATGCGACAGGTGAAACAGGCGCTCGATCCGGACGATATCTTCAATCCCGGCAAGATTTTCCACCAGGGCTGAAAACGGAATATTCTCATGAACTTGGGCCTTGCCCCCGGCATGAATAGCGCTAGTGTCGGCAACAGTATCCCGAATGGAGAATCCTTGCATTGGTAGGCCGGTTCCTCGTCTTTCTGGGGGGAGTGATCGTCGTAGCGCTGTTTGTGGCGCTGCTTGCGCCGCTGTTCATCGACTGGACGGATTTCCGCAAAAATTTCGAGGATCAGGCAAGCCGCATCATCGGCAAGAAAGTCACCGTCTACGGCACGGTGGACGCGCGTCTGCTGCCGTTTCCGTCGGTCACGCTGCATGACGTGCGCGTCGGCCAGGAAGCGGACGGCACGCCGATCGTCAAGGTCGAGCAGTTTTCCATGGATGCGGAGCTTGCGCCTTTCCTGTCGGGCGAGGCGCTGATCTTCGACATGCGCATCGTCAATCCGAAGGTGCGCCTCAGATTGCTCAAGGACGGCACGCTCGACTGGATGCGCGGCAGCCACGCCGAAATACCGGCGAAAACCGTCGTTCTCGAGAACGTGCATGTCAATGGCGGCGAAGTCGAGTTCATCGACGACCAGTCGGGCCGCTCCCGCCGGATCACAGGCCTCAATGCGGAAATGTCGGCCAAGTCGCTGGCCGGCCCCTGGCGCATCGAGGGCGATGCGGCGCTTGATGGCGAGCACGGCAACTTTGTGATATCGAGCAGCCAGCCGGACGAGAAGGGCGTGCTGCGCATGCGCACGAAGCTTTCGCCGGACAAACAGCCTGTCAGCGTCGATCTCGACGGCGAATTGAAGCTCGTCGACAGCAAGCCGAACTATCAGGGCCAGCTTTCAGCGGCGATCGAAAACCGCAACAGCGCCAGGCCTGCCAACAAGAAAGAGCAGCCGCCCCGCGTCAAGGGCCGCTTCGAGCTTACCAACGAACGCATCCGCATTCCCGAATACCGAATGGAGATCGGCCCGACGGACGATCCCTATGTCATCACCGGCGAGGCGACGCTCGACACCGGCAATGCGCCGGAATTCCTGTTGACCGCCGACGGGCAGCAGATCGACGTCAACCGCATCGGCAATCAGGGCGCGGCCGGCAAGACGACGCGCGATGCGGCGGTCTCGGCACGCCAGCGGCTGAGCTCGCTGATCGATGTCATCCGGCAGGTGCCGATCCCGCAGGTGCCTGGAAAGGCGAGCGTCAAGCTGCCGGCGATCGTCGCCGGCGATACGACGCTGCGCGACGTGCAGCTGGAGTTGGAGCCGGCCGGTACCGGCTGGATGATCGACAGCGCCACCGGCACGTTGCCGGGGCGCACGCAGGTGGAAGGCAAGGGCAAGCTCCTGCTGCAGGGCGAAGCCTCGTTCAACGGCCAGATCGTGGTGGCCTCCAGCCAGCCGACGGGGCTTGCCTCCTGGCTTGCCGGCGCGGTCGATCCGGCCATCCGGCAATTGCGGCAGGCCGGCTTTTCCGCCAATGTCAGCCTGACACCCGAATTGCAGCGTTTCGAAAATCTCGAGATCGCCATGGGACCGGCGACGCTGAAGGGCAGGCTGGAGCGGCAGGCGATCTCCGGCCAGACGCCGACGCTGTCGGTGGCGCTGAACGGCGATACGCTCGATCTCGATGCGCTGCAGGCGCTGAGCGGGCTGATGACCGGCCAGGATGCCGGCGACAACGTGCTCGACCACAAGATCGCCGCCCAGCTCAAGGCCGATAAGTTCACCGCTTTCGGTGTCGATGCCGAGAATGTCGAGACCACTTTCACCATCGCCGACGGGGCGCTTGCCGTCGACCGGCTGTCGATCAAGAATATCGCAGGCGCCGAACTGACGGCGACGGGCAGGGCGGAAGGCTCGCTGCTCGACTATAAGGGCGCCGGTGAGATCACCTTCAAATCGGCCGATCCCGGCGGCTTTTTCACCATGCTGCGCGAGCACCTGCCGCATCACCCGGTGCTCGACCGGCTGGTGCGAAATGCCGGCTGGTACGGTAATACGGCGCTGCGCGGCGCGCTGACGCTCGGCGGCGACGAGGGCGACGCGCTGACGGTGACGCTTGCCGGTGTTGCGAACGGTAGCCGCGTCAATCTCGATTACCGCATGTCCGACCTGCTGGCGCTGACCGGCAACGGGACCACGAGCCTCGAGGCGACGCTCGAAAATGCCGTGCCGTCCATCCTGTTCGGCCAGGCCGGGCTCGACCCGCTGCCCGTCGATGTCGGCGCCAACGGCCGCCTGACGCTGAAGGTGAAGGCATCGGGCAATGATCCCGCCGATGCCGCGCTGACTTTTGCCACCGACCGGACCTCGTTTACCGCCAACGGCAAGGTCGATGTCCGGCCGGAGACTTTCATGAACGGCCAGATCGCGCTTTCGCTCGACAGCGCCGATATCGATCCCTATCTCATCATGAACGGCATCGCCCTGCCGCAGACGGGAACCGGGCTGCCATTCGGCCTGCAGGTCAATGCCGGCGTCGACAGCGACAAGATCGTCTTGTCCGATCTCAAGGGCCATGCGGCCGACAACGAGTTTTCAGGCGCGCTGAGCTTCGACCGGAAGGCTGCGAAGACGACGGCGAGCGGCGAACTGACGCTCTCCAAGGCGGATGCCGGCTGGCTTGGCGAGGCGGTGTTCGGGCAGATCGTCGATCCCGCCAATGGCGCGCTGACGACGGCGCCGCTCGGGCTGCCGGTCTTCAAGGATCTCGACGTCAACGTGAAGCTGACGGCCAAGCAGTTCTGGCCCGGCCTGCCGGAAACGGCAGTCACCGACTTCACCAGCAACGTCGCCTACAAGGGCGACGAGCTGCAGCTCAACGACATGGCCGGCAGCTGGGACGGCGGAAAGCTCTCCGGCAATCTGCTGTTCACCAATGCCAACGGCACCGGCTTCCTGCAGACGAAGCTTGCGCTTGCCGATTCCGATCTTGCCGGCATCGTCTGGCTGCGCGACGGCGCACCGATCGCCAACGGCAAATTCGGATTGTCGCTGTCGATGGAAGCCTCGGGCAAGACCATCGGCGAGATCGCCAGTTCGCTGAACGGTTCGGGCGAACTGAGGCTTGGAGATAGCAGCATACGCGGGCTGAACCTCGCCATCCTTCCGCCGCTGCTTGCCGCGACCGACACGATGCAGGAGCAGATCAATGCCGGCAAGGTGCATCCGATCGTCGAGACGCTGCTCAGCAACGGAGAGGCGAAGCTGCCGCCGCTCGGCATCCCCTTCAATATCGCCGATGGGACGTTGCGCGTGCAGAATGTCGCCGTCGCCAACGATCTCGCCCGCATCACCGCCGATGCGCAGATCGCGCTGCCGGAGGAACGGATCAGCGCAACGTTGGGCGTCGGGCTCATTCCGGGCACGGAAGCGCTTTCCGGCGCGGAGCCGGCGCTCAGGCTGAATTTTTCCGGCATGTTGCCGTCGCCCGGCAAGACGATGGATGTGACCGATATCACCAGCTATCTGTCGCTGCGCGCCTTTGAGCGCGAGCGCCGGCGCGTCGAGCGGCTGCAAGCCATCGTACTTGAAAAGCAGCGGCTGCGCCGCGAGGCGGCCCTCTACCGGTTCAACGACGCCGAGCGCGTCAGGGCGGCCGAAATCGAACAGCAACGGCAGGCGGAGGAAGAGCGGCTGCGCGCATTGGCGCAGGCAGCGGCTGCGCAGAAGGCGCTCGCCGAAGCGGAGGCGGCACGCGCAGCCGAGGCCAAAGCCAAGGCGGATGCGCAGGCGAGGGCTGCCGCCGAGGCGGAAGCGGCGCGGCGCAGCGGGCCGCCCGGTTCGCTCAATTTCGACCAGGTGCCGGGCGTTCAGGCGCAATGAATATGCGCGGGATTCGATTACAGCGCGCGGCGTAAATCGAGTCCGATTTAAGGACTTATGCCGCAGCGCCGGCTTTCGCCCAGGCGAGTACATGCAGCCGGAGTGCCGAGGACAGGTTGCTGTCCGGCGGCCGATGATCATCGATCTCCGAAATCAGCGCGGCGAGCGGCATTGCGCGGCCTGCGGCGATCGTCTTCAGCTCAGCCCAGAACTCGTCTTCGAGGGAAAAACTGGTGCGATGGCCGTGCAATGTCGCAGAATGCTTGCGGATCATGAAGCGGCATCTCGGTTTGGTTTTCGCGGATTGATTCAGTAAAGCCGCATAAGTGGCTGATCTTGGAATCGATTCCGACTCTTCAAGTTCTGCGTGAAAGTGTCAGGCTCCGTCGTCATCCGTCTCGATCCGGCCGGCGCGATGAGCCTTGTCGGCCTTCTCGTTCAGGCTGCGGGTGAGCTGCTTTTCGGCCTTGGTTCGGCCGAAGGAAATGCGGTTCTGCTCGGCCTGCGCCTCCTTTTCGGAGCGGGCCTGCTGCTTGCGGAATTGGCGCAGATTGACGATTTCGGCGCTCATGCGGGGCCTGAATCCTTATGAAAAAGGGAGGCCTGGCCTCCCTTTGAAATCACTGCTTCTTGCGGAAGGAGTCGAGCGAGACGACCGAGCCCGGCTTCTTCTCTTCGCCATCGGCGGGTTTTGCGGCCGAGGCCTCTTCGGGCTTTCCTGCCGCGTCGACGGGATAGGCTGTGATCTCGCCTGACGGCAATTCCTCGCCATCGGCGAGCGGCACGTCGAATTCGAGCTCGAAGTTGACGGAAGGATCGTAAAAGCCGCGGATCGCATTGAACGGGATGACCAGCTTTTCCGGAACGTCGGAGAAGGAAAGGCCGATCTCGAAATGCGTCTCGGTGATCTTCAGGTCCCAAAACTGATGCTGGATGACAATGGTCATCTGCTCGGGATATTTCGACTTCAGGTGCTGGGAGATGCGTACGCCGGCGGCACCCGTGAGGAAGGTGATGAAGAAGTGATGGTCGCCGGGCAGACGGCCCGTCGCTCCGACTTCCGCCAAAACCTTGCGGATGACGCCGCGAAGTGCATCCTGCGCCAGAATGTCGTAGCGGATATGATCCTGCCCCATGCTTTTCCTGTCTTTCGTCGGTTCGGAAGTCTTTTCACAAGGTTATATGCCACGTCCGGGCGCCTTGGGAAAGACCGGAGCCGAGTCACGTTTTTCAGCAGCATACATGATTTCGGCGGCAGGGAGAAGGTGAAGGCTTCTGTTGCCAGGTGCCTTCGGACCCCGCCTAGAGGTGCGAACCACTAGGGCTTTGATTGAAGTGTCACACCGCGATTAAGCAGCGAGACGAGCTTCCGCATAGTTGTCGTTTGCAACTACAATTTTAGCCCGATAACGGCGGTACAATGCCGAGCAAAAAGACGATCTTTACACCCTTGTCGATCCTGTTTCGCCCCCATCAAAAGCCGGCCTTCGTGGCCGCCGGTTTTTGGTGGAGGCGCCGGGTACCGCCCCCGGGTCCAATAGGTTTATTACACCGCTCGTTTATCGCCATAGCCGGCCCGAAAGCCGGCAGGGGTGATATAGTGGTTTCCTCAGCCCAAGGAAAGGGCCAACGTCATAAAAGCGTAATGCACCGCATCAGAAACATTGGGAAAATGCCCGCCGGTGACTGGTTTCCTGCTGCTGGTAGCATAAATTAGGTCAAACGGAATCAGCGCGCCATGAAGCAATATCTCGATCTCCTCAACCATGTGATGGAAAAGGGCTCCGACCGGGGCGACCGCACCGGCACCGGCACCCGCTCGGTGTTCGGCTACCAGATGCGCTTCGACCTGCAGGAAGGCTTTCCCGTCCTCACGACGAAGAAGCTGCATCTGCGCTCGATCATTCATGAGCTTTTATGGTTCCTGAAGGGCGAGACGAATATCCGCTATCTCAAGGAGAACGGCGTTTCCATCTGGGACGAGTGGGCCGACGAAAACGGCGATCTCGGCCCGGTCTACGGCGCCCAATGGCGCTCCTGGCCGGCGCCTGACGGAGGCCATATCGACCAGATCGCCAATCTCGTCAAAGGTATCGTTAACAACCCGAATTCGCGCCGCCACATCGTCTCTGCCTGGAATCCGGCCGAGGTCGACGAGATGGCGCTGCCGCCCTGCCATTGCCTGTTCCAGTTCTATGTTGCCGAAGGCAAGCTCTCCTGCCAGCTCTATCAGCGCTCGGCCGACATCTTCCTCGGCGTGCCGTTCAACATCGCCTCCTACGCGCTTTTGACGATGATGGTGGCTGAAGTCACCGGGCTGAAGCCCGGCGATTTCGTCCACACGCTGGGCGACGCCCATCTCTACCACAACCATTTCGACCAGGCGAAGCTGCAGCTGGCGCGCCGGCCGAAGCCGCTTCCCTTCATGCGCATCAATCCCGACGTGAAGGACATATTCGGCTTCACTTTCGACGATTTCGAGCTGATCGGCTACGAGGCCGATGCCAGCATCAAGGCGCCGATCGCCGTCTGATCCGGGACATTCCATGGCCGATATCCGCAGGACCATTATCGCCGCCGTTGCCCGCAACGGCATTATCGGCAGCGACGGCGACATGCCCTGGCGGTTGTCGAGCGATCTCAAGCGCTTCAAGGCGCTGACATTGGGCAAGCCTGTGGTGATGGGCCGCAAGACCTATGAATCGATCGGCAAGCCGCTGCCGGGGCGGCCGAACGTCGTCATCTCCAGGCAGGCGGCGATAGACCATCCCGATGTCTCCATGGCGCATTCGCTGCCGGAGGCGATGACGTCTGCCGAAAGGCTGGCGCGCGAAACCGGTGTCGACGAGATTTGCATCATCGGCGGCGGGCAGGTCTATGCCCAGGCGATCGGCCTGGCCGACCAGATGTGCATCACCCATGTCGAGGCCGATCTCGACGGAGATGCATCGTTCCCTGCGATCGATCCCGACATCTGGCGGGCAGGGGAGCCTATCGCGGTTCCAGCCGGCGAGAAGGACAGCTATCCCACGCGCTACGTCGTCTATGAGCGCCGACACGCCTGAAAATGAACTATTTTCCAATTAAATTGACCAAGTTTCTCACGTTGCGTTGAAAGCCGATGCGGCGATACCTATAACGGTCACCAACGCATCCACCGGTCAGCCCCCACGGTTCCGGATGCGTGGAAGACTTAACGAACAACGAGGTTTTGATGCCCTGGAGCAATCAGAATGGCGGCGGCGGCCCTTGGGGCGGCGGCGGCGGTAATAATCAGGGACCATGGGGCCAGGGGCCGAACCGCCCGCGGGGCGGTGGCAGCGGCAAGGGCGGACCGCCCGATCTGGAAGATATCATCCGGCGCGGTCAGGACCAACTGCGCAACATCGTTCCCGGCGGTTTCAACGGCGGCGTGGCGGTGATCGTCGCGGCGGTCGTTGCGATTTTCTGGCTGATCCAGTGCGTCTACGTGGTGCAGCCGGATGAACGCGGCGTCGAGCTGCGCTTCGGCAAGCCGAAGGAAGAGATTTCGATGCCCGGCCTGCATTTCCATTTCTGGCCGATGGAATCCGTCGAGACGGTCAAGGTGACCGTGCAACAGCTGAATATCGGGGCGACGTCTGCTTCGTCCTCGAACGGCCTGATGCTGTCCAGCGACAAAAGCGTCATCAATGTGCAGTTCGCAGTGTTCTACACGGTCAGCGATCCGAAAGCCTATCTCTTCAACGTCGAAAATCCGGCAGAGACCCTGCAGCAGGTTTCCGACAGCGCCATGCGCGAAATCGTCGGGCGTCGTCCGGCGCAGGACGCCTTCCGCAGCAATCGCCAGCCGATCGAAGTGGATGTGCTCAATATCGTCCAGGATACGATGAACCGCTACGGCGCGGGCGTGACCGTGACCGGCGTGACGATCCAGAACGTGGCGCCGCCGCGCGAGGTCGCCGATGCCTTCGAAGAAGTGCAGCGTGCCGGCCGTGACCGCGACAGCACGATCGAAGATGCCAACCGCTACACGAACCAGAAGCTCGGCCAGGCACGAGGCGATGCGGCGCGAATCCGTGAAGATGCGGCCGCCTACAAGAACCGTGTCGTGAAGGAGGCGGAAGGTGAGGCGCAGCGCTTCACTGCGATCAACGACGAATATACGAAGGCTCCAGAAGTGACCCGCAAGCGGCTGTTCATCGAAACGATGGAACAGGTGCTGAAGAGCTCGAAGAAGGTCATCATCGACGAGAAGCAGGGTGTGTTGCCCTATCTGCCGCTCAATGAGCTCGGCAAGCCGGCGCAGCAGGGAGGTTGAACCATGACATCGAACAGACTTCCCATCATTCTCCTCATCCTCGCCATCCTGCTGGTCGGGCTTTATTCGTCGATCTTCGTCGTGAATGCACGCGAGCAGGCGATCGTCGTCCGCTTCGGCCAGATCCAGTCGGTCAAGACCGAACCCGGCATCTATTTCAAGCTGCCCTTCGGCTTCATGGATGCCGACCGCGTCCAGCTTGTGGAAAAGCAGGCGCTGAGGCTCGATCTCGATAATATCCGCGTTCAGGTTCAGGACGGCCAGACCTTCGACGTCGATGCCTTCGTGATCTACAATATCTCGGATGTTCGCCGCTTCCGCGAAACGGTGTCGGGCGATCGCGAGGCCGCGGAAGCGCGGCTGAGGGCGCAGCTCGATTCATCGCTTCGCCGCGTCTACGGCCTGCGCGACTACAATGCCGCGCTCTCGGAAGAACGTGTCGCGATGATGCTGGAGATCCGGGACGACCTGCGCACGGATGCCGAAAATCTCGGCCTGCATATCGACGATGTTCGCATCCGCCGCACCGACCTTTCTCCCGAGGTCGCGCCCAACACCTATAACGCCATGCGCTCGGAACGCCTGGCCGAAGCCGAGCGTATCCGCGCGGAGGGTAATGAAGAAGGCCAGCGGCGCCGGGCCGTCGCCGACCGCCAGGTCGTCGAGTTCACCGCGGGCGCCCAGCGCGACGCGGAAATCCTGCGCGGTCAAGGCGATGCGGAACGCAACCGCGTTTTCGCCGACGCCTTCAGCAAGGATCCGGCTTTCTTCGAGTTCTATCGCTCGATGGCCGCCTACTCGTCAGCGCTTTCGTCGCAGGATACGACGCTGGTGTTGTCGCCGAATACGGAATTCTTCCGCTATTTCGACAATGCCGCCGGCGCTCTGCAAGCGCCGACAAATCCGGCCGCGGCAGTTCCCGGCGCGGCTGCTCCCGCAGCACCCGCCCAGCCGGCGAACTGACGGCAAGGAGTGCCATTCGCATCCCGACAATCCTGAAAGGGCCGGCCCGAGTGCCGGCCCTTTTTTCGTGGAAAGGTCGAGATAATCAGGCGTTTGCGAGGGTACGTCATATTGCACGGGGATTTCGCGAAAAGGTGATTTCGCCCTCCATCATTCCGCCTTATGCTGGTGCTCAATGTGCGCATTTACCCCTTATGAGGAAGCTTGATGGCCCCCACGAATCGCTCGCCCTTCAGACGAACGCTCGCGCTTATGGCCAGCGCTGCAATTCTTGCGCATGCCGGCATGAACGGGGTCGCCTATGGGCAAACCGCGCCTGATACGACAGCGCCAGGAGTTGTCGCACCCGCTCCGGCTACTCCGGAAACGACTGCTCCTGCACCCACGCCGCCTGCAGCCGCTGCGCCGCAGCCGGCCGCACCAATTCAAGCCGGAGTGCCGAACAACGGTCCGGCTTCGGTCGCGGATCTGGCCGAGGGGCTGCTCGACGCCGTGGTCAACATCTCGACCTCGCAGAACGTGAAGGACGACGAGGGCGTCGGCCCGGCGCCGCGCGCGCCCGACGGCTCGCCGTTCCAGGAATTCTTCAACGACTTCTTCGACAAGAAACAGGGCAATAAGGGCGGCAATCACAATGTCAGCTCGCTCGGCTCCGGCTTCGTCATCGACCCGACCGGCTATATCGTTACCAACAACCATGTGATCGAGGGCGCCGACGATATCGAAGTCAACTTCGCCAATGGTTCGAAGCTCAAGGCAAAGCTGATCGGCACAGATACGAAGACTGACCTTTCGGTGCTGAAGGTCGAGCCGAAGACGCCGCTGAAGTCGGTAAAATTCGGCGATTCCAGCACAATGCGGATCGGCGATTGGGTGATGGCGATCGGCAATCCGTTCGGCTTCGGCGGTTCGGTGACGGTCGGCATCATTTCCGGACGCGGCCGCAACATCAATGCCGGCCCTTATGACAACTTCATCCAGACGGATGCAGCGATCAACAAAGGCAATTCCGGCGGGCCGCTCTTCAACATGAAGGGTGAGGTGATCGGCATCAACACGGCGATCATTTCGCCGAGCGGCGGCTCGATCGGCATCGGCTTCTCGGTACCCTCCGAGCTTGCCTCCGGCGTCGTCGACCAATTGCGCGAATATGGTGAGACGCGGCGCGGCTGGCTCGGCGTGCGCATCCAGCCGGTAACGGACGATATTGCCGACAGCCTCGGGCTCGACAGTGCCAAGGGCGCGCTGGTTGCCGGCGTCATCAAGGGCGGCCCCGTCGATGACGGTTCGATCAAGGCGGGCGATGTCATTTTGAAATTCGACGGCAAGACCGTCAGCGAAATGCGCGATCTGCCGCGCGTCGTGGCGGAAAGCACGGTCGGCAAGGAAGTCGACGTGGTGGTGCTGCGCGACGGCAAGGAGCAGACCGTCAAGGTGAAACTCGGCCGGCTCGAAGACAGCGATCAGGCGGCGGCATCCGGCGATGCGGCGCCCGACGGTTCGCAGGATGACGGCGTGATCACCCCGGATCCCGACGAGAACAACGACATGGACCAGCCGGATTCCGGCGATCAGGCCCAGCCCGCACCGGGTGCACCGGCGCCGGACCAACATCAGGGCCAGGTGTCACCGGATGCATCAACGCCGAAGAATGTGCTCGGCCTGTCGCTGTCGCTTTTGAGCGCCGAGACGCGCAAGGCTTTCGGCATTGCCGAGAGCGTCGACGGTGTCGTCGTGACGGAGGTGACGCCCGGCTCCGCCTCGGCCGAAAAAGGGCTGAAGCCCGGCGATGTGATCGTCGAGGTGGCGCAGGAGTTCATGAAGTCGCCGGACGCTGTCGCCGCCAAGGTGAAGTCACTTAAACAGGAAGGCCGCCGTAACGCCCAACTGATGATCGCATCGGCGAATGGCGATCTGCGATTTGTGGCGGTGCCGATGGAGTAGGGGAATTGCGGCGGTGATTTGATTGGCCGCTGCGGTTTCTACCCCTCGTTCCCGTGACAAGCGCTGGACAAGGAAGGAGAGGGCGTGCCGTGTGGTACCCCCCTCTGCCCTGCCGGGCATCTCCCCCACAAGGAGGGAGATCGCAAGCGGTCTGCGCCCCCTGCCTATCTACCGTTTCGTCGTGCTGGATGCTGATTATTTGGGGAAGCGGGTGCGCCCAGCCGATCTCCCCACCTGTGGGGGAGATGCCCGGCAGGGCAGAGGGGGGCGGCCACGGACACGCGGGTGAAGGCGGAGAGTGTGTGCCGTGTCGGCTTCAACCCATTATAAAATCCGTCTTCCGGTAACCTTGAATATAGAGCAGCGCCGTCAGGTCGCCGTGGTTGATGCGCATCTGCGCCTCGGCGGCAACAGCCGGCTTGGCGTGGAGGGCGACGCCGGCGCCGGCGAGGTGCAGCATGCCAAGGTCGTTGGCGCCGTCGCCGACGGCGATCGCATCTTCAGGCGAAATGCCGAGGCGAGCCGAAATCTCGTTCAGAGCATCGACCTTCGCCTGCTTGCCGAGGATCGGTTCGGCGACGAAGCCGGAGAGGATGCCGCCGTCTTCGAGCAGCGTGTTGGCGCGGTTCTCGTCGAAGCCGAGTGTGGCGGCGATGCGGCTGGTGAAGACGCTGAAGCCGCCGGAGACGAGGGCGGTGTAATGGCCTTTCGACTTCATGGTGGCGATCAGTTCCGGGCCGCCCGCCGTCAACGTGATGCGCTTGGCGATCACTTCGTCGACGACCGATATCGGCAAGCCCTTCAACAGGGCGACGCGTTCCCGCAAAGCGGGCTCGAAAGCGATCTCGCCGTTCATGGCGCGGGCGGTAATGGTCGCCACCTTCTCCTTCAGGCCGACTTCGGCGGCGAGTTCGTCGATGCATTCCTGGCCGATCATCGTCGAATCCATGTCGGCGATCAGCAGTTTCTTGCGGCGGCTCTCCTGCTCCTGAACGACGAGGTCGATCGGGGCGCCTGATATGACGGCGAGAATAGTGGCCTCGGCGGCTTGCGCATCCGTGCCGTCACGCAGCGCGATGTCGCAGGCGATGCCGTCGGCCAGCCAGTAGAGGCCGGAAGCATTCACCGCTTCGGCCGTCTGTTCGGCGATCTTGGGTGTCAGCACGGGATTTGACGGATTGGCAACAAGCGTGGCAACGAGAGCCATGATGGAAAACCTTCTGAGCACAGTGAACGCGATCCTGATAACCGGGCCGACCGCCAGCGGCAAGTCCGCGCTCGCCGTCGAATTGGCCAAGCGCCATGGCGGCGCGGTCGTCAACGCCGACAGCATGCAGGTCTACGATACGCTGCGGGTGCTGACCGCGCGCCCGTCGGAAGAGGAGATGCAGGGCGTGCCGCATCATCTCTACGGCCACGTGCCTGCGGGTGCGGCCTATTCCACCGGCAGCTGGCTGCGCGATGTCTCGGCGCTGCTGCCGGCGCTCAGGGCCGCCGGCCGGCTGCCGGTCTTCGTCGGCGGCACCGGGCTTTATTTCAAGGCGCTGACCGGCGGCCTCTCCGATATGCCCGAGATACCCGAGGCGCTGCGGGAGGACCTGAGGACACGGCTGCTGGAGGAGGGGCCGGAGGGGCTGCATGCCGAGCTCGCCGAGGCTGATCCCGCCATGGCGGCCAGTCTCAACCGCCAGGACGGGCAGCGCATCGTCCGGGCGCTAGAAGTGATCAAGGCGACGGGACGGTCGATCGCCGATTTCCAGGGCCGGTCGGGACCGGTGGTGATCGACGCCGCCCAGGCTCGCAAGATCGTCGTGCTGCCGGACCGGGCGGTGCTGCATCAGCGTATTAACGGGCGTTTCGAAAAGATGCTGCGCGAAGGCGCGGAAGACGAGGTGAGGGCGCTGCTTGCGCTCGACCTGCCCGCCGAGGCGCCCGTGATGAAGGCGATCGGGGTACCGCAGATCGCGGCGATGCTGAGCGGCGAGATGACCCGCGACGAGGTGCTGGAGAAGGGTGCTGCGGCGACCCGGCAATATGCCAAGCGTCAGATGACATGGTTCCGCAACCAGATGGACGGGAACTGGGAGCGGCTGACGCTTTAGCTGGCGGCGAACCCGTCAGGCGCCGCACTTGTGCTGGGCATCGGGCAGAATCCAGCTTTCATGGGTGCGGCCGTTGGTGACGAGGAATAGCCTCCCGCCCTCGTCGGGGCTGCAATCGCGGTCGATCTCGACCAGGCACATGGTGACCAAATCTCCGGGCTTCGATCTGATCAGCGCTTCCTCCCTGTTATAAGAGACCTGGTAGCCGTCATTGGCATAATCGATACCCGTGCCGTTATCGAAGTCCGCATCGTCAGCCGCGCTGCCATTGTCGAGGCGGGGATGGACTTCAAGAACCGATGTGGTCGCACAGCGCCCGGCCTTCTCAGGGATCGCGGTCGCCTCGGGCAACTTGCTGCCTGCAAGAGACTGGGCTGAAACCCCCTGCATGAAATCGGTTTTGTCAGGCGAGATATTCCAGAGGACGGCGAGATAGGCGCTCAGAATGCACGACCTGTCGTCGCCGCAATCGCGCCGATCCGCCAGGAAATTGCGGGCCGTATGGACGTTATCCTCGTCGGGCGCTGCTTTTTTCTGAGCGGCATAGCGTTGGTTGAAAAGCTCGTCGAGCCGGGAGAGCTGGCTGTCACCGCAGACGTCTTTTCATCGGCGCTGCCCGCCTTGGAGCAGTCGAAGCCGGCAGCCCCCGCCGCCGTCGCGAGAAGAACGCCGACGCTGAAGACAATGATGAAGTTCAAGATGGATTTCACGATCGCCCTCTCCGAAAAGCTGCCGTCTCCCACGGCGCAACGCACATTCGCATCAGGGCGCGGACTCATCAATGCGTAGCCGTCAGTTCACATCGCCCCACCGGCCTCTATGTCGGGGGCGCCGCTGGCATAAGGCCGTGACGGCGCATGATTTCCGCGATCTTGGCCCGGTCCGGCGGACCACCGTTCGCTGCGTTGAGCACCGCGAAAGCCTCGCGGAAATACTCCGGTCCGATCGCCGCCGGCGTGACCACGCAGAGCGCCTTCACGTCTTGGCTGCCGTTGTTGTCGAACCGATGGACGGCGCCGCGCGGAATGCAGAGCGCTTGCCCCGGCCCGACGTCGATCTGTTTTCCGTTGACCGTCCAGGTCAGCACTCCCTCGAGGCCGTAGATCGTCTCTTCGTAGTGGTCGTGGCTGTGCGCCGGGGCCGGCAGTCGTAGCGCGGCCGGGACCATGAGCTCGAAGGCGGCAACGCTTCCGTTCGAGTTGTCCGCAGTCAGCAGGAAGCGAACCGCGAACCCTTTGGTGCCAATGGTTTCATCGGAAGGATTAACGCGAGGATCGATGGTTCTCTGTGGCATTTTGGAAATTCCTCCGGTAAACTACATTTACTACTTAGCAGTAAACTCAATTTACCGGATCGTCAATGCCGCCATCCATGAAGGCTTGCCAGTGAGAACCGAAGACATGCTGATCGGCGCCCTGCTGCGCGTGCCGGCCCAAGCGATCCAGCGCCGGCTGATCAAAGGACTGAACGCCGCCGGTTTTGACGAGCTGCGTCTGCCGCATATGGCGGTCCTGCAGTTTCCAGGGCCGGACGGAGCACGGCCGGGCACGATCGCCGAGCGCTCCGGCATGAGCAAGCAGGCGATCAACCAGCTGCTCCGCAGCCTCGAGGGTTTCGGCTATATCGTCCGCTCCGACGTTCCGGGTGAAGCCAGCGCGCGCATCGTCCGGTTTACCGAACGTGGACACGCCGCATTCTCGAAGATGGTCGACATCTTGCGCGACATCGAGGACGAGTGGCGCGCTGAGCTTGGGCCGGAGCGTTTCGCCCAACTCAAAGCGCTGCTGTTTGTCGTCTGGGACAGTCCATTGGCGCGCTAGCCGAAGCCATTTGCAAATTCCTCACTCTTTCACAGCGGCATATGTCCGCTTGTCTGCCGTTTCACGCAGCCTCAGCAGTCTGACGAGTTCGCCGACCGCGGCCTGCAATTGCTCCGGCAGAAATCCGCCGAAGCCCAGCATCAGGCCGGGGCGCGCCGGCTGCGTGGCATACATCGGGGAGATTGCCCGCACCGCGAGGCCGACCGACAGGGCACGGGCTGCGAGCTGCACGTCGTCGGCCCCCTCGGGCAGCCACAGAAGAATGTGCATGCCCTGGTCGCTCGGCTGAATGCGGCATCGCTCAGGCAAGGTCCGCTCGAGGCTTGCGAGCAGGATTGCGCGGCGTTCGGCATAGAGGCCGCGGATGCGGCGGATATGGGCTTCGAAATAGCCTTCCCTCATATAGGCCGCCAGAACGTGCTGTTCTGCGGTCGGCGAGTGCCGGTCGAGAATGGCGCGCGCGCCGGCGAAGGCTTCCGCGAGCGGAGCAGGGGCGATGACATAGCCGAGGCGCAGCGATGGAAAAAGCACCTTGCTGAAGGTGCCGAGATAGACGACGCGAGAGGGACGCAAGCCCTGCATCGAGGGGAAGGGGTGTCCGGCATAAGGCAGCTCGCTGTCGTAATCGTCCTCGACGATCCAGGCGCGTTTTTGATCGGCCCAGGCGATCAGGGCGTTGCGGCGGGCCATGCTGAGCGGCATGCCGACCGGATATTGATGCGAAGGGGTGACGAAGGCGGCGCGCGCCTGTGGGCAGAGTTCGAGGCCGCGTTCCACGTTCATTCCCTGCGCATCGACCGGGATGCGGTGCGTCCGTACGCCGAGATCGTCGAGCACCGCCGTGAGCCCGGGATAGGCCGGATCCTCAGCCCATGCCGGATCGTCGCGCGACAGCAGTACACGCCCCGCCAGGTAGAGGCCTTGCTGGGTGCCCGACGTGACGATCACCTGTTCCGGTTCGCAGTGAACGGCCCGTGCGCGGCGGACGTGGTCGGCGATAGCGACCCGCAGTTCGTACAGTCCCATCGGATCTTGATAGCTCGCGGGGGCTGCCGCTTTCGATGCGCGCACGCGATTGCCGAGGCGGCGCCAGTTGTCGTCGGGCGCGATGCCGGAAGCCGGGACGGCGATGGCGAAGGGAATGGGCGGGTGGGGGATGAGCGCGCGGGCGATCGATATCAGCCGGGCCGCCGGGGACGGCAGGTCGATGGCATCGGCGCCCGGCGGCGCTGCCGGTGCGGGCGGAAACGCCGGCGTCGTGTCCACCAGGGCCGAGACGACACGGGTTCCGGCCCCGACCTTCGCTTCGAGATAACCTTCGGCTGTCAGTTGATCGAACACCCCGACGACGGTTCCGCGGGCTATCTTCAAGGACGCAGCAAGGGTGCGCGTCGAAGGGAGGCGCTCCCCCGGCCTGAGTTCTGCGCTTGAGATCGCGCTGCGCAGGGCCTGGGCAAGTTGGCGGCCGACATCGGCCGTTCTGTCGATGGCTTTGAGCGATGGGATCTCGATGGAGCTGCGCCGCTTGGACATGACAAAATGGCCCATGAAAATTCTTGAAAATGGTGCTTCATGATGGACCAATTTTCGAGGAGAAGGAAGCGAAGTGGATGTTTCCGGAAAGAATGAAATGCAGGATCTTCTCGTCGTCTATATCGCCTATGTCATCGCGGCAGGCAGTCCCGGGCCAAGCAACATGGCCATCATGAATGTAGCGATGCGCCAAGGGCGGCGGCCGGCCCTGGCGCTTGCCGCCGGGGTGATAACGATGTCGACATGCTGGGGGCTGATCGCGGTCACGGGCATCTCGACACTGCTTGTCCGCTATGCCCACGCGCTGCTGGTCCTCAAGATCGCAGGCGGCGTATACCTCCTCTGGCTCGCCTGGAGAGCGGCCCGCTCGGCCGCCGCCCCGGATGCGCCGGCGGATGAACTCGCCCAGCCTGCTGCGGAGCTCGGCGTGCTCTATCGCCGCGGGATCCTGATGCATCTCGGAAACCCGAAGGCGGTTCTGGCCTGGGTCGCGATCATGTCGCTCGGTCTTAAGCCTGGCGCCTCGCCCGAGACGGCCGTCACGGCGTTTGGCGGATGCGTGCTCCTCGGGATCTCGATATTTTCCGGCTATGCCGTGCTGTTTTCGACGGCGCCGATGGTGCGCGGCTACGCGCGGGCGCGCCGCTGGATCGAGGGAAGCCTCGCCGTCTTCTTCGCGGGCGCCGGATCGCGCCTGCTGTTCTCCCATTGACCGCTTTTCTCAGGATCGCATCATGTCTTCAGTGTCTCCGTTTCATGGCCTTTCGGCTTTTCCGCCAACCCCCGCCGACACGGATGGCCGGGTGAACACCGAGGCCCTTTGCCGCCTTCTCGAGCCTTTGCGTGATGCGGGCGTCGCCTCCATCGGTCTTCTCGGCAGCACCGGGATCTATGCCTACCTCACACGCGAGGAACGGTTGCGGGCCGTCAGGGCGGCGGTCGAATGCGTTAAAGGGCGTATTCCCATCGTCGTCGGTGTCGGCGCTCTCAGGACAGACCACGCCTGCGATCTTGCGAGGGATGCCGAAATGGCCGGCGCGGATGCGCTTCTGCTGGCGCCGGTCTCTTATACGCCTTTGACCCAGGAGGAAGCCTACCAGCATTTCCTGGCGGTCACGAAGGCGGCGGCGCTGCCGCTTTGCATCTATAACAATCCCGGCACGACTCACTTCACCTTCAGCCATGAGCTTCTGCAGCGCCTCTCCGATATCGAGACGATAGGGGCGGTGAAGATGCCGCTGCCGGCCGACGGCGATGTGCGAGGGGAACTCGCGGCATTGCGTGGAAAGACCGATCTCGCGATCGGTTATAGCGGTGACTGGGGTGCGCCCGAGGCGCTGCTCTCAGGCGCCGATGCCTGGTACAGCGTCGTCGGCGGCTTGCTGCCGCGCACGGCACTTGCCTTGACCAAGGCGGCGACGGCAGGCGACGGCAATGAGACGCGCAGGCTCAATGGGCTGCTTGAGCCGCTTTGGAAGATGTTCAAGGAATTCGGAAGCATCCGTGTGGTCTATACCTTGGCCGAGCATCTTTTGCTGGTCCAAGCAGAGCTGCCGCGGCCTCTCTTGCCACTTGGGCCGACGGAGCGGCAGCGTGTGCTCGACGTTGCCGAGCCGCTCGCAGCCCTGGAGCGTCAATCCTTGTTGTAGAGGCTGCTCAGCGGTTTTTTCAGGATGCTTTCGCGTAGCGATGTGCCGGGCTCCCTGCGAGTGACCGCGGGCTGATCCGTTGGCGGTGCCGGCCGGGGAAAGACCGGTTCTTCGCGGCGCATCTCGCGGCGGAGCGCGTCCAGCCGGGGATCGATCGCCGACGGCGCGGCGGGGTCGAGCCGCGGCGCCTGCGGCAGCAATTCGCGCCGGTAGGATTCGAGCGGGGCGGATGGCGGGGCAGGCGAGGCATAGGGCTTGTCGTCGATATCCTCGTCGGTCGCATCAACCTCGTCGGGGGCTGGCGCTGATGCGGCATAGCTCTGCTGGAAATTCGAAATGTCGGGTCCGACGGTCACCGCCCGCATGCGGGTGACGATCTTGCGCAGATCGACCGTATCCGGATCTTCCTCGCTGTGTTTGCTGTTGGCGCTGGCAGCCTTCGGCAGCAGGCTCTCGTCGACGCGGGAAAAGCGCATGCGCATCGGCACGCTGATCGCCTCGCCGAAGGCGATCGCCTCGCCATTGCCGATCGAGGAGATAAAGCTCGTGGTCGAGATCGATGAGTTCGGGATGGCCGAGCGGATGATTTCCTGGTCGCGGTCATTGGCGAGGCGCATGGCAAACAGCGTCGAGCACTGCGACAGGATCGTTTGGTCGAGTTCGCCCGGCCGCTGGGTGATGATCCCCAGCGAGACGCCGTATTTGCGGCCCTCCTTGGCGATTCGGGCGATCGCCTGGCGCGTCGGCACGAAGCCGAGGGTCGGATCGGAGGGGATATAGCGGTGGGCTTCCTCGCAGACGACGAGCATGTGGATGGCGCCTTCGCTCCACAGCGCCACCTCGAAAGCCATGCGGCAGAGCACGGAGGCGACCGAATTGACCACCTCGGAGGGAATGCCGGCCAGCTGGAAGGTGCAGATCGGCCGGTTTTCGCCGGGAACGCGGAAGATTTGCGCGATGGTCTCGGTGATCGTGTCGCTGATCGTGTTGTTGGAGAACATGAAGTGATAGCGCGGATCGTTGATCGCGGCGATGAGGCGCATCTTCAGCGACCGCAGGAAAGGTTTTTCGGTGCGGCCTTCCAGGCGGCCGATGCGCTCGTCGATCAGCGCCAGCAGATCGGCCATGCGGTAGGGAACGGGGGTGTCCGCGGTGATCGAGCTCTTTTCCGTGGTGCGGCGCACCAGCGAGTTGTCGCTGCCGCGGAAAGCGCGCTTGGCTTCCGGCAGGATATCGCGCAGCATGTCGAGTTCCTCAGGCACCGGCGGGCGGCCGCGAAAGACGACTTCGGCGAATTCCTCCAGCCGCATCAGCCAGAAGGGCAGGTCGAGCGTATCGGTATCGATGGTGACGGCGTGCTTGGGAAATGCGGCGGCGAATTCGTTGTGCGGATCGAGGATCAGCACCCGCAGCTTCGGGTTGGCTGCGATCGCCTTATGCAGCAGCAGCGACACGGCCGTCGACTTGCCGACACCGGTGGAGCCGACGACGGCGAAATGTTTGGAGAGCATCGAGGGGATGTGGATCGCGGCATCGATGCTTTCGTCCTGCGTCAGCTTGCCGATGACGGCGGTCGTATCCTCTCCGGCATCGTAGATGCGCACCAGGTCGGCGGCGCGGATGCGGTGGGCGATGGCGCCGAGATAGGGATAACGCGAAATGCCGGTGGAGAATTCCTCGCGCCCGTCCTCGTCGACACGGACTTCCCCGAGCAGCTCGGTCTCGATCTTGAAATTATTGTCCTCGCCTTCGCCCCAGGCATGGCTGCCAGTGTTCATCTGATAGACGAGGGCAACGACGCGGTTGCGGCCGACGCTGATGGAAATCAGCCGGCCGACGGACCAGAGTTCGGTAAGATCGGTGCCGCCCTGTTCGGCGACGGCGGCAATTGTTGCCCTGGATCCGCTGCACGCAACGACGCGGCCGAGAAAGCGATTTCCCGGCGCATGGCCATCGCGGCGGTCATGCTCGCCTGCCTTGCCAGACACGCGCAAGTCGTTGTTGAGCACAGGGCTACTCCCTACAATGGGGCTTAATAATAAAGTCCATCCTTTAACAAATCCTTCAAACCATGGTTTTTAGACGGTAAAGGAGGGCGGATGGATTTTTATTGCGGCATGCGTTGACGCTGCGAAATTTTCTGTCTATCACTTCCGACCATGAAAATCGCAACGGCTCTTATCGTGGTGGGAAAGCGCATGGGCAGGATGGTGTAACCATCCGGCGGTAGCCACCCATGCGCTAGATGACAGGCTCCTCCGGGGCCTTTTTTTATGCCCGAAATTCGGGCTTCCGGCCACAAACGCAAATCCCAGCATAAACGGAACAGACAGATGAGCACGGACAATCAGGCGGCAGGCAATCGGATGACGGGAGCGGAGATCGTTCTCAAGGCGCTGAAGGACAACGGCGTCGAACATATCTTCGGCTATCCCGGCGGCGCGGTTCTGCCGATCTATGACGAGATCTTCCAGCAGGAAGAGGTCAAGCACATCCTCGTCCGTCACGAGCAGGGGGCAGGCCATGCGGCCGAAGGCTACGCTCGCTCCACCGGCAAGGTCGGCGTCATGCTGGTCACCTCGGGTCCGGGCGCCACCAATGCGGTCACGCCGCTGCAGGACGCGCTGATGGATTCGATCCCGCTCGTCTGCCTGACCGGTCAGGTTCCGACCCCACTGATCGGCTCCGATGCCTTCCAGGAATGCGATACGGTCGGCATCACCCGGCCCTGCACCAAGCACAACTGGCTGGTCAAGGACGTCAACCAGCTCGCCGCCATCATTCACGAGGCCTTCCGCATCGCCCAGTCCGGCCGTCCGGGCCCCGTCGTCGTCGATATTCCGAAAGACGTGCAGTTTGCGACCGGCACCTATACGCCGCCCGCCGATTACACGATCCAGAAGAGCTATCAGCCGAAGATTCAGGGCGACCTCAACCAGATCCATGCAGCGATCGAGCTGATGGCGACTGCGCGCCGTCCGATTATCTATTCCGGCGGCGGCGTCATCAATTCCGGCCCCGAGGCCTCCAAGCTGCTGCGCGAGCTGGTCGAACTCACCGATTTCCCGATCACCTCGACGCTGATGGGCCTCGGCGCCTATCCGGCTTCGGGCAAGAACTGGCTGAAGATGCTCGGCATGCACGGCTCCTACGAAGCCAACATGGCGATGCATGACTGCGACGTCATGGTCTGCATCGGCGCCCGCTTCGACGACCGCATCACCGGCCGCCTCAATGCCTTTTCCCCGAATTCGAAGAAGATCCATATCGATATCGATCCGTCTTCGATCAACAAGAACGTCCGTGTCGATATCGGCATCCGCGGTGATGTCGGCCATGTCCTCGAAGATATGGTCCGCCTGTGGCGGGCGCTGCCTAAGAAGCCGGAGAAGAACCGCCTCGAAGACTGGTGGACCGATATCGCCCGCTGGCGGGCGCGCAACTCCTTCGCCTATACGAGGAGCAATGACGTCATCATGCCGCAATATGCGCTGGAGCGGCTTTATGCGCATACCAAGGACCGCGATACCTACATCACCACCGAAGTCGGCCAGCATCAGATGTGGGCGGCGCAGTTCTTCGGCTTCGAGCAGCCGAACCGCTGGATGACATCGGGCGGCCTCGGCACGATGGGCTATGGCCTGCCGGCGGCCCTCGGCGTGCAGATCGCCCATCCCGACAGCCTCGTCATCGACATTGCCGGCGACGCCTCGATCCAGATGTGCATTCAGGAAATGTCGGCGGCGATCCAGCACGATGCGCCGATCAAGATCTTCATCATGAACAACCAGTATATGGGCATGGTGCGCCAGTGGCAGCAATTGCTGCACGGCAACCGCCTGTCGAACTCCTATACCGAGGCGATGCCCGATTTCGTCAAGCTGGCGGAAGCCTATGGCGCCGTCGGCCTGCGCTGCGAAAAGCCCGATGAACTCGACGACGCCATTGTGGAGATGATCGAGGTCAGGAAACCGGTGATCTTCGATTGCCGGGTCGCCAATCTCGCCAACTGCTTCCCGATGATCCCCTCGGGCAAGGCGCATAACGAAATGCTGCTGCCTGATGAAGCCACCGACGAAGCGGTCGCCAATGCGATCGACGCCAAGGGCCGCGCGCTCGTCTGACATTTTTAATTTGCGCATAATCCTTTCCGAAAATCGTTTTCGATTTTCCGGGTTATGCGACAGGGAAGAGGAAACTCAAGACCATGAACGCACATCTACAGCCCACGGGCTCCGCCTACTTCATCTCGCCGGAAACGGCGGCCATCGAAAGCCACACGCTTTCCATTCTTGTCGACAACGAGCCGGGCGTTCTTGCCCGGGTCATCGGCCTGTTTTCCGGCCGCGGCTACAATATCGAGAGCCTGACGGTCTCCGAGACCGAGCATCAGGCGCATCTTTCCCGCATCACCATCGTCACGCGCGGCACACCGCACGTGCTGGAGCAGATTAAGGCGCAGCTCGAGCGGATCGTGCCGGTGCACCGCGTCGTCGATCTGACGGTGCGCGCCCGCGAGCTCGGCCAGGAGCGGCCGATCGAGCGCGAGGTGGCGTTGGTCAAGGTGGTCGGCGAGGGCGAGATGCGCGCCGAGACGCTGCGCCTTGCCGATGCCTTCCATGCCAAGGTGGTGGATGCGACGATCGATCACTTCATTCTGGAGATCACCGGCAAGTCCTCGAAGATCGACCAGTTCGTGGCGATCATGAAACCGCTCGGCCTCATCGAGGTCTGCCGCACCGGCATCGCGGCGATGAACCGCGGCGCGCAGGGGATGTAAGTCCGGCACTGCAGTAGCGCCGAAAGCCGCTGGAGATCAAAGCATCTCCAGCGGCTTTTTCTTTGCCGGCGGCGGGAAGGCGGCGTCGAGTGCCTGCCAGTCCTCATCGGTGATCTCAAGCGAAACGCAGTCGCGATTCTCAGCCGCGCGTTCGGCATTCGACGTTTTCGGGATGACGATGACGCCGTCGCGTTCGAGCAGGAAGGCCAGCGCCAGCTGGGCGGGTGTTGCCTGATAAGCCTTGGCGATGCGGATCAGTTCGGGATGGTGCAGGATATGTCCCTGCTCGATCGGTGAATAGGCCATGACGGGAATGCCGCGGTTCTGGCACCAGGGCAGGAGATCATATTCGATGCCGCGGCGGGAGAGATTGTAGAGCACCTGGTTGGCCGCGACGTTGGCGCCGTCGGGAACCCTGAGCAGCTCCTCCATGTCGTCGGTATCGAAGTTGGAGACGCCCCAGGCGCCGATCTTGCTTGAGGCTTTCAGCATTTCGAAGGCGGCGACGGTCTCGGCAAGGGGATAGTTGCCGCGCCAGTGCAGGAGATAGAGATCGATGCGGTTGGTGCGGAGCCGTTCGAGACTGCGCTCGCAGGCTTCGATCGTGCCTTCCAGGCTGGCATTCCAGGGATAGACCTTGCTGACGATGAAGACCTCGTCGCGCCGTCCGCTGATCGCCTGGCCGACGATCTCCTCGGCGCCACCGTCGCCGTACATTTCGGCGGTGTCGATCAGCGTCATGCCGAGATCGATGCCCGCCTTGAGGCTTTCAATCTCCATCTTTGCATGGCCGGCATCCTCGCCCATGGCCCACGTTCCCTGGCCGAGCGCCGGCACTTCCGTGCCGTTCGGGAATTTGACGGAGGGGATAGGGTCGTCCTGCATGTTTTTCTTCCTCCGCAAAAGATTGGGCCGTGTCTCCATCTTTCAAGTAATCCTGTCACCATGACAATGATGCAATGGCATGGGTGGTTTTGGACAGTTATGCTGACCTAAATAAAAGGCCTGCGGGAAAAGCCGGTCTCGGGAGGTCGCATGCCGCTGGATACGCTTTTCGCCCTCGTTCTCTTTGCCTTCACGACGTCGATCACGCCGGGGCCGAACAATATGATGCTCTTCGCTTCGGGCGTGAATTTCGGCTTCCGCAGGACGATCCCGCATATGTTCGGCATCGGTGTCGGGTTCTTCTCGCTGCTCATCGGCGTCGGCCTCGGGCTCGGCGCGGTGCTGCATACGATGCCGGCCGTCTATACGGCGTTGAAATTAGCCGGTGGCGCCTATCTCGTCTGGATCGCCTGGAAAATCGCCTCGTCGCGGTCGATCAGCGAAGGCAAGAGCGCCGTCGAGCCGATGTCCTTCTTTTCGGCGGCGGCCTTCCAGTGGGTCAATCCGAAAGCCTGGGTGATGGCAGTCACCGCGATGGCGACCTATACCAATCCCGAGCTCTATCTCGTCAGCGTGCTTCTCGTCGGCCTCGCCTTTGCGGCGGTCAATGTGCCGAGTGTTTCGACCTGGGCAGGCTTCGGCTCGGCGCTCAGGGAATGGCTTTCTGATCCGGTGCGGCTGAAATGGTTCAATATCAGCATGGCGGTGCTTCTGGTGGCGAGCCTCTGGCCCATGCTAAAATAAGGCGATCGACGGTTTTGTCAGCATCAGCCAGAAAATGCCGATGACGGCTGAGAAGGCCGGAAAGCCGAAAGCGAACCAGACGCGGTAGAGGCTGAAATAGGCGGGCGGCAGGGCGCCTCCCGATGCTGCGGCGGCGCGGGCGAGATCGCGCAGCCGGATCTGGATCCAGACGACCGGCAGCCAGAACAGGCCGGTGACGACGTAAAGCAGCAGCGACAGCGCGATCCAGCCCTCCGACAGGTCCCAGCCGATCGAGCGGGCAAGGAGATAGCCTGTCACGGGCTGGAAAATGGCGGCCGTCGCCGTGAAGATCGTATCGGCAACGACGACGGTTCCGGCGACATGGGCGATCAGGACGGGATCGCGCGTGCGATGCGCCATCGCCATGAAGAAGGCGATGCCGGCACCGGTGCCGAAGAGCACGGTCGCGCCGATGACATGGGCAAGCAGCAGCCATTCCTCGAGCATCAGCGTTCATCCAGGATGGCAAGCGCCGTCAGCGTCAGCAGGATCGACGGCAGCACCTTGACGAGGGGCCCAAGCGGATCGAGCCAAAGCGTCGGTTCGAGCAGGCTGGCGCCGGTGAGATAGGCGAAGGAGACGGCGAGCATCCCGAGAAGGGCGCGTCTGGCGAGTGGACGCACAAGCACGGCAGCGCCGAGTGCGGCGTCGATCAGACAAGTCGCAAGCGTCAGCGCCGTTGCCGCCGCTTCGGGCATGAACGGCAGGAAGTGGGCGGATGTCTTTTCCAGCGCCAGCAGCGGGATCAGGCCGGAGAGCAGCCAGAAGGCGGAGAGGCCTGATATGACGAGCGGTTTCAGGAGATAGAGCCGGGCGAACCAGAGATCCTGCACGCCGGAGGGATTGGCCGAGAGCATTGCCGCCGCCGATGTCGCGACGATGCCGCTTTCTCCTTTCGCGCTTCGGATGCCCTCCGACATCACAGTCATCGCCGTCGAGCGCAGTGGCGAACGCCAACCGAGCAGCCCTGCTATATCGGCAAGCCACGTCACGGGCTTCGCAAGCCATGGAGCAAGGGAAAAGACGCGGGCGGGCGGCAGGCCAAGCCATTGCCGGTGAAGGCTGACGAGATCGGCGAGCGTCAGAACCTCGTCGGCGGCAAGATCGATATCACCCCGGAGGCCGCCTGCGACCGCCCGCGATACGGCTTCCGCCACATCGTCCACCGACAGCGTTTCGATCTGGCTTTCGGCATAGACGAGCGGCAGCGCCAGGGGGAGGGCGGCAAGCGCCCGAAGCAGAGACGAACCGCCATGGGCATTGCGGCCGAGAACGAGGGCAGGGCGCAGGATGAGGCAAGGCAGGCCGCTTGCCGCCAACGCCTTGTCGGCTCGCCGCTTGGTAACCAGGAAGGGCAGGTCGCCCGCAGCACCCGCCGTCCTTGCCGATATCTGGACGATCAGCGGACGGGAGCGTTTCGCCGCGGTGTAGAGCGCCAACATCGCCTCGGCTTGCGTGGCGGCCAGATCGTCCGACAGGCCGTCCTGCAGCGCGCCGGCGCAATTGACGACGGCATGCTGGTCTTTGAGGATCTCGTCCCAGTCCTCAGGCTTCGTTATGCGGGAGAGATCGGCACGGCGCCAGTTGATCGCCGGCTGTTTCAGGCGGGCACGCGTGGGATTGCGGCCAAGCCCGGTCACGGCATGCCCATCGGCGACGAGCCGGGCCGCGACAACGGAGCCAATGAAGCCGGTTGCGCCGAGAATCAGAATGTTCATGGCGGGAGATTAACCGAAAAGATCAGGGCGCATAGAAGGGCTTGGCGGGGTTGTGGTGTGTGGTAGAAAGAGCGGTGAATATTTCCACGAAGGATGTTTGAGGGAGAGCGAGGCCTCGCCTCATCTCCCCTTCTCCCCATCGGGGAGAAGATGCCGGTAGGCAGATGAGGGGGTGAGCGGCGAAGCTGCGAATGCACTGAGCGCAAGCGAAGGGCAATCATGAAGGGATTGCCGTGTGGCCCCCTCATCCGACCCTGCGGGCCACCTTCTCCCCGCTGGGGAGAAGAGGGTGCAAGGGGCTGACCTTACCCATCCTTCGGCCGCGCGAGAGTAAGTGGGGCGCCTATCCGCGTTCCGAGAGGATATTGCTATGCACGACGACGACCACGACCATCACCACAGTCACGGGCACCACCACGACAACCACTATTCCGACATGCAAGCCCGCGTCAAAGCGCTGGAAACGCTGCTGACGGAGAAGGGGCTCATCGACCCTGATGCGATCGATGCGATTGTCGAGACCTATGAGACGAAGGTGGGGCCGAGGAATGGCGCGCATGTCGTCGCGAAAGCCTGGAGCGATCCTGATTTCGCCGACTGGCTGAGGCGCGATGCGACGGCGGCGATCGCCAGTCTCGGTTATACCGGCCGGCAGGGCGAGCATATGCGCGCCGTCTTCAATACGGCCGAGACCCATAATCTCATCGTCTGCACGCTCTGCTCCTGTTATCCCTGGTCGGTGCTCGGGCTACCGCCGGTCTGGTACAAGGCGCCGGCCTATCGCTCGCGCGCCGTCATCGATCCGCGCGGCGTGCTTGCCGAATTCGGGCTGACGCTACCGGAGGAGAAAAAGATCCGTGTCTGGGATTCGACGGCGGAGCTGCGTTATCTCGTCATCCCCGAGCGGCCGGAAGGCACGGACGGAATGGACGAAGCCGCACTTGCCGGTCTCGTCAGCCGCGATGCGATGATCGGCACGGCGGTCGCCGGCAGCCCGGAGGCTCTGCCATGAACGGACCGCACGATCTCGGCGGGCAGATGGGCTTCGGGCCTGTTGCGCCCGAGAAGGACGAGCCCTATTTCCATGCCGAATGGGAAAAGCGGGCGCTCGGCATCACGCTTTCCTGCGGCGCTTTCGGCGCCTGGACGATCGATGAAAGCCGGCATGCCCGCGAAAACATTCCGCCGGCCGATTATCTCGCTGCCAGCTATTATGAGATCTGGATCCGCGGCGTCGAGACGCTGCTCGCACGACACGGCTTTGCCACGCGCGAGGAGCTGCTCTCCGGGCGAAAGCTGCAGGCAGGCACGGTGCCGAAGCGGGTGCTGAAGGCGGAGATGGTCCCGAGCGCGCTGGCGAAAGGCGGGCCTTGCGATCGTCATGTGGAAACCGCCCCGCGCTTTGCGGTCGGCGAGACGGTAAGGACGAAGAATTTCAATCCGGCCACCCATACACGGCTGCCGCGTTATGCGCGCGCCAAGACAGGCGTCGTCGAGGCTGTGCAAGGGGCTTTCGTCTTCCCCGACGACAATGCGCATGGCCGAGGCGAAAATCCACAATGGCTCTATACCGTCGTTTTCGACGGCGGCGCGATCTGGGGCGAGGGAGCGGATCCGTCGCTGACGGTCTCCATCGATGCGTGGGAGAGTTATCTTGAGCATTTGTGAGACGCCGTCTCAGCTGGCGCAGTTGCCAGGCTTGCCGAGGTCGCCGGAGGGCGGACCGGTTTTTCCCGAGCCTTGGGCGGCGGACGCTTTCGCCATGACGGTGCATCTGCATGAGAGGGGGCTGTTCGCCTGGGGCGAATGGGCCGAAGCCCTGTCTAAGGAGTTGCATAAGCCCGGTCGTGCCGAAGATGGCAGCGATTATTTCGACGGCTGGGTGGCGGCTCTTTCCGAACTGCTCGTCAGCCGCGGCATAGCGGATGCATCTGTCATCCTCGACCTGCAGCAGAGCTGGCAGCGGGCCGCGGAAGCCACGCCGCACGGGCAGCCGATCGAACTCGCCAACGATCCAAAGCGCTGACCTTCACGATGGAAACTGCCTGTAGCATTCCTCGGCCACACTACGCAGAGTTTCACGCGTGATTTCGCCGGTGACGGCATAACCGAGTTCGCCGTCGATCCAGTAGAAGGTCTCGAGATTGCCCGATGAGGCGAAGCGGAAACTCGTCGTGCGGTTTTCCGTGTTGCGGCCGACGATGACTGTCAGGCGCTCGCCGGCCTGGTTCTCGTACATGAACATGGCGCCCGGCCTGTCATCGACCGGCAGCAGGCGGCCGCCGACCAGCTTGAAGCCGAGCGGCTGCAGGTTCGGGATCTTCAGGTTCTGGATGGCGAGGCGCTTGCCGAGCCAGGTGGCGAGATGGGCTTCCTCGTCGGCGAAGACCTCGACCGGGTGGCGAACCTCGGCGGCATAGACCATGAACGCGGTCTCAGCCTGCTTCGGCAGGGTTTCGGAACCGGCAAGCTGCAGTTCCGGCCTTTCCAGCAGTGCCGGGCCGTAGTGGCCGCTGACGGCGCCGAGCGCGAAGACGACGAGGGCCGCGGCGGCGACCGTCAGGCGTCTCCACGCCGATGAAACGGTGCGGGGGGGTGATAGGAGCAGGATGTCGGTGTCCTTCGCCTGCTCATATCCTGAAAACAGCGACCGGATACCGCTATTCTGCGCCTGCCATTCGGCGACCAGCGCCGCCTCGTCGGGATTGTCGGCAAGATAAGCTTCGACGCGGGCACGCGCGGTTTCCGGCAACTGGCCGTCGGCATAGGCGTGGAGATCGGCTTCGGTGACGATCGGGTTGGTCTCGTTCATTTCGGTCTCCGAAGCGTAATGACGTTGTCGGCTTTCAGCCGCTCGGCAACGCGCTGGCGGGCACGCGACAGCCGGGACATGACGGTGCCGATGGGGATATCGAGCGCGGCGGCGACTTCGCCGTAGGTGTATCCCTCGATGACCACGAGCATCAGCACGGCGCGGTGCTCCTGCGAAAGACTGTTCAGCGCATCGTCGAGCCGGGCACGCGCCAGCGGATCGGCCGGCGGTTCGGGGGCGGCGATATCCTCGGCGGCGTCGAGTTCGACCAGGCCGTCGCGTGCCTTGCCGCGCCGGCCGTTGCGGTAGAGATTGGTCATGATGGTCAGGACCCAGCCGCGCAGATTGAGGCCGCGCCATTGGCCGCGGCGCGCCAGTACCTTCTCGACGCAATCCTGGAGCAGATCCTCGCCATCGGCATCCGAGCGCGTCAGGCTGCGCGAATAGCGCCTGAGCGAGGGGAGGAGGGCCAGGATCTGGCCCTCGAAACTTTCAGGTGCGGGTGTCTTCACGCCAGCTCTCTTGTCATGAAATCAGGGCTTGGCAAGGTCCCAGTTGCCGCCGACGCCGTCGCCGGTGATGTCGCCCGCCTTCTTGTCCTTGACCCAGTAATAGAGCGGCATGCCGTCCTTGGCCCATTGCTTCGTGCCATCCTTACGATCGATGATCGAATATGCACCATCGGCCTTGGCATCGGAAGCGGCCATCAGCGGCGGCCAGTTCTTGGCGCAGTCGTCGTTGCAGTTGGAAACGCCCTTGGCGTCCTTTTTGAAGGTGTAGAGGGTCATGCCGTTTTCGCCGGCAAGAACCTTGCCCTTGGCGGATTCGACTTCCTTGACAGGAGCGGCTGCGAAAGCAGCGGTCGCGGCGAGGGCGGCGGCGGCCAAGACGGACAGGAATTTCGCGGATGTCATGATGTCTCTCCTTGAGATTGGGCACGCAATTTCGCGATACCTGAGATGAGACACGAGACGCGGCGGTTTTATTCCCGACGCATGGAAAGTTTTATGGCAGGAGGCGTGCCGGAGCCCGTGCCGACATTCCGCGGGCAGGGGCGAAGGCCGGTTTGCGCGGTCATTTACATCACGCCTATTTGCGGATAGTGTATATCCTTAATTCCGTTCGCAGAACCAGTATTACGCGAGTTGCTGAATGATCCTGAAAAGCCAGGTCGAGTGGGCGCTCCATTGCTGCGCCATTCTCGCGGGCCTGCCCGAAGGCAGGTATCTCTCCACCAAGGCGCTCGCCGAGCTTCATGGCCTGCCGAAGGAATATCTTTCCAAGGCGCTGCAGAGCCTTTCGCAGGCATTGCTGGTCGATACCACGCTCGGCCCGAGCGGCGGCTACAGGCTTGCCAGACCCTCGTCCGAGATCAATTTCCTCGATATCGTCGAGGCGGTCGAGGGCAAGGCGCGCAGCTTCACCTGCACGAACATCCGTGACAACAACCCCTGCCGGCCGGCCGGCTATTGCGACAGCAAGCCATGCGCGGTCGCGCGCGTCATGTGGGAAGCTGACGAGGCCTGGCGGAATACGTTGAGAGCCGTCCGGCTCTCCGATCTCGTCGATACTCTGTCCGAGGAAGTGCCGGCCGATATCTGGCGGAGCACATTCCAATGGGTGCTCAAGCGCACCGGCTGACCAGGAAAGATTCTATGCCCTGAAGATGGTCCTGATGGTTTTCAGAATGGCGTGCGCGCTGTGGGCGGGTTCCGCGGGCAGGGCGGCGCCGTTGCGAAAGCGCTCCGCGCGGCTGGCGAGATCTTCGGCGATTTCTTCCGCCAGCGCCGGACGCTCGTTCAGCAGCGGCGCGAAGGCCTGCTGATCGATTTCATAGACGGTCACGGGGGTTAGAGCCTCCAGGGTGCAGACTTCCTGCATGCCGGCGAGCAGTCCGGTCTCTCCGAAAAAATCACCGGGCGCGAGCCGCCCGCGCTCCCCATCTCCCTGCCGCGCCGCGATAATACCGGCCCGCAGCATCATCAGAGACGGCAGCATTTCGCCCTCCTGCACGATCACGTCGCCCTTGCGGAATTCACGCACGGTGGTGGTCTCGGCGAGTTTTTGCTTTTCATCTGAAGTCAGCGTCGCAAAGATCGGAATGGCCTCGATCAGTTCGAGCGGCGTCACGCGCGGCGGTCGTGCGCTCTCTTCGGTCGGCAGATCGCCCGTCAGGACCGAGGCCGCCGCCGGAACGGCGAGAAGCAGGCCGGCCGATTTGCAGTGGCGATAGACGAGATCGAGCACCTCGTTTCGCGCCAGCACGCGCTGGCTTGGGCTCTTCACCCGGAACTGCAGTTCGACCTCCAGCGCTGTCGCGTCCAGCCCCTTCAACGCAACGACCGGCGGCGGTTCGCGCACGATGGAATTGCAGCTTGCAAGCGCCGTTGTCATGACTTGGCGAACCGATGCCGGCATCCGCGTCGGGGCGATGCGGATGGTGAGGATCAGCAGATGGCTCTCGTCCGGCCGGCTGACATTCGTCAGTCCGAGCTTGGCCAGAAAACTGTTCGGCAGAACGACGATGTTGTTGGCGCTGGTCAGGATATGCGTCGCGCGCCAGTTGCTCTCGACGACGCGCCCTTCCGTGCCGTCGCTCAAAAGAATCCAGTCGCCGATGACATGGGGCCGGCCGAGTGTCAGCGCGATGCCGGAGAAGACGTCGGCGAGCGTATTCTGCAGTGCAAGGCCGAGAATGATGGCGACCACACCCGAGGTCGCAACGAGGGTGCCGATCGGCACCCCGAAGATGAAGGCCAGAACCGACAGCGCCATGCCGATATAGACGACGCCGATGACGAGATCCTGCAGCAGGCGGGCCTCGCGCGGACTGCCTTCCAGAACCAGATACAGCCTGATGAAACCGATGGCGGCCCATGCCAGGTGAATCCACCAGAGCGTTTTCGCGACGATGACGAGAAGAGCCTGCGGGTCTTCCGAGCCATATCCCTGAAAGCGGTGGGGTTCGATGCCGCTGTGGACGAGGATCAGCGTCATCACGCCGAAGAAGAGGATCTGCACCACCAGCCGGGTCGTCGGCCGCTGGCTGGAGAGGAAATACCAGACGACGATACCGGCGAAGCCGACTGTTATCAGGGATATCAGAGGCTTGCCGAAGAGTGCGTCGTAGATCATCTCTCTGTCTCCGGGAGGGGCGGCGGGCGATACATGATTGAGCATGTCTGCCGCCCGCGCAAGCATTGGCCCTGCGCGGACGAGTTTGGCGGCGCCTTACTTCTTGAGGGGATAGGTCAGTTCCTTTTGGTTGGTGTCGACCACGAACACGGCGAGCAGGCGGGCGGGCTTCGTTTCGCTGCCATTGGCGCTGACCCCGTGGCGGTCGCCCGGCATTTCCGAGAAACTCTCGCCGGCATGATAGACTTTGACCGGGCCGTCATTGACCTGGCTGCGAATCGCGCCTTCGAGCACGTTGGCGTAGATGAAGGCGGAGTCGGGATGGGTGTGGCCCTCGGAGAAACCGCCGGGGCCGTATTCGACCAGCACGCCCTTGATGCTCTTGCCCGGCACGTTCGGCAGTTCGTGTTCATAGACGAGCGTCACCTTGGCGGACTTGCTGCTGTCGTAGGCTGAAGCGCCGGTGGCTGCCAGAAAGGCGAGGGCGGCGGCGAAGAGTGATGCTTTGATCATGGGAATCTCCATCTTTGCTGGGGTGGCAGGACGCGTCCCAGTGGCCGCGTCCTCGGGGCAAATCACTTCGGCCGGGCGGATTTTACGAACCATTGTTCGAAGGTGATCGAACCCAGCCGCGGCTTGTCGTCGGAAACGAGCGACTGGTCGTTGAGCCGGACGCCGAAATATTTCGCTTCCGGATCGGCCTCGACGGTGCGTGGATCGTTCATGGCCTTGAGATATCGGGCGACCAGTTCGCTCAAGCGCGCCCGTTCCGGACCTGATATCTCGACGGTGGCGTTCGCCGGCGCGGAGAGCGCCACGTCTGCCATGGCGTCGGCGACATCGTCGGACGCAATCGGCTGCACATAGGCCGGCGACAGGCGGACTGTCTGGCCGACCGTACCCGACTGGGCGATACCGCCAAGGAATTCCATGAACTGCGTCGAATGCACGATAGTGTAGGGAATGCCCGACGCTCTGATCTGCTTTTCCTGGGCGAGCTTGCCACGGAAGTAACCGCTGTCCTGCAGCCGCTCGGTGCCGACGACAGAGAGCGCGATATGATGCTTCACGCCGGCAATTTTCTCGGCGGCGAGAAGATTGCGCCCCGAGGTCTCGAAGAATTCGAGCACGGCCTTGTCTTCGAAGGACGGCGAATTGGCAAGGTCGAGCACGATTTCCGCAGCCTCGAGCGCCTCTGCCAGCCCTTCTCCCGTGATCGTATTGACGCCGGAGTTCGGCGAGGCGGCAATCACGTCATGCCCCTTCTGGCGCAGGCGTTCGACAGTCTTCGAACCGATGAGGCCTGTTCCGCCGATGACAACGATTTTCATAACAGATCTCCGTTCGCCGCCGGGATGCGGCGGCGTCAAAGTTGAATCTTCTCAATGAATTGTGAGGGTTAGTTCAGGCCAGCCTTGTCGAGGCCGTAGGCCTTGTCGGCCGAACCGGGGACGGTCTTGAAGCCGACATTGACGCGGTTCCAGGCATTAATGGCCATGACGACGAAGGTCAGGTCGGAGATTTCCTTTTCGGAAAGCTGGCCGCGCACCCGTTCATAGATCTCGTCGGGAATGCCGCCTTCGGGAAGTTTCGTCAGGGCTTCGGTCCAGGCAAGGGCGGCGCGCTCGCGGGGAACGAAGAGGTTCGATTCCCGCCAGATGGCGATGTGATGGAGCCGCAGTTCCGTCTCGCCGTGGATCTTTGCCTGCTTCACATGCATATCCAGACAAAAGCCGCATCCGTTGATCTGCGAAGCGCGGATTTCGATCAGGGCCTGGAGCTTCTCGTCGATCACGCTGCTGCGCAATGCCATGCTGAATTCCATGAACTTCTTGAAAAGCTCGGGGGACTGCTGGGCGTAGTTCAATCGCTGGCTCATCTCATTTCTCCTCTAATTAAGGATATTTTATATCCTTATGGATAAAAGATATCCTTAATTGCTGGACTGTAAAGCCATTGCAGCCTAGTCTGCCTGCATAAAGCCTATGCGCAAAAGTATGAGGGGGCGGGGATGGATATCGTTTCGGCATTGCGGAGCTTCCAGCGCGTCGTGGAGACGGGCTCGTTTTCGGCGGCTGCACACGATCTCGACGTGACGCAGCCGGCGGTCTCGCGGCAGGTCGCAGCCCTCGAGGGCCATTTCAATACGCGCCTCCTGCACCGCACCACGAGCGGCCTGTCGCTGACGGCGGAGGGGGAACGCATGCTGCCGATGGCTCTAGGGATTCTCGAAGCGGTGGAGGAGCTCGGTGATGCGACCAGCTCTGAGGGCGCGATGGCTTCAGGGAAGGTTAGGCTCAGTGTTCCGGCACCGCTCGGCCTCTATCTCAGCGAGCGGCTCGGCGATTTTCTCGCCGCCCATCCGAAACTGTCCGTCGAGCTGCTCTTCAGGGAACAAAGCTCCGATATGATCGAGGAGCGCCTCGACCTCGAAGTGCGTCTCGGCTCGGTCGCCGACAGCAGCCTCGTCTGCCGGCGGATCGGCTGGACGACGGCCTTCCTCGTCGCGTCTCCCGCCTATCTCGCGCGCAAGGCCGCCCCGCGCACACCCCGGGATATCAAGGACCATGAATGCCTGTGCTACAACAGGGCCGGCGATGTCGCGACATGGTCGTTCTCCAACGGCTCGGAAGACATTTCGGTTCGGATCTCGCCGCGGCTGACCGCCTGCAGTGCCGTCGCCATTCACAGGGCAGCCATTGCCGGCGCGGGCCTGGCGGTGCTTTCTCACATTATCGCCGTGCCAGACATCGCCGCCGGCCGGCTGATCCCCGTGATGGAGGATTTTCAACCGAGCCGCCTGCCGATCACCGTCGTCTACCCCTCGCGGCGGAACATGCCGCTGCGCGTCAGGACGGTTCTGGATTTTTTGACCGACGCCATCGGGCAGGACCCGTCGATGTGCGCGAGCGGCATGGACCGGCAGTGGAACGGATGATCGTCCGGCCCAAGCGATTTGCGGTTTTCCGCCTTGCCTAACGCGCGCGAATCCTGCCAAGTCCTGCGATCATGCAATTTGCGCCGCAACAAGACGAAGCCCTCAAGGCTGTTTCGAAATGGCTGAATGAAGGGCGCTCGCCGCTCTTTCGCCTGTTCGGCTATGCCGGAACGGGGAAGACGACGCTTGCCAAGCATTTCGCCGAGAATGTCGACGGCGACGTGCTGTTTGCCGCCTTCACCGGAAAGGCGGCGCAAGTGCTGCGTTCGCGCGGCGCCTCCAACGCCAAAACGATCCATTCGCTGATCTATCGTCCGCGCGGCGAGGAGGCGGTGGAGGACGAGGAAACTGGCAAGACCTCGATCGCGCCGATGTTTTCGATCAACCGGCAGAGCCCGGTCGCGAAAGCGGCGCTGATCATCGTCGACGAATGCTCGATGGTGGACGAGGCGCTCGGCAAGGATCTGATGAGCTTCGGCACGCCGATCCTGGTGCTCGGCGATCCCGGCCAGCTGCCGCCCGTCAGCGGCGGCGGATACTTCACCAATCAGGATCCGGATTACCTGCTCACCGATATCCACCGGCAGGCGCGCGACAATCCGATCATCAAGCTCGCCATGCAGGTGCGCGAGGGCAATGAGGTGATGTATGGCGATTACGGCACGGCCAAGGTGATCTCGAAGAACGAGGTGACGCAACAGCTCGTGCTCGATGCCGACCAGGTGCTGGTCGGCACCAACAGGACGCGGCGGCGCTACAATCAGCGTCTGCGCGAGCTGAAAGGCTTCAATGCCGAATATCCGCAGACCGGCGACAAACTCGTCTGCCTGCGCAATGATCCGGCCAAGGGCCTGCTCAACGGCTCGCTCTGGCAGGTGATGACCTCGTCCAAGGAAACGACGAAGCCCGGCATCAACCTGCTGGTCCGGCCCGAAGACGACGACATGGATCGGGGGGCGGCCAAGATCAAGCTCCTGAAACAGGCCTTCGAAGATGTCGAAGGCGAGATCCCCTGGAACACCCGCAAGCGCTATGACGAGTTCGACTACGGCTATGCGCTGACCGTTCACAAGGCGCAGGGCTCGCAATGGAACGACGTCGTGCTCTTCGACGAGAGCTGGGCCTTTCGCGATACGCGGGAGCGCTGGCTCTATACGGCGATCACACGCGCGGCGGAGACGCTGACGATCGTGCGCTGACCTCGATCGCGCCTCGCGATCTGGGGCGGGAGACGACGGTGGCGGCCGTCGGGGCGCGTATCGGACTATGCCTGCACGATTCCCAGCAGGACGGCCTTGGCGATCGCCTGGAAGCGGTTGTTGGCGCGGAATTTCAGGATGATTCCGGCTTCGAGATCCCTGGTCTCATCATGCTTCAGGTCGAGTGCCCGGGCGATCCGCTGGGTGGAATAGCCCTCCGCCATCAGCTCCAGGCAACGCCGCTCTTGCGAGGTCAGGCTTGCGCTGTCCTGGTTGTCGTTGAGCGGTGGCTCTTCGATATTGTCGTCGTAATCCAAGAGGTCGCCCACCTGCTGGAGCTGGCGGTGCAGCGTCGACATCTCGGCCGTCAGCTCGCGCTTGCGCACCTGCAGCGCCTCGCGGAACATCGCCTCGGCTTTTTCCTGCGAATCGGCCTTGCGAAGCTCGTCCATCAATTCCTGGATGACGGCGATCGGCATGCCGGTCTCGCGGCAGACGGTGATCACAGCCATGCGCATCACGTCGTCCTGGCCGTAGACCCGCATCAGGCCGATGCGATTGGCCGAAATCAACCCCTTTTCTTCGTAGAAATGCAGTGTCCTGTGCGTAACGCCGAATGCGTTGGCCATATCGGCGATCGGCACCGGACCGTCCGGTAGATCCGGCGGCAGCGCGGCCGAAGGCAGAAACCGGTATTTCGACCGGGCCTCCGAAGCGATACCGGCGGCAGCAAACAGGCGTTTGGAACCGTCTGGCATGAACCCTCCTAGGGCATAGTGTTGCACCTCATGCGGATTTGCCAGTTGCTTCCCAGGCGCGGCGAGTGGGGTTTTCCTCTGGGCGTTCTTGTCATTGGGAAAAGAAGCAGTACGCGGCGTACGTTTACGCGATACAATGTCCACGTTATGCGTGAACGATCTTTTTTATAAGTGCTAAAAGTAATCTCTTTTAAATGGGATAGCAACGTAACGACCGGATTTCTGGGTGTGCTGCAGCAAAACATGCGCTGCATTGCAGCGTGGGTCGACCGTCTTCACGGGTGACGGGAATTACTATTTGCGGTACGCGGGGAGGGGTAATGCCCCCGCCGACAGCAATGTTCATCAACGATCGACATCGCATCCATCTGCGAATCTCGTTGGTCATCTCAGGGCACTTGGCTTAAAAGCAGGGCCTCTGTTTCAGCACCGATGGATATCAGCCATGCCCACCAAGCTCTCCGTGAACCTCAACGCCATCGCCATGCTGCGCAACCGGCGCGACCTGCCATGGCCGAGCGTCGAAGCGCTCGGGCGAATAGCGCTTGCCGCGGGTGCCAGCGGCCTGACGGTGCATCCGCGCCCCGACCAGCGCCACATCCGCTTTTCCGACCTGCCCATCATCCGCAACCTGATCGACGACGAATTCCCCGAGGCCGAGTTCAATATCGAAGGTTATCCGACGGAGGAGTTTTTTGACCTCTGCGCCGGAGCAGCACCGGAGCAGGTGACGTTGGTGCCCGACGATCCCGCGCAGGCGACCTCGGACCACGGCTGGGATTTCCGCAAACATCGGGCGTTTCTGACCGATGCCGTCGCACGGCTGAAGACGATGGGATGCCGGGTCTCGCTGTTTGCCGACGGAGACGGGGATGCTGAAGCCGTCGAGATCGCCAAGGCCGTCGGCGCCGACCGGATCGAACTTTATACCGGCCCCTATGGCGGCTGCTACGACGCGCCGGAACGGGCGGCCCCGATCCTCGAAGCACTTGGCCGGACGGCGGATGCGGCGCTGGCGATCGGTCTCGCCGTCAATGCCGGGCACGACCTGACGGTCGCAAACCTGCCTGATCTGGTGAAGCGCATTCCAGCGCTTGCCGAGGTTTCGATCGGCCATGGGCTGACCGCCGATGCGCTTGAGTATGGCATGGCCGAGACGGTGCGGCGGTTCTGCCGGGCGTGCGGGCAGGCGGTTTGAGGAAGGGTTGTTTCCTTCTTGCGTGTTAACGGCGAGTAATTTGATATGCTGCAAGGGTTTCCGGTGCGCGCGAGTGAGGGCGCAGGGTTCCTGTGCTTGTGACAGCCGACCTGCGGATCGGCCATACTTCCAACACAGGAGCATCTCCTAGTTCTTTCAACCGTGGGGCGCTAGGATGAGAGTTGTTACACGTCAATTTATGTTTGTTGCGGCGGCATGGGCGTGTTTGCTCTGCTTTGTTGGAACCGGCGTCGCCGATCCCCGGCCGGAAAGATGGGTGGAAAGGTGCGGCGGCGTCTACGCTCTTTGCGGCTATATCGACAGAGCGACGTTCGAACCGCGGATTGATCGCAAGTTCGAAGTTGCGCTTCCTTTCTCGGAGGGGCTGGCCGCTGTGCGCTCCGAGGGCAAATTCGGCTATATCAATTCGAGTGGCGAGATGGTGATCGCGCCTGCGTTCGACCTTGCCCGCGGATTTCGCAAAGGCCACGCCGAAGTGGTGGTCGGTGACAAGGCAGGAATTATCGACAGAACGGGAAAGTTTCTGCTGTCACCGAACTATGCGCGCGCCATTCCATTCGGAGCCGGGGCGGCACTCGTTCGCCCCGGCAAAGCGGTCGCAGGGGATTCTTTTGGCATGCTGCGTTTCACGTTCGGGGAACTGTTGCTTGAGAGGAACGATCCACCTTATCTGCTCGTCGATCTGCCTTCAGGAAAGATCCTGAAGGACGAGCTGGCCATTAAAGAATTCGAATTCGGCACTTTCGTTTGGGCCGCTCAACCGGGAGATAAACGATACGGATTGCTTGCTCCCGACGGAACCTGGAAACTCGAGCCTCGCTTCGAAACAGCCAGTAAACTCGGTGGAGGAAGAGCAATTGTCTGTTACGGCGGTTCGGCAGGACGCAAAGGCCAGTCCAGCCAACGTGACCGGGCCGACGCCACCCAATGCGGCGCGATCGGCCGGGACGGCCAAACTATTCTGGCCCCGCAGCGATTTTGGATCCAGGATTATCGAAACGGGTTTTACCGTGTGGCCAAAGACCAGAAATTGGGCGTCCTTGACGAGGCGGGACGGTTGCTTGGCGGGCGTCTGTTTGACGATGCGAGACTGCCGGATTATCCCGGTGAGGCGGCCAGGATATTGGTCGACGGCCAGTGGATCGGGCTCAACCGCGCTGGGGATCTAGTGCCCAACCCGGAGGACGGGAAGGCGTGGGCGGCATGTCCTTCGGGTATCAAATTCATCCACCGCGGCAACCTTATTCAGGTCGTCGGAGCGGATGGAAAGCCGACGGTTTCGTATCTTTTTGACAACACGTACATGAATTGCGAATTCCCCGTATCGGTTCGGTACAATGGAAAATGGGGATTTCTGAAGCAGGACGGCAACTTGCTTGTCGATCCGCCGTCATTTCAGAGCCAATCTGGCTTCATCGATGGTTATGCCGGCGTCGAGGTTGAGGGCAAATGGGGAATACTGGACAGCAACGGTGTGATGGTCCTCGCTCCCCAGTTCGATGAGATGCAGCCCGATTCCGGCGCCTATTCTGTATCGAAGGATGGGCGGAAGTTTTGGATCGACGCATCAGGACGTGAAGTCTCCGAGCCGCGCCGCCTGGAAGACCGGCGATCAAAGTTGCGTTGCGGACCCGACGGCGGACAGCGCGTCTCGAAGAATTCGAACGGAACCTTGCTTTGGGGCATTGAGGATGCCGCCCGGAACATCGTCGTCGAGCCGAAATATCGGGCCATCACCTGTTTCCGGAATGGTCTCGCATGGGTTCCGTTCGACGAAAGACGAGAATGGTGTGCAATCGATCGGAATGAGCGGAAACGCGAGAGCGTCGCGTGCGTCAAGAACTGGGCTGACAGCAATGTCGCCGACGCTCGAACTGAGACAATGTCCGACGATCCCTATGAAAGCGGCGTGCTCTGGATGCGGGCCGAGCTTGAATACGGGCTTGACCTCAGGGAAAAGCCGCCTGGCTTCGTTTCGCAATTCTGAAGGGCGACCCTACACATCTGCGGTGATAAAGGATTCAGTATCCAGAATCGGAGTCCGCTCATCCCTGCGGCGAGCGCAGGGATGAGCGGAAAGCTCAGTGGCCTCCGGCATTGCCTGAAGCCGTCAAAGCAGCCTTCTGCTCGACAAAGAACTCCTTCAGCGATTGTGGCTGTTTGCCCGTCAGCTTGGTGAAATCCCCCGTGACGATGTCGAACTTGCCGGCGCGGATGTTGGCGTCGGCGGAGACCAGCATGTCGGCGACGAAGCCGGGGAGGCCGGCGCCGCGCATGCCCTGGCCGAGCTGTTCGTCATTGACGTCGACGACCTCGAGCGGCTTGCCGGCGACGTCCGAGATAATGGCGGCGATCTGGCGGTTGTTGAGAGACGCCGCACCGGTCAGCGTGTAGGTGGCGCTTTCCGATGTGCCGGAGGTAAGGGCTGCGGCGATCGCCAGAGCGCAGTCGTCACGCGAGATCGTCGAGACCTTGCCGACGCCCGTGGCGCTGTACCATTTGCCGCCCTGCAGGTTGTGCGGCATGCTATGCATGTAGTTGTCGTGATACCAGGCGTCGCGGATGATCGTGTGAGCGATGCCGCTCGCCTTGATGGCGTTTTCGCTGCCGAGGTGATCCGGCGCGAAGGTGACGAGCGAATCGTCCGGCGATGGCATCGAGGTATAGGCGATGTGCTTGACGCCTGCCTTGACGGCGGCGGCGACGGCCGCCTGGTGCTGGGCAAGACGCTTGCCGGGGGTGTCGAGCGCATCGGTGCTGATGATCAGCAGGCGGTCGACCCCGGCGAAAGCCTTCTCCAGGCCGGCCGCGTCATCGAAATCGGCCTTACGGGTGATGACGCCCTCGCTTGCGAGATCGGCGAGCTTTTCGGGGCTGCGCGTTGCCGCGACGATGTTGCCTGGGGCGACCTTGTAGGTCTCGATCAGGTGATGGATGACACGCTGGCCGAGCTGGCCGGCAGCGCCGGTGACCAGGATTGTTTCGCTCATGGATAGTTCCTTCTGCGTTGGCCTTCTGTGTTGATTGGTGGTCTCAAAAAGAGAGCAGCGCTAGAATAGGAATTGACTTGGTGGTGTAAAGGAGGCAGTTTTTCGGCTCTACGTTACCAAAAGGGAACCAGCTCATGAGCGGCGCGGTCGTCAGTCTGAAGAACAGGATGCCGGGGGCGCGGCGCGAGATCGATCTTGCCGGCCTCGATTTTTCCAATTGCCCGGTCAGGGACATGATGCAGCAGATCGGCGGCAAATGGTCGACGCTGCTGCTCGAAGTGCTGGCGGCCGAGCCCCGTCGCTTCGGCGAGCTGCGGCGGATGCTTCCCGACATTTCCCAACGCATGCTGACGCAGACGCTGCGTGATTTGCAGAGGGACGGTTATATCGCCCGCGAGGTCTTCCCGACCAAGCCGCCGAGCGTCGAATATTCGATGACCGAACTCGGCCGCTCGCTCTACCTGCCGCTGTCGCAGCTGTTGAACTGGGCGGAAGCGAACCACGATGCCGTTCGCGCCGCCCGCTCGCGTTTCGATTCAGCCGACAGCTAGGATGGTGAGAGCCTCTATCACTTCGCGCGGGTAAACAGCGCGCGAAACAGTTCCTCCGAGCGCTGCAACCCTTCGTCGCTCAGAACGACCGACTTGGCCTTGCCCGCCGGATTGGCAATAAAACCCTTCTTGTACAAACGATCCATCACGTCCCAGTCGAAACCTTTCCAGGCGCGATCGCCGTCATGCAGTGTCAGCCAGAGCAAAGCGAGAACGGCATCGTCGATCTTTTCTTCATCCATTTCCATGCCGGAAGCATCCCTGTCACAACCAGAAAATCCTGCGGTTCTCTTATTTTAACCCGCGCATAGTCCCGAAATCGACTCCGATTTTCAGGACTATGCGCGCGACTTTCCTACTTGCTGCGCCCTTCCGTCAGGAACAGCAGGAAGGCGAGCGCCGGGAAGGCGAAGCCGATCCAGGCCGTCATCGTCCAGCCGCCGGTCGCATAGGCCCAGCCGCCGAGCGCCGAGCCGAGGGCGCCGCCGGCAAAGAAGGTCGCCATGAAGAGGCCGTTCAGCCGGCTGCGATGTTCCGGGTTCAGCCCATAGATGGCGCGCTGGCCGCAGACGAGATTGGTGGTCACGCCGAAATCGAGCGTGATCGCCGCCGCGGTCAGAAGGATCAGGGCGGTGAGCGATCCATCGGCGGCGAAATGGCTGATCAGGAAGGAGGCCATGCCGAGCAGCATGGCGATCGTCGAGGCGATCTTGGTCATGCCGCGATCGGCGAGCCGGCCGGCGATCGGCGAGGCGACGGCGCCTGCTGCACCGGCGAGCGCGAAGAGGGCGATGCCGTTCTGCGTCAGGCCGAAGGCCGGGCTCGCGAGCAGCAAGGGCGTCGTCGTCCAGAACAGGCTGAAGGCACCGAACATGCCGGCTTGGTAAAGCGCGCGGCGCTGCAGCACGCGCGAGGTCAGCGCCAGGTGGCCCATGGAAGCGAGCAGCTCGCCGTAGCGCAGCTTCGTCTTCGGCCGGCGGACCGGCAGGTTGGCGCGCAAGACGACGGCGAGCACGATCATCAGCGCTGCGGTGACGTAATAGACCACATGCCAGGAAGAGGCCTCGGCGACGAAGCTGGCGAAGGGGCGCGCCAGCATGATGCCGCAGAGCAGGCCGCTCATGACATTGCCGACGACCTGTCCGCGCGTCGCATCGGGCGCCATGTTGGCGGCGAAGGGAACTAGAACCTGAACGGCGACCGATGACAGGCCGATGCAGAGCGAGGCCGCGAGGAAAGCGGTCGGTGTCGAAGACAGCGCCGCGCCGATCAGCGCAACAGCGGAGACGGCAACCAGCAGCAGCACCAGCCGGCGGTTCTCCGTGAGGTCGCCGAGCGGCACGATCAGCAGCAGGCCGAGGCCGTAGCCGATCTGCGTCAGCGTGACGATCAGGCCGGTTGCGGCCGGCGTGAAGCCGAGCTCGGCGCTGATCGGCCCGGCAAGCGGCTGGCCGTAATAGAGATTGGCGGCCACCAGCCCGCAGGCGGCGGCGAAAAGAAAGGTGAGCCAAGGGGAGAGCGCCCGTGGAATGGCCTTATCAGGCGCGGTGGCTGAAATGCTCATCGGAAACTCCGGTATGATGGAAAGGATTGATCCCAAATCGGTCTGCCGGCGGCCACCCGTTTCCGGGCGCCCAGGGGAATGCCGGCATTCCCCTGGGGGAAATGTCAGGTGACCAGCTTCATCGCGGCTTCGGCAGCGGCGGCCATTTCTTCGCCGCTGCGCTCTGTCTTGCCGATGACGCGCATGCCCTTGGTAAGGCAGAGGAGAGCAAGTGCAGTCGCCGATATATCGAGATCCGCCGAAATCGAGCCGTCGGCCTGGCCGAGGCGGATAAGGTCGGCGAGAAGCGTCTCGTCGGTCGCAAAGGCGGCGGCGACGCGCTCGGCCGCCTCTTCGTCGAAGAGGGCGAGATCGCCGGCGCTGCCGACGACGAGGCAGCCCTGCCTGCCGATCTGCCCGTGCGAGGAGCCGGCAAAGAAGATGACGAGTGCACGCAGCTTGTCGCGGCCGGTTTCGACACGATCGAGTTCGGCTCCGAGCATGCCGCGGCGCACGGCGCGGTAGCGGTCGAAGGCGGCGAGGAAGATGCCGCGCTTGTCGCCGAAGGCCTTGTAGACGCTGCCGGCGGCAAGCCCCATGGCCTCGGTGAGTTCGCTGATCGAGGCGGCATGATAGCCGCGCTCGGAAAAGACGCGCAGCGCCGCATCGAGTGCCGCCTCCGCATCGAATTCCCGCGGGCGTCCGCGACTGCGGGTCTTCTCCTGGAGTGTCGTTGTGTTCATGTCCGCCTAATTAGGAAATGATCGTTTCCAAATCAAGCGAAATTTTGCGACGCAGCAAGTCAGAGGGTGAGGGCCCAGTTTTGGCCGTTGGCCTCCGGACCGAACATTCTATGTCTCTCCTCGGAGACAAGGCGGAAGCCTGATATGACGTAGATGGCGCGGGCGGTCTCCAGCATGTCATTGGTCCAGAGCTGGAGTTCGCTGTAGCCTTTTTGCCTGCAGAAGCGAATGCATTCGTCGACCAGCAACTTGCCGAGCCCGAGCCCGCGGGCTGATTTGTCGACATAGAGCAGCCGCAGTTTGGCGATGCCGTCGCCGCCATTGGTGATGAGGACAGAGCCGACATTGACGCCGCCGCGTTCGGCGATCCAGCAGTATTCCTTTTCGGGATCGAAATTGGCCAGGAATTTGCCGGCGACTTCGGCGACCAACGCCTCGAAACGCAGGTCCCAGCCATATTCCTCGGCATAGAAGCGGCCCTGGCTCTGCACGATCCAGCCGATATCGCCGGCGCGATGGGCGCGGATGACGGCGGGGGCGGGCTTCGCCGCCGGGTCGAGCAGGGCGCGGATCGTGTCCATGGCCGAAACGACGGCTTGCGGCTCGCCGACCGCCAGATTGTCGAAACGGGCGGCGATCTGGGCATTGGCGCGCCGGCCGAGTTCTTCGAACTGCTCGCGTCCCCGATCGGTGACATTGATGACCTGGCTGCGCAGATCGGCCGGATCAGGGCTGGTCTCGATCAACCCTTCCGCGCGAAAGCGCTTGAGGATGCGGCTGAGATAGGCTGGGTCGAGATGCAGGTCGCGGACAAGGGCTGCGGCGCTGATACCGTCATGCGAGCCGATCTCGAAGAGAATGCGGGCATCCGTCAGCGTGAAAGGCGAGTCGAGATAGGCCTTGTTCAGCAGGCCGAGGAAATTCGTGTAGAAGCGGTTGAAATCGCGGGCGGTTTCGATGAGGGCGATATCGCGCATGGTGATCTCCAGATGGAGATCTGGCCAGACCTGATAAGGCTCGCTCCTCGCTCGGCGTCATCCTCGGCCTTGTGCCGAGGATCTGCTGCCCTATCGAACGGAGGCAGATGCTCGGGACAAGCCCGAGCATGACGGAAGAGAGGTTGGCGACTGTCCGCACAGCTGACTAAAATCTCCTGATGGAAACCTTTGTCATGCATTTGGTTGACTGGGTCAACTAAATTAACTGCGCACTCACGCTGCCGCTTCCGTTTCCGCGTCCTCCGCGCCAAGTGCGAACTCGACGGCCGCCCGGGCATGGATCGTGGTCGTGTCGAAGCCCGGCAATGGCAGGCGGTTAGGATCGAGGATCAGGCAGATTTCGGTGCAGCCAAGGATGATGCTGTCGGCGCCGTTATCCATGGCGCGGTCGATGATGTCGATCAGCTTTTCGCGCGAACTGTCGTGCACCCTGCCGGCGCAGAGTTCGTTGAAGATGATGTCGTGCACGGTGGTGCGGTCGGCGGCGTCGGGCACCATGATATCGAGGCCGTGGCTCTTCATGCGGTCTGCGTAGAAGCCGTGCTCCATCGTGTAGCGGGTGGCGAGCAAGAGCGGGCGCTTGCGGCCGGCGGCATGCAGCGATTTCGCCGTCTCGTCGATAATATGGATCAGCGGCACGGATACCTTGGCCGCAACCTCGTCAGCTATCAGGTGCATGGTGTTGGTGCAGATCAGAACGCAGCCGGCGCCTGCCGCCTCCAGGCGTTCCGCCACCTCGCCGAGGCGGCGGGCCCCTCCAGCCCAGTCGCCGGCCTTCTGAAGAGCGACGATCTCCTCGAAATTGACCGAATGCAGGATGAGTTCGGCCGAGGCAAGGCCGCCTTTGCGGGCGCGCACCATCTCGTTGATCAGGCGGTAATAAACCGCCGAACTTTCGAAACTCATGCCGCCGATCAGGCCGATCGTTTCCATCTCTTCATGCTCCTATGCATTGAACCTTCGAAAATGATGCCGCAATGACGGCGCGGGGTGTTTGCGTTGTTTGTCCTCCGTGGAGGATGTATGCTATGATTTTGCGCAATTTCGGCAAATTGCGCAAAATTGGCGCGTAAGGTTCGATTTATACACATGCTGGATGACCGCGACAGACGCATACTCGACATGCTGCAGAGGGATGCAGGCATATCCGTGACCGATCTGGCCGAGCGCGTGGCGCTGTCGGTCTCGGCCTGTTCGCGGCGCATCCAGCGGCTGGAGGAAAGCGGCCATATCCTTCGGCGCATCATCGTGCTCGACCGCGAGCGGATGGGCGTGCCGACGACGGTCTTTGCGCTCGTCAAGACAGCGCATCATTCCGACGAATGGACGGAAACCTTCCGCAGGATCATCGGCGACATCCCGGAGATCGTCGAGGCACACCGGCTGACCGGCAATCACGATTACATCCTGAAGATCGTGCTGCCGCGCGTCGAGCATTACGACGTCATCTATAAGCAGATCGTGCGCAAGCTGGAACTCTTCGACGTTTCGGCGTCGATCTCGATGGAAGAATTGAAACATGGGATGGCGATACCCGTGGGCTACGCGCGGTAAACCTGCATTTTGAGAGGCTGCGATAATATGAGAACCAGCGATATTCATAGCTATTTCCTGCCAGGAGAAAAACTTCTCTGGTCCGGGCATCCCGCACGAGGATTTCGTCTGACAAGGTGGGATTTCGCCCTCGTTCCCTTCTCACTTTTTTGGGGTGGCTTTGCTCTCTTCTGGGAGGCCGGCGTATTGACCACGCCGGGAACGCCGGTTTTCATGCGCCTATGGGGAATCCCGTTCGTTCTGATAGGCCTCTATTTGATCGCGGGACGCTTTGTCGTTGATGCGGCTGTGCGGGCCCGTACGGAATATGCCCTGACCGACCGGCGCGTCATCATTCGCAGAAGCGGTTTCCTTCCGAATTTCTCTGCCACCCAGCTCGAACTGCTGCCGTCGATCAATCTCGAAGAAGGCCGCTTCGGTACAGGGACGATCACATTCGGCGTGTCTTCTTTTCAGCGATACAAAACGGCGGGCGTCTGGACGCCGAGCCTGTCCAAAGACCCTCAGCTTCTGGGGATCGACAGTGTGCGGAAAGTTTATAATCTTCTAGAAAAAGCACGTCTCGATTGTCTGAAGAGCCGATAGTTCTCTGCGCCATCGACAGCGATTAATTTGTCTCCGTATGGAACGTTTTTCGACATACTACGTTCACCTTTGGTTCAGGAGGAGGGGAGGATATTCTCTCCTCTTGGAGGAGTAGAGGAGGACAGTCATGAGAAAGCTAACCGTCGCTGCGTTATGCTTGATCATAGGGATCCCCGGCGTCACGCCGGCTCAGGCATTTCCGGCTATCAATCTACCCAGGATCGAACCTCAGCAGCAGATAGAGCAGGTGCAATGGCGTGGCCGAGGCGGCCACTGGGGTGGCGGCCATCACGGCGGCTATCATCATGGTCATGGATCGGGCTGGGGCTGGGCCTTAGGTGGTCTGGCCGTTGGTACGATCATAGGCGGCGCATTGGCCCAGCCCTATTACGGCTCGTATTACGGCTCGCCATACGGCTATTACGGTCGGCCCTACGGTTACTACGGTCGGCCCTATGGCTATTACGGTGCGCCCTACCGCTATTACGGCCGGCCCTATCGCGCCTATGCATCGTCAGCCTATTATGGAGGCGGCGGGAGCCACGAGGCTTGGTGCTATGCGCGCTATCGTTCGTACAGGGCTTATGACAATACCTTCCAGCCCTATCACGGGCCCCGTCGCCAGTGCGTCGGTTCCTATTGATCGGCGGGTTATGCATCTGCGCTGTGAACTGGTTCCAGGCTGCACCTCAACCGAGGCTCGGCCTGGGCAGCTATAACTCTTTCTGATCTCCGCTCCATAAGCTTCGCCGGACTCGATTACCTGAAAGCCAATAATCCTGAGTGCCCCAACTGCCGTCGGTGGCGCAGGGCAGGCATGCCGAAACGGCGGTTGCAACATTCGCGGCAAAAGCCACATTGGTTTCGAGCGAAATGGCGCAAAAGGGGCAGTGCGTGAGCGATCATCATGTCGTCGTTGTCGGTGGAGGTTTCGGCGGGCTGCAGCTCGTCAACGGGTTGAAGGGGGCGGGTGTGAAGGTCACGCTCGTCGACCGGCGCAATCATCATCTCTTCCAGCCGCTACTCTATCAGGTGGCGACCACCATCCTCTCCACCTCGGAGATCGCCTGGCCGATCCGCCGCCTCTATGCCGACCGGCCCGATGTGACGGTGCTGCTCGGCGAGGTCACCGGTGTCGACAGCGGCGCGAAGACGGTATCTCTCCGCAACGGCATGACTCTGGGTTACGATACGCTGGTGCTGGCGACCGGGGCGACGCATGCGTATTTCGGCCATGACGAATGGGAGCCGGTGGCGCCCGGCCTGAAGACGCTGGAGGATGCGACGACGATCCGCCGGCGCGTGCTGCTCGCCTTCGAAAAGGCCGAGATGGAGAGCGATCCCGCCGTGCGCGAGGCGCTGCTGACCTTCACCATCGTCGGTGCCGGCCCGACCGGCGTCGAGCTTGCCGGCATCATTGCCGAGCTCGCGCATTTCACCCTGCCCAAGGAATTCCGCAACATCGATACGCGCAAGACCCGCGTCGTGCTGGTCGAGGCCGGTTCGCGGGTGCTGCCGACCTTCGCCGAGGAGCTTTCGGCCTATGCTCAGAGGGCGCTGGAGAAGCTCGGGGTCGAGATCCATCTCGGCAGGCCGGTGACAGACTGCAATGCGGACGGGGTGAAGATCGGCGAGACCTTTGTCGCCAGCCGGACGATCGTCTGGGCGGCCGGCGTCACCGCTTCGCCGGCGGCGCGCTGGCTTGACGTGCCGGCCGACCGGGCCGGGCGCGTCGTCGTCGAAAAGGATCTGAGCGCGCCGGGGCTGCCCGACGTTTTCGTCATCGGCGACACGGCCTCGGTCATGCGCGAGGACGGCAAGCCAGTGCCAGGCATTGCACCGGCGGCCAAGCAGCAGGGTGGCTACGTCGCCAAGGTCATTCGCGCCCGCCTGTCCGGCAAGCCCGCACCGGCACCTTTCCGCTACTGGCATCAGGGCAGCCTGGCGACGATCGGCCAGAGTGCGGCGATCATCGATTTCGGCCGGATCAAGCTCAAGGGCTGGATCGCCTGGTGGATTTGGGGCATCGCCCACATCTACTTCCTGATCGGCACCCGCTCCCGCTTCTCGGTCGCCTGGAGCTGGCTGTGGATCTATCTGAGCGGCCAGCACAGCGCCCGGCTGATCACGCAGCGGGAGACGATGCGGGAGGAGGCGTAGGTGTTTAGTCCCGGCATTTGATGGTGCATTATTTTCCTTGGCATGGAGGGACGCACTATGGGCCAGGTTCTACACGGGAGCGCCACGACGACAGAGGGAAGCCGGAGGACAGCAAGAGAGGGCATGCCGTGGTAGCCCCCTCTGGCCTGCCGGCCATCTCCCCCACAGGTGGGGAGATTGGCTGGGCGTAAAGGCTTCCCCAAACAATCAGCGTTCAGCGAAGTGAAACGATAGACGGGCCGGACGGGTTGAGCCGCTTGTAATCTCCCCACCTGTGGGGGAGATGCCCGGCAGGGCAGAGGGGGGCGGCCACGGCACGCCGGTACAGGAAGCCGGCCACGGCGCGTTTGCGCCGTGAAGGCATTACTCCCAACCTTGACACATCTCCCCACACCGCCTTAGCATCCCGCCCGCGTCTCCCCACCACCCGGGAATGCCGCATCCAGCCGTATCAACGGATAGAGGTTCCAATGCGCCGAGTCACTTCTCACGAAAATCACATCCGAATTTCTGAGAAGTTGGTGGTTTATGCGCACTTTGAATCTGGGCATCCTCGCCCATGTGGATGCAGGCAAGACTAGCCTTACCGAAAGACTGCTTTTTGACGCCGGAGTCATCGACAAGCTGGGCAGCGTCGATACCGGCAATACACAGACGGATACGCTCGAACTCGAACGGCAGCGCGGCATCACGATCAGGGCCGCGGTGGTGTCGTTTGCGATCGGAGACAGGACCGTCAATCTGATCGACACGCCCGGCCACCCCGACTTCATCGCCGAAGTGGAGCGGGTGCTCGGGTTGCTGGACGCGGCGGTCGTCGTGGTTTCGGCGGTCGAGGGCGTGCAGGCGCAGACGCGTGTGCTGGTGCGGGCGCTGCGGCGGCTCGGCGTTCCCTTCGTCTTTTTCGTCAACAAGGTCGATCGCCTCGGCGCCCGGTATGCGGAGGTGATGGAGGCGCTTGCCGCGCAGCTCGCCGTCCGACCGATCGCCATGTCTTCGGTCATCGATGCCGGCAGCAAGCTTGCCCGGGTGGAGGCCCTGGACCCGGGACGCGAGCCGCTCTTTTCGGCGCTCTGCGAGGCGCTCGGGGAAAACGACGAAGCGCTGCTCGACGACTATGTGCTCGCCCCGGAAAGCCTGACGCGGGAAAGGCTCAGCCGCGCTCTGGCCGATCAGGCGGCGCGCAGCCTGGTGCATCCCGTCTTCGCCGGCGCGGCCATGACCGGCGCCGGCGTGCCCGCGCTGGCCTCGGCCATTGCGGCGATCTTGCCCGAGCAACATCCCGATCCGGATGGGCCGGTCGCCGGCAAGATCTTCAAGATCGAGCGCGGCTGGGGTGGCGAGAAGCAGTGTTATGTGTATCTGACATCCGGCACGGTGCGGCTGCGGCAATATCTCGATCTGCCGAAAGGCCCGGAAAGAGTAACCGCAATCCAGCTCTTCGGGCGCGGGCGCAGTCATGCCGCCGAGAGCTTTGGCGCCGGACAGATCGCGCGCCTCAGCGGACTTTCCGGGGCCCGGATCGGCGATGCGGTGGGTGGCGATCCGGGTGCGACCGGAAGGGTTCACTTCGCGCCGCCGACGCTCGAAACCCGCGTCCTTGCGCGGCGGCCTTCGGACAGGGCGGCGCTGTGGCTGGCGTTGAGCCGGATGGCCGAACAGGATCCGCTGATCAACCTGCACCGGAACGAAGAGACCGACGAGGTCTTCGTATCGCTCTACGGCGAGGTGCAGAAGGAGGTGATCCAAGCGACGCTGCTGACGGATTTCGGCCTCGAGGCGAGCTTCGAGGAAAGCACGGTCATTCTGGCCGAGAGGCCGGCGGCAACCGGAGCCGGCCTGCAGATCCTCTTCAAGGAGCCCAATCCGTTTCTCGCCACCGTCGGCCTGCGGGTCGAACCGCGTCCTGCCGGGACGGGCAACAGCTTTGCGCTCGAGGTGGATGTCGGCCAGATGCCGGTCGCCTTCTACCGGGCGGTTGAGGCGACCGTGTTCGAAACGCTGAAGCAGGGCATTTTCGGCTGGCAGGTCATCGATTGCCATGTGGCTATGACGGCGGCGCGTCATAGCTCGCCGGCCAGCACCGCCGCCGATTTCCGGCAACTGACCTCCTGGGTGCTGGCATCGGCGCTCTCGGCCGCGCAAACTGTCCTCTGCGAACCTTTCGACCGCTTTCACTTGGAAGCGCCTGCCGAGAGCCTGAGCAGCGTGGTGACTCTGTTGGCGAAATCCGCTGCGGCGACGTCGGGTTCCGTGATCGCCGATGGCGTGGCGCGGCTCGAAGGCACTTTGGCGTCTCAGATGGTTCAAAGCGTCCAGCAGCAATTGCCGGGCCTGACGAGCGGGGCAGGGACGATGGAAACCGCTTTCGATCACTATGCCCCTGTGGCCGGGCCACCGCGCCTGCGCCGGCGCTCCGGGCCTGATCCATTCAACCCGGTCGAATATCTGTTGCGGCTGCGGGGGAGTGCGGCGGGCGTGTCGTGAGGCGATCAAGAAGTCTGCGTAAGTAGAGAGTGGCGGCCCCCGAAGGAGCCGCCTCTCATTCCTCAAGCCGCCAGTGAGGCGATATCGATGACGAAGCGGTAGCGGACGTCGCTCTTCACGACGCGTTCATAAGCCTCGTTGATGTCCTGGATCTTGATCTTCTCGATCTCGGAGACGATGTTGTGCTTGCCGCAGAAGTCGAGCATTTCCTGGGTTTCCTTGATCGAGCCGATCATCGAGCCGGCAAGGCTCTTGCGCCCGCCGATGACCGAGAAGGCGTGGACCGGAACCGGGTGCTCGGGAACGCCGACCAGAACCATTGTGCCGTCAGACTTCAACAGGTTGAGATAGGCGTTCCAGTCGATCGCCGTGCCGACCGTGTTGATGATGAGGTCGAAGCTGCCGGCGAGCTTGGTGAAGGTCTCGGCGTCGCTCGTTGCATAATAGTCCTTGGCGCCGAGCTTGAGGCCGTCTTCCTTCTTCGACAGCGACTGGGAGAGGACGGTGATGTCGGCACCCATGGCAGCACCGATCTTCACGCCCATATGGCCGAGACCGCCCATGCCGACGATCGCGATCTTCTTGCCGGGACCGGCTTTCCAATGCGCGAGCGGCGAATAGAGCGTGATACCGGCGCAAAGCAGCGGGGCACCGGAATCGAGCGGAATATTGTCGGGGAAGCGCAGCACATAACCTTCCTTGACGACGATCGAGTCGGAATAGCCGCCGAAGGTCGGGGTCGTGCCATCGGCTTCGTAGCCATTATAGGTCGGGACGAGGCCCGGCAGGAAGTGCTCGTAGTCCAGATCACGCGCGGCGCAGCCGACGCAGGAATCGACGAAGCAGCCGACGCCGACGCGGTCGCCGACCTTGAATTGCGTGACCTTGGAGCCGACGGCGGAAACGACGCCGGCGACCTCGTGGCCAGGTACCATCGGGAATATGGAATTGCCCCACTCGTTGCGGGCCTGGTGAATGTCGGAGTGGCAGACGCCGCAATATTGAACTGCGATGACGACGTCGTCATCGTTGGGTTCGCGGCGCTCGAAGGTGAAGGGGGTCAGCGGTTGCGACGCGTCGGTTGCGGCATAGCCTTTTGCGATAGCCATCTGAAGCTTCCTTTGGGGTTGGGAGGGGTTGAGCGGGATGGCGGACTATTGCCCGGATGTTGGCAAAGGCGTTAGAGCGATCCTCTCAGCTTCTTGCACGATCCTGCAAAAGTGCGGCGCCCACCTGTTTGCGAAATCGCAAAGGCACTCTAGATAAGGGCGGTAGCGTCGGCATCAGACAGCTGACAGAAAGAGTTGCCGCATGACTTTGCCTTTCAGCCTATACCAGGAAATCGTCGACATCGCGATGCGCTTCGCGCCTGGCGACGGCGAGTTCTCGACTACAATCGGCAATCTTCACGTCAGCCGCCGGTCCAGGCCCAGCGATCCCTCGTACAGTAGCTACCGGCCCTGTTTTGGCTTCGTGCTGCAGGGGGCCAAGAGCCTGCAACTCGGCACTGAGCTTATCAGCTACGGGACGGGGGACTATCTGCTCACCTCGCTCGACCTGCCGGTCGCCTGGCGCGTCACGGAGGCAAGCCCCGAGGTCCCGCATCTCTGCCTGGGGCTGGCGATCGATTCCGAAAAGCTATTGGAACTGCTCAGCCGCATCGATATTCCCCGCCCGGCCGCTCATACCGACGGGCAGCGCGGCCTGGTGGTGAACGTCGCGCCGCCGGAGCTTATGGATGCTGCCGTCCGGCTGCTGCGTTTGCTCGATCGTCCAGGCGATATTCCTGCCATGGCGCCGCTGATCGAGCAGGAAATTCTCTACCGGGTGCTGACCGGGCCGCATGGCGCCCGTCTGATCAACATCGCCACGTCGGACAGCCACAGCAACAGGATCGCGCGCGCCGTCGCCTGGCTGAAGGAGAATTTCGCCCGGCCGCTGCGGATCGAAGATCTTGCCGACCGCGTCAACATGAGCGTCTCGTCCTTCCATCACCACTTCAAATCGGTCACGGCGCTGACGCCGGTGCAGTATCAGAAGCAGCTCCGCCTGCATGAAGCGCGCCGGCTGATGTTCGTCGAGCGTCTCGATGCCGGCACGGCCGGTCATCGCGTCGGCTATCAGAGCCCGTCGCAGTTCAGCCGCGAATACAGCCGCCTCTACGGCGCTTCGCCGGCTCGCGATGTCGACGGCGTGCGCGAGATCATCGCGGCGGAATAGCTCGGGGGCGCTCAGGGGCTGCCATCCAGCCATTAAAGGATGTTTGACGTTTCCCGGCTAGGCTGGCGCCATCAATCAAGCAGGCACCGCCGTCCGCATGACGCAAGCACCGTTTCTTTCCATCGTCGCGCCTTGTCATAACGAGGAAGAAGGCCTGCGCGAATTTTGCCGCCGCGCTAGCGGTGCCGCGCAGAGCATCGCAGGCGACGCCTTCGAACTCATTCTCGTCGACGACGGCTCGTCCGACGGCACCTGGGAGATCATTTCGGAACTGGCCGCAAAAGTGCCGCAGGTCCTCGGCGTGCGTCTGTTGCGCAATCACGGCCACCAACTGGCGTCAACGGCCGGTCTTTCCGCCTCGCGCGGCGAGCGTGTTCTTTTGATCGACGCCGATCTTCAGGATCCGCCCGAGCTGCTTTTGATGATGATGCCGATCATGGAGCGCGGCGCCGACGTCGTCTACGGCCAGCGCACGCGGCGCGAAGGCGAAACCTGGTTCAAGCTCGCCACCGCTTCGCTTTTCTATCGTGCGCTCTCCAGGCTCGCTTCCGTGACGATCCCGCGCGATACCGGCGATTTCCGGCTGATGCACCGGCGCGTCGTCGATATCCTGCTGGCGATGCCGGAGCGCGATCGGTTCATCCGCGGCATGGTCAGCTGGATCGGCGGTAGGCAGGTCGCTTTGCCCTATGAGCGTGACGCCCGCTTTGCCGGCACGACGAAATATCCGCTGCGCAAGATGATCAATTTCGCGCTCGATGCGATCACCAGCTTTTCGACGACGCCACTGCGCATCGCCACATGGCTTGGCATGATCAGCGCCGGCGTCGCGATGGCGCTGCTCGTCTATACTTTCGTGCGCTGGCTGCAAGATGAAACGGTCACCGGCTGGTCGTCGATCATGGCCGCCGTCAGCGCCTTCAGCGCCATCCAGCTGATCTGCATCGGCATCATCGGCGAATATCTCGGCCGCCTCGTGCAGGAGAGCAAGAGGCGGCCGATGTTCATGATCGAGACCATCCTGCGCGGAGGCGAACATGCCGAGCTGCCGACGGCTTTTTCGGAAATGAGCGCCGGCGACAAGCGCGCCGCGCTGGATGCGGCCTTCGTAGCCGGTGAGCCGCCTGCGCAGCAGAAGAGCAGCTTGCAAAAGAACAGTCGGATCGGCTGATGGACCGGATTGCGGAGTCTCGTCTTGCCACGGCCGAGCCTGGGGAATTGATCACCCGACAGGATTCTACCGTTGCGATCCTCGTTTTCGTCGGGTTTGTTGCGATCCTTGTCGTGCTCTTTCCCTTCCCGCCGGTGCTCGACTATGCCAATCATTATGCCCGCATCTGGCTCCTTTCCGGCGGGATCAGCGAGCAGCCGTTTCCGGAGATCTACGCGATCGATTGGAGCCGCACCTTCACCAACGTCGGCATCGATCTTCTCGCCATCTGGCTGGGACCTATTGTCGGCGCCGATAGGCTGGCACGGACGTTGCTTTTCCTGGCGATCGTGCTGCCGTCGCTTGGCGCGATCAGCCTGCACCGGGCGCTTTTCGGCGGCCGCCACTATTGGCAGATCGCCATGCTGTCGCTTGGCTGGTGCGCCACCATGATCGGCGGCTTCATCAATTTCCAGATTGGCCTCGGCATGGCCTTGGTCTTCGGCTGCGTCGACCTGCGGCTGCAGCGCGGAAATCTCGCTCTGCTTTTTGCCTGGCGGCTTGCCGCCGCGCTGATGCTGACGGTGATGCATATCTTCTCGCTCGGCTTCTATATGGCGATCGTTTGCGGCCTGGAATTTTCCTGGCGTTTCGACATCTTGCGATCGAGGGTAGGGCTGCTGAGGCTCGCCGGCCGTTTGACGCTGGCGCTGGGCGCCTGTGTCCTGCCGCCGTTCGCACTCTATCTCCGTGCGCCAGCTTTACCGAATGCCGGTGGCAACGGCCTTGCCCTTGCCTGGAACGACGGCGTCCTCCTGATTGTCATGAATTTGCTCTCCGCCATCACCTCGTATATCCCGGTGGTAGACGTGGTGCTGGTTCTGCCGCTGATCCTCATCTGCACGCGTGCCGTACGCGCGGGCGATATCCGCATCCATGCCGGTCTTGCCGTGGCCGCCGGCGGCCTGCTGCTGCTCTCCTGTGTTTCACCTCGCCACATGCTCGGCACCGGATGGATCAGTTGGCGCTTTCCGATCATGACGGCACTCGTCGCCATGGCGATGGTGTGTCCTTTCGCCAATCTGCCACGCCGACAGGCGCTGTTGCTGGCGCTCGTCGTTAATCTCGCGGTTTTCGGCCGGACCGGCTGGATCGGCTGGAATTGGTGGCTGGGACAAAAGGACGTCGCCGCCGTCGAGACCGTACTCAAAAAGGTGCCGGTCGGCGCGGCCGTTCTGCCTCTGGGGCATGACCCCAAGATGGTGAGCGGCTTTGCCCACTCCAACCGGTATTTTTTCTTCAGAGAGGAGACCTTCTGGCACCTGCCGACGCTTGCCACGCCTTTCGCGCATGCGTTCGTGCCGACGCTCTTCACCGCGAAAGGCAAGCAGCCGCTATCGGTTCTGACACCATGGTCTGAGATCGCGGTTCCCGAAGGCAATCTGTTGTCGATCGGCGTGCTTTTGTGCCCGGCAATGATGCAGGTCTATGAAAATTTCACGCCCTATCTGTCGGACTGGCGCGGACGTTTCGATTTCATCCTCGTCGTCAATGCGGATACGTCCGACCGTTATGTTGGTACCTCGATGCCGGCAGGACTGATGCTGATCGAGGATGCCGGCTTCGCTAAGCTCTATGCGATCGAAAAGGCGGTGCCGACGGAGCCTCCTTCGGTGCCTGCCGGTTGCGCGGCCGCTCTATAAACCGCTGCCTATTTTGAGATCCAGCGCAAGCTGTCGCGCTTGCCGGGCCGTGTCTTCGTCGCAGATCAGCACATTGCCCAGACCCGACAGCAGCACGGCAGCAATAGCCTGCGCCTTGTTCAGGCCCCCTGACGCGAAGATGATGTTCGGGATAGCGCGCAGGGCTTCGAGTTCGGGAGCGATCGCGCATTTGTTGATCGCGTGCTTGATCGGACGCCCGGTATTGTCGATAAACTGGCCGAGCACGTCACCACAGGCGCCAGCCGCGACCAGTTCCTCGATATTGATGTTGCTCGGCAGGCCGTAGCGCATCAGCAGCGAGCGTTCGGTCATGTCGCCGATGCTGAGCACGATGACGTCATTGGCCTCGATCTGCCGAAAGGCCGTCTCGAAAACATCCTGTCTGATAATCGCCATCCGCGACTCCGGACTGCCGGCATAGATCGGTGCAGCAAGATAGGAGCACTCGGCATTGAGCTGGCGGGCAAGATCGCTCGCAATGTCAAAAGTGTTGATTTCGATGCCGTGGGTCAGCCCGCCCATGACCGAGTTGACGCAGATATCAGGGCGTCGGAGTGACGGCATGTGACGCACCATTTCGCGGAGCGTCGCCCCCCAGCCGACGCCGACGCCGCGAATGTTGCCACCGTTCAGCAATTGCACGAGATAATCGGCGGCTGCCTGGCCGAGCAGGACAGGGATGAGTTCCGCATCCTCCGGCGTCGGTACGATGATCGCCCGGTTGAGCGAGAATTCTGCCGCCAACTGCTGTTCCAGGGCGACGCAGGATGTCAGCCGGGAATTGAGGGTGATCGTCACCAGGCCGGACCGGCGCGCCTCGGCGATGATCTTGTTGACGCGAAGCCGGTTGGTCGAAAGCGCTTCTGCAATCTCACCCTGGGTGCGTCCCTCCATGTAATAGAGCCAGACCACGCGCACCTGCATCTGCTCGTCGGGGAGCGCCATCGGCTGGAAAGAAGCACCTCTGTTTTGTGACATGCAATAATCTGCGCCTCCAATTCGATGGCCATGGATCTCAAATCCCTGACGCTTGTCAATCGCAAGGGTCAGCCGTCATCTGCTTCGCTCCCTCAATCGGTTCGCCGCCCTGTCGTCCTGTTGAAGAGATGCAGACCGTCCTTTCGTATATGACACGAAGTGCGATCGCCTTCCTGCAGACGTCGATCGGTGGGTACGCTCGCCACGATGCGCTTGTCGCAGCCATCGATGCGCAGATGGACGTTGTTCTCGTCACCGACGGTTTCGATCAATTCGACATGGGCGTCGAACCGGAGATCATGCGCCGATCCATCACCGAGGTTGATCGCACTTGGCCTGATACCTATGAGATCCGTGTCTCTGGGAAGTGCCAGGTCACAGGGTCCCAGCTCGTCGAGATCGACCAGGTTCATCGGCGGAGAGCCGATGAAGCCGGCAACGAAGACGGTCTCGGGACGGCGATACACCTCGATCGGTGTCCCGATCTGCTCGATCCGGCCGCCGTTCATGACGACCAGCCTGTCGGCGAGCGTCATAGCCTCGAGCTGGTCGTGCGTGACATAGAGGCTCGTTGTCTTGAGCTGCCGCTGCAGCCTGCGGATCTCGACGCGCATTTGCACGCGCAGCTTCGCATCGAGGTTGGACAGAGGTTCGTCGAACAAAAAAGCGGCGGGATCGCGGACGATGGCGCGGCCCATGGCAACGCGTTGGCGCTGTCCGCCCGAGAGCTGGCGGGGGCGCCGCTCGAGGAAGTCGCCGATTTCCAGGATGCCGGCGGCGTTGGCGATCCGCCGGTCGATCTCGTCGCGCGGCACGCGGCGATTCTTGAGGCCGTATTCGAGATTCTGCCGAACGGTCATGTGCGGATAGAGCGCATAGTTCTGGAAGACCATGGCGATGTTGCGGTCGGCCGGATCAACGTGGCCGACGTCGCTGCCTGCTATCCTGAGGTGCCCGGAGCTTATGGCTTCGAGGCCCGCGATCATCCGCAGCAAGGTCGATTTTCCGCATCCTGAGGGCCCGACCAGAACGATCATTTCGCCGTCGGCGACGGTGAGATTGATCCCCTTTACCGCCGGAACAGCCCCGTAATTCTTCTTCAGGTCGATCAGTTCGATAGCTGCCATAGCATCCTCCTCCAATGTCGTCATGCATTTGTAACATGCTATTGACATTTGTAACAAGTGGCCCCAACCTTGTTTTATCGCCACTCTGGGAGGGGTTGACCGGCGCCGGGCGCGCCGGTCGGCGAACAACGGCAATGGAGAGGAAAACGAAATGACGGCAAAGTCTTCGATAGGCGCCCGCATGGGGCGGACGATCCGGTCGTTCGCGGCGGGTGTTGCACTGGTGACGCTCGGCCTGGCCAATGCGGGCGACGCCGGCGCGGCCGATCGCGTCAAGATCGAATGGTGGAATGCGGCAGGCGGCCGCCTTGCCGAGATCACCAACAAGCTGATTGCCGACTTCAACGCCTCGCAGGACAAATACGAGGTCGTCGGCATCGGCAAAGGCAATTACGAGGAAACCATGGCGGCGATGGTGGCCGCCTACCGCGTCCACCAACAGCCGGTGCTGATCCAGGCCGCTGAGCGGGGTTTCCTGACCATGTACAATTCCGGCGCCATCATTCCGGTGCCGGCGCTCATGGAGAAGGAAGGCTACAAGATCGACTGGAACGATTTCCTCGCCCCGGTGGCCGGCTTCTATCTCGTCGACGGCAAGCCGGCGGCGATGCCCTTCAACAGCTCGACGCCGATCTTCTGGTACAATGCCGATCATTTCAAGGCAGCCGGCTTCGACAAGCCGGGCGAGACCTGGCAGGAGCTCGACAAGCAGCTCAGCGCTATCAAGGAGAAGGGAATTTCGAAGTGCCAGATGGCGCTTGCAAACGACTTCTATTGGAGCCTGATCGAAAACTACGCGGCCATCCAGGATCAGCCTTACGGAACCAAGGCGAACGGCTTCGGCGGTCTCGATACCGAGTTCATCTTCAACAAGAGCCCGCTGGTCGTCGCTCAGGTGACGCGCCTCAAAACATGGCTCGATGCCGGCATCCTGCAGATCGCAGGTCAGGGCCTCTCGCCCGACCAGCTGTTTACGTCGGGCACCTGCTCCACCTATGTGGCCTCCACCGCGGCCCATGCTGCCGTCGAGAGCGGCGCAAAATACAATTGGAGCGCAACGTTCCTACCGCATGAGGAGGGTATCGAGCCGAAGAACAGCACCATCGGTGGCGGCGCGCTCTGGGTCCTGAAAGGCAAGTCGGAGGATGAATATGCGGGTGCTGCCGCCTTCCTGAACTTCCTCGCTTCGCCGAAGACGCAGGTCTGGTGGAGCAAGCAGACCGGCTATGTGCCGGTCACGAACGCCGCCTATGAACAAGCCAAGTCCGAGGGCTATTTCAAGGATCACCCGACCCGCGAGATCGCCATTCTCCAGCTGACGCGCGGAACGCCGACCGACAATTCGCGCGGCTTCCGCTTCGGCAATCACAACCAGTCGATGGCGCTTTTGGTGGAAGAGATCCAGGGCGTCTGGACCGGACAAAAGACACCACAGCAGGCGCTGGATGCGGCGGCGGCCCGCGGAAACCAGATCCTTCGCCAATACGAGCAGCTTCATGCAGCAAAGTAGGACTTTGGGAAAGATGGAGGGCGCCGCCAGGCGCCTTCGCATCCCGGATAATCTCTCGACTGGCCGGAGGAGCGCGCAGCCCTTGGAGGCCGGGTTGAAGTCGGCTCATTTCAACAAGCCCTGGCTCGCCTTCGGCCTGGTCGCGCCGCAACTGCTGATCCTGCTGTTCTTCTTTTTCATCCCTTCCTACAAGGCGCTGTCGCTGGCCTTCGTTCAGGTCGATCCCTTCGGCGGCACCGAAATTTTCGTCGGGCTGGAGAATTTCTACAATCTGTTCGCAAGTCCGGAATATCGCGCCAGTGCGCTGTTCACGCTGTGGTTCACCGTCGCGCAGAATGCCGCAACGCTTCTGCTTGCCGGCCTGTTTGCCTTCGCCACCGATTTCGTGATCAGGGGCAGGGGAATTTATAAGAGCATCATCCTGCTTCCCTATGCGATCGCGCCGGTCATATCAGGGGTGATCTGGGCCTTCCTGTTCAATCCGGCTGTTGGGCCGATCGCGCAGTTTCTGCATGGGTTGGGCGTCGAATGGGATCCGAACCGGCGGCCGTTCGATGCGCAGCTTCTGGTGACGATCGCCTCGGTCTGGAAGAATGTCTGCTACGACTACATTTTTCTCGTCGCTGCATTGCTGGCTGTGCCCGCTTCGCTGTTGGAGGCGGCAAAGCTCGACGGCGCAAGACCCGTGCGGCGCTTCTTCACCATCTCGCTGCCGCTGATTTCGCCGACGATCTTCTTCCTCGTGGTGATGAACTTCGTCTACGGACTGTTCGAAACCTTCGGCATCATCGATGCGGTCACCCGCGGCGGCCCGGCGGGAGCAACGAACAGCCTGGTCTACAAGGTCTATCAGGACGGCTTCGTACAACTGGACCTCGGTTCGTCGGCCGCCCAGTCCGTGCTGCTGATGCTGATCGCCATCCTGTTCACCGTCATTCAATTCCGCGCTCTCGAGCGCAAGGTCAATTACCAGGTGTAGTCATGCCCGAACGTCATCTCGGTCTTTCGATCTTCTGCCACGCGGTGCTGCTCATCGGCGCGGTCTTCGTCTGCCTGCCGCTCTACTTCGCCTTCGTCGCCGGTTCGCTCACCTTGCAGGAGGTTCAGCAGACGCCGTTCCCGGTCATGCCGGGCTCGCATTTCTTCGAAAACCTGGCTGCCGCCTGGCAGCAGGGCGAATTCTCCCGGCTGTTCCTGAATTCGATCATCGTCACCGCCGGCATCGTCATCGGCAAGCTGGCGATCTCGCTGATCGCCGCTTTCGGTGTCACCTATTTCCGCTTCCCGTTTCGCATGACGGCGTTCTGGCTCATTTTCGTGTCGCTGATGCTTCCGGTCGAGGTCCGCATCATCCCGACCTATGAAGCGGTCGCCGATGCTGCCGGGCCGCTTCGCTGGCTGGCTGCGACGATCGGTCTGTCCGGTGTCGTCGAACAACTGACGGGATACAGCATGGAAGCCTCGTTGAAATGGAATATGGTCAACAGCTATAGCGGCCTGATCCTGCCGCTGATCGCCTCGGCCTCCGCAACCTTCCTGTTCCGGCAGTTTTTCCTGACCGTTCCCGATGAGCTTTGCGAGGCGGCCAAGCTCGACGGCGCCGGTCCGCTGAAATTTTTCAAGGATATCCTCCTGCCGCTGTCGAGCGCCAACATAGCGGCGTTGTCGATCATCCTGTTTCTCTACGGCTGGAACCAGTATTTGTGGCCGTTGCTGTTCACCACCGACAAGGAGATGGGAACGGCGGTGCTCGGGCTGAAGCAACTCGTTCCGGTCTCGGACTCGGCACCGGCCTGGAACATTGCCATGAGCGCGGCGCTGCTCGTCATGCTTCCGCCTGCGGCGGTCATTCTCTTCATGCAACGCTGGTTCACCAAGGGGCTGGTGGACTCCGGAAAATAACACGAAGATCTCAAGGATATTTAGACGATGGTGCATATCATCGGCCACCGCGGTGGCCGTAATCTCTGGCCTGAAAACAGTCTTTCGGGCTTCCGAAAACTTGCGCAAATGCCGGTCGACGGCGTGGAGTTCGACATCCACCTGACACGATCGGGAGAAATGCTGGTCATTCACGACCCGACGCTCGAGCGCACCACGGATGCGCGCGGGCCGGTCGCCGACCTCAGCCTCGGAAAACACCGTGAAATCAGCCTCACGCAGAGCGACGGGGAGACGATGCCGACGCTGGAAGAGGTGCTTGCCGTTTTCAAGGATACAGCGCTCGAACTTCACATCGAACTGAAGATCCATGCCGATGGAACGCCGTATGAGGGGCTTGCCGCCAAGGCATTCGCCGCCGTCGAGCGGTTTGGTCTGGCCGAGCGATCGGTTCTCACCAGCTTCCATCCCGACGTGCTCGCCGACATTCGCAAGGTTGCTCCCGGCATCCGGACTTTGTCGTCCTTTGATGCCAAGTCGGCCGAGCGTCTTGGTCTGACGAGCGGCCTCAGCCTGATGACGCAATGCTCGGATATCATCGCCGTCGAAAAGTCGCTGCTTCAGGCGCACTGGGATGAGATAACCCAGCTCGTGCCGCTCGACCGTCTCGGCGCCTGGGTTCCGAACGAAATCAGCGATCTCGAATACTGGCTTGCCAAACCGATCCGGCAGATCACCACCGACCGGCCGGATCTCGCCTTGCGGGCGCGGGGGTGACGCATGCTCGATAACCGCATCGATCATCCCGGTATGACGGGCACCATGGGCAGCATCGACCTCGTGATCTTCGATTGCGACGGCGTGCTCATAGACAGCGAGCCGATCGCCAGCCGCACTTTGGCGGAAACGCTGCAAGGCGCCGGCATCGCGATCAGCGCAGCGGAGGCACATGTCAAATTCACCGGCAATTCGGAAAGCATCATCGCCGAAATGTGTCGGCGCGATTACGGGATAGTCGATATCGCCGCGCTGTTCGAGACCTGGCATCTCAATCTGTTCGAGGAGTTCGCGCGCTCGCTGACGCCCATTCCTGGCATTTCCGCCATCGTCCATAATCTCAACCGGCCGAAATGCGTCGCGTCGAACAGTACGATGCAACGGCTTCGCAACAGCCTGGGGAAACTCGATCTGTGGAGCGCGTTCGGCGAGGACGTCTTCAGCGCCGAAGTCGTGCCGCGGCCGAAGCCGGCGCCCGATCTCCTGCTACATTGCGCTGAACGCTTTCGAGCCTGTCCCGCCAAATGCGTCATGATCGACGACAGCGCTCATGGCATCGCGGCAGCCGTAGCCGCAGGCATGACGGCGGTCGGATTCGTCGACCCGGCCGATCCGAGACCTGGCCGCCGTGCGGTGCTCGACGCTGCCGGAGCGGTCGCCGTTGCGACAGGGGCGGTGGAGCTCGCCGCCATTCTGGAAAATGTCGGAGAGAGGCTATGACGGCGATCGTCTCGCATGCGGCTTTGGCTCTCAATGCCGTCGGGCGTCGCTTGGCTCGCGCCTCGCTGTCCTTGCCATGCTGTCGCGACCGCGTAATGTCAGCGTCCCTGGATGGGCGATCTCTCCGGATATAGTGAACCTTTGAAATCGGCCGCAGCTGCCAATCAACCCCGATCCCTGGCGATCTGAAACGAGAGACCATGAGCGACACATCTCATACCCCGGAAGCCGGCGCCAATTATGTCATCGGCGTCGATGTCGGCACCGGCAGCGCCCGGGCCGGCTTGTTCGATATGGCCGGCAGCATGCTTGCCTCCGCCAAGCGGAATATCAGCCTGTTTCATGAAGCCGGCTCCATCGTCGAGCAGTCGAGCCGCGAAATCTGGAGCGCCGTTTGCGCGGCCGTGCGAGAGGCGGTTTCCGCAGCCGGCGTCGATCCGGCCTCCGTGGTGGGGCTGGGATTCGACGCCACCTGTTCGCTCGTCGTCCTCGGCGAAGGCGGCAAGCCGCTGCCCGTCGGGCCCTCGGAAGATCCGGACCGGAATATCATCGTGTGGATGGACCACCGCGCTGTCCGACAGGCGGAGCGCATCAATGCGTTTGGGCATGACGTGCTGCGTTACGTCGGCGGCCGTATCTCTCCCGAAATGGAAACGCCGAAGCTTCTCTGGCTCAGAGAAAACCGTCCCGAGGTGTTCGACGCCGCCTGGCAATTCTTCGATCTCGCGGATTTCCTGACCTGGCGGGCGACCGGCGACCTGTCGCGCTCGACCTGCACGGTCACCTGCAAGTGGACCTATCTCGCCCATGAAAAGCGCTGGGACAGCAGCTATTTCCATCAGGTCGGCCTCGGTGCGCTGGCAGACGAAGGTTTTGCCCGCATCGGCACGTCCATCGTCGAGCCGGGGTCGGCGCTTGGCCAGGGACTGACCGCTGCGGCAGCTGATGAACTTGGCCTGGTCCCGGGCACGGCCGTCGCGGCCGGGCTGATCGACGCCCATGCCGGCGGCGTCGGAACCGTCGGCGCCGATCCGCAGGTCAATCTTGCCTATGTCTTCGGGACCTCCTCCTGCACGATGACCTCGACGGCGGAACCGTCTTTCGTTTCCGGCGTCTGGGGTCCTTACTATTCGGCGATGGTGCCGGGCCTCTGGCTGAACGAGGGCGGCCAGAGTGCCGCCGGCGCGGCGATCGACCAGCTCCTCTCCTTCCATCCGGCGGCCGGCGAGGCGAGGGAGCTTGCGACGAGCTCGGGCACTGCGCTGCCGGTCCTGCTTGCCGACATGGCCGCCGGCAAGGCGGGCCGTGCTTCCGATGCGGTCAAGCTGGCGGCCGGGCTGCACGTCGTTCCCGAGTTCCTCGGCAACCGCGCGCCCTTTGCCGATCCGCACGCCCGGGCTGTTATCGCCGGCCTCGGCATGGAGCGGGATCTCGACAGCCTGGTTGCGCTATACATCGCAGGGCTTTGCGGCATCGGCTACGGCCTCAGGCAGATCATCGAAACGCAGGCCGAGGCGGGCGTCAACGTCGGAACCATCGTCATCAGCGGCGGCGCCGGCCAGCACGATTTCGTCCGCCAGGTGCTCGCCGATGCGAGCGGCAAGCCGGTGGTCGCCACGAAAGCCGAGGAGCCGGTGCTGCTCGGGGCGGCCATCCTCGGCGCCGTCGCCGGCCGCCAATTTGCCGATGTGCGCGCGGCGATGAGCGAACTCACCAGGGTGCAAACACGCTTTCAGCCGTCCGAGGGTGAGATTTCCGATCTCCACCGCAAGCGTTACGAAGCCTTCAAGGAACTTCAGACGCTGGCGCGCAAGCTTCGCGGCGATGGCTGACATTGCTGCGCGACGCTAATTATTGATGGCGATGATCGCCCAGTGGCTCTCTTGGCAGGCGTTGTCGTCGCAGACCGCGCCCATCCAGACGGCGCCGTTGGCGAGCATGACGCCGTCGCTGTTGACGAAGAGATCCTCATATTGCTGATGCCCGACGGCGCGGCGGGTCTCCGGCGTCACCAGATCGTCGAAATTCTCGACGAAATCCTCGGCGTTCTCGACATCATAGGTCTCGCCGTTGGCCTTGACGGTCAGCGGATATTCGGCAAGGCCGGCGATGGTCTCGGCGTCGCCGGAGCGCATCGCCACAACGAGCTGGCGCAGCGGCCGGTCGAAGCCCGCGGCATCGCCGTGTAATTCCTCGATGCGATTATAGACCTCGTTTTCCGACTGCGCGAAGGCGCCGGCGCTTAGGAGCGGTGCTCCCAGGACTATTGCTCCAGCAAAGAGAAGGGCGGCAGGCAGGCGCGACATGGAAAGCTCCCGGCAATGGCATGGGGTGACATTATGCGGTGCTGACGGATGCGCGCCTATCCCATTCTGGCGTCTGCCGGCGCTTTCCCGTATAAAAATCTGCCGGGCCTGCTTGACGGCTCGATTGGTTTGTCGCATAAACCTCAAGAACCGTACCGTACGGTACGTATATGGGAGCCGTGACCGTGTCCGTCGATACTGCAGAGCCGAGCGAATTTTCGCCGCGCCAGAACGCCGTTCTGGAGCAGGCGCTGCGGCTGCTCGTCGATGGCGGCGAGAAGGCGCTGACGACCTCGGGGGTGGCGCGCGCCGCCAATTGCTCCAAGGAAAGCCTCTACAAGTGGTTCGGCGATCGCGACGGTCTGCTCTCGGCGATGATTGCCTATCAGGCAAGCAAGGTGCGCACCTTCGAGCGCAACGGCGAGCGGCTGACGGCGGCGAGCCTGCATGACCATGTGGTCATTTTCGCGCGCGACCTGCTGGAGGTTCTGGCCGGCGACGTCTCGCTGGCGCTGAACCGGCTGGCGATCGGCCAATCGAACCGCGACGGTTCGAAGCTCGGCAAGCTGCTGCTGGAGCGCGGCCGCCGGCAGATCGACCGCCGCGCCATGGCGCTGATCGATGCCGGCAAGAGGGCGGGGCTGCTGCGTTTTTCCGATGCCGATGAGGCTTATCACACGCTTTACGGCCTTGTTGTTTCCGACCTGCATGTGCGCATGCTGCTCGGGGAACCCGGCCTCAAGGATACCGCGCGTCAAGCGGAGAGGGCGGTGACCGCCTTCCTCCGGCTTTACGGCACGGACAAGGTTCTGGCGGAGATGCCGGTTCTCGGCTGATTTCGCCTTAATGACAGTCAACAAGACAAGCACAAGGGAAGGAACTTCAAATGCGCGTCTATTACGATCGTGATGCCGATCTCAACCTCATCAAGGCCAAGAAGGTCGCCGTCATCGGCTACGGTTCGCAGGGCCGTGCCCATGCGCTGAACCTGAAGGACAGCGGCGCCCAGAACCTCGTCATCGCCCTCAAGGCCGGTTCGCCCACAGTCAAGAAGGCCGAAGCCGATGGCTTCAAGGTCATGACGGTTGCCGAAGCTGCCGGCTGGGCCGACCTGATGATGATGGCGACGCCTGACGAACTGCAGGCCGACATCTACAAGGCCGACATCGCGCCGAACATCCGCGACGGCGCTGCCATCGCCTTCGCTCACGGCCTCAACGTTCACTTCGGCCTGATCGAGCCGAAGGCTTCGGTCGACGTCGTCATGATCGCGCCGAAGGGCCCGGGCCACACGGTTCGCGGCGAATATCAGAAGGGCGGCGGCGTTCCCTGCCTCGTTGCCGTTCACCAGAACGCTTCCGGCAATGCGCTTGAACTCGCGCTCTCCTACGCCTGCGGCGTCGGCGGCGGCCGCTCCGGCATCATCGAAACCAACTTCCGCGAAGAGTGCGAAACCGATCTCTTCGGCGAACAGGTCGTTCTTTGCGGCGGTCTCGTCGAGCTCATCCGCGCCGGTTTCGAAACGCTCACCGAAGCCGGCTATGCGCCTGAAATGGCCTATTTCGAGTGCCTGCACGAAGTGAAGCTGATCGTCGACCTGATCTATGAAGGCGGCATCGCCAACATGAACTACTCGATCTCCAACACAGCCGAATGGGGCGAATACGTCACCGGTCCGCGCATCATCACCGAAGAAACCAAGGCTGAGATGAAGCGTGTCCTCAAGGACATCCAGACCGGCAAGTTCACCTCCGAGTGGATGCAGGAATACCGGTCGGGTGCGGCCCGCTTCAAGGGCATCCGCCGCAACAACGACAGCCACCAGATCGAGGAAGTCGGCGCCAAGCTGCGCGGCATGATGCCCTGGATCGGCAAGAACAAGCTGGTCGACAAGAGCGTGAACTAAGCGGTTCCGATGAAATAAACAAAAGAGGCCGGAGTGAAAGCTCCGGCCTCTTTTGCTATTGGTCCGTTGTCGAAGCTGCCATAGGGGATCTGACATGCTTGAAACGATTGTGCTGACGGCAAAGCAGGACCTGGAAGATAGCCTTAAGACCCTCTATCCCACATTCTTCGAATATCCGTTTCCATCTTCGCTGGACGCTTCACCGCTCCGTGATGCCGAGAAAATTCTGGCGGCCCTTAGGTCGGCGCCTTTGCGAGAGATCGATGCAGCGGCACTCGGCCCGTATGCGGCAAGTGCGATAACGACCGTCGGCTCGGTCGATGATTTCAGGCACTTTCTGCCGCGTATTCTCCACTGCGCCGTCTTGCGCGCGTCAGCATATGGTTTCGAGCCGCCCATCATCGCTTCCAAGCTTTTATTGTGCGACTGGCAGCAATGGCCGATAGCCGAGCGGACAGCAATCGCGAATTTCTTCTACTCGGCCTGGGCCTATAAGAGGTTGCAGGATCCCGATTTTGATGCATCGGCTTGGGATTGGATAGTCGCAATGGCGAAGCTCGATCTTCAGTTCCGGGCATGCCTTGATCTGTGGCTGAAGCAGCCGACGCCGAACGCCCTTCTGCAACTCGCCGGCGCTGATCTCAAAAGCCTCTACAGGGGCACGGGGTTCTGGCAGGACATCGCATCGGCAGATCGTCATCTTGTCCTCGAATGGATCAAGAGCGATATCGTTGAAAATGCATTTATCGGTCTGGTTGATGCGATGCCGCCGCAGCGGCATTGGATCGTCGATCGCCTCCTCGACGAAATCGGAGAGTTGCGGCGTTTGCCTTTTCGCGTTGAAACGCTGGAGTGATAATCTCGGGAGGCCTCCGATCCTTGCACAGCGAGCGTTTTTCGGTTCAAGGTCGTGAAACAGTTCCGATCAAATGGTTTCGGACCTCTGCCTCTACCGCTCCGCACTGATTGTCAGCCAGCGGGTCGGCTTGCCGTCGTAGCCGCCGCCGTCGTGTTCGGCGATGGCGAGGTTGCGCCAGCCGTCCTTCGTCAGAAGCTCCGACAGCCACTCGGCGGAGGGGTAGTTGTAGTAGCGCCCGAAGCCGTCATGGCCTTCCGCGTCTCCCGCCTTGAAACTTGCGTGAAGGAGGCCGCCGATTTTCAGCGCCCGGCGGATGCGGGCGAAGACATCGGGCAGCTCAAGCCTCGGGACATGGAGAAGGCTTGCATGCGCCCAGACGCCGTCGAAGGCGCTGTCGGCGTCGAGCTCCTGGAACAGCATGACCTTCACAGGCCTGCCGATCAGCGCTTCCGCCTGTCTGGCAAGCTCGGCTGAGCCATCCGTCGGTGTCACGTCGAAACCCTGCGACAGCATGTAGGCGCTGTCCTGGCCGCCACCGCAGCCGAGTTCGAGGATTGCGCCACCCGATGCAATACCGGCGAGGAAGGCATCGAGCTGCTGCTTCGGCAGGCTGCGCGCCCGGTTGGCGTATGTCTCGGCGTTTTCTTCGTAAAAGGCGGAGGTGCTGTCACTAGGCATGCGGGTCGGCCGTCGGGGAGCGTCGTTTGGATTGAAGATGTCTTTCGGGAAGCCGGTCGGCGCCGATGATGTCGATGACGAGGATGCCGTCCGGTATTTCGCGGTAGAAGGCGACGTGGCGCATGTGGAGGAGGCGGCGGAGGCCGGCGCCGAGTTCGTCGCACTCGTCTCCCATGGAGGGCACGCGCGAAAGAAGCAGGAAAATCCTGTCCCAATCGAGAAGATAGGCATCCGCCTGCGCCTCGCCGAAATGCAGGCTGGCATATTCGTCGATGCCCGACAGCACGGCGTCTGCGGTTCGGGTCAGCCTATAGGTGGTCACGCAGCTTCGCCTTTGTTTCCATCAGAATATCGGCAATGCGCCGGTCGCTGATGCCGCTTTCCTCAGCCAGCCTCAGAATCTCGCGCACTTCTTCGTCATCGAGCTTGCGGTGGTTCTGATCCTTCAGGACGAGTTCCGCCAGATAGGCGCTGGCGCTGCTATATCTGCCGCTTGCAACACGGCGTGCGACGTAGTCCGTCAGATTATCCGGAAGGGAGATCGTCATTTTCGCCATTGAATTCAGTGCCGTCCGTCCATGCCGGTTTCGGCGTCCCCGATGCCAGATTACCATTTCCCACTTTATGATAGAAGCGTTATGCGCCGCCGTCGAACACTTGGGTCACATCGAGGTCAGTCTTTTTTATCGATATAGACGCCGCGTTCGAAATCCTTGAAATCGGCGTCGCAGGTCAGAATATCCGCATCATGGTGGTAAGCTCGAGCTGCACGATCGTCGGTACGATACATTGATCGCTCCGGCGAGAACGGACCATATCTCCTAGCCCGACGGCTTTGCGGGCGACGGAGAGCGGCGCCCACCTGTCGGTGTTGACGCCGCCGGTCGCGTGGAACGTCCGAAGTTCAGCTCGGGATGAGGCGCGTCCAGTCATGCTCATCGTTCGTTACGCCCTTCTGCAGACTGACGAGTTGCTGGCGCAGTTCGCTGGTCAACTTGCCGGTCTGTCCGTCTCCGACCAGAAACTCACCGCCGGCATGTCGAACCAGGCCGATGCCCGCCAGGACTGCGGCAGTGCCGCAAGCGAAAGCTTCGACGAGCCTGCCGCTGGCAGCGTCGTCTTGCCATTCCGCGAACGAGTAGGGGCGCTGCTCGACGCGCAAGCCCCTTTCTTCGGCGAGCACGATCACGGAAGCCCGGGTGATGCCCGGCAGGATCGTGCCGCCAAGGGGCGGGGTCACCACCGATCCATCGTTCATCACGAAGAAGACGTTCATGCCGCCGAGTTCTTCGACCCAGCGATGCTCTGCGGCATCAAGGAAGACCACCTGATCGCAACCCTTTTTGGTCGCCTCGGCTTGCGCCACGAGGCTGGCTGCGTAGTTTCCGCCGCATTTTGCGGCGCCTGTGCCGCCGGCCGCCGCACGGGTATATTCGGTCTCGACCCATAGGGAAACCGCCTTCGCGCCGCCCTTGAAGTAAGCGCCGACCGGAGAGGCGATGATGCAGAAGACATATTCCTGAGCCGGACGAACGCCGAGAAACGCCTCGTTGGCGAACATGAAGGGGCGAAGGTAGAGGCTGGCGTCGCCTGTGGGTATCCAGGCCTTGTCGACACGGACCAGTTCTTCGACCGCCTTCAGGAAGAGTTCTTCGGGCACGGGAGGCATCGCCATGCGGGTCGCCGATTGCGCGAAGCGGCGTGCGTTCTCTTCAGGCCGAAAGAGCAGAATCCGGCCATCATCCGCCTTGTAGGCTTTCATGCCTTCGAAGATTTCCTGAGCGTAGTGCAGCACGGCGCTCGCAGGATCGAGCTCCAGGGGTCGCCTCGGCGTAACCTTCGCGTCGTGCCAGCCCTTGTCGGCAGTCCATCGTGCCAGGACCATGTGATCCGTGAAGAGCTTGCCGAAGCCGGGCGCTTCGAGTGCCTGAATGCGATCGGCGTCCGGGACGGGAGACTTGTGGAGTTCGATTTTGATTTCAGGAGAGGCTGACGTCATTTCTGGCACCTTGATAGTAAATTGAATAGTGGCGGCGACACTACCGCCGCCGAGCTGGTCTTGGAAGGGTCTGAATCAGCCGGTTTCGACTTTGATCAGAGGAATAATCGCTTGATGTGGCTGACGTCGAGCAGCAAATTCGCAACCGGGCGCCTTCGATATCGGATGGCGGTTGCATCAACTGAAATCCCGATCATCCAAAGGCTTTTGAATATACGATTCCAACATGTCACCATGACAAGAAAATAGGTCAGTATTGTTGACATAAATTTCCTGGCGTGGTCATCTGTCAGGAATAGAAAATACGAGGAAACCCCATGCTGAACTGGGACACCATGTTTGCGTCGCGCTCGTCGCGCATGCGCGCATCCGAGATCCGCGAGCTCCTGAAACTTCTCGACCGGCCCGATATCATTTCCTTTGCCGGCGGCATTCCTGATCCGGCGCTGTTTCCCGATCGGGAGTTCAAGCAGGCCTATGCCGATATCTTCGACGGCGCTGCCGTCAATTCTGCGCTGCAATATTCGGTCAGCGAAGGCTACAAGCCGCTGCGCGAATGGCTGATCGGGCAGATGACCGATCTCGGTATCCCCTGCGAACTCGACAATGTCTTCATCGTCTCCGGCTCGCAGCAGGGGCTCGATTATCTCGGCAAGCTGTTCCTGTCGCCTGGTGATACCGCGCTGGTCACATGGCCGACCTATCTCGGTGCGCTGCAGGCCTTCAACGCCTATGAACCGGCCTACGACCAGCTGACGCCGAACGGCAACCGGACACCGGAGTCCTACCGTGCGGCTGCAGCGGCAGCCGGCGGCAAGGTGAAATTCGCCTATCTCTCCGCCGACTTCTCCAATCCGACCGGCGAAACGGTCGATCTTGAGGGCCGCCGGAAGGTTTTGGCACTGGCCGAAGACCTCGACGTCGCCGTCATCGAAGACGCGGCCTATCAGTCGCTGCGTTACGACGGCGATCCGATCCCGCCGATCCTGGCGTTGGAGATCGCCGGAAAGGGCCATATCAACGATACGCGCACGATCTATTGCGGCAGCTTTTCCAAGACGCTGGCGCCCGGCCTTCGTGTCGGCTTCATCGTCGCCAATGCCCCCGTCATCCGTAAGCTGGTGCTGATGAAGCAGGCCGCCGACCTGCATTCCTCGACGATCAACCAGATGGCGATATCGGATGTCGCCGAGTGCGGCTTCGACGCGCAGGTCGCGAAGATCAAGGCCGCCTACAGCAAGCGCCGCGACTGCATGCTGGCCGCGCTCGAGAAATACATGCCCGAAGGCACGAGCTGGACCAAGCCGGAAGGCGGCATGTTCATCTGGATCACGCTGCCGGAGGGCATGGACGGCGCCAAGCTTCTGGCGAAATCGCTCGAAACCGCCAAGGTCGCCTTCGTGCCCGGCAAGGCCTTCTTCGCCGACGGTTCCGGCGCCAACACTTTCCGCGTCAGCTTCTCCTGCGCCAACGAGCAGATGATCGAGGACGGTATCGGCCGCCTGGGCGCGCTGATCTCGGCCGAGATCGGCGGCTGATTGTTGTAGGTTGGGCGATACGCTGCCACGAGTCCCTTCTCCCCAGCGGGGGTCCGAAGGACGGGTCTCGACCCGTCCTTCGGACCCCCGCTGGGGAGAAGAGGGAGCCAGCCAGCGCCAATCAGAAGATCGTCGCCCACCGTTCGCCGTTTCGCTCTCGCCGTAGCCGACGCGGTCGGCCACGGTGCCGTGGTGACCGTCTATCGCTGGAGATGCGGGCCGAACAGCTCGAGATCGGCTTCACCAAGCCTGTCGCTCGCCGTGTTCAGCTGGTGCCAGTAGGGATAGATCACCGGCGGCAGGCTGACGGCATCGAGGCGTTTGCGCTCCTCGTCCGTGAGCTTCAGTTCGGCGGCGGCGATGTTGTCGCGGAACTGGGCTTCGGTGCGGCCGCCGATGATGACCGAGGTCACCGCCTTGCGGCCGATCAGCCAGGCGAGCGCCACTTGAGCGGCCGAGACGCCGCGTTCTTCACCGATCGCCACCAGCGTCTCGACGATGTTCCAGAGGCGGTTCTCGTCGCGGATCGGCGGTTCGGTCCAGCCGGCGAACTGGCGCGTGCCTTCGGGTGCGGCCTGGTTGCGGCGGTGTTTGCCGGAAAGCAGGCCGCCGGCAAGCGGGCTCCAGACCAGCACGCCGAGGCCCTGGTCGATCGAGATCGGCAGCAGCTCATATTCGGCGTCGCGGGCTTCCAGCGTATAATGGATCTGCTGGCTGACGAAGCGCTGGTAGCGGTGCTCGTTGGCGATGCCGAGCGCCTTCATGATGTGCCAGCCGGAATAGTTCGAGCAGCCGACGTAACGCACCTTGCCCTGCCTGATCAGCGTGTTCAAGGCTTCCATCGTCTCTTCGAGCGGGGTCTGGCCGTCCCATTCATGCACCTGATAGAGATCGATGACATCGGTCTTCAAGCGTTTCAGGCTGGCTTCGCATTCGCGGATCAGGTGGTAGCGCGACAGGCCCTGGTCGTTCGGGCCGTCACCCATGCCGAAGCGGGCCTTGGTTGCAAGCAGCACGCCTTGCGGCCGCTTGCCGGAGAGTACATCGCCGATGATGTTTTCGCATTCGCCGTTGGAATAGGCATTGGCGGTGTCGATAAGGTTGATGCCGGCATCGATGCACATATCGATCATCTTGCGCGCCTCGGAGACGCCGAGGTCCCCGACGGTCTTCGCCCATCCGACGCCGCCGAAGGTCATCGTGCCCATGGTCAAAGTCGAAATCTTGAGGCCTGAACGGCCGAGCAGACGATATTCCATTGAAATTCCTCCTCCATCGAAAACACGATTGACGTACCTCAGCGCGGCGGAATGGCAATGGCGGCGCGTTCACGCCTGCGTGAGGCTTAGGCAAAATTGTGAGCGCCGGCATCTTCCGGCCGTACGGCGGCCGCGGTCGACGCGCGTCCGGCGGCGGGGCGCCGGCAGACGGATCGTACAATATGCCATCGGCTTGTCGACGGAAATCGTTCGGGCTTGGCGATGACGCGCGGGCGCCGCGCCGCGTCAGGTCTCTTCCTTGTTCTTCTTCTGAATGTTGTCGCGGATGGACGCGATCGTTTCCCGAATCGTGTTGACGGTCGTGGCGTCGAGACCGACGGCTTTTCCGATGCAGTCGAACACATGGGCGGCACGGCTCTTCAAGGCGTGCCCCTCCTTCGTCAGGCGCAGCAGGACCTGGCGCTCATCGGCGGGATTTCGGTTGCGGGTGACGAGGCCGGCATTTTCCAGCCGCTTCAACAGCGGGGTGAGGGTGCTCGAGTCAAGAAACAGCGTCTCGCCCAGATCTTTCACCGTGCGGTCGTCATGCACCCATAAAGTGGTCATCACCAGGAATTGTGGATAGGTGAGATCCAACTCGTCGAGCAGCGGGCGGTAAAGCTGGTTAAAGGCATGGCCTGCCGAATAGATTGAAAAGCAGAGCATTTCATCCACCTTCGGCAGGTCGGCGAGATCAGCTGGTGTGGCGTCGTTCATCACCTTACTCCTCAGGCATCAATATAATTTGTGCGCGATCTATTTGCAAGCTATTGACGTCTCGGCCTCGCCGGCCTATTTAGATCGTGTACAAATAAATCTCTCACAAAATATATATGTTGAGAATATGGGCAGCTTTCCGCGTCAGGAGATGCGGAAACGAGTGATCGCCTTCCCCGAATCTAAGTCAAACCCAACCGACGAAAGGAAATGACCAATGTTCAAGTTTGCTGCTGTCGTCGCCCTGGCGGGCGCGCTTCTTTCCGGAACCGCCGTTGCCGAGCTGGCCAAGCCGACCGTCGTCCTCGTCCACGGCGCCTTTGCCGATTCCTCCAGCTGGAACGGCGTGGTCGAAATCCTGCGCAAGGACGGATTCCAGGTCGTGGCTGCCGCCAACCCGCTGCGCGGCGTTTCCAATGACGCCGCCTATGTTTCCGACGTGGTCGCCAGCATCGCCGGTCCGGTCGTCCTCGTCGGCCATTCCTATGGCGGGCAGGTGATCTCGACTGCCGCAAACGGCCACGACAACGTCAAGTCCCTGGTCTATGTCGCGGCCTTCGCACCTGATACAGGGGAATCGGTTGCCGATCTCGCCGGCAAGTTTCCCGGCGGCACGCTGGGTGCCGCGCTTGCGGCGCCGGTGAAGCTGAGCGGGGGCGGCGTTGATCTTTATATCGACCAGGCGAAATTCCATGACCAGTTCGCCAGCGACGTGCCGGCTGAACAGGCTGCCCTGATGGCGGCGGCGCAACGGCCGGTCACCGACGCGGCTCTCAACGAAAAGTCGGGCGAGCCCGCCTGGAAGAAGCTGCCGTCGTGGTTTGTCTACGGCACCGACGACAAGAACATTCCGGCGGCAGCCCTCGGCTTCATGGCCGAGCGGGCGGGGTCCAAGCGGACTGTCGTGGTCGAGGGCGCTTCCCACGTCGTGATGGTTTCGCAGCCGCAGAAGGTGGCAGACCTCATCGAGGAGGCCGCAAAATAACGTTCGATCAGGACCACGGCGCGCAAGTGCCGTGGCTCGATTTTTGGCAGGCATGAGCCTGCATGCGAGGCCGCGATCGACTGGGTTTGCAAGGATGGCTTGTCGGCGGCAGCGGCCGCAGTGAAACTTGACAATATAAGATTGAAAATTGCGGCTATCTTCTTTCGAATCGTCCAAAAGTTGAATATCCCTTCTGACTTCGATCTAGCCGTCCACGATGTAAGGCAAACGGCTAAGTTATTGCGAGCGCAGTGGATCAAGCAAAAACTGCGCGATAATCAGTCTATTAAGGGACCATATTTGCATGCCAATTCAAGTAAGGCGTCGATCCGTGTTCGCGCTTTCGGGAGTTCTTTTGATTGCCGCGAGCGTGCTTCAGGGATGCCCATCTTTAGAGCGGCAGAAACAGGACGGCGAATGGAAAACTCGAACGTTTAAGCCAAGCGAATTACATGGCAGTTCGAGCAACGGGAGTTCGTCGAGCAGTCCTGATGGCGGGCACAGCCAACCTCACGACGGCGCCACCTCAAGTCCGCCCAGCCATATTTAGGGCGTAGAGGGCATTTGTCCGCATATTTCTTCGCCCCGCCGTCTTTTACTCGTGCGATTGCCGGATAAGGTACTGCCCGCAACCGGACTCTCGCCATGTCGCTTCGCCTCGCCACCTTCAACGTCGAAAATCTGCTGACCCGATTCGATTTCACCGGCTTCCGCAACCAGCTGCGCCAGGATCGCGTCATCAAGCTTTTCGATGTGTCGAGCGAGGGCGTCTATCAGCAGCTCGAGCAGGCGCGGGTGATCGCCGCCACCGACGACACGAGACAGATGACGGCGCTGGCGATCGCCGATGCGGATGCCGATATCCTCTGTCTGCAGGAAATCGACAACATGGCCGCGCTGCAGGCCTTCGAATACGGCTATCTCTTCCGCATGGTCGGAAACGGCTACCGGCAGAAATATCTGGTCGAGGGCAATGACAGCCGCGGTATCGATGTCGCGGTGCTGATGCGCGAGGAAACGCGCGACGGCCAGAAGATCGAGGTCAGGGATATAAGAAGCCATGCGATGACGACTTATCGCGATCTCGATCTCTTCGACGAAGAGCTGGCGCTCACCAACCGCATCGACGACAAGATCTTCAAGCGCGACTGCCTGGAACTCGATCTCCTGATCGGCGGCCGGCCGTTCTCGCTCTATGTCGTGCATTTCAAATCGATGGGCAATCCGCGCGACGGGCTCGACGGGCGGCAATCGACAATGCCGATCCGCCGCGCCGAGGCGCGCGCCGTGCGCCGCATCATCGAGGACCGCTTCGGCGCCGGGCACACCGCCAAGAACAGTTTCGCCATCTGTGGCGACATGAACGATTACCAGGAGCGCGTCGATGTCATCGGCCGACGCGGTACCGATTACCGCTTCGAGCATCACGACGAAGCCGAAAGCGCCCTCGACGTCTTCAGTCATGACGGCTTTGCCGAAAACGTCGTGCGCCGCCGTGATCCCCTCGACCGCTGGACGCTCTACCACGCCCGCGGGCCGCAGGAGCAGTGGCTCTGCCAGCTCGATTATCTCTGGCTTTCGCCGGAGCTCGCCGCCCACAATGCCGGCCGGCTACCGGAAATCATCCGCAGCGGCCAGCCCTATCGCACTATCTTCCCGCCGGGGCAGGAGGTGGAGCGTTATCCGCGCACAGGCTGGGACCGGCCGAAGGCGTCCGATCACTGCCCCGTCGTCATGACACTGGATCTCCCCTGAAAGCGAACATGAAAACCAATTTGAACCTGAATATCGCAAACAGCGATTTTTCCGATGATTTCGCCGGCTGGCCGCCTGAAGCCACCGTCTTCCCGATCGCCGGGGTCGATCTGCGCGTCCTGCCCGGCATTCATCCCTTCGTCCTCGCCGAGGAGGCGGCGATCCGCGAAAACTGGGCGAAGGAAACCGCCGCCAACCCGGCGCTGTTCGACGGCCGCCTGGTGTTCCAGCAGCAACTGTCGTTCAGCGAAGAGGGGATTGCGGGCGAGGGCTACGTCACTCCCTTTTCTGCCTTCATGTGGTGGCGCCGGCAGCCGCAGCGTCAGGGCGGCCTGCATATCTTTGCCTATCCGGTGCTGGAAAGCGCCGACGGCGCGCTGGTGGCGATCCGCATGGGCGCCCATACGGCCAATCCCGGCCAGGTCTATTTCGCCGCCGGCTCGCTGGAACAGGAGGATATCGTCGACGGGCGCTGCGACATCGAGGCCAATATGCGCCGCGAAGTCCACGAGGAGACAGGCCTGGACCTCGCCGACGCGGCGGCGGGGCAGGGGCTCTACGCCAGCTATTCCAGACGCACGGTAGCGCTCATGCGGCTCTTCCGCTTCGACATGACGGCGGCCGAGATGGTGAAGCGGATCGAGGCCCACATGCTGGTCGCCGAGGACAAGGAGATCGCCGGTGCGGTGGCGATCCGCTCGGCCGATCCCTCGGCCCATCCGTATAACATCGCCATGCTGCCGGTGATTAGCTGGTATTTCGGCAAGGCGGGCGCATAAGAGGCACGAGGGCGGAAGGTCAACCTCGTCCTTCGAGGCCACTTCGGGGACGGATGAGGTTGGAGAGAGGTGCGGTATTCTCCAACGTCCCATACTGAGGCTTGCAGGCCGAAGGCCGGAGCCTCGAAGGACAGGCTCCAGTTTGGCTCCTTGCATCCATCTGACTTAGCGCCTTGCACTCGGCCGTTTGGTCGGGCAGGTTGGCGGCGCGATGACCGATTCAAGGAGGCCGATGTGGCGCGAAGCTACAGCGTCTATGACGTGTTCACCGATCGAAAGCTTGCGGGCAACCCGCTGGCGGTGATCTTCGACGGAGACGATCTCAGCGACGAGGCGATGCAGGCGATCACCCGGGAGATCAATCTCTCCGAGACGGTGTTCGTGCAGCCTTCGAGCAATCCCGCCTATGCGGCGAAGCTCAGGATCTTCACGCCCGGGCGCGAGCTGCCGTTTGCCGGCCATCCGACGGTCGGCACGGCGGTAGCGCTGGCCGAGCGGGCGCATGGCGCGTCGACGCTCGATCTCGTGACGGTGCTTGAGGAAAATGTCGGGCCGGTGCGCTGCGCGGTGCGGCTGAGGGAGGGCGAGGCGAGTTTTGCCGAATTCGACCTGCCGCGGAAATCACAGCCGGCGATCATGCCGCTCGACAAGCTCGGCATGGCCGATGCGCTGTCGCTGAAGGTGACCGAGATCGGCTTCGAAAATCACGTGCCGTCGGTCTGGAGCGCCGGCGTACCCTTCCTGCTCATTCCGGTGCACGATGTCGGAGCCGCACAGCGGGTGGAATTCGATCCGCAGCTTTGGGAAAAGATCGTGCCCTTCGTCGAGGGTGCGCTTGCTTCGGCCTATGTCTATTGCCGCGGCGGCGTCAATCACGTGGCGAAGTTCCATGCGCGAATGTTTGCAAGCGGCATGGGGATCGTCGAAGATCCGGCCACCGGCTCGGCGGCGGCCGCACTCTCCGGCGCGATCCATCATTTCGACCGACTGACGGACGGGCATCACCCGATCATGATCGAGCAGGGTGTCGAGATGGGGCGGCCCTCCTTCATCCATCTGCATATCGATGTCGACGGCGGGGCGATCTCCAATGCCCGGATCGGCGGCCAGGCGGTGCGGCTGGCGAGCGGCACGCTCGACCTTTAATTTCATCAGAGGGCCGCGCGCCCGACAGGCGGGTGGCCCTCTATCGCTTTGAATCTGCGCTTAATCCTTGCCGAAAACCGCTTCCGGTTTGCGGGCTTATGCCCTGCATTTCAGCCATGCCGAAAAATCTTCGCGATTAACCAAAGAAAATTCGCCGATGCGCTGGACAAGCCTGCCGATCCTGTTTATACGCCCCGTCACACCGCGCAGCCAAGCGCGGACGGGTGATTAGCTCAGTTGGTAGAGCAGCTGACTCTTAATCAGCGGGTCGTAGGTTCGAGCCCTACATCACCCACCATTTTTTCTTGTAAATCAAAGTGTTGAGCTGATTGTTTCAATCGGCGTCTGGAACACGGACACCTCGCCAGATCACCATTGGATCACGTGGGGTAAGCGTGATCGCCATGGTGGAAAGCCGCACCGAGCGGGCTGGCAAGGGTCGAGACTTATCCGTCGTCAGCGAAACCCCATCCGAATACCTTCGCCGCCGCCGTCGTGCGGGAGTCCGTTGCTGTATGTCCAGACGTAAAGGCCCGGACGCCGACGTAAACCGGCAGGGATTTACGGTAACGTACTTCCTTGGCTGTCAGGCGCGGGCATAATCCATCGACCAACTTTGGGCCGGGGGCCGACAGTCCGATGGATAAACAAAGCGATGCCGATAGGAACTGTTCTGGAGACGCCCGGAGAGGGTTATGGCGGCTCATGCTGAGGCTGCCGGCCATGCGCGGCCGACTCCAGCTTCTGGCGGCAAAATCGTCGTCATTGAATGATCTCTTCGAGGCCTATGACGAAGCAATAGCAACCGTGGAACGCATGTCCAGGGACCGCTCCGGAGAGCAATGTCCGCTTCTTGAAGAATACGAAACCGTTTGCGCCGAGATCGAATCCGACGTCATTCATTACGTTCTCAAGCACCCTTCAAACGTGCCGGACTGAAGCGGAGCTCGTGCTGCAAATGATCAAGTTTTGGTTTTATTAGCGTTTTATATTGCAACTTATTGTCATTTGGGCGATAAATCGCTCCGTTCTACTTTGGCTTAGACACGGTGTGCGGGGGGGCAGCCATGAATGCTGAAGTGCACGACTTGAAGGCTTGTGAAGTTTCTGCGGATGAAGCCAGGGCCGAACTTGAACGGCTGTTTTCCGACACCCGCTTCCGTGTCACCGAGCGCCAGAAGGACATCCTCAGATATCTGGCGGAGCGCCGCTTCAACGGGTGCGACGACGGTGCGAAAGCCTATTCCGTAGCGCTTGACGTGCTCGGTCGGCCGAGCGATTTCGACGCATCGACCGATCCGATCGTCCGTATCGAGATCAGCCGTCTGCGGTCGGCTCTCGATGCCTACTACCAAGCATTCGGCGCGGCCGGCAGCGTTACCATTCACATCCCGAAGGGTATGTACATCGCTCTCTTCTCCGGGATGCCGATCCCGCACGAGTTCCACGGCGGACTGGAGGCAGCGGTCGAAAGCCGGCAGTTTCCTCCTGTATCTGACGCTGCCCCGGTTCCGGTACGCCCGCGACACGGATATCGCATTGCGGCCGCAGCGACGGCGGTTGCCCTGATCCTGGCGGCTGTCGCCGGCTTTGAGCTGTTTTCCCGTTCGCCTGCGATGACGACGAAGCCCACGGTCTACATTATGATGGAAGCTGCCGAGGGCCGATTGCAGGGTGAAGCCAGCCAGACACGTGACGCGCTGACGACGGCGCTCACACAATTCACGACGCTGACGGTCGCCAAGGCTGGTTATGCCAATGTCCGCTCCGGGGCGCCTATCGGCAGAAGCTACGAGATCGACATCAAGTATTATGGCGATGCCGATGACCGGAGCGTCTGGTGGCAGATCGCCGACAGCAACACGGGTGACGTGCTGAAATCCGGTCTTGAAAAGGTGGACATCAGCGGAAAAAGCCCGGCCTTCGTGCGGGAAGAGATGGCCGGAGAACTGGCGCAGCGCTTTGCGGCCACACGCGGCGTTATCAACAATATCGAGATCCACGACGGTCCCGATGACGCGCTCGGCAATGCTTGCGTTTTGCGGGCGGAATATGCGCTCGATGAAGGCGGGTTGGATCGCGTGCTTGGCAGCCGGGATTGTTTGGAGCGGGGGCTTGCGATCGCTCCGGGCGATCCGGATACCAATGCGCTTCTCTCCCGGGTGCTTCTTGTCGGCAAGAATGTCTCGATCGATCCGGCTGTCCAGTTGCGTGCACTCGCGCTCGCTAAGGGGGCCGTGTCGGCGGCTCCAATGTCGGACAGGGCTCAGGTCGCGCTGATGGTAGCGCAATTTGCCGCCGGCCGGGTAGAGGCGGCGGTTCAGGCCGGAAATCGCGCAGTGGAGCTAAATCCCAACAACGGCGACGCCGCAGCCAAGCTCGCATTGGTGCTTTATCTGGCAGGCTACAAGGACGCCGGCGTGGCGATGGTCCATGACGCGGGCCGCGCCGTCGATGTTGCGCCGCGGGATGCGATACTGGTGCTTGCGCTCGATGCCTATAGCAGCGGCCGCTATTCCGAAGCGTCGCTGCTTTCGGAACAAATCAGTTGCACGGATTTCATGGTCGCGACGCTGAGGGTGGCTGCGTTTGGCCAGCTTGGCTCGCCGGAAGCACATGAACGGCTCTCGGAAATCACAGCCAAGGATCCGGACTTCGAGCGGACCTTTCGCGACAGGGTGGCAGCCTGGCGCCTGCAGCCGGATATTGCCACGCAGCTGGAAGTCGGCCTGATCAAGGCTGGAGCGCAGGTCGATAAAAATGCTGTTGCCAGTGTAACTACGCCGTAAACGGCCGATTTGTTGCAACGTACTCGTGCGCAGACGACGTTCCGCCAAGACCAAACCATGAATACAGGTTCGCGAGCCCCCGGATCACTTCGTCATCCATCGTGCTGGGCGGCAGGCCCGCAATATGCGTGAACCCGGCCCGCGACTTCGAGCGCCGGATACTGGGCAGTTCGGCTGGTTGATGGTGGCGCAACGCGACTGCGCCGGCGGTAAAGGCTTGTCGGAACAGCGTAATTTACGTGCCGTTTACTGTAACGTACTTCCGGTGGGCTACCGGCGATGTTCCTATGCCAGCGCGAGACCCGAGACTGAAGAGGAAGGAACATCTGCGATGAGATCGACTGCGGTCTACCTGTCACTGCTGCTGTTTGCGGTTCCCTCGGCTGTCAGGGCCGCCGATATCGCGCCGGTTATCGCTCCCCAGCCGAAAGTCGAGGATCCGGACCGCTGGACCTTTTCGTTCTCGCCATATTTCTGGGCTGCGGGGATCACAGGCGACACTGCGGTCTTCGGCTTACCCGAGGTTCATACCGACCAGAGCTTCGGCGACATTCTGCAGGATATCGACTTTGGCTTCATGATGGCCGGCGAGGCGCGGTACGGGCCTTACAGTATCGTGGGCGACATGACCTATGCGAGGATCACGACGGACTCGGCGACGCCACGGGGCGTACTGGCCGACGAGGTCGATCTCAAGAGCGAAACCTTCACCGCCATGCTCGGCATCGGCTACACTGTTCTCGAAGACGAGAAGGGCAGGCTCGACGTCATCGGGGGTATCAAACTCTGGTCGGTGGAGACGACGATCTCCTTTGGCGGCGGGCCTCTGGGCGGTGTCTCCAATCGTGATGATGCGACCTGGGTTGATGCCATGGCCGGCATACGCGGCGTCTACTCGATCACGCCGACCATCTATCTCACCGGATGGGGGCTGATCGGCGCCGGTGGAGCAGATCTCGACTGGGATGTCATGGGAGGCGTCGGCTATAAGTGGAACGACACCGTATCGGCTTTCCTCGGATATCGCGCGCTCGGGGTGAACTATAGCAATGACACGCTGACCAACGACATCGTCGAGCACGGTCCCATCATGGGCGTCGTTCTGCATTTCTAAACCGCTCGCTCCCGCAGCCGCGTCATGCGGCCTCACCGCTCGAAGGCAAAAACCTTTCTCCAGTCGTTCTTCATATCGACGACCAGCCAGTTGCGGCGTTCGGCCTCGTCGAGCGCCTTATCCAGCTTGCCGACGGGTGACTGCCGGTCGTAGGCATATTCGCGGTCGCCATCGGTGTGGTGGACGATCATGGCAAAACCCGGTTTCGTGGCGGCGGTCGTCCAGCGCAGCATCTCGTAATCGCCATCGGAATTGCCCGCGACGAAGATCGGCTTGCGGCCGATGAACTTGTTGATGCCCACAGGCTTGCCAGGCCCATCGTCGACGAAATCGACCTTCGGCAGACGGTTGAGAACCGGGACGTCGCCGACAATCGCATATTGCGTGGCGATCGTGCTCCCGACCACTTGCTGCGGTGGGATGCCGTAAAGCTTTTCCGTAACCGGCCGCATGAACTCGACGCCGCCGCCGGAGACGATGTATGTGGCAAAGCCGTTGGCTCGCAGATAGTCCAGCAGTTCGCGCATCGGCAGGTAGGTCATATCGGTATAGAGCTTGCCGGTCTTCGGATGCCTGGCCGCAGCAAACCAGTCACTGGCGATCTGGTTGAACTGATCGGTCGTCATGCCGGCATGCGTCGCCATGCCGAGCTCGACGAAACCCATCTCGCCGCCCTTTGCGATTGCCTTGAGGTCACCGTCGAGGATGCTTTTGAAGGGCTCCTTCGTCTTCCATTCGGGATGCTGAGGCGCAAGCGTCTTGACGCGATCCAGCATGAAGGCGAGCTGGGTATAGTAAGGTTGCCCGCACCAGAGCGTGCCGTCATTGTCAAAGACGGCGATCCGGTCCACCGGCGCAAGATAAGCTTCGCCCCCCTCCGTCACCGTCGCCTTGACGAAATCCATAATTCGGCTCTTTGCGCCCGTTTCGTTCCAGGAAGGAAGGGCTTGCTGGGCCGAAGCAGGCAGCACGCTGACGACGATGAGCATGAAGGCGGCGGCCAACGACGCCGGCAGCGCGTCAGCAGCGCGAAGCACTCTGTTGATCGGCGTCTCCTCAGGCGTGAGCTCTCTTGATGCAGCGAAAGCCGACATGGCTGGTGGATGTGTCTTCGGGTTCGGCGTGGCGTGCCGCCGGCAGGTAGCGGCGGCAATAGTTGGGTGCGCAAAGATGTGAACCGCCCTTCAGGACACGTCTCGCGACACGTATCTGCGGCTGGCGGGGGATCGTAGCTCGCCTCGGCATCGCCGCCCCGCGGGTTGTTCGGAATACAGCAGGCCTTGGCAGCAGGTTCGGGATGCCGCGTGCTCCAGTAATCGCCGGTCCATTCCCAGCATTGCCGATCATGTCGTAAAGGCCGTAGCCGTTCGGCGGGAAGGAGCGTACCGGCGATGTGCGTTCGTGGCCCTTGGGCTTGGTCGAATGTGTCGGGAAGGTTCCCTGCCAGGTGTTGGCCATTGCCTTGCCGCCGGGCATCAGTTCCTCGCCCCAGGCGAATTCCGTGTCTTCAAGCCCGCCGCGTGCTGAGAATTCCCATTCGGCCTCGGTTGGAATATCCAGGCCGGCCCAATCGGCATAGGCCTTGGCGTCGGACCAGGCGACGTGCACGACGGGATGGTCGAGCTTACCGCGCAGGTCGCTCAAACCGCCGAGCGGCTTGCGCCAGGTCGCGCCGAACTTGAATGTCCACCATTGGAAAATCTCAGCTCCGCCGACGCTCTTCGGCTGAACGAACAGCAGTGAGCCGGCTCTCAGCATTTCCGGGCGCGCGCCGGGATAGTCCCGGGGGACGGGGGCTTTTTCCGCCATCGTGACATGGCCGGTCTCAGTGACGAACGCCATGAACTTGCGATTTGTCACCGGCGTCTCGTCGATCCAGAAGCCATCGACCTTCACGCGATGAGCGGGCGCTTCCTCCGGATAGTGATGGTCTGAGCCCATGGTGAAGGTTCCGCCCGGAATCCAGATCATGCCGGCGGGTGCCGCGCCAGCTGTTGAAGCGTGGTCGAATGCCAAAGCCATCGTCGCCTCCGGTTTCATGCGCGGGCATATTCGCGCGCGGCTGATCGCGGGGTAAGTACGCAACGGTAAATGCCGCCGGAATTTACGCTAGAACGGGATGATCTCAAGTTGGCCTAAAATCTAAATCCTGTTCTACATTAAAGAGTTAGAGCATGATGTCATGAGAAACCCGCTCACACTTTTCGGCATCATCTCTAGGTGTCCTGACCGATGATGGATCGGCCGATACGCTGGCCGAGGGCGAGGATACCGTCACGTGCGCTCCGGGATTTCAAGGGCCAAGCGCGACTGTCAATCGCGCCCGGCTGTCTCACAGCGGGAGGTTATTGCGCGCCCTGCGGGTTCTGACTTAGCGAGCGCATCAGCGCCTCGATCATCTGATCGACGCTGAAGCTCGCCACCCGCTGACTTGGCGGGAAATCGCGGAAGGTCTGCAGGAAGGGGGCCACGCGCCAGACGCCGTACTGGACGATGTAGGCGTTCTTGGCAAACCAGTCATAATACTGATCTGACACCACGTCTGCACGTTCAAACGGATCCATTCGAAGATTGAAGAACTTCGGGGCTCGCAAGCAGGTGAATGGGTTCGCCCAGACCTGCATTCCGCCGGGTTCTCTCTGCTCGCAGAAGACCAGCTTCCAATCCCTGTACCGGTAGGCAACCAAGTTGCCGTCGTCGTCGAAATAATAGAAATCCTCCCGGGCAGATTTCGGCTCTTTGCCCGTCAAGTAGTCGAGCTGATTGTAGCCATCGAGATGGACCTTGAACTGGTTGCCGTCGATCGTCGTGCCCTTGAGCAGTTGGTCCTTGATGTCCGGATTGCCTGCCGCAGCAAGCAGTGTCGGGAACCAGTCCAGTCCGGACACCATCTGGTTCGAGATATCGCCAGGCTTGATGCGTCCCGGCCAGCGAACCAGTGCCGGCACTCGGAACGCGCCTTCCCAGTTCGTGTCTTTCTCGCTGCGGAACGGCGTGGTCGCCGCATCCGGCCAGGACCATTGGTTCGGCCCGTTGTCGGTCGTATAGACCACGATCGTATTGTCGGCGATCTTCAGGTCGTCGAGCGCCTTCAGCAGTTTGCCGACATCTCCGTCATGCTCGATCATGCCATCGGCATAATCATTGCCCGGCATGCCGCTCTGGCCCTGCATGGATTCGCGGATATGCGTGAAGGCATGCATGCGGGTTGTGTTCATCCAGGTGAAGAAGGGTTTGCCCGCCTTGGCCTGGCGGCTGATGAAATCGACGGCGGCTTCCGTGGTTTCATCATCAATGGTTTCCATGCGCTTGCGGTTCAGCGCGCCGGTGTCCTCGATCTTTCCGTCCGCCGAAGCCTTGAGCACGCCGCGCGGCGAATTCGTCCGAACGAATTCTTGATCGTCCTTCGGATAGTAGGGCCGCTCCGGCTCTTCCTCGGCGTTTAGATGATAGAGGTTGCCATAGAATTCGTCGAAGCCGTGCTTGGTCGGAAGGAATTCGTCACGATCGCCGAGATGGTTCTTGCCGAATTGGCCGGTCGTGTAGCCGAGCGGTTTGAGCGCCTGGGCAATGGTGATGTCGCGCGACTGCAGACCGACGGTGGCGCCGGGGATGCCCACCTTGCAGAGGCCGGTGCGCAGGCAGACCTGGCCGGTGATGAAGGTCGAGCGGCCGGCAGTGCAACTGTTCTCCGCATAATAATCGGTGAACATCAGGCCTTCCTTGGCGATCCGGTCGATGTTCGGCGTCTTGTAGCCGAGCACCCCGAATGAGTAGGCGCTGATATTGGTCTGGCCGACGTCGTCGCCGAAGATCACCAGGATGTTGGGTTTTGACGTGTCTTGAGGTGTGGAAGCTTCTGTGGCCGGCGCCGGCGCAGCGGGTGCGGCTTGCTGCGCCTTGGCCGCGGTGAGAAAGGTTGTTGCTGTGAGCGTGAGGACGGCTGCGGCCGTCACCGTCAGCAGTCGCCCGGAGAGTTTCGTGCCCATCACGCCCTCCAGCTTTTCAGGTCGTTCAACATTGCGCTCTCCCTTGTGTCGGCAGGCAAAGCCATGCCGGACTGGATCGTGGTTAGTCGACTGGAAGACACTTCTCTCTAACGTGCGCTTGCGGAAGTACGTTACGGTAAACGCCCGTGTTGCGGCCCGTAAATGCCGTCGTAAAAGCGTCCGCTCATTGTGCAAGCGGCTTAGAATCCGGATGTTGGGAGGGGGGTCGCCGACATTGGCCGGCCGCTTCGGCGGCACCGGCTGCTCGATCACGGTCAACAGTGCGGCAACGGCCGTGCCTGCGACGGTGCCAACGGCGCGCACCGTGCCGCCGACCACTGCGGCAACACCTTCACCCAGCGTGATATTCGAATCGGTGCGTGGCCCCTGGACATGCTGGCGAACACGGCATCAGCTTTTATGGCAGGGACGTCGGGATTTCGTTGAGGACGATCGTCGGGCCGACCCTCTTCTCTCTGGCAACGCTTTGTGCATATATTTGCTGCTCGGCTGAGCGCACCGCGCCGAACGGGTCGCGGTCGCTGCAAAGATTCCGGGCATTGCCAAACCGGCGGGTACATTCTGTCGTGAGCGCTACAAGGTATTTGCTGATCTTGCCGCTGATGGCGGTCATCGCCTACATGGCGCTCGTAAGCCTCGTCTATCTTTCTCAGCGAGCCCTGCTTTATCCCGGCGCCGGCGCCACACCTACCCCGGAGCGCGCGAGTTGGGGCGAGACGGTCCACGTCAAGACGCCCGACGGAGAGATGCTTCAGGGACTGTACAGCCAGGGCGACAGCGACAAGCCCTGCGTGCTGCTCTTTTTCGGAAACGGTGACCGCGTCGACAATTACGCGTTTCTCGCACAGGCGCTGGCCACGCGGAGCATTGGATTGCTGGCGATTTCCTATCGCGGCTATCCGGGATCGACCGGTTCACCCAGTGAGCAGGGGTTGCTGACAGACGGCATCGCGGCGTTCGACTGGCTTTCGGCACGCGCCAGAAGCGGGATCGTTGTGCTGGGCCGGTCGCTTGGCACTGGCGTCGCTGTCAGCACGGCTGGGAAGAGGCCCGCCGTTGGCGTCATTCTTGTGTCTCCGTACCTGTCGGTTCTGTCGGTTGCGCAGACGCGTTATCCGTTCCTCCCGGTCGAGCTTCTTCTCAAGGATCCCTTTCGCTCGGACCTCAACATAGGCAAAGTAAAACAACCGAAGTTGTTCCTCCACGGCCGGCTTGATGACAGCATCCCGCTTTCTTCAGGTCAGGCGTTGTACCGCATCGCGCCCGAGCCCAAGCGGATGTTGATTTATGATGGCGTGGGTCACAACGATATCTTGAGCGATAGCATGGTCGGGGACGTGATCGGTTTTGTGGAAGCTCTGAAAGGAAACGGGTCCTAAAACCCATCATGGACGGGAGCGGTTTCCAGGGCGGCGTCGTTCGTATCGTCAGCAAGGCTCGTCGCATCGACCACCACGCCCTATCTCCCTCTCATAAACCGGGGGTTCCATGAGAAGCATCATTCTAATTGTCGCCTTGTCTCTGCCGTTGCCGGCCTTTGCCGCCGGGGTGAAGGAAGTCAAGGCAAGCGAGTATAGCTGCAGCGAGCTTGCGGAGATTATCCGCCAGAACAAGAAGGTCTTCGTCCGCGTCGGTTTCGGCGGCCGTAGTTTTCGCTATCCGCCGGCGCAATGCAGCATGGGCGACAAGCGCACCGGCACGAGTTTCCGCGATGCTCAGGGGAAGCAGTGCATTCTCGACTATGCCTGCGTCTTCGACCCCGCATCGCCCTATAATTTTCCATAGAGCGGGATGATCTTGGGCCGTCCAGCCAAAAGCGTCCTCCCATATTCAGGAGTTTTCATGAAAAGCATTATTCTGGCAGTTGCGCTGCTGTTTCCGTCCGCAGCCCTTGCCGTCGAGGCGGTGGAGGTCAACGCCAGGAATCATAGTTGCGAGGAGCTTGCGCAGATCATCCGCAAAGACAAAGCGGTGTTCGTGCGCATGGGTTTTGGCGGCCGCAGCTTTCGCTATCCGCCGGCCAGGTGCAATCTCGGCGACAAGTACGACACGGCGAGGATCAGGGATGCCAACGGCAAGATTTGCCTTCTCGACTACGAATGCGTGTACGACCCCCAATCCTTCTATAACCGGATCCCGAAATAATAACCCATCAAAGGGCGCGCAGGATTCCAAACGCCGACTTCGGTTCATCGATGATGAGATCAAGAAAAAAGGCCGGGCGAAACTCGCACCGACCCTTCCTCAATCTGTCTCGATAACGTCTGCCAGTACCTCCGTGGTCAGCCGTCAGAGACAAATTCGATATCTCTAATATAATTGCTATTTGACGATGTTCAAGAGCTTACGGCAGAAAAGGAAGCCGGCATTGACCGGCTTCCTCTCGCGGAGCCGCGCTTACTGCTGGGCAGGGGCAGCCGGCGGAGTGGCCGGTGCTGGTGCCGGTGCGGGCGTTGCGCTGTTGTCGGTCGGGGCGATCGGCTTGACCGGTGCCGGAGCCGGTTCTGATTGGGTCGTGGAGGCTGTCGTATCCGGGGATGTGCCGGGGGTGCTCCACTGCGAATAGGCGAATGCAGCGACAGCGATCACGGCCAATGCAGCGACCCAGACAACCCACGTATTATTGCTGCGCGCGCTCGGCGTGGTGCGCAGATCCAGATTTGGGTTCAGCGGGCGGTTCGGATCGTTGGCATTATTGGGGTCGTACGTCATGGTACTTTCTCCTCTTTCGGTGAAGGAAGAATGCCGAAGTGCGCATTTTGTTCCGTGGGCGCGCCGGGAAGCGGTTGAGATCAGGGGTTTCCGGGCCGCACCGGCCTGAATCGGCTGTGCGTCTCTGTTCCATCCAAGCGCCGTCTTGACACGATGGGGTCTGTTTGCGCATGGTTTTGCCTTGGGGTTGCGATCACCCCACGAGGCGCCATGCTGAAGAATCGCGTCCAATATTGCCGATCAACGGAGGGACGCGTTATGCCGTCATTTCTTGAAATTTCCGCCGACAAATTCAGCCGCCTCATCGGGACCCCCGGGGCGCCTCTCATTATCGATGTCCGGACCGAAGAGGACTTCGCACTCGATCCGCGCCTGGTTCCGGGCTCGATCCGGCGCGACCATGCCGAGGTCGCGTCCTGGATGGGCAGCGTCGATGCCGATGCCGTCGTGGTGGTCTGCCAGAAGGGCAGCAAGCTCAGCCACGGTGTGGCGGCCTATCTGCGCCATAGCGGCATCAACGCCGAAAGCCTCGAAGGCGGCTTCGAAGCCTGGATCGCCGGGGGAGCGGCGGTGCCATCGGAAAAGCTGCCGCGTCGTGACGCGGAGGGACGCACCGTCTGGGTGACGCGGGCCCGGCCGAAGATCGACCGCATCGCCTGCCCCTGGCTGATCCGGCGCTTCGTCGATCCGAACGCCGTCTTCCTGTTCGTGCCGGCGCCGGAGGTTTTAGCCGTCGGCGAGCGTTTCGGGGCGGTTCCCTTCGATATCGAAGGGGTGTTCTGGAGCCATCGCGGCGAACTCTGCACCTTCGACGTAATGATCGCGGAGTTCGGCCTGACGTTGGAACCGCTTCAGCGTTTGGCGCGGATCGTCAGGGCGGCGGATACCGCCAGGCTCGATCTCGCGCCTGAGGCGTCGGGCTTGCTTGCCGCTTCGCTCGGCCTGTCGCGGATGTATTCCGACGATTTGAAGCAACTCGAGGCCGGAATGCTTCTCTATGATGCCTTCTTCCGCTGGTGCCGGGACGCGACCGAGGAAACCCACAACTGGCCCGCGCCGAAGAAGAGGGCATGAGATGGCCGAGATGATGGACGACGGCCCGGCGGGTAAAATGATGGAGAGACATGCGGGCGAGGGTCATCACCACGGCGTCTCCTTCGGCGAAGCCCTCAAGGTGTGGCTGCGCGTCGCCGCCTTGAGCTTCGGTGGCCCGGCCGGCCAGATCGCGGTCATGCACCGCATCGTCGTCGATGAGAAGCGATGGATCGGCGAGCACCGTTTTCTGCATGCGCTGAACTATTGCATGCTGCTCCCTGGACCCGAGGCGCAGCAGCTCGCCGTCTATATCGGCTGGCTGATGCACCGCACGCTGGGCGGTCTGGTCGCCGGCATATTGTTCGTGCTGCCGGGATTCCTGTCGATCCTCTGCCTCAGCTATATCTACGCAGCCTATGGCAGCGTCGGCATCGTCGCCGGTCTGTTTTTCGGGCTGAAGGCGGCAGTGCTTGCCGTCGTCGTGCAGGCCGTTATCCGCATCGGCAGCCGCGCGCTCAGAAATAACGTGATGCTTGCCATCGCGGCGGCCGCCTTCGTCGCCATCTTCTTCTTCCATATGCCTTTCCCGCTGATCGTGCTTGCCGCCGCCATCGCCGGCTTCCTCGGCGGCAGGTTCGGGTTGGCCGCCTTTCAAACCGGTGGTGGGCACAAGGCCGGAAGCGGTTCGGTGCTGTCGGATGCCGAGTCTGCGCTGGGCGAAGGCATCCCTGATCATGCGCGCCCCAATCTCGGCTGGTCGCTGCGCATATCGGCGGTGCTGCTTGCGCTCTGGCTCGTGCCCGTCGCCGTCCTCTATGCAGCTTTCGGGGCACACGACGTTTTCACCGAGATCGGTCTGTTCTTCAGCAAGATGGCGGTCGTCACCTTCGGCGGTGCCTATGCCGCGCTCGCCTATGTCGCGCAGGAGGCCGTACAGCGGTTCGGCTGGCTGAAACCCGGCGAGATGCTCGATGGTCTGGGGATGGCCGAGACGACGCCGGGACCGCTGATCATGGTCCTTCAGTTCGTCGGCTTCATGGGCGCCTATCGCAATCCCGGATCGCTCGATCCGATGCTGGCCGCCACGCTTGCCGCAATCCTGACGACCTGGGTGACTTTCGTGCCCTGTTTCCTCTGGATCTTTCTCGGCGCGCCCTTCATCGAAAAACTGCGCGGCAATGTGGCGCTCGCCGGCGCGATGTCGGCGATCACGGCGGCGGTTGTCGGGGTCATTCTCAATCTTGCCATCTGGTTTGGCCTGCACACGCTGTTTGCCGAGGTCGCGATCGTCCATCTTGGCGGCTTGCGGCTCGATATCCCCGTGCTGCAATCGGCCGTGCCGGCGGCAATGGCGCTGTCGGCCGCCGCCGCCATCGCGATCTTCCGGTTCAGGACATCGGTGATCACGACGCTGCTTGCCTGTGCGATATCAGGAATGCTCTGGACGCTGGCGGTAGGCTAGGAGTCGTGGACTCTTGGGATTCCCAAAGGTGAGCAAATCAGATTCAAGACTGTCTTTTGGAGGCAGTCATGGGTGTTTTAGATCGTCTCAT